>PGYL01000012.1:0-12333 GCA_002839645.1 Methanomicrobiales archaeon HGW-Methanomicrobiales-2 | reverse complement strand
GACCCGGGCTGCCGCCACGAGGGCGATCTGGGAGACCTCGTCGCGGGTGGGCGCCCGTGCCAGCTTCACCCCCCGCCAGTACTTCTTGAAGAGCTCCTCCTCGATCTTGAACGACTTTATCTCATCCAGTGTCTCTTTATAATCCATCATACCGGCTCACTTCAGGAAGTCGATCTCAAACTGTTTCATCATGCGTGGCATACTCTTTTCGTTTCTCCCATATATTTGTGGTGACCGCACACCGGTGACCACGAGCAGCGTCCGCATTTTGCCCTGCATATCGGGGTCGACCTGTGCTCCCCAGATGATGCGGGCATCGGGGTCGATGCGGTCGTAGACCTCCTGAATGACACCTTCAGCCTCAGACATCGTCATATCGGGTCCGCCGACCACGTTGACGAGTGCTGCGCTCGCCCCGGAGATATCGACGTCGAGCAGCGGGGAGCGCAGCGCCTTCTTGACTGAGTCGGCGGCTTTGTCCTCACTGTCACTCTCGCCCATCCCAATCATCGCGACGCCCCCCCGTTCCATGACGGTCCGGACATCGGCGAAGTCGAGGTTCACGAGCCCGGGCATCGTGATCAGCTCGGTGATCCCCTTGACCGCCCGCATCAGCACCTCGTCTGAGACCTTGAAGGCGGCGTGGAGCGGAAGGCGGGGCACGACCTCGAGCAGACGGTCGTTGGGGACGACGATGACGGTATCCGCCACTTCGCGGAGCCTTTCAAGGCCTGCCTCGGCGTTCTGCCCCCGTATCGCGCCTTCAGCCGTGAACGGCAGGGTGACCACGGCGATGGTCAGCGCGCCCTCCTCCCGGGCGGACTTCGCGACCACGGGTGCAGAGCCGGTGCCGGTGCCGCCCCCAAGTCCGGTGGTGATGAAGACCATGTCACACCCTTCAACGGCCCGCTTGATCTCGTCCTCGTTCTCGAGGGCCGCCTCTTCGCCGACCTGGGGGATCGAGCCCGCACCGAGGCCGCGGGTCCGCTGCCTTCCGATCAGGATACGAGTCTCTGCCCGGGTCCGGATGAGGTGCTGGGCATCGGTGTTGATGGCGATCAGCCGTGCCCCATTGATGCCTTCCTCCGACATCCGGGTGACCGTGTTCGAACCGCCGCCTCCGCACCCGACGACTGCGATCTCAGTCCGGAGCTCCATGAGGATATCCTCAAGATCCTTGTCGATCTCTATGGGCTCAGCAAAGCGCTGATCCTCTCGCGCCCGTGAAAGTGCCTCTTCTACAATAGATTTCATATGTATCTCTCCAATCCCGGGATATGTATCCGCTTCACGCTGGTTGTCTGCACTGCATCAGGTGTAATCCTACGCCCCTCGATCTCGACCGCTTTCCCACCGGCAAGCATGGCGAAGAGCGGCCCCCTGGGAACCCCGTGTCTGCGCGCTTTCTCGGGGTCGAGCCGCACCTTCTGGAGGACGAGGTGATTACCGTCGATAACAGCGTCTTCACAGATAAGTAAGAGTTTTACGCACAGGGTAGTTATATCACTTGCGAGTCGGGACGACCCATTTTCAAAGCAGATGAACGTAGATAAGACCTCTGTAGATCCTTTCGAGAGATGAACGACCGGCAATTCATCGAGGCCATTGAGGAACCCCGATTTATGGCTTTTTACGGTTTCTTCGATCAGATCCGGGATAACCTGCACCGGAACAGGAGTTCCTTCTCCAGCAAGACCGTGGATGCGGATGCGTGACCCCGGAGCGATCTTTTCGGCGAGAGCCCTGACGTCGAGGTAGGTGGCCCATTCGAGGTCCGATATCTCCAGGATCTCCGATTCGGAGAGGAGGAGGATTCCCGCATCGTCGAGCATCCGCTCGACTCGCTCGCTCTGGTCGGTGGAGAGTGATTTTCTGTCGATGTAGGCGGCCACGGCACTGCTTGCCTCCTGCATCCTCCGGAGAAGATCGGGATTGATGGCGCCGATCTGCCGGGTCGGGACGATGTGGCCGAAGGCACCCCGGGAAGAGAGGGCGATCCCGGTCTGCCGCACGGCGTAGTGGGTTCCGCCGAAACCGATGAGGTTGATCGTCTCTTCCGGCGCCGCTGAGAGGATGCTCTCCGCCACCGCCCTCCCGGCGGCCGGGTCGGCCCATTCCGTGGTGGTGGACCCGATCTCGACGAAGAGCGACGGTGTCGCGAGCGCCGTCGGGCCGTGGTGCGTCACCTCGTAGGAGACCCGGTAACCCTCCGGGGCCCGGACAGCGAGATTTCGCAGGATAGCATGCATCCACAGGGGGGCTGCCGGCGCGAGCGTTCCCGGCTCCCCGCCGAGGTCGGCGGTCTCGTAGTTGCCCGTCACGTGCACCGTCAGGGCGGGCGTCGGCTGCACACTCGAGTGCCGGGAGATGAAGATGATGAGGTCGGCATCGACCTCCCGGTCGATCCGGTCCTGGTAGATCAGCCTTCCCGCGACCTCGTGAAACGTCAGCGTATGGTGGTCCGCAAGCGGCCACTGCCTGTCTCCCGCGAGCAGGGTCCGGAGGTGATCCCGGATGTTCTGCCCCGCAACGTCCACTCCCGAGTTAATCAGCGCGACCCGCATCTGTACACACATAGGTGAGCGGCATGCTAAATGGGTAGTGCTTGACTGGTGCGAGAGTAAATCCTATCTTCCTGCAGAGAGATCATGTGAGTACTATGGACGAAGAGAAGATACAGAAAGCATTCGAGGCGTATGGCATAACGGACGAGATCACCTGCCCGCAGGCGTTCGAGATATCGGAGAAGTGCGATATCCCGAAGATGGATATCGCCCGGTACTGCAATCGGCGCGAACCGAGAATTAAGTTCCGCGGCTGCCAGTTGGGCTGCTTCAGATGAGCCTCTTCCTGGAGGTCGTTTCCGTCAGCGAGGCCGTGGAGGCGGTGCAAAAGATCGCACCCCTGCCCGGGTGCGAGGAAGTCCCGCTCGAAGACGCCCTCAACCGGGTCCTCGCAAGGGACGTCCCTGCCGATATCGACATCCCGGGGTTTGACCGCTCGACGGTCGACGGCTACGCGGTCGCCGCGGCCGAGACCACCGGGGCCTCCGAGGCTATTCCGGCGATGCTCCAGTGCCGGGGCCGCGTCGGGATGGGGAGCGCGGATGCAGAGAGTGTCTCTCCGGGGTCGTGCCTCTATGTCCCGACCGGCGGCGCTCTCCCCACGGGTGCGGACGCGGTGGCGATGATCGAGCACACCGAGCAGATCGGGGACGACATTCTGGTGCATCGCCCGGTGGCGCCCGGCGAGAACGTGGTCTTCCGGGGCGAGGACTTCAAGGCCGGAAGAGCGGCCCTGGAGCGGGGCCGCGTGCTTTCGCCCCGGGAGATCGGCGTCGCCGCCGCGGTCGGCGCTGACCGGGTCACGGTGGTGACGATACCAAAGATCGGGATCATATCCACGGGGAACGAACTCGTCCCGGTCGTCGAGACCCCCGGGCCGGGTGAGGTGCGGGACGCGAACTCCTACCTCGCCGGCGCCTTCGCAACAGAGCGGGGGTGCCACCCGGTCTACTTCGGGATTGTCAGGGACGAGCGGGCGGTACTGAAGAGAGCGGTCACTTCGGCGCTTGAGCGGTGCGACGCGGTTCTGGTCTCGGGAGGGTCCTCGAAGGACGAACGGGACAACACCGCAGCGGTCATCGCAGAACTCGGCGAGGTGCTGGTGCATGGGATCGCCATCGCGCCGGGGAAACCCACCATCATCGGGATGGCGCGGGGAAAACCAGTCATCGGGCTCCCCGGCCACCCGGCCTCGGCCTTCGTCGTGCTCGTCGCCGTCGTCGACCACCTGCTCGCGGCGATGCGGCAGACCACCGTATCCCGGCGGACCATCCGCGCGCGGCTGACAGAGAACATCCCCTCCGCCCGCGGGCGGGAGGACTACGTCCGGGTCAGTACGCGCGAGGGCGAGGCCACCCCTGTCTTTGGGAAGTCGGGACTCCTCAACACCCTGGTGCAGAGCGAGGGGCTGGTGCGGGTCCCGGCGTCGAGCGAGGGGTTCGAGGTCGGCGAGGAGGTGGAGGTGATCCTGTGGTGAAGCGCTACCTCTCGGTTATAACGCTTGCAGAGGCACTGGCGCTCATGGAGCGCTCCTTTCCCGCAGTCCCGGGAATCATCCGCGTCCCGGTGACCTCCGGCGCGGTCGGCAGGATCACCGCCACGCCCATATTCGCCCGGTTCTCGGTCCCCGCCATCCACATCTCGGCGATGGACGGGATCGCGGCGAGGAGCGCCGATACCCGCGGGGCGAGCGAGCAGCACCCGGTGACCCTTCCGGACGCGGCGAGAGTCAATACGGGCAACATCATCCCGCCCGGCTACGACGCGGTGATCATGATCGAGGACGTCTGGGTCGAGTCGAAGTCTGACGACGTCTCCCGCTCCGCTCCCACAAAACGTCGCGACGGCGAGACCTACACCATCCGAAAGCCGGTCAGCCCCTGGCAGCATATCCGCCCGGTCGGCGAAGATATCGGGGAATCCGAGATGATCCTCCCGTCATACCACCGGATCCGGCCGCCGGACCTGGGGGCGCTCGCAAACTACGGGGTCACGGACCTCGCGGTCAGAAACGTCCGCGCAGGCCTGATCCCCACCGGGAGCGAGCTGGTGCCGGCAGGCGTAATGCCCCCACCGGGGAAGGTCGTGGAGAGCAACACCCTGATGGCCGCGGCCGCCCTTGCCGAGGCAGGTGTGGAGACGCATCGCTACGGAATCGTCCCGGACGACTACGACCTGATCCGGGACACCGTCCGCCTCGGCGTCGCTGAGAACGATATTCTCCTCGTCTCGGCCGGCTCGTCTGCCGGAACCCGCGACTACACCGCCGATATCATCCAGGACCTCGGCGAGGTGCTGGCGCATGGGGTCGCCATCAAACCGGGAAAGCCGGTGATCATCGGGAGGATCGGCGGAAAGCCGGTGATCGGTCTCCCCGGCTATCCCCTCGCGGCAGCGACCGTGCTCCGGGAGCTCGTCCTGCCGCTCATCTCCCGCTACGGCCTCCCCGTCCCGCGACCGGAGGACGTCGCCGCGCGGCTGACAACAAGCCTCCAGTCGGACATCGGGACCGACGAGTTCGTCCTCCTCTCGGTGGGAAGGATCGGTGAACGCTGGGTAGCGGTGCCGCAATCGCGGGGCGCGGGCGTCCAGATGAGTGCAGTGCGGGCAAACGCATACCTGCAGATCCCGGCACGGAAAGAGGGTGCCGAGGCAGGAGAGACCGTGAACGTCCGGCTCACCGTCCCCCGCTCCGAAGCGGAGGAGGCGGTGCTCGTCACCGGCAGCCACGACCCGGCCCTCGACTATCTGGCTGACCGGGTGAGACCGCGCGGCGTCGAGATCCACTCCACCCATGTCGGGAGCATGGGCGGGGTGATCGCGTTAAAAAAGCAGGAGTGCCACGCGGCCCCCATGCACCTTCTCGCCCCCGACGGCACTTACAACACTTATTACCTGGAGCGCTACATGCCCGGCGCCGACCTTACCCTCCTCTGCGTGGCACAGCGGCAGCAGGGGGTCATCTCCCGCGACGGGTTAACGTTTGACGACCTGCTCGGACGGACGTTCGTCAACCGGCAGAAGGGGTCGGGGACCAGGGTGCTCCTTGACCACTGCCTCGCAGAGCGCGGCATCGACCCGGCGTCCATCCCCGGATACGGTCGCGAGGTGACGACCCACCTTGCGGTGGCCCTTGCCGTCCGGACCGGGGAGGTGGACGCAGGGATGGGGGTTTACAGCGCCGCAAAGGCACTCGGTCTCCCGTTCGTCCCGGTGGCGACAGAGCGCTACGAACTCGTGATGCATCGCGCGATGCTCGACGACCCCCGGATTGCAGCCCTCGTCGAGACGGTCTCGTCGGAGGCGTTCAAGCAGATCCTCCGGGACCTCGGGGGCTACGAGACGGGCGAGACAGGCGTCCTGCGCGAACTGCGAGGATGACCGCCTCCTCGGGCGTGGCGCAGGCCACCACCCCCTCTATCTTCCAGGTAAGGAGGCCAAAGACCGGCTTACCTACCTTGAGGCTGACTGCGATCTCCGAGAGCGTTCCGTAGCCTCCTCCGACGGCGATCACCGCGTCCGCCGAGTGAACGAGAACAACGTTCCTCGCGTGGCCCATGCCGGTGCGGATCACGACGTCGAGATAGGCGTTGCCGTCCCCGGTGTCCGGAAGGATGCCCACCGTCGTCCCGCCGGCCTCATTTGCCCCCCTGCAGGCGGCCTCCATCACCCCACCGAGGCCGCCGCAACAGACGGTCTCGTGGTTGCCGGCGATGAGGTAGCCGATAGTCTCTGCCGCCTCGGACTCTTCGTCGGAGCAGTCCCCTCTTCCGATGACTGCGATCTGCATGAGGGAGAGTCCGTGCGTTGCCTATAAAGACCTGACCGGGGTTGCTCCTGCCATGCGGGCAGTCGCAACCCGCACCTCTGGTGCCTCCACTCCATTTCGATCGGAATGTCGCACAAAACGCTTTGTCCCACGAGAACAAACGGTACAGGAGAGTGTAAATATGAGGGATTTGCGGTGAAAGAAGTCACCAGCAGTTATAACCCGCGCGAGATCGAGGCGGGAGTCCAGGACTACTGGAAGAGGGAAAATACCTATGCACGCGTCCAGGACCTGAGGAAGGATGGAAAAGCATTCCTCTTCGTCGACGGGCCGCCGTATACTACGGGCCACATTCACCTCGGCACTGCCTGGAACAAGATCATAAAAGATGCCATCCTCCGGTATCACCGGATGCGGGGTGCGAACGTCATCGAGCGGGCCGGGTACGACATGCACGGCCTCCCCATCGAGGTGAAGGTGGAGCACCAGCTCGGGTTCACCTCCAAGAAGGATATCGAGGAGTACGGCATCGCCGCATTCATCGAGCAGTGCCGGACGTTCGCGGTGACGCACATGGAGATCATGAGCGACCAGTTCCGGAAACTCGGTGTCTGGCTCGACTTCGACAACCCCTACCAGACCATCGATCCGGGCTACATCGAGTCCGCGTGGTGGGCTATCCAGCGGGCCGACGAGCGTGGGCTCCTCGAACGCGGCCACCGGGTCGTGAACTGGTGCCCCCGGTGCGAGACGGCGATCGCCGATTCGGAGGTGGAGTACTGGGACGAGACCGACCCCTCCATCTTCGTCAAGTTCCCCATCATCGGGCGCGAGAATGAATACCTGGTGATCTGGACGACGACACCCTGGACGCTCCCGGCGAACGTTGCGGTGGCGGTCAACCCCGCGTTCACCTACGCGCGGGTGCGGGCGAAGAAAGATGGCGGCGAAGAGGTCCTCTGGATCGCCGATGACCTCATCGAGCCCGTCCTGAAGATGGGCCGGTACCAGGACTTCACCGTCCTCGAACGACTGAGCGGGAGCGACCTGGTCGGGATGGAGTACGCGTCCCCGCTCGCCGGCCATGTGCCGCACCAGGCGGAGATCCGGCACCGGGTCGTGGCGGCCGACTATGTCACGCTCGAGAACACCGGCCTCGTCCATATCGCCCCGGGGCACGGATGGGACGACTACCTGGTCGGTATCCGCGAAGGGCTCGAGGCCTTCTGCCCGGTCGACGCCGGCGGGTGTTTCACCCCGGCGGCCGGGACATTTGCGGACATGTACGTCCGGGACGCAAACGACGTAGTCATCGACGCGCTCGACGGTTATCTCCTCGCCAGGCGGAAGATCACTCACCGTTACGGTCACTGCTGGCGGTGCAAGACCCCCATCATCTACCGGGCGACGGCACAGTGGTTCCTGAAGGCCACCTGCATACGCGACTCGATGCTTGAGGAGATCGCGAAGGTGAAGTGGTACCCGGAGTGGGCGGGAAGCGCCCGGTTCCACGACTTCGTCAAGGAGTCCCGTGACTGGTGCATCTCCCGGCAGCGCTACTGGGGTATCCCCATCCCCATCTGGCACTGCGACCGGTGCGACGGTTACACCGTCATCGGCACCGTCGCCGATCTCGAGGAACGGTCCGGGACAAAGATTGCCGACCCTCACCGCCCCTACGTGGACGCGGTCACCATCCCGTGCTCCTGCGGCGGAGAGATGCACCGGGTAGCCGACATCTTCGACGTCTGGTTCGACTCGGCGGTCGCGTCATGGGCGACCCTCGGGTTCCCCCGGCAGCGTGAGGCCTTCGACCGTTACTGGCCGGCGGACTTCATCACCGAGGGGCAGGACCAGACCCGGGGCTGGTTCTACTCCCAGCTCGGGGCGAGCACCGTGGCGTTTGGCCGCGCTCCCTACAAGAGCGTCCTGATGCACGGGTTCGCGCTCGACGCTGAAGGGCGCAAGATGAGCAAGAGCGTCGGGAACGTAGTGACCCCCGAAGAGGTGATGAACCAGTTCGGCGTCGACGTCCTCCGGTTCTACGTCCTCTGGGCGAACGCCCCCTGGGACGACCTGAAGTTCAACTGGGATGGCGTGAAGACCATCCACCGGGCGCTCAACATCCTCTGGAACGTCTACCGGTTCCCGCTCCCCTATATGGTCCTGGACTCGTTTCAGCCGGCATCCGGGGAGACCGATCGATGGGATGGATCGTTCGTCCGGACTCACATCCGGGATATGCCCGAAGAGGATCGCTGGATTGTCTCGCGGGTAAACACGCTCATTCGGACAATCGACGAGGATATGCGGGAATATCACCTTCACCGGGAGACCCGGGCGCTCGCCGCCTTCGTCCTCGAGGACCTCTCCCGCTGGTACGTGCAGCTCGTCCGGCCCCGGATGTGGCTCGATGAGGATTCACCGAAGAAGCAGTATGCCTACGAGACCTCCTACTACGTCATGCGTCGCTTGATAGCGCTCCTCGCGCCGTTTGCCCCCCACATCACCGAGGAGATCTACGGCAACCTCCGCCAGGAAGGAGACCCGGAGAGTGTCCATATGCTTGACTGGCCGGAGGCGGACGACCTCCTGATCGATGCGCATCTTGAGGCCGATATGGAGGTCATCCGATCGTTCGACGACGCGGTCGCCACCGCCCGCCAGGCCGGGAGACGAAAACTCCGCTGGCCGGTTGCGGAGACGGTGGTCGTCACCGAAAACGTTGACGTGAAGGCAGCTCTCGAGGACTTAAACACCCTCGCCCTGAACCGGGCGAACACCCGGACGGTCAGAATCGCCTTCGGGACGTGGGACCGGATCCTCTGGCAGGCCGAGCCGGTGATGCGGGCTATCGGCCCGGAGTTCGGCAGGGAGGGGCCGAAGGTGAAGGCCCTGATCGAGCAGGCGGACGGCACCGCCCTGAAGGCGGCCATCGAGCGGGAAGGAAAGGCCGAACTCGACGGCTACGAGATCACCGCGCGCCACGTCACCTTCGCCGAAGCCCTCCCCGAGGGTGTCTTTGCGGCCCCCATGAAGGACGCGACCGTCTACGTGGATGTCACCCTCACACCGGCGCTGGAAGCCGAGGGTTACGCCCGCGAGGTGATCCGGCGGATCCAGGAGATGCGCCGCCAGCTGGACCTGAACGTCGAAGACTTCATCATCGCGGCCGTTGATATCGCCGATGAACGGGTGGCCTCGCTCATCAGAAAAGAGGAGTGGCAGAAAGAGATCGCCGGCGAGGTGCGGGCGGCAGCCCTCACCGTCCGCCACATCGACGGAGAGAGACCCGCAGAACCCTTTGCGCTCGAGAAGGACTGGGATGTGGAAGGCGTGCAGATGCAGATCGGCATCTCACGCGCCGGTGAGTGACCGGATCAGGGCCGTCCCCTCTTCAGTAGAGAAGAGGGGCGTCTCCTCCGGCTCCCGGATACAGGTTCGCGCGGTCTGAACGGTCTCCCCCGTCAGGGGGTTATACCCCTCTTTTGTGCACTCTTCGCGGTAGAGGAGCGTCCCCCGCCGCTGCCAGGCGGGCGTTGCCGCCAGGTTGACGCCCCGCTCAAACATCATCTCGTGCATCGCCTCGGACTGCAGCCCCCGGAGCGCGGCGGCGGCCTCCCGGGCGCTCATCCCCTCGCTGACCAGCGCGCTCTGGCAGTAGGCGTTGATGTGGTTTCGCCACGCCTCGTGCTGCCGCGAGATAAGGTACTCGACCGCAAACTCCTCTGTTGCGGGGATGGTCCGGGCATCAAACGCAAGGGGGTTGGCGCACCCAAGCTCGATCGTGAGCTTGCTCGCCGCAACCGCGGCGGTCACGGAGTCGATCTTCTCCACCCGTCCGGAGAACGGTAGCGTCTTAAAGTAGAGGCTGATCTCGTCGGAGAAGGTGTAGGCGAACGCAGGCGTAAGACCGCTCTCGGTAAGAAGGTAGCGGCAGACCGACCGCATGTTCGCGCAAAAAGCAGGATCGAACGGCTTTTTGAGATCGAGCGCACGAGCAAGACGGTGAAAGGCCCGACCATCGAGCCTGACGAAAACGGGAGGGAAAATGGTGAGATTCGAGAAGATCTCACGGTCTTTTGCGTCCATATTCTATCGGCAAGGATCCCGGGATAGACCGGAGATCATAATTACTCTTCTTTTGCGGGGGACTTGAAGATCCCGGGGATGTGGCGGACGATGACGATATCTCCGATGCTCTTTACGATGCGGAAGGGGATCTGCAGTCCCGCGTAGCCCTTCACCTCTCCGATCTCGGGGTTGAGCTCGCCGATTGCAAGGGAGGCGATCTTCTTCTGGTCCACATCGAGAACGACATCGTCAACATTCCCGATAAAGACGGCCTTATCAGTATAGACGCGCAGTCCGAACATCTCTGTGATCTGTGTTTGCATCGGTATCCTCTGAAGGTATATTACTATAAATGATAAAAAGATACTCCTTCTCATGGAAGCGTCGCTACAGATCGGGAACCTGGCCGGGATTCCGGTCAAACTGCACTGGAGTTTTCTCCTGGTGATCCCTCTCTTCGCCTGGATCATCGGGAGCCAGATCCTGCTCACGACCGAGTTGATCGAGGCTCTTTTCGGTGTTCCTATCGAAACGGCGCTGATTACGGCGGGATTCAACCCGTACATCCTCGGGGCCGTCGTCGCGCTCGGTCTCTTCTTCGGCGTCTTCATCCACGAGCTGGCCCACTCGCTCATCGCGAGAGCAAAGGGGATCGAGATCCACAGCATCACGCTCCTCATCCTCGGAGGTGTCTCCCAGATGGAAGAGACGATGCCTGACCCGAAGGTGGAACTCCCCATGGCACTCGCAGGCCCGCTGACGAGCCTCGCGATCGGCCTGATCTCCGGTGCCCTGGTCTACGTAGTTTCCGCCGTCGTCGCGGACCCGGGCATCGCCGGGGTTCTGGTCTTCACCTTCGGCTACCTCGGTCTCTTAAACGTCCTGCTCTTCGGGTTCAATCTTCTCCCGGCGTTCCCCATGGATGGGGGCCGCGTGCTGCGGGCCTGGCTCGCCAAAAGGATGCCGCTCTCCCGCGCGACCCGGATCGCCGCCGACGTAGGAAAGGGGTTTGCCGTCCTCTTCGGGATCGTCGGGCTCCTGCTCTTGAACCCCATCCTGATCATCATCGCCTTCTTCATCTATATCGGGGCGAACCAGGAGGCCACGTTCCTCCGCTACAACATCCTGTTGCAGGACGTCACCGTGGCGGACGCGATGAGCGCCCCGGTCGCCACCGTAGAACCGACAATGCCGCTCCCTCAGCTGCTGGAGATGATGTATGAGACGAAGCACCTCGGCTTTCCAGTGATGGACCGGGGAGCGCTTGTCGGGATCGTCGCCCTTGCCGACATTCACAAGATCTCGCCGCACGACCGGGAGGCGATGCAGGTGCGGGACGTCATGACTAAAAACCCGACCACCCTCCCGCCATCGGCACCGCTCATCGATGCGCTGAGGATCATAACGGGCCAGAATATCGGGAGGGTACCGGTGGTCGCGGACGATACGCTGGTCGGGATCGTCACCCGGACGGACGTGCTCCGGGTGATGGAGCTGCGGGAGGAGAAATAACCAGGCGACCTTCCACCAGAACGGAACTTGAGTACCGAAGGTGCGATTGGTGACTGGCTGATGGATAAGGCTCGATAAGACCGGAGGTCTTCGACTTTGAGCGTCGCACATCAATCCACGGATTTCCACCGGACTATGCACCTCGAACCATCGGTGCTCGAAATCCGTCCCGACCGAAACAGCGCATAATTCCATGCACGGATTTCTATCGGCTATCGCCACGCACTGCCCCCGCCCCTTGGGCGGGGGAGGAGCGCGAAGCGCGGGCGGGGGGGGGGTTACACGCTTCCTTAAGCAATGGAGACAGGGGAGGGGGGCACGCCCCCCCCCCCCTCAACCCCCCCCCAAATGGCGATAACCCCACCGTCCCGTGTACCGGGCTTTTTCCATCGAGTAGGTTTCTCAAGTCTTTGT
>PGYL01000011.1 GCA_002839645.1 Methanomicrobiales archaeon HGW-Methanomicrobiales-2 | reverse complement strand
CATTGCCAATGCCAACGTCAGAATCAACCCGCGCAATGGCGGTCGTGTTGATTCTCCATCATCAGGAGAACAATGTTTATTTCCTAACTATATAAACATTTGTTTCCTGCATCAGATTCGAGGTTTGAGAACTCGAATCGTCATGTCCTTTGTTGAATACAGGGGAATTCGGCCGGAATCAGGCCGAGACATTTCACCTGTGAGGGACATAATGTTTGTTCTTCAGGCATATAAACATTACGTCCCATTCCGGGATTTGACGCGAAAATTCTTCTGGAATTTTCGCCCCATTGCAGATCCCGGCCGGAACCGAAGAGTTCCGACCGAACCTGCATCACCCTTGTGAGACATAATGTTGTAGCCAATTGCATATAAACATTATGTTCTGGCCCGGCATTCATCCCGGCGGACCGGAATAAATCCCGAACAGATGACGGAACAGGCCGGAATACACCGCCCCGAACCATCTCACCCTTGTGAGTTACAACATCTGTCACCACGAGTATATAATAATTATGCAAAAACGAAGGCTAAAACGAAACATCCTCCACGGAATCCCGGCATCCCGGGCCTGACACCCGCCCCTTCATCGCCAGGTCCGGATCCCGCGCATGGCAACCGCCGCGCCGGCACCCCCGGATCTGCCGGGGAGAGAGCGCACAGACCATCTTACTGCACCCGCCCCGGACAGAGCCCCGCCGTGGAGACGGGCGCGCGTCATCTCCCGGGGAACTACAGGACTGATCGGCTGCCCGGTTGCGCGCAGGACCCGATGTCCGCGCGGGGTGAACCGCGCCCGGGCCGATAACCCGCACGATGGGGTGGCCCGTACTCCATGCAGAACTCAAAATTATCCATATGTAACAACTGTTTTCCCACAACCGCACAAACAAAGAGTCACAACCGGGAGGGCTCCCGACCCTCCCTGACCACCGAGACCGCCCATGCCCCGCTTCAACCTCAGCCCGTCGCTCATCGGCTGGTTCTTCTACCACGACTGCGAACGCTACCTCCGCTACCACGCGACCCCGGAGCAGGAGCGCGAAATAGCCGGCATCCCGGCGGTTCCGATGGACAGGAGCCCGGTGACGCGAGCCCTCCTGGACGCAGGCATCCACTGGGAAGAGGAGGTTATCCAGACCAGACTGGCGGGAGGGGTGCGAATCCCGGACGGGACAGGCCCCCTCTCCGACCGTTCGTTCTCTATCGAGGAGAGTTTCGACCTCCTCCCCCGGCTCTCCCCGGGCGAGGCGATCTACCAGTCGACCATCCCGGTCTCGGTCCACTTTCTGCGCAACTACGGTCTCGAACCCGGGGTGCACCGGTTCTCCCCCTGCCGTCCCGATCTCATCAGGCTTGAGCCCGGGACGAACGGAGAGCCGCAACTTTCGGTCATCGACATCAAGGCGAGCGAAGACCTCAGCGTCAGTCACCGGATCCAGGCAACGTTGTATGCCCTTATCCTCGATCACGCCTTAAACCTGCTCAAAATCGATCTCAAGGTCGACCTCTCCCGGGCCGGGATCTGGCTCTCCGGAGCAGACGTTGCGGAACCGTTCAGCCTGCACCTCAATATACGGGTGATCGAGGACTTCCTCCGCCACCGTCTCCCGGGCATCCTTGCCGGCGCGCCGGAGGACGTGCCCTGGCATATCACCTCACGATGTGAGTCCTGTGAGTTTTACTCCCACTGTCGCGAGGAGGCGGTGGCCTCCGCCTCGGTCTCGCAGATACCGGGCCTCTCGACGGTCGGGCGGCGTTACCTCCGGCAAGCACCCTGGAGCGCCGATCTCTCCATCAACACGCTTGCCGACCTGGAGAGGTTTTTTCGGGACCCCGGGAGCGACCGGCACCTCGACAACTGCGGGTCGCTCGCCGATCAGGGCGACCGCCTGCGGGCAACCGTCCGGGCGCTCACCACGGGAGAGGTCGTTCCGCTCGCCGCAACCTCGCTTGCCCTCCCCATCTACGAAGACGTCGGCATCATCCTGACACTCCAGAAGGACCCCGTCTCCGGCAGGGTCTACGCGCTCGGGTTCCGGCGGATCAAGGGCGAAGCGGTCTACGGGACGCCTTCGAACGAAGCCGTCTTCGTTGCCGCGCACCCCGATGACTGCACGCGGGTGCGGCAGGAGTTTGTCCGGGCACTCACCGCAGAACTTGCGGCCGTCCACGACTATAACCAGGGCAGGGACTGGCCGGACCGGAAATCGGTGCAGACCTACGTCTACGACACCTACGAAACGGAACTCTTCACCCGGCTGCTCGAAGAGGCGATAAAAGACCCCGCGACCGCAGAAGATGCCCTGCAGCTGCGGTTCTACTACCAGGACCCCGGGGTCGCTCTTGGGTCCAGCCACCCGAGCAGTTCGGTCCCGTTCCCGCTTGTCGTCCTCACCCGGGAGATCCGGCGGCTGCTTGCGCTCCCCGTCCCGTTCACGCTCCGTCTGCCGGAGGTCCTTCTCGCCATCCCTTCTTCGCGCTTCGCATACCAGCTGACCCCGGCGAGCCTCTTCTGGAACGAGCAGAGCAACGCCATGAAGAGCGACGCCATCATCATGGCGTGGGGCGGGGCAAGACCGGAGGCTGCAGGCTGGGTCCGGCAGGAGATATCGCGCCGCCTGCTTGCGGCCGGGAGCGCGCTCGACGGGCTCCGCGAACGGGTGAAGGGCAGCCTCGTGCGGTGGGCGGAGAACTTCCGGTTCCCCCGCTCGTGGGATGCCGCCATGCCGGAGATATCCCGCCTCCTCTTCATCGCGGAGTACGAATCGACCATGGGTGCGCGGCGGATACAGGAACTCCGGAGCAGGCCGTGGACCGTAAGGGTCCGGGACGGGACAAGCATCCCTGTGCGGAAGAGCGAGGGGAACTTCTGGAAGGTGCTCGCACCTCTCGACCTCTCGCTCTTCGAGCAGTCGCAGGCATTCAGTTACCTCCTCGTGCCGGACGGGGATGCGGGTGAAGAGGCCCTCCTCGCATTTGACGACCTCCGCTACCGGAGCAGCCCGAACCCGGGGAAGAGCGGAGTCTGCTTTGCCAGGGTCCGGGACAGCATCGTCGACCGGAAAGCCGGACAGGTCAGGGGATTCGCCCTTGAGGTGACCTACTGCCGGGAGCACGCACCCTTCGCCGAGGGCGACCTCGCGGTGCTGCACCCCCGGTTCACCGATTTTGTCGTGCCGCGATACGTCGACCGCCTTCTCACCCTGGACGAGCAGCCGGAGAACGCATTCATCCGCCTCCTCCGGGACCCGCAGGGGTTCGCCGCCCCGGTCCGTGAGCCCGGGGAGGTCGTCGCCGATGCAGAACGGCTCGTCCACGGCGCCGGGTTCACTAAGAGCCAGGCCCGGGCGTTTTCCCATCTGATGACGAACCGCCTGACCCTCGTCTGGGGACCGCCCGGGACCGGGAAGACGCATTTCCTCGCGAAGGCCATCCTCTCGCTCGTCAAAGCACGGAGGGCGCACGGAGAGCGTATCAGGGTGGGTGTCGCGGCATTCACCCACGCCGCCGTCGAGAACCTGCTCATCAAGGTGCAGGAGTCCGTCGACGAGTTCGACCTTGCCGCAGGCCTGCCGATCTACAAATTAAAGAGCATCAGGACGCCCAGAGGCGAACGGAGCCTCGAAGTGCTGCCCCACGACCGGGCCGAGACCGTCGTCGGCTACCCGTCCCTCCTCCTCGGCGGGACGGTGCACAGTTTCGGCAAACTCGAGAAGTCCCTCCCGTCCCTCGACCTCTTAGTCGTCGATGAAGCGTCGCAGATGAGGCCGGCCGAGCTGGCGATGGTGCTCCCGATGCTCGGCCGGGAGGGAAGGCTCGTCCTCGCAGGCGACGACCTGCAGCTCCCCCCGGTCGTCCAGGGGGAGTATCCGGTGCCGGAAGACGGGCTGCCGGGGCTCGATGACTCCATCTTCGCCTACCTCCGCCGCCGTGACGACCCCGACCGCCCCGTCTATACCTGCCAGCTCCAGGAGAACTGGCGGATGAACCGCACCCTCTCAGGGTTCCCGGCGGAGACGCTCTACGGCACCGGCTACGCTCCGGCGACCGACGCGATCGGGCGGCAGCGGATCGCCCTTGCACCGGGTTTTCCGGAGGAGGAGGAGTTTATCGAGTGGATCCTCGATCCGGCGTACCCGCTCGTGCTCTGTGTCCTCGAGGGTGTCCGGACGACGGTGGAGAACCGGATCGAGGCGGGGCTGGTTGCCCGGCTGACCGGAGCGCTCCGGGAGAGGCTCCTCGACCCCTGCTCGGGTAAGCCGTATCCGGCGACAGAGGACGGGGACTTCCTCTTCTGGCGGCAGGGGCTCTTCATCGTCAGCCCGCACCATGCCCAGATCGGGGCAATCCAGGACCACCTGGCCGATATTCGAGCCTGGGAGTCCCACCCGTTCGTGGACACCGTCGACAAGATGCAGGGCCAGGAGGCGGAGGCGGTCATCGTCAGTTACGGCGTAAGCGATGTCGAGACCGCACTTGCCGAGGCCGAGTTCATCTACAGCAGAACCCGGCTGAACGTATCGCTGACCCGGAGCCGGTCCAAATGCATGGTCTTTCTGCCCCGGCCGCTCCTGGAGCCGCCGCTCGACCTCGTGCAGAACGAGAAGGCGGCGGTGGGGCTTACGCATATGCTCGACCTCCAGGAGTTCTGCCGGGCCCACGGTGAAGAGCGAACGTTTTACCTCGACGAGGCGGCAGGCGTCCGGCTCACGGTGATGCGGGCGCGGGTGTTTTGAGCAATTCAGAGATCTCCGGCAGAATCTCTCCCCACGTGTCCTGATATAGTGGACCGTGGGGTATCGCCACGGGGGGAGGGGCTGACGGGGAGGGGGTCTCCCCCTCCCCTGTCTCAACTCACCCTAATCTGCACTTCTCGTCAACCCCACCTCACCCGGCCTCCGGCCTCCTCCCCCGCCCCTTGGGGCGGGGGCAGTGCGTGGCGATACCCGATGGAAATCCGTGCCAAGTATTGCAATGGCATAAACACGACCAGCGCAATTCAAGAGGCCCTCAACCCCCCCTGCCCAACCTATTTCTCGCCGTCTGACAGAATGATAGTGTGATCGGCACCCTCGACCCCGACCAGAACGACCGCGAACGCCGGCTCCTCGAAGCGATCCTTGAGGAGGGGGTCACCCAGGAGACCATCCGGCTCTTCCGGGACCTCATCCTCTCCCACTACCGCGCCCACGGCCGCGATCTCCCCTGGCGGCGGACCACCGACCCCTACCGGATCCTCGTCTCGGAGATCATGCTCCAGCAGACACAGGTCGAGCGGGTTGCCGTGAAGTACCGGGAATTTCTCGAACAGTTTCCGGACTTCGAGAGCCTTGCCCGTGCACCCAGAAGCGAGGTGCTCCTCGCCTGGCAGGGCATGGGCTACAACCGCCGGGCAATCGCGCTCCAGACCACTGCCGGGCGCGTGGTGGGCGAGTACGGCGGCCGGCTCCCGGCCGATCCCGATACGCTCGCAACCTTCCCCGGCATCGGGAAGGCGACCGCGGCGGCGATTGTCGCGTATGCGTTCAACATGCCGGTCGTCTACATCGAGACGAACATCCGGCGGATCTTCATCCACTTCTTCTTCCAGGACCGGGAGGACGTCCGCGACGACGAGATACTCCCGCTCGTCGAGCAGAGCCTCCCCCGGGAGAACCCGCGGGAGTGGTACAGCGCGCTGATGGACTACGGCACGGTGTTAAAGAAGCGGACGGCGAACCCGAACCGGCGGAGTGCGTCCTATACCCGGCAGAGCCGGTTCGAGGGGTCCGACCGGCAGATCAGAGGACGGGTACTCGCACTCGTCCTCGAGGAGGGGACCGTCACGGAGGAGCAAGTGGTGCTTCTGGTCTGTGAGGAGCCCGGACGGGTGAGAAGGATCCTCGGCGACCTCGCCCGGGAAGGGTTCGTCGCCGAGAACGAAGGCACCTACACCTGCAGGTAGAGGGCGGCGGCCCCCCGTCAGGGAGTAACGATCTCGATCGTCGGCGGGACAAGCGCCGAACTGATGGCATGGCAGATGCCGTTCGTGCAGAACGCATCGGCCTCGACGATCGGGACACTGTTGACGGTGATGCCACGGTCGGACGACCGTATGACCAGATCGGTCCCGAGGGCCGACCTGACGGCGCCGATACTCCGGAGGTCCTCCGAGGTCAGCCGTTCCGGCACGACGTGGTAACTCGTGATGAGGAGGAGTTTGTCCGGGTCATTCCTGATCTCTTCCATCCGATCTTTAGGGACCCTCGAAAATGCCTCGTCCGTCGGGACGAAGACCGTGAACGGCCCCCTCTCACGGAGCATCGGTTCCATGCCCGCTATCCGGATCAGTTCGAGAAAAACGGTGAGGCTCTCGGAGTCCTCCAGGGTCTCAATGATGTTCTTCATACTGCTTCTCCACTCGCAC
The DNA here is from genome assembly GCA_002839645.1 of Methanomicrobiales archaeon HGW-Methanomicrobiales-2. Lineage (GTDB taxonomy): Archaea > Halobacteriota > Methanomicrobia > Methanomicrobiales > Methanoculleaceae > Methanoculleus. The sequence goes on along the minus strand of PGYL01000011.1, from coordinate 43,679 downwards.
CACTACATGTGCCGGATTATTTATACGTTCTGGGCTTGCCCGGGGACCGGTCGGGAACGTCTATGCAGCAGCCGCTCTGGCAACGGCAGGCAGGAGCAGCGCGTTGACCGCGTGGCAGATGCCGTTCGTGCACCACGCATCAGATTCCACCACCGGCACGTTGTTGACCAGCACCCCCTCCGGCGCAACCCCCACGGCCAGGTCCCCCCCCTGGAGCGAACGCAGGGCCCGTATGCCGAGCAGGTCGATCATGGAATGCACCCCCGGGACGATATGGTAATTCAGGATACCGGTGAGCCGTTCGGCGTTCTGGCGGATCGCATCGAGTTCTGAGGGGGATATTGCCAAAAACGCATCGTCATCCGGGACGAAGAGCGTATAGGGCCCTTCGGTGCTCAACCGCTCTTCCATGCCGGCCGCCTGTACGAGGTCAAGGAACGTGGCAAACGATCCGGATTCCCGCAGAGTCGCGAGGATACTCTTCATACGAACCAACTCCCGGCGGGAGAAGATAAAGGTAAGGGTGGTCGGGCAACGGGGTTGGGCCCGAGACGAGGGCCGCCGCCTCAGACCAGCTTCTTCACCCGTACCTCGACCGCCCGCGGCAGGAGCACCCGGTCGATGATATGATAGATGCCGTTCGTGCACTCGATGTCGGGCTGGATTATGGTGGCGTCGTTGAGCCGCATCGCTGCCGGAGGCCCTGTAATATCCAGGTGATCCCCCTGCAGGGTCCTGATCGCCTCCATCTGTGCAAGTTCCTGCGCAGTGAGTTTGCCCCGGATCACATGATACAGGATCATACCCGCGAGCCTCTCCCGGTCGTCCGTGATGGCGTCCAGCACCTCTCCGGGGAACCCGGAATACGCCTCATTCGTGGGGAACAATGCCGTATACTCCCCCTCCCCCCTGAGGAGCTCCGCCACCCCTCCGGCCTGTATCATCCCGATTGAGGTGCTCAACCGGTCGTCTTCCCGGGCTGTCTCAAAGATACTCTTCATGGATATTCCTCCAGATGGACACCCGGATCATTTAGCCCAATATATAAAATTACGTCTATATCCGCACGGGCTCCCGGGACGGCGGGAGAGGGAGATAGGGCCGGATTGTACACCCATCCTGGCAGGCGGCAACGAGGGGAAGCACCCCGCACCCGGCAGGAAAGAAGGGGATGTTTGCCGGACGGAAAAGTTCTGTCGGTCCGGGCTACTTTGCAGCGTAGGCCTCGAAGGCCTGCGAGAGCGTCACGAAGGGGATGCCGTCAAGGGCGTGGATGATCCCGTTGTCCGCCTCCATGTCCCCCTCGAGCACGAGGGCCTCGTCCACCTGCGTGCCGCGCTCGGTCTTCCTGACCGCGATGAGGCTCCCTTCGACAGTCTGCACGACATTCTTTGAGAGCAGCGATTCAAGCGTGCACTTATGCCCGCCGATCGTGAAGAAGTCGATGAGATGCGAGAGCATCTGCTTATCGTTCAAGATCATCGCCCGGTTCGGCTCGGGGATCGCATCCCATGCCGAGTCGACCGGAGCAAAGAACGTCATCGGCCCTTCACCCTGCAGCATCTTCTCCTCGCCGAGGGTCTGAATAATCTCGATGAGCCGGCTGAACCTGCCGTCATTCTGTAATGTATCAAAGATCTTCGCCATACCAGGTACCTTCCTGTAAGGGCCCTTCGTGGCAGGTTATTGTATATATGGATTATTATGCTGCGAAGAGTATAGAAAGCAGGAGAAGAGATACACGCCTCCGTGCCCGGGCCGGGCGGCAGGCCGCCCTCGATCCCCGGGAAGAGCGGGTACATCCGGTCTTTTTGGACCGGCAATCCCGGCCGGGAGTTCGGGCAACGGAAAAACCGTCACTCCCCCGTCAGGTCGCCGATATACCGCTCGAGGAGTTCGACCGCTTCCCACTCCCGGGGGCCGCCGCACTTCCGGGCGAGGCCGGTGTGGTGCTCGATCAATCGTTTAAGCCACGGGTCGCGGTTCCCGACATAGCGGGTGGCATGGACCGTCGCGTCCACGACGCTTGCAAAGCCCCGGTTCACCGGGTGCAGCCGCAGGTCGAGCACCTCCTCGTGGAAGGGGACGAGCCGGACGACGATCGCCTCGTCGCTCGACCGCTCCACGTCCGCGGCAAACGCGGCCCAGGCCTCCACGTCGCGGAGGCGGCAGACGACCATCCCGTCGATCTTCTCCCGGACAAAGGCATCCCCGGGAAGGTCGTCAAACGCGGTCCGGACGTAGATAACCGGGTCAAAGACGAAGTTCGCCACCACAAAGCGGTCCCGGGCGATGTTCCTCGCCGTATGGCTCCCGCGGAAGAGGACCATGTGCAGGGAGCCGGCCCGGTTGATGATCCCCATGGGAGCAGCGTTGCAGTCGGTGGTCGCGATGACCTCGTTGATCCCCTCGCTCAGCAGTCCCACTGCCATCCCTCCCCGAGCGCCACGTATATCCCGGCGATGGTGATGTCGGCGATCGAACCCGGGTTGACGCCGCCGGCGATGCATTCGGCGTCGAAGGCACACAGGTCGCGTCCCCCGCCGAGCACCTCGGCCGCACACTGCATCGTCCTCTCCGCCACCGCCCCCCCGTGCTTCTTCGCGATGAAGGTATCGGGTTCCGACGCAAGGAGGTCGAGGAACGCCGCGACGATCGCCTGCCTGCCGTGACCGTGCGCATGAAGCAGGTCTGCAAACCTGCGGGTCAGGGCAAAGCCGTTCGTCCACTCCCGGGCGACCATATCCCGGGGTGCGGAGTGCGCCATGATGTCGGCAAGGGTCATGCCCCGCTCCCGGATGGCGGCGATCGAGGCCGGGTCGTTCACGTCGAGGTCGTCGCTCTCCGCCATCCGGACACTGGTGAGGCCGAACGCCGCGTAGAAATCGATCGCGTCCTCGACATCGGTCCCGGCGACGATGCGGCGTGCTCCGTCGATATCTCCCCCGAGGACGAGCGGGATGAGGAGGATGAACGCCCCGAAGTGGGTGTTGCCCCCCGCGTGGCCGGCGGTGAGCGTGACCGCCTCCCGGATCAGGCCCCCGACCCGGCCGCCGGTCCTCTCGGCCGCATCGAAGGCGGGCCTCGCGAGGATGGTCGAGGCGAGGAAGTGCTCGAGACGGGTATCCGAATAGTCATGGCACCGGTCTACGTTCCCGGGCTTCGGGTAGGCGCAGACCTCGAGCATCATTGCCATCTGCGCACGTTCAGCTCGATCCATCGACGGTCTCTTCTCCATCGAACACCCTGTGCAGTATCCTCTCGGAGAGGCGGTGCTTGCACCGCATGTAATCCCGGGCAGAGAGGCCTTTACTCTCCAGCGTCATGTTCCGGAACATGCAGGGAGAACTGATCTTGCAGCACCAGGCGAGGCTCCCAAAACAGGTGTTCTTCCCGTCGTCGAGCGGAGTTTCCTTCACCGCCTCCTGTTTGATCTTGAGGTAATCATTCCGCGAGAGCCCGATCTTCTCGAGGGTCGGGATGAGCGGGCAGGCCTTCACCGGCATGCAGCAGAAGGTGAGCCCCCGGATGTCGCCGCCGCGGCAGATCTGCTTTGGGGCGTTGTACCAGCCGCCTTCGTCGGCGGACCGGGTGATGGCGGCATCGAGGCCGGCAAGCGTCCAGGGATCGGACTGCCGGGCAAGCGAGACGAGGTCTGCCCCATGCGAGAAGGCGTCCATCGCCTTATCAAAGGTGGTGATGGAGTTGTTTGCAATCAGCATCAGGGGGGAGGCGTTGCGGATCTGGCGGACCTTGTTGTGCCCGAAGTCCATCAGGTCGACGTGGAGGATATCCGCCCCCGCCTTCCAGACGGCGCGGACGAGGTCGCCGTCGTCGGCGGCGACACCGGCCCGGAGTTTCACCGAGACGGTCACATCCGCCGCTTTTAAGGTGCGGATGATCTCCACGAGTTTTGATGGGTGGGTAAGAAGGTACTCGCCGCACCCGGCCTCGAGCATCGGCTGCTGCCGGCAGTGGGCGTCGATCTCGTAGACCACGCGGTTCTCAAAAGCTTCGGCCACCTCCCCGTATGCAACAGGAGTGCTCCCGCGGAGGTTGATGCCCGTGACAACGTCGCTCTGTTTCAGGGCATCGATCTCTCTCTCCAGCGCTTCCAGGGGATCGTCGTATAAAAACTCTTTCCGGCCCCCCTCTGCCATCTGCCGGCTTGCATCGAGGGTGGGGCCGTCGATGGAGTAGCCGCCGATGAATGCGGCCCCGACATGAGCGGCCCGCTCAAGAACGTAGGCCGCATCCACGATCCCCGCCATGGATGCGATTGCTATCGGCGTTTTTACGACTCGATCGTTTATGAGGAGTTCAAAACGATCATATGCTTCCATCATGCTTCTCCATCCGTTGGTGGTGTGAGAGGATATTGATTTGTATCCAGCCCGGGAAGGTCGTGCTCCTCACCGGAGCGGTTGAGCGCACAGCAGAGCCGGAAGTCGTCGATCGAGATGCCGGGCACGTTCCCGTAGTACCCGAGCACCCTGCTCCAGGGCATGAGGTATGCCTCCTTCGCCCTCCCTGCACCGAATCGGAACTCGACTTGCACTCGCTGGCCAGGTAGTAACGGGGGTCGAGGGAGTACTGAGTATTGCATTTGCTCTGCTTGAGCCGGTAGGCAAACCCGTGAGCCTGCCGGTGGGCGAAGAATCGGTTGATACAGTAGGTGATCTCCCGTTCGAAGTTTGCCATCACATAGGTTTTGGAGCGGGGCCTTAAAAATAATCGGTAATTATTTTAATATGCTATCGTAGTACCTTGTAACATATGGGTAGAATTGGAATGTTACTGGTCGGACATGGCAGCAAACTCCCGTACAATAAGGAGTTGATCGAGACTACCGCAGGGCTCATCGCCGAGAAGACCGATGAGTACCTCGTCAAACCCGGCTTCATGAGCCTCAACACCCCGACGGTAGTGGACCAGCTCGAGGCGTTTCGGGGCGAGAATATCGATATGCTCGTCGTTGTCCCGCTCTTCCTCGCGAAAGGCGTCCACATCAATCAGGACATCCCCGAACTCCTGGGCCTCGCCGAGGGGGCGCGGAACGGCACGTTCCAGCTGAACGGGAAGACGGTGCCGCTCGTCTACGCAAGCCCCATCGGCAGCGACCCGCTCCTTGCCGAACTGATGCTGAAGAACGCGGCCGACGCGATCGCGACACTGAAACCCTGAAGGATATGCGAGTCCTGGTGCTGGATACCATCCACGGTGGGGCAGAACTCGCCGTGGCACTCCGTGGTGCCGGCCACCAGGTGGACGAGGTGGACGTCTACCTTGGACGGGCCGGCATCCCTGTTGAGGAGGCACTCGTCCGCACCTACGATCTGGTCACCGCACCGGTCCATCTCGACCCCGATCACCCTCTCCTCCGGCGGCACGGTCCCGCGGTCTCCCACCACGAGATGGTGAAGCGGGTCCTCGACGGCCGTCTCCCGCACCCTTTCATCGAGATCACCGGCGCACGGGGGAAGACCACCACCGCCCACGCTCTCGCGGCGCTGATGCCGGGGCCGGGCATCCTGCACACCTCGACCGGGACCTACCGCTACCCGGAGCGGGAGCGGCTCTGGAAGAAGAGCATCACCCCGGCCTCCCTGATAGCGGCGGCGCGTGAGGCAGAAAGGATCGGGGGCTGGCTGGTCGCCGAGGAGTCGCTCGGGGTTACCGCAGCCGGAGACGTGGCGGTGCTGACCTCGCCGGAGGACTACCCGGTCGCCGCGGGGAAGAAGCACGCGATCGCCGAGAAATGCCGGCTGCTCTCCCGGGCACGGACGATCGTGCTCCCGCCGGGGATCGCCCTGTCGGGGAAGACGGTCGCCGCCGACGGGATGGTATCCTTCGACGGCCAGGTCTGCCGCTACGAAGGATGCGGGATCGCCGGTACTTTTGCAAACCCGCTCTGCACCCTTGCGGGCTACCGCACGGCGCTCTCACTCGCGGCCGCAACCGCCTGCGTGCTCGGCATCGATCCCGCGCCGCTCGCGGAGTTTGCCGCCCTGCCCGGCCGGATGGCGGCCCGGCGGGAGGGAGACCTCCTGATCGTTGACAATGCAAACAGCGGGACGAATATGGCGACCACCGTTGAAGCCGCGCGGTACGCGAGAGAACTCTCGGGCAACGGCGCCCTGACACTCGTCATCGGCGAGGAGGCACGGGCGGTCTGCGAAGGGTTCTCTCCCGGGGACATCCGGCGGGCGGTATCGGCCGTCGGGCCGACGGGAATCGTCTACGTCGGGGAGGGGCATGCCGCGGCGACGCTGGAAGCGGGGCTCGCTCTCGCCCGGAGCATCACTCCTGCGGGGGCAATCGTCCTTGCAGTGAAGATGTGGAGATAACTATGGATTACATTCAACCGAGACCGAGTTCAATTGTCGCGGCGCTCTACACCGCCCGCGACCTGGGGGTGGACGTGGCGATCCTCCACGGCCCGTCAGGCTGTTCGTTCAAGCACGCCCGTCTCCTCGAAGAGGACGGCATGCGGGTGCTGACGACATCGCTCGCCGACAACGAGTTCATCTTCGGCGGGCACGAGCCGCTCATGCGGGTGCTCCGCTACGCTGAGGAGACATTTGCACCCCGGCGGATTGCGGTCGTCGGGACCTGTGTCTCGATGATCATCGGCGAAGACCTCCAGTCTGCGATCCATGACGCCGGGATCGCCACGCCGGCGATCGCCGTGGACATCCATGCCGGGTTTCGGGAGAACATCGACGGGGTGATCGCGACGCTCGAGCCCGCGGCCGCCGGCGGCTGGATCAGCGCCGACGAACTGGAACGCCAGCGGCACCTCCTTTCAAAAGCAAACGAGGTGGAGCGGCTGCGGGGAGCGGCGTCCCGGACGTACATCGAGCCTTCGCGGGGCGACCTCAAGCACATCGCGGCGGAACGGCTCGTGGAGCTCGCCGACTCCGGTGCCACCGGAGTCGCGGTCATGAACGCGAAGAAAGAGACCGCCTATATGTTCGCCGACGAACTCCTCGGCCTCCACGATGCCTGCCCGGACGCCGCGATCACGTACCTGGCAAACCTCGAATCGCGAGGCCTCCCGAAGGTGCGGGAGGACGCCGCCCGGATCCTTGCCGGCATGCAGGACCGGGGGGTCGACCCCGAACTCCTCGGGGCGCTGGACGAGTACGGCGCAAACGGCCCCGCCATCGGGGAGCGTATCCAGGAGATTGCCCCCGACTTCGCCCTCCTCGTCGGGGTGCCGCACGCCGTCCCGCCGGAGTATACGCAAGGTATCGAGGTCTTCTCGGTCACGAACGGCCCCCGGCAGGTGGCGCCGCTCCGGGAGCTGGGGCACCGGCACGTCGTGGTCGAGATCGACCTGCACCCAAAGACCCTCGGTGTCCGCGACGTCGTCGAGAGCGAGTTCGGGGCGGTCCTGCGGAGCATGCGATGAAATCCCTCCTCGTCGCCGGGGACCGGTCCGGGAGCGGGAAGACGAGCATCACCCTCGCGCTCTCGGCCCTTCTCTCGACCACCCGGACCGTCCAGACCTTCAAGGTGGGGATGGACTACATCGACCCCTCCTACCTCACAGGGGTGACCGGCCGGCCCTGCCGGAACCTGGACGGCTACGTGATGAGCCCAGAGGAGGTCCGGGCGGTCTATGCCCACGGCTGCCGGGGAGCAGATATCGCCGTCGTCGAGGGGGTGCGGGGCCTCTTTGAGGGCGCGGAGGCGCTGACCGATCTCGGGAGCACGGCCGCGATTGCCAAGCAACTCGACCTGCCGGTCGTTCTCGTCATCAACGCCCGGAGCATCACCCGGAGCGCGGCGGCGATCGTGAAGGGCTTTTTGGCCTTCGATACGGACGTCGATATCCGCGGAGTCATCTTAAACAACATCACCGGCACCCGCCACCAGGAGAAGGCGGTCCGGGCGATCGAGCACTACTGCGGTATTCCCGTCGTCGGCGCCATCCCCCGGACGGCGGAGATGGAACTCGCGATGCGCCATCTCGGCCTCGTCCCCTACCGGGAGGGGCAGGGGAACGAGGCGTTCTTAGAGCGGATCGAGGTAGTGAAGCGGATGATCGGCGATCACGTCGACCTCGACGCCCTGCTTGCGCTCGCCCGGGAGTCTCTGCCGGTGGAGGAGGGGTCCGTGTATGCGGCTCCCGATCCGGACGTCCGGATCGGCGTCGCGCTGGACGAGGCCTTCAACTTCTACTACGCCGACCTCTTCGACGTCCTGGCGTCGTTCGGCGCTGAGGTGGTCCCGTTCTCCCCGATCCACGACCGGCTGCCGGAGGCCGACGGCTACATCCTCGGCGGCGGCTACCCGGAGCTCTTCGGCCCTGAACTCGAGGCGAACACCGCGATGCGGGAGGGATTCCGCGAGGTCTCCCGGAACGGCACGCCAATCTACGCGGAGTGCGGGGGGCTCATCTACCTCACCGACCGGATGGTCCTCGCCCGCGGGTTTATGGATGCGAATACGGAGAAGACCTACGAACTCGCCGGGGTCTTTTCCGGCGAGACCCGGATGCCCGAGAGGCGGATGCTCGGGTATGTGGTGGGGACGAGCGCGGCCGGGAGCCCGATGGGCGAGGCGGCGTTCAAGGGTCACGAGTTCCACTACAGCAGCGTCCGCCTTGCACCCGGGACGCACTACGCCTACCGGCTGAGCCGGGGGAGCGGCATCGAGAGCGGGTGCGACGGTGCGGTCAGCGACCGGACCATCGCAGGTTACACGCACCTCCACCCGGTGGCGAGCCGGGGGATGCTCGGGCACTTCGTGGACTGCTGCCGGACATAGGCATGAGCGGTGGGGAGGCCGCCGCACTATTTTTACCGGTCATTGCAGGGTATAAAACACAAAACATACAAACAAACCGGAACCATACTTGTTGCATGATCATTTACCTTGACGGCAGATACGTCCCCGAAGAGGAGGCGAAGGTCTCGGTCTTCGACCACGGTCTCCTCTACGGCGACGGCGTTTTCGAGGGGATACGCGCCTACAACGGAAGGGTCTTCCGTCTTGACGAGCATCTTGCACGGCTCTACGACTCGGCAAAGACGATCGACCTTGCCGTTCCGATCACGAGAGAGGAGATGGCCGAGGCGATCAAGGAGACCCTGCGGAAGAACAACTTAACGGACGCCTACATCCGCCCGATCGTGACGAGGGGCAAGGGCGACCTCGGCCTCGACCCCCGGAAGTGCCCGAAACCGACCGTCATCATCATCGCCGTCACGTGGGGCGCGATGTATGGCGATCTCTACGAGAAGGGCCTCCGGGCGGTCTGCGTCTCGGTCCGGCGCACTCCTCCGGAGTCGATGCCGCCGAACGTCAAAAGCCTCAACTACTTAAACAACATCCTCGCGAAGATCGAGGCGAACTACCGCGGCGTGGACGAGGCAATCTTCTTCGACATCCACGGCAACGTCTCCGAGGGGTCGGGGGACAACATCTTCGTCGTCAAGAACGGCGTCATCATCACCCCGCCGACCTTAAACAACCTGCGCGGCGTCACCCGCCTGGTCGTGCTGGAGCTTGCGGCGTCGATGGGCCTCACCCTCCTCGAGCGGAACCTGGGCTACTTCGATCTCTACGCGGCCGACGAGGTCTTCGTCACGGGAACCGCGGCGGAGGTCGGCCCGATCCGCGAGATCGACGGCAGGGTCATCGGGAACGGCAAGCCCGGCCCCATCACCCGGCAGTTGATGGCGGCCTACAAGACCGCCACCCAGAAGGAAGGATCCCCGATCAACAAGTGAGTAAGACCCGGTCTCCGGACGAGTGGTCCGGATCCTCCCGGCACAACTTTTTTATCTCCAGGCATCGAAGTTGTATAGCACGTTGTGCATGCTGCTATAGTGTAGAGGCCAATCATGTCGGCCTTTCACGCCGACGACAGGGGTTCGAATCCCCTTAGCAGCATCTTGTTTTGAGGTTCAATGCTCTGGAGTATTACATCGATCCATCCTTGGAAGCATCATCTACGTCGTTGATATCGCCACAACGACTTCTGCACGGCATGGCGGTATATTTCACTTGATTAAACCGGGTACATGGATAGTGTCACTTTGTTTCCGTACTTGCCGCGGGACCATTTTTCCCTGAACAATCGTCTTTATTCCAAATTTCAGCACGATAAGACCCGCACCCTGATCATTTGAAAGAGGTCGTCCCAAAACGGTCTGCAAACCTCTGGCATATCTTGAGCGGAGCACTTGTGTACAAAATTTCTGCCACCCGGGCCATAACAGAGGTCAGAATGGGGAAACGGCTTTTTACCCTGGTATCGCCACGCGGGGAGGGACCGGGAGGGGGTGTCCCCCTCCTGGCAAAGAGGTTTGGGACAACCTCAAGATAACACCCTCACACGTTCGATCGCCATACGCCACCAGTTGAGCACATTCTGTAACCAATTGAGTATATCTTGCACTCATTGAACCTATTAAATGATGGTGGGGCCAGTGAATTTGCAGCAAACAATTCATAACACATATATTATTCACAGTCTCGATTCTCATAGAGATGTTATCTCATGAGGAGATTTTCAGCTGGATTCGGTAATTCAGATCATATTGTATCATTTTTAGAGCGTAACCCTGGTGAGTATTGTGACGATTGCTTATCCAGCATATTAGACATTCGTCCGAGACAGCAGGTAAACCAGATTTGCAATAGATTGAACGATTACGGTTCAATACATCGAGGCCGTGGTCGTTGCTCATCGTGCCACAAAAACAAACTTGTTAATTTTGCTTACAGGCCAACTATTAGCCCTACTCCACAAAAGATAGAGTCCAAGGAATCTTTTAAATCCAAGGAGGCGATACAGCAAAACCATCTTCAAGATGCAGAACGCTTCATGTCAAACAAACAATACGCCGAGGCCATTGAATCCTTTAATCTGGCATTAATGTCAAATGACAATGATAGCACTATAATATACAGAGAAGTCGGTATTGCACTCAGTTATTTGGGAGAATACTCTGCCGCCGTTCAATCCATAAATAAAGCATTTCAAGTAGATAATTCGAGTATCCAAGACATTAGAAACCGCCTATCTCTAGACATACTAGGCAACTTATCAAAAGAATGGTCTCATGAAGGAGCCATTTTTATTGAACGAGGGCAATATGCCGAAGCTCTCGAAGCAGTGAATTGCTCACTCACGTTATTCCAATACGATCCAATTACATGGTGTAGAAAAGGAAGAGCATTGCTGGGCCAGGGCCGATACCATGAGGCATTAGATGCAATTAACAACTCATTGGAACTTTATCCTGCAAATGCTACTGTAATACGGATTAAAGCTCTTATACACAATATTTTGCGTGAAGAATCAGAAGAGTTCGCTTGTTATTCTGACATAATAAATATCGATCCGACATTCCCTGATATTTGGTATGATAGAGGCATGCGGCTATATACACAAGATCATCTGTCTGAAGCTCTGGAATCGGTGGAGCGCGCCATTAAGACAGATCCCAATAATATGTTTGCGCACATCCTGAAAGGTGATATAGCGTCAAAGTTGGGACGTAATAACGATGCAATTTTTGCATATACTCAAGCTGAAAGTATTGGAGGTAGTAATATAGAATTGCTCGACAAAAAAGCAAAATCCCTGAAGAAATCGGGGAAACACCTTGCGGCGCTACTTCCTCAATTTCGATCTCTAATATTGAGAATTAATCCAAGGTACAAAAGAATTCTTCCATCAAGCATGAGATCCAGAGTCGTGAAAGAAACCTGGATGGAATGGAGCAACCAGAAACATGTGATCGAAGGAATAGACAGGTGTATTAAAGACAGAATTGAAGAACTAGTAAAAATCGAGCAGGAAGAGAAACGTAAATTACAGGAGAGAGAAGAAGAGGCCAGATTACTAAAGGAATCAAGAGAAAGGGAAAGAAAAGCAAGAGAATTATTAGAACGCGCTGAGCGAGTAAGGAGAGAGCAGTTTTCAGCCGAAGAACATTATAGAATAATGCAACAGGCGAGGGACTATTATAAGGATCTATATGGGTAATTTATTCAGCAATCCTGTGAAAACACGCCTGTCCAGTATGAATTACTATCGAGGTCATCCCAATGCTCTCCGGATCATGATGCTACATGCCAGCTGCATCAGTCCCAGGAATCCAAGTCACCTCTTCTCATGGAGTTTGAAGTCGCTTAAAGATTTCAGTAAATCTTCTGGAGGTCTAAAAGAAGATTTCAAAGCGGTTAAATATCGATGTGCCGCATCCCCTGTTATAGAACCGTGGAGATGGGCAGGTGGGAATCCCAAAAAGCATTACGCGTGAGCATGCGCTTCAAGCACTTGCGGAGATTGAACCAGAGGCGATACTTTCCAAACGTGAGGCCACAAAATATGCACTTATCTTCAATCAGCATCTTCTGCCTCCGAAATACGTTCTTTCCATAGCAAACAGATACGCAAACGGTGAAGAACTCCCTGCATCGGATTTCAGCGGAGGAGAGGAAGCAAATACGTTCTTACAGAGTCTAGGCTTTGCTGTAGTGGCGCGAGCAGATTTTGAGCATGCGGTCACGCACCTGAAAGAGTTGCTTCGACAGTCCACCGCAGATGGGGAGTTGCAGGGCATTATTCAGGCAAAGACCGAGGTTATCACCAGATATCAACCGGTCTTTGCCCCTCAAAATATTCCGAATCTATCTCAGGAGGAGTTCACGGGATTTCTCCTCTTCGAGAACAACAAACACTGGACAGGTCTGTATCGACAGACATCATCCATCACGGCCGACATGGGATCATTAAGGCAGATGCTCACTGTTCTGACCGATGAATCACAACCCATTAATGAACGCCTAGATTATGTCAGTCCCAAGCAGAACAAGACAGTGAAAGGCCTCGGCAAGGCGATTCTCACCGCGATTCTCCAAGTTGAGTTCCCGGAAACGTACGGTGTATGGAATAGTACATCTGAGAGCGGGCTTAAAGAAGCCGGATTATGGCCAGAACTGAGCTGGGGCACATCTTTCGGCAAACAATACCGTGCTATCAACGATATTCTGATGACACTTGCTGACAGGCTGGGTGTTGACCTCTGGACTCTGGACGCCCTGTGGTGGAGATATGATAATTCTCCCCGGAGTGTGCGCTACTGGAAGGTCGCTCCTGGTTGGAATGCAGTGCACTGGGATACCGTGTGGACACCTCAGGGCATCGCGAGTGTAAGTTACACCGAACTTGCAGAGTACTATTTCGAAAGACTCCAGAACGCCCCAGACCTTGAATCATTCCGATTGGAAATGCAGAAGATCGCCAACGAGAACACAACAAACCCAACTTACGACTACCTCCGAAAGCCGGGAGCCTTTCAAATCCAGTCCGAAATGCTCTGGAACTTCACCCATGAAGTGAGGGAGGGCGATTATATCGTTGCGAATAAGGGCATGAAGAAAATCCTTGGTATCGGCATCGTAAAATCGCCTGTACAAATCAACAAACAATTGGAACAACCTTTTTGCCGTAACGTAGACTGGATAATTACCAGCGATGAGGTGAACAAGCCCAAATCAGTGAAAGGAAACTGGCGGAATACCATTATCGAGCTTTCGAAAGATGATTTTGAGACGATACTTCATCTCATGTCCAATGGGGATGGAAAAATGATCAATCCGCTTTTTGAGCACATGAGATCGCTACTGAAAAGGAAAAATCAGATAATCCTCTACGGTCCTCCGGGAACCGGGAAGACATGGGTAGTTAAGGAGTTTGTCCAGCAGCGCGGTGCAACAACAGTCAAGAGAAAAGACATTCTGGAAGATACACGATTCTTCTGGCTCACCATTAACCCCGAACGATGGGATCCGGAGAACCTCTGGAGAGAAGAGACAGAACTCTGGCCCGGGAAGTATAGAAGTGCATTTGAAGAGATTCAACAGGACGATATCGTCTTCATCTATGCCGGGAAGAAATACCACAAAGTCTATGCAATCGCTCAATGCGTCCGAAAAGAGCCTGGGACTGATGGCTACCCGAAAGTCTTCATTAGAGGCATCAAGCGAGTAGAAGGCCCCGATTGGCAAACGCTAAAAACCGATGATCTTCTCTCGGATGCAGCGCCGATCAGGGTAAACCTTCGTGGAACGCTTTTTCCCCTTGAATATAATGAAACGCTCCAGTTGCTCTCGCTCGCACAGGTCAATCCCGATGAGTTGCACCTGACGCTTACTGAGGAAGACGAGACAGTCAAACCCTATGAATTCGTCACTTTCCACCAGTCCTTCTCATACGAAGAGTTCATCGAGGGGCTCCGGCCGGTCAACACGGACGAAGGGCAGATCCAGTACGTGATCCAGGAGGGAATCTTCAAGCGGCTCTGCCGGGAAGCCTTCAATGCCCTTATGCAAGAAGCCGGGATACAGAAAGTCTGGTATGAGAAGGGAAAGATGCCAACACTGCACCCTGACGAGGAGCAGGAAGCCCGAGAACACATTGATAGCGTTCCCTTTTACCTGACAATCGATGAGATCAACCGTGGTGACATCTCCCGCATCTTCGGGGAGCTGATCACGCTTATCGAGGCTGACAAGCGACTATTGGCAAAGAACCAGATGGTTACAACATTGCCGTATTCAAAGACCTCCTTTGGCATCCCACCGAATCTCTACATCCTCGGCACTATGAACACGGCAGACAAGAGTATCGCCCTCATTGACATCGCTCTCCGCCGGCGGTTTGGGTTCATCGAGCTGATGCCTGATTATGAGGTGCTTAAACAGATTCTCACGAGTGAAGATGCAGACCTGCGAGAGATTTACTCACTCTCGATCGGTCTCCTCTCCTACATCAACCAGCAAGTAACCACCCTCTATGATAGAGATCATCAGATCGGGCACAGTTATCTCATGCGTATGAGTGAGGCAACAAATGTGGACGAGGCGATAGAATCGCTCATCTTCACCTGGTATCATGAGATTCTCCCACTGCTTCAAGAGTACTTCTACGACGCTCCTGCAAAACTTGAGAAGATCCTCGGCAAAGAGTTCGTGGAGGTCGATGGCCGATCATTCAGGTTCAGAGACCCACTGTGTGGTGATGATTTCATTCAGGCATGCTCCCGGCTCATCGAGAAAACCAAAGCAGAACCAACTGGTGGACTGCTGTGAGCAAGACGGTTGCGACACTCTTTGAGTATGTCTCCTACCAGTACAAACTGGCCCAGGAGACCGACTCATTCTCCTCAGCAGAGAACGTGCTGTACTTGACGGAGGAGACCCTTCAGGAGCTCGACCAGCTCAACGGAACAAAATATTTTCTTGAAATCGGCCGGAAAACGCTCAAACCTCTAAATTATATCGGCGTAGTCAGGGTTGGAGATCTCACAATCCAGATTCTTCCCAAACTCTTCAACAATGATAGTTACGAAACCCACAAGTCCATCATCGCCGGCAACGTCCTCAAGATGCTCTCCTACACCGAATCACTCCCGATCACCGAGATCGATACGGCAGATCTTGACACCGAGGAGTTTGAATTCTTTGAGGTCTTTGTCTGGCTGTTCGCGAAGAACCTCGCCGAGCTCATCAAATCAAACCAAGTCCGGGAGTACGTTAGAAGAAGCGAAGAACTACATTTCGTCCGGGAGCAGATTGACACACGGCGTTACACAAATCCTGCCAAACTTCACATTGTCCCCTGCGTCTTTCATGAATTTTCCAGAGACAACACCTTGAACAGGACGCTCAAATACACCTGCCACCTCATGTCTCGGATGGTAAGAAGTTCCGAGAACTTCCGGCTCCTCAAATATATTAACAACGTGCTTGAACCCGTCAGTCTCACACCGGTGACCCTTACCGAGGTCGACCAGATCCGGTTCACCCGACTGAACCAGCGGTTCGAGCCGTTCATCCGAGTTTGCCGGATATTTCTTGCACATTCTACTCTCACGCTTCGGGCATCCCATGCAGAGGCATTCTCTCTCCTGATCCCGATGGAGAGGCTCTTTGAGGAGTTCATCGCCCAAGTGTTGCTGGACGACCCTGTCTACTTCTTCGAAAAGCAAGTGGAGGTCCAACCACAGAAGCCGATAGGGCATCTGGCAGAGAATGCCACCACCGGAAGAAAGGCATTCAGGCTCATACCGGATATCACTATACGGGATGGTGCTGCCACGGCTATCATCGACACAAAGTACAAGTTGCTCAACTTCGAGGATCCCCGATTCGAAGTCAAGCAGCCCGACATGTATCAGATGTATGCCTACGTCACCAAACTCCATGCGTCCGGCGCCATGCTCCTTTATCCTGAAACCGAAGCCGTAGAATATGGCACATTTCTCTTTGCTTACACAGACAAAGATGGCTCAATGTACACTATACCGCTCTATATCCGCTCAGTCCACCTATCCGAAAACCTGAACACAGATAAGGGATGGGCGACATTCCGGAGATCGCTGGCCGAGGCGATGTGTGTGATCGTTGGAGCAGGGAGCCGAGAAGAGGAGGTCACGAGACCCGCTGTCCCGAGAGTAACAGGGTAGACCAAGGTCAAGGGGGGTTGGATTTTGCATATACTGCGTAAAGATAGAGATTGGCAGTTTGATTAAACCAATCCAGAACGTTTTACTCTGCCCTTCTTGGAGATCCGGTCTCGTTTCTCTCTCGTACCTTTCCAGGGTCTATACTCCTTTGCAGCACACCTCAAGACCGGCGTATCAGGTTGCCTAGCGCACTTTCCCCGGACTCCTGCGCCCCTTCCCGTGCCTGCGCCGGAGATTGAGGTCCCCGCAACTCCTGCCCGCGGCTCCGGAGGCGCCCGCGCCTCTGGCATGGCGACATCATCTAGCACCTCAAACAGCCGCAGCCCCAGACCGGCCGGCTCGCGGAACACCTTCAGTATACCCTCGAGCCCGGCAATCTTCCTCGCTACAAGCCGGCTGTCGACAAGGCCCTTCAGCACCGGGCCGACGGTACAATCACTCAATTCTGCCCGGTTCATTCCGTGCTTCCTTTACAACGGACCGTATGAATGCCGTCTTTCCCTGTGTATAGGCCTCGCGGTCGAACGGATACTCTTCTTTGAGACGGCGTTTCAGTTTGCTATATTCCTCCGCAACATCCGGATGGAGAATAAGATAATCCCGGAAATACAACTCATCCCAGTCGCCGCCATAGCGGACGTGGATATGGTAGGTCTGTCCCACAAACCCTTCCGGCGCATACCCCTTCATGAACATCATGTGAGGCGGCGGATCGCGTGGCTGGGGGTCGTAGAGGTATCGGATGCCCACCAAATTGTGAATCAGCTCCTCATTGTCGCAATCGTCGCTCACTTCGAGCAGGATATCGATTGTCGGCTTTGCGATGATCCCGGGGATGGAGGTGCTGCCGTAATGCGAGATCCGTTTGATGTTGTGCCTGCCGACAGCGTGTTCGATAAGTTCCTTTTCAGAGGCATATATCGCCGGCCAATCCGGATTATACTCAGACAGGATGATAGGGAAAAGTCGTCCCAGTTCTTCAAGACTCATTTCATTCAGCGGTTTTACCAAGTTCATCACCCGAGTATTGCAATCTAACGAGGCATACGCGGTAAGGCACCATGGAACCTGCGCTTACGGTAATTTTTCCCGACAATGTCGGAAAAACGTTTCGTTAAATCAATCCGGACTGCTTTGCTCTGCTTCTCCACGAGTCCGATCCCGTCTGTCT
The DNA here is from genome assembly GCA_002839645.1 of Methanomicrobiales archaeon HGW-Methanomicrobiales-2. Taxonomy (GTDB): domain Archaea; phylum Halobacteriota; class Methanomicrobia; order Methanomicrobiales; family Methanoculleaceae; genus Methanoculleus. The sequence continues at coordinate 26,015 of PGYL01000011.1, read as the reverse complement.
CCCGCTGCTTTCCGGGATTTATACGACTTTGAGGCACTTCTCAGCATCAACGCATTCGGTTGTCCCACATTCCCGGCCTTACTTCTGTACTCTTTTGGGCCCCTATGCCGACAACCGGTACCGCCGCAACCCCGGCACGTGACCTCCGCCCCTCAGGAACGACAACATCATTCAGCACCTCAAACAGCCGCAGCCCTTCAGCTACAGAGAGTATCGAACGGTCGATCCGGGCAAACCACAAAGGACAGGTGCAGCGCGGAGCGTAAGAAGCCATCAGGCTTCGAGTAGAAGGTCCCCTTCCCGGAACTTCACCAGGATGTCGATATCGCCTACGGGCGTCTCCCACAGACCCGGAGATGCCGATACGGGCCACGCCGTAGCGCTCCCGGATAACACAAAGGTTCTGCCGGATCCGGGCAAGGGGGTGCATCGTTACTCTTGAGCACCCCATCCATCGTCTTATACCCCCCGATACCCGGGAACTCGCATCCTGTCACCGTGGCCGGACAGTCCAGCATCACGCGTGGTCGGATCACTATCTTTTTCCCATGCCTTTTCGCATTTACTATTCTCCAGAGTATATCCTCCGCCATGGACGGCCCATACACGCACATCAGCATGGAGAACATCCGGGAAGTGAACGCAGATGACACGGAAGGCTCAACGGCAGGATATACCCCCCGATGATGCAGCATTACAACCGATTAGCGCTACCCCTTCTTCGGGTCCGGACATCTCCTTCCTCCTTTCAGATCTCCATGACCTGATCCGGGCGGCAAAGGGCCGTGCTGCGACTGCAGTAAACGTCGAATAGGTCCTGCTGTACTGGCATATCGGCGATCGGATCGGCAGGAATATTCTCAAGGCAGAACGAGCACCATACGGTAAGAGAACTCTTTCGACACTGTCGAAAAAATTGATAGCAGAGTACGTTGCCTTGAGCCCGATTCAAGATAAAAAGCAAAATAGAACATTGATAAAACCATAAACTCAATATCCCATGCGGTGACGCCCGGTGAGAGAACATAACCTCCCTACGCCAGATGGGCCTGACCCGGAAGAGAAAGGAGCTATTTTTCTTGGATGGTTAAAGAAACGCGGCGGCGTGAGGAAGATTCAGGACTGTCAGCGAAAGTGCAGAGAGAACGGCTTTGAGGCGAGAGAATTTGTCGACTCAATCGGACAGGATTACATTCGCCTATACCGTGCCGGCGGTGGGGACAAAGTCATCAAACTTGAAAAGCCCGTGTGGGCGGATCGATGGATGACATACTACGACCTCGAAGTGCCCCATCACCGGCACTGGACCAAACTGAAAGAATAGATCCTGTATCAGAATATTTTTTTACCATCACTCACTACTGCTTACTACCAGTGAGAGCACCCATAGCGCTCCTGATGGGAGCACGGGTGCTGCAGTTGGAGGGATGATTATGTCAGGGAAGAAACTGCCGGAGTTTCCAGAAGAACTTGAAGAGTTCCTGGACAAACCGTATGGTGGCCTATTCGGGAATACCGTTCTCGCTCAGGTCGTCGAAGAGATCGTCGCCGATCCGACGATGGACTATCGGCCCGGGTACCTTGAGGAGATGACGGGCAAAAAGGCCCCCAGCATCAGAGAGGCACTCAGGGTGCTCGTCAGACTCGGACTGATCGAGAACGTGTCCAGTGACGCCCAGCATCCGGTCTATCGAGTCGTCGTCGAGTCAAAGAAGTTCATTGCGCTCTCCCTGCTGGCCTATGCCATGATCGACGATCGGGGCGGGACGGACTGCATGAACACAGCGATCCTGGACTATTACAACAGATCGCTCAGGGCAAAGGCGGAACCGCTTGCAGTCGCGACGAACTATGCCGGCGAATGGACAACGGGAGAAGATTGCTCTGCACGGGAAGCAGAGTCAAAGTATTCGATCTTCTCCGTGGGGGCGTAGCCATGGGGGAGGAGCAGGAAGAGAAAAAAGACGGAGCAGCCGCCGTCGATCTCCGCAAACTCTATCAGTTCGAGCCGGAGGAGCTGCAGCTGGATATCACGCACAGTTCCTACTCAAACCTTGCGTATGTGCAGGTAACGCACAGGGATGTCTGTATCGACTTTCTGGAGATGCCCGGCGTCCGCCGGGAGGGGAGAGCGCTGGTAAACGGGACACGCGTCTACATGTCGCACGCTGCCGCACAGAAACTTGCTGAAGCGCTAAGCGGGATTCTTGAGAGGGTGCATATGGAGGAAGGCATGGAGAGGTACGTTCCCGGGGGGCTGGAGGGGAGAAGATCCTCAACAAAAGTTGAGCGGAAGCAAGAAGACCGGCTCGTATAGGGTTCCCGTGCGTTGCCGATTGATTGCATTTCAGACTCGATCGAGTAGAATTTGCCATCAGACAAGCACCTGTTTACCGAAGAAAGCGGTTCGAGGGCTCGCACGAAAGTGCGGGGAGATCCCCCGCGAACTCCTCAAACGTCCGGTCCCCGGCCCTTTTCAGGAAGGGTTCGGGACGCTGCTTCAAAACGGCACCATAGCAGGTACGCGGGCATTTTGGTAAGAAACCCGCCGATGCTGCCCGGGACTTATAAGCCAGGACAGCCCAAACACTGGGCCATGGAAAGACCCGCCGGAAACGCCACCAGCGCCGACCACCCCCGCTCGCCCGTCTATCTTCCTCTCAAACCGGCCGACGTCGAAGAGGCGGCCCGGCTCTACACGGACGTCTTTATCGCCGACGAGCCGACAACGCACCGTTATGCACCGGACCCGGAGATCTTTTTGCCGTATGCACGGCGGTACACCGAATTTCTTGCCAGAAAAGAGTTGAGTTATATCGCCCGCGACGGACGGACAGGCGAGATCGCCGGGTTCATCTTCTGCCTTGACCTCACCGGCGACCTCGCGGCCGAAGGGGCGAAGATGGCGGAGTTTCTTGCGCATTTTCGTGAAACCGTCGAGATGATCGACGAACTGGAAGAACAGTACATCGACCGGGACAAGATCGCCGCAGGCACCGTGCTGCATATCTACCAGATCGGCGTGGCCCGGCCGTACCGCGGGTGCGGGATGGCACAGGCGATGATCCGGCGTGCGCTCATCTCTGCCCGGAGGCGTGGATTTTCCCGGGCGGTTGCCGATTGCACCGGCCCGATCTCCAGAAGAGCGTTTGAACGCTGCGGCTTTGTCCAGGCAGGCATTCTCCCCTACGACTCGTTCAGCAAAAACGGCGTTGCATTCTTCTCAGGCATCGACGGCGGGATCTCCCTGATGGTCAGGGAGATCGAGACGGCATAGCACTCCGGCAGGCAGGGCATATGTCCTGCCGCGATGACCGATTGAGCATTACCTCCTGAATACCCCGCAGGAGTAGTACAGGTGCAGCACCAGCACGATCAGGAACGGGCCCCAGAGAAGAAAGTGGATCTGCTGGGAGAGCGCCTTATCGAGAAGCCCGAACGTCAGGGACCGCACGAGCCATGGTTCCGTGATCCCAAAGCCGCTGATCACAAAGAGGAGCGTTAATACAAGGAGGGTCCGGGCGACCAGTTTTCGGCAGGCGAACCGCACCATCCCTCTTCCTCCCTATCCCTGGCCGAAGAAGGAGCGGTCGATGCTCCCGTTGTTTGAATACCCCCGGCTCTCCCAGTAGCCGCGGTAGTTCTCATCGTCGGAGACCTCGATCCGGGTCACCCATTTCACCCACTTATAGCCCCAGCGGTCCTCGGCCACCAGCTGGAAGGGGAATCCCCGCTCCGCCGGCAGGGTGACGTTGTTCATGGCATAGGCGAGCAGGATATCCCTGTCCCCGATGTAGGCAAGGGGAAGTGAGGAGGAGTAGCCGTCCTCCGCGTAGAAGATGACCGTGTTCGCCTCCGGTTTCACCCCCGCCTCCTCCAGGAGATCCCTGACCCGTACCCCCTCCCAGAGGATGGTGACGTCCCAGCCTTCCACGCAGTAGAGGGTAACGACCTTGCGGTAGTGAGGGAACCGTTCTATGAGCGTATCGTAGGAGTACTCCCCTCGGTTCTCCACCAGCCCGTCGACGGTGAGCGTATACGTGCTTGCATTCACGTGCTGCGGGCCACGGATCGAGTTCTCACGAAAATCCGTAATCGAGGAGAGCCGCTCCCCCTGGTACTCCCGCACCTCCGCAGGTGCAAGTTCCCTCACTCCCTGTCCGTCCCCCGCCAGGTCGAGGGCGTAGAGGACGGCGATGGCGCCGATCAGCAGTATGACTATGATCTGACCGGTACGGCGTCCTCGTCGCATGAAAGTTCCCCCATATTGATTCCTCTAACTGCTGACGTGTGGCACCCGGCCCGTATAAATAAACTGCAGTCATCCGGCGAGGAGATCTGCAGCCCGATTGCGCTGTTCCCGGCGACGTGCGCCATTCTCCCCTCGATCGTTTCCCCTGGAGGCGCAGAAAAAGGAATACCGATACGGGCCACGCCGTAGCGCTCCCGAATAATAAGTAGGTTCTGCCGGATCCGGAAGACGGGATGCATCGTTACTCTTGAGCACTCCATCCATCGTCCTGTACCCTCCGATACCCGGGGGCACCAGGAGAATGGCGACCCGCAAGGGAATTATGACCGCGGTCAGATCCGTTTGTTATATATCTTCATACAACAACAGTAGGATCATGTCTGCAAGCGCCGGATCCGCTCACTCTCCCACACTCGATACGATCAAAATGGTCGAAGACTTCATCCGGGAGCACAGTGGCGAATACCGCCGCCGAGCGCTGTGGGAACGCCTGCCGCGAAAGGTCATGTACCAGACATTCAAGACGATCATCGAGTACCTCCAGGAATCAAATAAGATCGCCATTGACCCCCGGGGGAAGGTCTGCTGGATCCATGATCCCGACCTTGTCCGATGGTACCTGGCCCGCGAGGATCTGCGGATCACATGAGGGCCGCGATCTATTTTGCAGACACAACGGTAAAAGAGGCCTTCGAGGCTCTGAAAACCTCGGCCCGCGCAGAAGATCAGGAACTGGCTGTTCTCCTCGACAAGGCCATCACAGCGATATCGGCCAACGCTTTTTGCGGCACGCAGGTTCAAAAGAGGCAGATCCCGAAGGTCTATCTACAAAGATACCCGCCGATAACGAACCTCTGGAAGTACAACCTCTCCCGGTCCTGGAGACTGATGTACACCGTGGCCAGCGACGGCGACACCATCGCCGTCATCATCGAGTGGCTGGACCATACCGGCTACGATCGCCGGTTCGGGTACTGAGGGCAGCCTTCCGCCAATATTACCGGAAGGGTGCTGGCTCGAGATCGCCACTTCGCAGAGAGGGCATCGTCCTCGCTTGCGGAGGAGATGGATGCCGGCGGAAACGCCGTCGGTATCGCGACGCTCACCCTTGAGCATGAGGGATGGGAGCGGGACGAGAATGGGAATATCGACTGAGACCGGTCGGCAATCCAATCTAAAGACACACTCCCGGTGATGGACGACTCCTTCATCCTGCACGAGGGCCTGCCCCGCCAGGGGGGCCGGAGAGCAACGAGTGCACGAAGATGGCATTATTAATACCGGAAGACCCCCGGGCCATTCTGATAAGGTCGGCCACAGGACGGAGACGCTAACAATGAAGGCGCTTGTGAGAACCCTTGAAGGGGTTGAGGAAGTCAGGGAGGTCGATCCTGACCGGGTGATCCCGGGTGATCTCCTGGACGACGGCTCGTTCGTTCTCGAACTCTGGGACGAGCTCTCGGATGACGACTACCTGGCGATGGGCCTGTATGACTGAGCACGACGGTGAGCCCCGGCAGCAGGTACCGCCGCACCGCCTGCTCTCCGCCGGACTTCCTCGTTCCCCGCGGTGTTTGGCTGCCATCTCAAACTCCCCTTCTCTCCCCTCCGTGCGGCCGAACGGCTCCACCCTCTCGTTAGCCTCCCGGTACCGCTCTCTGCTGCCTCTCCGGCGGGAGTGCCGAACGGTCAGGCCTCTTCGCGGACCGGGATCTCGACCCCCTGCTCTTCTGGAATCTTCTTCAACCGCACCGCCAGGACGCCGTTGCTGAGGGTGGCCGTCGCACCCTCTTCCGTGACGTCTGCAGGAAGGCTCACAATTCGGGTCATCTCGCCGGACAACCTCTCCCTGACGGCGTAGCCTTCCCACTCTTCCTCCGGCGGCTCGTTGCGCCGGACGGTGATCCGCAGCGTCCCCGGGCTGGTAAGCCGTATCGTGACATCGCCGCTCTCCATCCCCGGGAGGTCGGCGACGACCGCGACCTCGTCCTCAAGATCCCGGAGATCGACCGGAATCCCTGCACCCCGGATCACGGGCATTATCGCTCTTCCGGGCGCTGCCATCATCTCGTGGAGCCGCCGGTGCATCCCGCAGATCCCCGGACCGAATGCCCTCTGAAACGGGCACGATGATTCTCTCTCTTCCATACTCTCAACTCCTCCTGGTGTCGTGCAGCCTGCACCCCCCTGCTCATATAAGTTGGGTCCCCTCATCTGGAAGACGAACCACCGGATCATTCTTCACCCCCCGCCCCCATCCCTCTACCATGCCCGACGACCGGGAGATCATCGGGGCGGCCATCCGAAAGGCACGCGAACTCGGGGCGGACGTGGCGGGCGCCGTCCCGGCAGCAAAGCTCATCGACTGCCCTTCGGCGGTTGCGGACGGCTACCGGGGATCGCGGACCGACCGGGGGACCTACATCGTCCTCGGCCTCTACCACGACCCGGAAGATCCCGAACTCGACCTCTGGGAAGCGGGGCGGGGAACACCCGGCGACCGGATCCTCGCGGATATCGGCAAGCAGCTCGCCCGCTGGCTGCAGGAGAAGTATGGAACCGGAACCCGGGTCATCCCCTACCGGATGCAAGACGGCGGAATCTACTTAAAGGACGCGGCCTGCATGGCGGGCATCGGGCGGATGGGGAGAAGCAACCTCGTCCTCGTCCCGGGCTTCGGACCGAAAATCCGGTTTCGGGCGGTATGGGCAGACCTGGAATGCCCCGACGAGGAACTCCCAGAAAGAGACCTCCCCTGTGCCGGCTGTGAGGGGCATTGCGTCCATGTCTGCCCGATGGATGCCTTCTCCGCCGGCAGGTACAGCCGGGAGCGGTGCCTGGCGCGGATGAACGCCGACAAGGCCTCCGGCAGGGAACGGATCGACCACTGTCGTGCCTGCGAACTCGCCTGCCCTGCCCGGGACGAGGAATAGGGTGCCCGGCGGCAGGCATCTCCCGGGACTCGATCCAGCCCCTGTCGAGCAGTTTGACTAGCCCGTTGATCCGCCGGACCTGCTTGCGGCCCTTCTCTGTAGCCGTCCCTTCGTCGAGCAGTCCGGTCATGCCGAGGGGATGTCACTTCCCCTGATGGGCAGGGATGCAGAGCCGCCCTCGCGCCTAGCCCGGCGCCGCTCTCCTCCGCCTGAGCCCGCCGGCGAGGACCATGGCGGTGACGGCGGAGATGGTGAGGAGCAGGAGCATAGGAGTGTCGGCCGTGCCCACGACCGCGACCAGGAGGATGGCGGTCAGGGGCGCTCCCATGGCCAGGGAGAGGGCAGAGGCTTCGATGCAGAGGACGCAGATCGAGACCGGCGCTCCCGGAAAGATCAGGTTTATGGCAAGCCCGAGCATTGTCGCAGAGAAGAGGATGGGGAAGAGGGGGCCGCCGATGTAGCCGCTCCGGAACGCGAGCGCGAGCAGGAGGATCTTGAGAACAGCCATGGCAAGGAGCATCCCGGCGCCGATCGCGACAGGATCGGCGATGATCGCGTGGATCTGGCTCTCGCCCGAGAAGAGCAGGTTCGGGATGAAGTAGCCTATGACCGAGGTGATGGCCCCTGCGGTAAGGATGGGAGGGAAGATGCGGTCGTTAAAGACCCGTTCCATGACCTTCGCGGTCCCCTGCATGGAGATGCCGGCAAAGGCCGCGAGCAGCGCTCCGATGATGCCGAGGATGATCGCGTACAGGACGTAGCCGGGATGCAACTCGCCGATCGGCGCGAAAGCGATGCTCCGGGCGAACGAGGGAAGCCCGAGAAGCAGGTAGAAGAGAAAGCCGATGGAGCCTGCGAGCAGGTTCCAGGTCAGGAACTTCAGGGCGTCGCGTTTGCCTCCCACCTGGAACTCCGTAGCAAAGACCCCGGTGAAGAGCGGGTTGCCGATGATGCCGTTGAACGCCGAGGCGAGGGCGGCTACGTTGACCCCGAACGAGGCGTCGGCGGATTCGCGCGCGATCCGGAGTTTTTTCTGCAAGAAGGCGGTGATGTCGCCGATGAGGATGACGATACTCCCCTCCGGGCCGACGCTTACCCCGGAGAGGAGCGAGAAGAGCGACGAGAGGAGTGCGCCGGGAAACGTCCGGTAGTCGACCTTATGCCCGCCGCCCTTCATCGACTCGATGAACCCGCCTTCCATCACGGTCGGGGCATGCAGGTACTTCCGGCAGAGGCCGACTAACAGCGAAAACGCCATCACCCCCACCGGGATCATCCAGCGGTTGGCCCCCGCAAAGTCGTTGTCGAACCAGACGGCGTTGATCAGCGTCGCGTAGAGGACAATGTACCCTGCGGTAAAGGCGATGGCGAGGAGTGCGATGAAGAGGATATGCGTAAGCTTCGGGTCCGCCCCGCCGGGCGGGCATACGGGCGGCTCTGCGGTTCCGGTCATCTCCGGCATGCGATCGAGCCTTCCGTTGCGGATCGTCCTCTCATTGAGGTTTCTGGAGGCGGTTCCGGTATAAATAGACACCGTACCACCCGGGCAGAGGCCCGGAGCCGGCCGCTCGCCGCCGGCTTTCCGGCAACATCCTTCTCCGCGGGAAATACGGGCAGGGGGTCTGTGCCGTGAAGCACTCCATCCCGATACCTTGTGAGAGCAAAAAATATACGTTCAACCCTCCATCACGCCGCGGCGTGGGACCATCGATACCGTGGATAGTTTCATCCGGCATCGCCTGCAGGACAGATCGCCCCGGTCAAAGACCGCCAGCGAGAGATGCGCATACCGAGGTCAGAAGAGATTCCCGGGAAAGAGTGATACCACCATTCACCGCTCTGCACAGGACCAACCTACACGAGATCGTGGTCGCATGCACAGGCTCTCCCACCTCTCAAGAGACGGAGAACCGGCAACAACTCGGAGAAGGTGAAACGTATGAGGATTATATTTTTCAGGGCGATGACCGCCGCTATTGTCGTCATCGCCGTCATTTGTGCAGCGGGGCTCGCTTCGGCACAGATTATTAGCCCCGTGCAACCGGATCAACCGCTGGTAGTCGAACCTCCGCCACCGCCAACACCAACGCCAACGCGACCGCCAGTAGTCGGACCTCTGCAGCCAATAGTCGAACCGGAACCGCCAATAGTCCCAACGGCCACGCCTGCGCTACCGCCGGTCCAGCCGCCAACGGTCCCAACAGCCACGCCCACGCAACCGCCAACGGTCCCAACAGCCACGCCTACACTACCGCCAACGGTCCCAACGGCCGCGCCTACGCTACCGCCAGCGGTCACGTCAACGCTACCGCCGACAGTCGCGCCTCCACAACCGCCGGCGATACAGCCTACCCGGACCCCGCAGAACGATTCGGCAGGTGCCGGGACACAAATTTCAAGCGGCCCGGGGGATAAGCTGTTTCCAGCAATATCCGGGAACAGTATCGTCTGGTATGACGACAGGTCAGTCTCGGTGCAACACTACGACATCCCATCAGGAAACACTTCAACCATATCCAGTTCGACGTCGACACCAATCGGGCTGCCGTACGAACTTGCCATCGACGGGAACAACGTCGTGTGGACGGGAGTAGACCCGCAGGCAAAAGGAGATATCGTATTCCTCTATGACATCGTTTCAGGCGGACTGCAGCAGGTGACGGACGGCTCAGGAGTGCCCGGATTCCCGGGTGTTTCACAGGATTACGTTGTCTGGATAGATGGAGACGAATTGGGCGATGTATACCTCTACGATATTGCAAGCGGGAACATCACGCCCGTGACCGCCGATCCGTACGAGCAGCTCCTGACCGACATCGGGGGGAACACGATCGTCTGGGCGGATAATGAGACCGAGGGAGGAGACCTCGACATCGCAGTAGCGTCCCTTGAGCAGCCGCAGGTAAGACTTCTGGGGGATTTTGGTGAAGATAGTTATCCCGATGTCTCGAGTGACGGCAACCGTGTCGCCTGGATCAACGCCCTCGATAACGAGACCGCCGTATACCTCTATGACGTATCGACGGAGAACGTGACACAGATAACAGGTGGATCCGCAAATCCTGATGCGGTTGCGGTCGACGGAGACCATGTGGTCTACTCAGACTGGCGGAACGGAAACCTTGACATCTACCTGTACGATCTCAGCACCGGAGTGGAAACGCCGATCACCCAGGATCCGTACGGCCAGTCCTATCCGGAGATCTCTGAGGGGGTGATCGTCTGGATGGGCAACAACACCGGCCAGTGGGATATCTATACAACGGAGGTGACCGGGGGTGCGCCGCCTGCTCCGGTGCAGACCTCTCTAGTACAGCTTACCCCGGCACCGGAAGGGGAAATATAGTGAACTACAGAACATCCCAACAGAACCTCTTTTTGCGCCTTCACGTAGTGCACCCGTGAGACGAGTGCTGTCCTGCCCGCCCGGCCTGAGTGAGACAGCGGTCCCCGTCGAAGAGGAGTATATTCATCCGGACAAATTGTAAATCGTATTTACAATATGTCCACACCGATGCAGGGGATGCTCCAGCGGGAGGCAGAGGCACAGATCCGGTCGCTCGCTCCCGGCTTTCCGGCAGTAGCCCGTGATTGGGCCCCGCCAGTCGGGAAAAACAACACCTGTCCGGTCGGTATTCCCGCAGTTGCCCTATGTGCTGCTGGAAGATCCCGATACCCGGGCTTTCGCGGAGGAGGACCCCCGCAGTTTGTGCAGTACGAAAAGACTGGAGCGGTCCTTGATGAGGTGCAGAGGGTACCGGGACCTTGAGCGGGTCCTGTCGTACCTGGCGTGACAGAAGATGCGTCCACCGGGAGTGAATCTGCGATCACCTCCCCGATCATGCCCCCTCCGGAGGGAATGAGCACCCCCGGTCCCGGACCGCCATCACCGCTGGCCTGCAGACGCAGGAGCAGGGAACTACCCGGTGCTGCACGCCGCCTCGATATCCTCAAGGTCGTAGACGAGGAACCCCTCCTCGCGGAGTCGGTCTTTCCCCTCGACGCCGCCGGCAACAAGGCAGAAGCGCTCGTTGGGGTAGCGGTCGTGCCGGACGTGCTCTGCTTTCCGCACAAGCCGCGTAAGCACGCCGCGGGCCTCCCTTTCCGTAAGGCTCCCCCACTTGCACTCCCCGAAGACAATGCTCGCGTCGCTCTCCCGGACGGCGACCAGATCGATCTCCTCGCCGCGGTACCACCACCGCCCGAGGGTGTATCCCGGGAAGATCTTCCGGGAGAACTCGTACCGCACAAAGACCTCGAACTGTTTGCCGAAGTATGGGTTCATATCGACGGCATCGCTCGAAAGGCTCTCTGTCTCGATCGCCTGCCGGTGCGAAAAGACGAAGTTGTACCAGAAGTCGAAGATGGGGTCCTTGATCCGGTACAGCCCCTGCCGCCGGTTGCCGAGGAGGGGCAACTCCTTTTCGATGAACCCGAGCCGGATCATCGCCTCGAGGTAGGGGTAGAGGTGGCGGGCGTCCATGCCGCAGAACTGGGCAATGCTCCCCGGAATCGTGTTCCCAACGGCGATGGCGTTGAGGATCGCCTGATAGGTCTTCAGTTCCCGAAACTCCTGCGAGAGAAGGAAGTAGGGCTCCCGGTAGAAGTAGCCGTACTTATTGAAGAACTCCTTCTCGACGAACGTGGCATAGTCGGGGTGGTCCCCGGCCTTGAGGAGGTATTCGGGGACGCCGCCGATAGTCAGGTGAGCCTTGAGAGCGTCGGGGAAGGAGAACGAGGGGAGCAATTTTCGTGCGTCGCAGAACCGGAGTGCCTCAAGAAGCATGTCCCGGGTCCGCCGCCCGTAGAGAGGCGAGGTGTAGGAGAGTGCACTGTCGGTCATCAGGCCAAGCATCGACCCGGAGAGGAGGATACACCAGTTCGATCCGGCAAGGGCGGTGTCCCAGGCTTTCTGGAGCGCGGAGAGGACGGTTGGGTCGTTCTTGATCAGGTAGGTGAACTCGTCAATGACGAGGTAGCGGCGCTCGGCGAGCGGTATCCGGGCGAGGTAGGTGAAGAGCTGGTCCCAGGTCGAGATCTCGAGCGTTGCAAGGAGCGGGTCAGCGAAGAACCGGGCTACCGCCTCCTGCAGCCGCCGGATCTGGATCTGCGGCGCGGTGTCCTCGGCGAAGTGGAGGATGCCTTCTTTCCCGCGGATGAACTCGGTGACCAGCCGCGTCTTGCCGATCCGGCGCCGCCCGTAGAGGATGATCAGCCGCCCGCCGTCTTTTTGCCACTCCTCGTCGAGAAGGGCACGTTCGGTCTCGCGGTCGACAAACTCCCTAATCATGATTAGTACTAATCTGGATTAGTATTAAGGGCTTCGTTGCCGGGCCCGGGATCGGGGATGGTGCAACAGGGGCGCCTTGAAGCGCCGCAAATCACGTGCCCCAGCCCTTCACTTTGGGGACAACCGGGCACTCCATCTTCACTCTGATTATCTTGTTCAGAGTCTCCCTCAACACGCGCCTGGCGTCGGCGATGCTCGATAGTGTCGGATACCGCTCCAGGCTGATCGTTCGGCTCCGATCGTTTGCTGACAACAGATTTCAATCGGGGCATCACCTCCATCAGCTGCCATCGACGTTCATCCTCAATAACCGCAAACTGCAACTCATCATGCTGAATACGCCTCTGTTCAAGCTCAATGAGATCACTTACCTCCTTAAATACAAAATCGGCCTCATCAAAATCATCGGGTTCATCGACAAATTCACCGAGATCGGGAAATTCACTGCACTCCATGGCCGATTTGAGATCAGCGATCTCATCCTTCAGCGCATCTATCTCGTTCTGGATGGTCTCGTCCCAGACTTCCGGTGCTACTGGTTCCTGCCTTTGTGTATCGAGCAGCAGGTCCTGAAGGAATCGAATCCTCTGGCGTAGCTCGTCAACCTGAATGGCAACGTCAGGATCTATATAACTCTCGTCCAGGCACTCATCATCGCAACATAATTCCCTGTCCCACAGATCCACGTATAACTCCCAATCTTGTTCCAGCTTCTGTGGAATACACCATTTGGCAACGCCAGGGTCACAAGCGGGCATAGAAAACTCTTCAAACTGCTCGAATGCCTGTAACAATTGCTGCTCTTCATACAGGTCGAACGGTTCCGGCTCACAGAAGTCTGGACCGATGATCGGGACATCCGCCTCCTGTATCGCCCGGCTTATGTCAGGCTCCCTAGAGGGCATCAGCCTTCGGGTGTGGTTGATGATGGCATCTTCTACCTCACCGCAGACCTCCGGTGCCACATGTTCCCGCTTGAGGTTCCTGAAACCCTCAGCGAGATCCCTGACTCCTTCCTCCGGGGTGGCACCGGCAGCCCGGCAGAATCCCGCCAGGATCAGGAGGCCAGGATGGGACGGATACTCTTCAAGCTGCCGCCGGCAGGCACCGAGGAGTTGGGTGAGATCGTCCATCCCCTGCACCTGGGCGAGTACCTCCAGCCAGAGACGGTGATCATCACTTCGTGATATCTGCTTGACCGGTTTGGTGAATGCCGAGGCTTCGAGGTACTCGAGGAGCGCCTTGCGGAACATTTTCGGGCCCTGCTCCGCTCCATCCCGTGCTGCCTGGAGCATGTGCAGGATGGCACGCCGCCGTCGCTTCTCGATCGTCTCATACATGTATTCGATCAGGATACATCCGCAGTCGTACGCGGTTTCTTCATACGAATGCTGCATTTGGCGATCTTTGAACAGGATGCGAAGTTCCGCCTCGGTCATGTGCTCGCCAAGGTACTCGACAAGGTGAGAGTATATGTCAGTGGCATCGATGCGCTTGAGGTCGATGCGGAATCGCTTCCCGGTATAATCATAGGCATAGTCCGCAATTGCCCCGGTGAGGTAACAGCGGTGGAGCGCCATCTCGAGCGTCTGTTTGAGATCTGTAGCAGACGCTTTCGCAGGGTCGCCGGTTGTGGCATAACGGGGCGGGAAATCCAAGATGGAGTAATCAAAGCGTTTCGTTTCACCTGAATCCGGCATCCGGGGCACGAGGATATTGTAAACGGTATAGTAGAGCGCCCTGCTCTCATACCATGCCCCTCGAAAGGTCTGCCGGAGAAACCAGAGGCTTCGCACGGCATCTTCCCGCTGACCAAGAGCGTAATCCGACCGGAGAGTGAGTGCATCGTGCGGTGTTATTTCGGGATCCAATAACCGATCTGCGGCTTCTGGCTCTTCATCCGCGAACACTATGACACACTGGGACGGTGCTTGATCCCTGCCGGCACGCCCGGCCTGCTGGTAGAAGTCCTCGAGCGACTTTGGGAGCATGGCGTGGACGGTGAACCGGATGTTCGGTTTGTCGATCCCCATCCCGAAGCTGTTGGTGCAGACCAGGTGGGAGATCTGGTCGTTCTTGAATTGGAGTTGCAGTGCTGCCTTTTCCTGCTCCCATTCCATTGTACTGATACCGGCGGGTGTTCTTCCGAAGTACATCGGAACGTCAAGGCCAATTCTCGTTCTTAACTCCCCTGCTATCTGCGTAACACCCACATCTCCTTCTGCAAAGTTCGAGAAGATGAGACCGCTAGGAGTGCCGCCGGCAGCGAGTGATGGATCATTGATGAGACGCCGTACTATCTGGGTGATCTTCGTAAGACGATCCGCCTCCGATACCCGGTGAACCTCGAAGATAAGCTCTGCACGGTCAAACGTCGACGGTTCAATGACTGCCTCTGGCTCGTAAATTTTGAGAATATGCTTGATATCGACGAGGACATTCTGCGAGGCGGTGCCAGTCAGGGCGATGAAGGTTGGTTTCCTAACGGCATACTCGCCCATCCGCCGCCAGACGTTCATGTAGGCGAGCCGGAAGTCGTGCCCCCACTCGCTGACGCAGTGCGCCTCGTCGACAACGCAGTAATTTATGTTGCCCATCTGGCGGTTGACCAGATCGATGAACTCCGGTATCTGGAGCCGTTCGGGTGCGTTGAAGACAAAGAGGAACTCACCTCGTTCTATCTTCTCGTATCCACGCTGCCGGATCTCGGCATCTTTCGTATCGGCGTCCCCGACACCACTCATGAAAGCATGGCAACGATGGATCCCCATCGCCTCAAGGCTGCTTTTCTGGTCGATCATCAGCGACCGGAGTGGGTCGACGATGAAACAGAACCCCGGCTGGAGGAGCGAAGGCAGCTGGTAGCAGAGCGATTTGCCGGCGGCGGTGGGCAGGAGGCCGATGACTGGGCGGAGCGAGAGTGTTCGTTCGATGATCTCCTGCTGTTTAGGTCTGAACGCCACTTTCCGAAAGACGTTCCGGAGCAGATGCTTGAGGCTCGCACGCATTGCTTCGGCGCCCACGTTGTCGATCGCGACCGCGTGGGGCGAGGCCGAGAGGAACGGCTCGACGTACTCCGACCATACCTGCCGTGGCGCCAGAACGATGCCGTCCCGGGCAGCGAGTGCATCCCATACCACTGCTGACGGATACCCATAGTAGATCAGGTCTGTAGTCTGGTGGACGTCGGAGACGAGCGTCACCGTAACCATCTCTCCGGGAGTGTGGAGTGCGGTAACTGCGTTCACGGTCTTCCGTACCGCGGCCACGACCGGTTCGAGAGGGAGGTTCTGCGGATTGCCGATCCGGATGGAGCTTTTTCCGGTGGTGTAGACGACCTGTGCCACAGCCGCGGTGATCTGCGCCTCGGCGACGGGGAGCATGACGAGATTGCAGAGTGCTGCCTGTGCCTGTGCCTCCATGTGACGTAGCGTTTCGGCCGCTGTGAGCATTTCAGGTGGTATGGCTCTGGAGATCTCTGCGACGATCTGCTGGAGTTTCTCCTGCCACCCAGCCCTGTTTCCAAGAGGAAACCGAAAGACTGTCCATCCCGCACCATTGAGGTCACGGTCCCGTTTCCGATCCTTCGACATCTGCGCATAGGTGTGGCTCCTGTCGTCGATCTCGATGACGAGTTTGAGCCATCCCTCGTAATAGTCAGGCACCTCCAGTGCGAAGTCCACCCGTTCGTCGTGGTGATCCTGAACCCCCATCGAGTCTATGAGGCGCTGCGGCAGGAAGAGGAGTCCAAGGCGTGGATCAGGGAGTTCACCAATGAGTGTGTCGAAGAAGTTTTGTTCGGACTCGGTGCAGAGCGACCGGTAGCGTTGCAGGAGTGCGTTGACTTCATCCTCAGCAAGGAGCAGTTCAGGGATGCAGCAGGCCTGCAGCAGCGTGGCGAGATTGTCTCTGCGCGGTGTGCACCGGAATACGAATGCACCCGAACCCTCCTCTTCAGTAAAATCGAGCAGTTCTGCTGCTTCTGCTTCTTTGAGGACGTATCGCTCGACTTGGAGACTGCAGGGTGCGGGGATCCCGCGCTGGGCTATCTTTCCGAGAACCGAGCCGAAGGTCTCGTGCTTCACTGACCCTAAACATTTCGGCTTTTGGAGCGTGAACCCGCTCCGATAGTGTGCGTATTGCCGTACTTCAGGCGAGGCGAATGCCGGTGGCTCGGCGAGCAACCGGGTCACACTCTCGGCCATGTATGCTGCGGCTGAGTATGATCCGAGCCATGGGCATCCTTTTTGCTGCATCTCAGTGTCTCTCCGAAGTCCGTTTATCCGTATGTGACCTTTCCGGGTTGGAAGAGAAAAGGCCTCTGATTTAGCATCGCTCTGGGAACGTTGTGGAGAGCAGGGTGTCGTGCAGAAACCTCATCTCGGCGGCGGTATCGACGCAAGAGAGCGGGTATTGGTCATTACCCAAATCCTACTCTGCCTTGCGACCTCAAACGTGCTGCTTCCTAGTTTTAATCGCGTTCAGGAAATGATCCACTTCCTGTTTCGAGGTGAAGTACCCCTCGAAATACCACTCGGCTGGATTATCTACGTACCCGTTGCGTGCTTTATCCCCGACATTCCAGGGCAGCATTTCGAGAATATCCTCTTTGGAGGTGCCCTGACCAAGGGACGCAGCGAGGACGTTATAGTACACTCGGAACTTGACACGGTCCTTGTTGCTTCCCTTTCTGTAGAGGTAGAAGACATCTACCTTAGAGTAGCCGAGCGTGTTTTGAGCGTAGTAACTCACGAACGACTTCGGCACATCGGGTTCGGGGAAGAGTTGATTGAGGACATCGGTGAGTGGCTTAACATAGTGGCTGAGGCCAATCTCGTTCGCCCACTTTATGTAATCTTCGAGTGACGCCATAGGGAGAGCCTGTGGGGCGGGTGATCTGTTCTGTGCTTTCGGATTGTCTAATACATTCTGGAACCCTCGAGCCGTCTGGGACTCAAGCGGCATCCCGGCTGTTCTCTCTGCTCCTTTGAGCAACTCTGCCCACTGTTCATCGAGTTTCTGGCGCAGCGGAGGAATCGTCTCTGCAAGTTCGCGGTGTTCCTCAAAGAACCGGACATCGCATCCCTCCTTGAAGTGGTGCCAGTAGGAGCCGATCAGGATGTGCAGGTATGGGCTCAGAATCCCGGTCATCATCTGGTCGGCGGGCTGCCCGCTGTCCCACCCGGTGAACGAGGCGAGCGCGGACGTCACCCGCGGCAGAAGCCAATCCGGCTCTTTTCGGATAAAGACCGGCCCCGATTCAAAGGCACACATGGAGTACCGGTCCCATTTCATCACCGTATGGATTTTTTCCTGCGTCGCCCGCGAGCGGATGTCGGCAAGGGCTGATGACGCCACCCCGAGCCACTCTTCCCGGCGAGCCATGAATGCACGGTAGGGCAGCGGTGCGAGGTGGTCGACTGGCCCCTCGGGTTGATCTCCGTCGGGAGCGATCCTTGAGAGGTCGAGGCCCAGCCGGAGGGCGTGGGTGACGAGTTCCCGGAGATTGGAGCCGCCGATTGCCTTTCCAGCGCCCGCTGCATCGAGAAGCACTTTGAGGTCCCGATACCCCCAGTCATTCTCATGCTCCTCGGTGTCGGTGATGAGCTCGTGTATCACTGTCTTGACCAGCATGTACTCGCAGAAGAGGCGGAGCCAGCCGTCGGTCTGCATCTCCCTTCGGTAGAGATCCCTATCAACTGCAGAGAGCTCCTGAACATCAGGGATTGCATCGGGTTCAATCCCCGAGAGCAGCGGACCTAGTGTGATAGATCCCTTTTCCCCTCCGACGTATTTCGGCGTATTCACGTATGCCTGAAACGGCGTACCATTGCTCGATGTGAGGCGAACCTGCTCGATGGGCTCGGCGGAGCGCGAGAAGAACGGTGCATTCCTCTTGACAGGGCGGGCAAAGCAGCCCTCAAGGTAGCGGAGTTTCACGGCGTTGGTGAGGTACTCAAACCGGAGGAGAGCCTCCGGCACTGGGACCTCGTTTCTCTTAACTCTGGAGATGTCCACATAATGTTCTCCCGGTTTACCAGGACTCTGTGGAGCAGTCGGGCTGCTTGTTGCGCCCGGTACTTCACGAGACACCGCAACCGCCGGGTCTCTCTCCTGGTTCTGTACTGTTAAATCACCTGGTTCAGGTAGTGTTGAATACATTCTCTTCTCCTCCAGAAGTTCCCGAAACCGTGCCACGTCCGCCGGATTGTCAGGATCAAACTCGCACCAGACCCTCTCGCGTGCATACAGTCGCAGGGTCGGCAGGAACCCCTTGCTCGCCGGCAGGAAATCGCGGAGCGTGTCGTACCAGGCGCGCTGCTCGTCCCGGTCCAAGGGGCGGTTATCATGCCTGTCAAGATCCAAACAGAGTTTTTTCCACCGCGAGATCGAGTATCCGACCTGCACCGCGGCGGGATAGTTCTCCAGCGCAATCAGCCGCGGCTCCGTGAAGTGCTGCGACTCGTCGAACTCGACGACGAACCCCGGGTCGGGGATAAAGAAGTCGGCATCCACGTAGTCCGCCCGCACAAACTTCTCAAAACCCCGGTGCTGCTGGAGCGACCGGTAGATCCCTTCGAGAGCCGGGTAGACCGGCGTATCCGCATAGCCGCCCGGGCGGGTCGCAAGGGTTATCCGGCGGTTCGGAACGACCGAACCGTAGAGTTTCTCAAGCATCGCCCGTACCGTTTCCTTGCACTTCCTGCACCGCTCGTTATGGGCCATCAGACCACTCCCGTGACTGAGTCTTCCCGCTGCTCCCTCATCCGGGTTTCGCTTTTGCACGGCCCCCGCACAACCGCTGAGGCGTAGGAGAAGAGCGCCATCTCCACGTCCGCCGCGACCCAGATGCCGTGGCTCCGGAGACCCGCACGCACGAACCCCGCCGGGTGCGGGCAGCAGACCTCCTCACGGTTGAGCCGGCAGGCAATCGCCTGCAGGGTTTCGGTCCAGGTCCCGTACTCCCCGGGCCATGCCGGCTGCGCGGCGAGGATCGCCCACCGACCACCGAACGGTGAGGCAGTCAGGTCGAGCAGGGGATACCGCTGCTTCTCCGGGTCACCGCAGCCGAAGACACGCACCAGCCGCGTGTCGATCGCCCCGAAGACCTGCGGGACGGCGAACCGGAGCAGTTTGCTCGTATATGTCGGCCCGAACCCCCGGATCTGCCGCTCGACAACCCGGATGGTGTTCTCGGGTTCGCGCACCAGCCAGTATGCCGGGGCGTCACCGACATAAAGGGTGACGGAGAGCCGGTCGGCGCAGTGGATCCGATCCCGGTCCGGGATACCGCCCCAGCGGGCGACCTTCTGCACGTGGTCGAGCCCTAATACCTGGCCTCTGGCGGCGGCCGTCACCTCCTGCTCAAGCCGGAGGATATCGGGGAACCCCTTTGCCCAGGTGTCGTTCTTCCACGCGTACCCCCGGTAGAGGGCCGGGAAGTCGAGGTCGCCAGGCAGCCGGTCGACCTGTTCTCGCTGGTGCTTCTCCATCTGCCTCACCTCAACCCCGGGGATGCGCCCTGCTCGACCCTGCCGATCTTCTCTACCCTGCGGGGAAATTTCAGGCAGTAGTCGACCGCCGGCGGCCGCAACAGCCGGTCGTCGATCTTCTCTCCCAGGTAGCCTTTGACATATTCATCGACCGTGGCCACGAACCGGACGATATCGCCGCGGCAGAACTCCCCGGCCGCGTCGAACCCGGCGGTGTAGTTGATCCAGATATGGTCGGCAAGCAGCCGGCCGGAGAGATCGCGGACGTGCCTGAGCAGGATGGACTTTCCGCAGCATCCGTTGCCCCTGTAGGTTCCATACTGCCAGAAGACGGCGGTCAGCCCCACCCGCCGCCCGGCAAGCCCCTGAAGATTGGTTCTCATGTTCTGATACCTCCTATCGACAGTAGAGTGTATACCGGGACCAAACCATTAACAACTTCACGTGTATTTAGTGAATATTGTGACTCAAGAGAACAACCAGGCACTCACGGGCGGCCTGCGGGACGTTGTCCACATCATCCCCCTCGGCCACGAGATCGACCGGGCCGTGGCGCCCTTCACGAAGAACAAGGCCGACCGGGCCTACATCCTCGCCGTCCCGCCGGACGCCGACCTCGATCCCGGGATGGTCAAAAAACAGCACTACTTCGTCGGCCGGGTGACGGAGCGGTTGCAGGACCTCGGGATCGCCGTGACCTTCGTCCCGGTCGCGATGTTCGATATCCTGGACGTCCTCAAAGTCGTCTCCTGCCTCATCCGCACCGAGAAAGAGGCGGGGAACGATGTTTACGTCAACATGTCCTCCTGCGGGCGCAAGACCTCGGTCGCAGTGACGCTCGCGGCAATGGTGCATGAGGCACCGCTCTACTATGTCAGCGCCGACCGTTACGCGACGGGGGACGGGGAGGAGTGCGAGCACGGCCTCTCGATCGTCGAGAACGTCAGGACGGAAGTCTTCCAGCAGTTCCGGATCATGATGCCGAGGCCTGAGAACGTCGGGCTCCTCGTCGAGCTCTTCCGGCGGAAGGAGGCCGGCACCGACGGGATGACAAGCGAGGAGATCATCGGGTTCTTCCACGGTGCCAACGTTCACGGCTATGAGAAGCTGCACACGGCCGAGCGGGACGGCTACCTGCGGGCCGGGAAGAAGAGGGCGCTCCTGAACCGGACCAACCGCGGCTACCTCAGGGAGCTCGAAGAGCAGGGCTACGTGGAGCGGCAGTGGCGGGGCCGGAACTTCTCGATCCGGATCACGCAGGCCGGGGAGCACATCGCCTGCGTGAGCGGGCTGGTTCCCGGTCCGCGGATGTGAGGGGTTGTAAGAGCGGCACAAGGTTCAGCGAAGAGTCTCATCTTCCGGAGGGCTATGACCCCGAATATCCGCTCCCGGGGTAATGTCCGGTCAATCCCGGGCGTCGCGGTGCATCAAGGATGTGGTGAAGATATGCGAGGTCCTCCGGCGTCATAGATCACCACGGCATCACGGTATATTGCATCGGCAAGGTAAGGGCTCACGGCGTTCTCGGTGACGAGGTCCACCTTCATGCGGAGAGCCCGGGCGAGTTCGTCCTCGATACGGACAAGCGAAAAGAGGCTTTTTTTGCGGGCGAACCGGACCAGGATATCGATATCGCTTGCCGGGCCGGCATTTCCCCGTGCATAGGAGCCGAAGATCGCGATCCATTCGGCATCGTTTTGGGTGAGTATCGCGACGATGGTCTCCCGTGCTGTCCTGGTTAATGTGCGTCCTGCCATTGCGCCCGACCGTATCTGTATGCTGGGTAGTATGACGCTCACCCCGTATCAGTCTTTTGAAGCGGCTCATGCTCACTTACGGATGGGGTCGGATCGCCCGGAGGGTCGACGATAATTGTCAGCATGCACCCGGCAAACCGGGGGATAGCCTGCTACGGTCGCCTCAAAACGAGAACCCCGGCGGGAGGGGTCAATTAGACAGAGTCAGCGTCGAGCATCTCTCTGACGGCAACCTGCAGCTCCGGGAGTTTGTTCCGGACGACGTCCCACACGATCTCGCTATGGATCCCGAAGTATGCGTGAATGAGGATGTCCCGCATCCCTGCGATCTTTCTCCAGGAGATATCGGCATGTTCGCATTTGAGCGGCTCGGGGATGAGCTTCGTGGCCTCGCCGATGACCATGAGGTTCCGGATCACTCCGTCCTGCACCAGTTCGTTCTGCAGGAATTCTTCATAACCCATTCCCCGGGTATACCGGTCAATTCTCCCGATAGCCTCGAGGATGTCGCGGAGATAAATATTATATTCCCGGGGCATACCGAACACTCCGGAGGATGTGTGATCTCAGAGCCGGCTTTATGGCATCGCGGTCGACGAGGTCGACTTTCCTCCTGAAGAGATCTTCGAGGAAGAACTTGAGGTCCATGTACGTGTCAAAGGAACGCCCCCCTTCCTCAAACTCGATGAGGATATCGATATCGCTCTCTTCGCGCTCTTCACCCCGGACAAACGACCCAAAGACCCCGATCCGCCGGACGCCAAGGCTCCTGATCCGCTCCCGGTGTTCCGCCAGCGCCCCGAGGATGCTATCAGCCGTAAGCATGCCGCACCATACTTCTGTTACCCGCCGATCAGGATAACGCTTTTCCCCGGGTTGCCGGTCGCTGCAGAGAATGGAGGCGCAGGACGAGGAGTTTGAGAGCCGGATCCGGGCGCTGGAGCGGCTCTCGGGCGGAGAAGGTAGGCGAGGAGAAGAGGATCTCAACGATCAGCGCCGGGGCCGGCGGTGCTGGTGAAGGTGCTCGGCGGGGGGTGAGGGGACGCTCACCCCGGATCAGTCTTTTGAAGCGGCTCATGCTCACTTATGGGGGCGGACAGGATCGAAGACGGCATCAGATCGGCAGGGAGTGGCCGGGAAAAAGAGTTACTGTACCCCGCCCTTCTCCTGCACCTGCCGGTCGTAGTGCTCCACCTGATCCATCATCCAGAAGGCGATTGTTCGGAAGGTTTCGGGTGACATTCTCGCATCGAATACGATTCTGCGTTGTATCGATTCGACGCCCATCTCTCCGTCCTCACCGGCGCCGATCTCAGGCACATCATAGTAGAATGCCACCTGTC
This sequence comes from Methanomicrobiales archaeon HGW-Methanomicrobiales-2, assembly GCA_002839645.1. Classification (GTDB taxonomy): domain Archaea; phylum Halobacteriota; class Methanomicrobia; order Methanomicrobiales; family Methanoculleaceae; genus Methanoculleus. Next base: position 2,947 of record PGYL01000011.1, on the reverse strand, counting down.
CAAGGAAGGGGGTTATGGTTCCGTAGACTCCGCCCACGTGGGTCACGCCGCACGCAGGCTCCCGTGACACCTCGATTGCCGGTTTTCCTCTCTTCTCATCAGCGGACATGCACCTCTGCCTCCCCCGGTGTTGAGATAGTAATCCTGCCCGTGGAAAACGGGCTCTCCTGGGTGTGTGCTCGTACCGGTCCGGACGGTTCTCCATGCATTCCCTTCTCCGGCTCGTCCTCCCGCGACGGCAGGAGCCCCCGGTAGAGAGCCGCGATCAGGGACTTCCCGAGGGTGGTCGGCACATAGAACGATGCTTCGATATTGCCGACATTGTCGAGGGTACGGGCCTGCCTGGCGATGAGGCCCGCATTTGAAAGCGCTTTTAAGGCCCTCGATATCTCCGGGGGCTCTGCCTCAAAGAGTTCGCGGATCTGGTTGAACCGGAGCCCTTCGTCTCTCTGCAACAACGCGATGTAGATCGCCCATGCCTTCTTATTTCCCAGGGGGGCCGTGGCGTTGATGATGACGGAAGGGACTTCGGATAATTTCCGCTCAAGGATTGTCTCGTTCATGCTCCACACCCTGATCCAATGGAGTTCTATTTTTGTTACTTCAAGACATAGTTTTGCACGTTTGGGCAACAAATTCGTTATCATCAGGGTTTATCCGTACAGGTTCGTACCTTTCACCGATGAATTTCCTCTCCGGGCTCAACAGGAACCTCGATTACCCGGAAAGGCTCAAGAGCGAGCTTCCCATCGAACTGGCTCGTTCGGGAGAACCCATCTGGAAGCCTTGAAACGGCATCTCCGTGAACGTGAGGGGTTTAACGCCCGGGTGTCATACGACCTTAAGACTTCTCATCCGCGACTCCCGGGAGAGGATAGCCGTGCATACGACTTCCGGCTGGCGAAAGCCCTGATCGAGGAGAGCAGGGTACGCATCATCCACTTTTTCCGGGAGGAGGAGGACGAATACGGCATCAATGATTCGGCTACCCTGGAGATCGGGATCCTCTACGGCCTGAGCGTTGCCTCCCCGCAAGAGGGCTGCTACGCCCTCATCCTCTGCGAGGCGGGCTACGATGCCAGGAACATCGGAGGTATGCGACGCGGCATACGGCCGTTCACCGAGAAGGAGTGGCGGTGGCACGATTTCATGGACCGGGACGAAGCAATTCTGCACGCGACGCAGTTCTGCTACGATTGCCTGCTGGACTATTCTCTCTCGCCGTGAGCGAGAAACCAGCCTTCAGACCTCCGGTATATGCTCGATCGCACGAGAATTCTTCCCGGGCTCCTCCAGCAGATCCGGGAACAGGAGATCGTGGCCGCCCTCACGGAGGGCAGGACTCGATGAGTGAGTTGACCCTCGAACTACACGCCCGCCAATCGTTCACCTCACCCCCACCCGCCCGTTCCACTCCCGGACCAGCCGGGCGTAGCAGCCTTCGCAGACCTTCGCCTGCGTCTCCCGCGAGCGGTAGACCGCCTTCTTCTCCCCGCAGACGTCGCACCGGCCGATCTCGACCTTCGTCCGGGTAAACGTCCGGTGGTCGAGGACCCCCGGGAGCGGCTGCACCTTTCCGGGTCGCTTTCCCTTCTTCAAACAGTCGTAGCAGAGATACTTCCCCCCGCCGCCCCGTTTCAACGACGACGTCGGCCTGCCGGTTGCAGACGCGGGCCCGGGTTCGTCCTTCTCCACCGGGAGGGGGATGTAGTCGGCGGGGTTGATGTTGGCAGCGTTGGCAGCATAGGTACAGCAGGTGCTGCCAATGAGTGCAGCCATATTCGGACCCGGATCTGTTTTTTCGCCCCGATGCAGGGTATCCCTCGGTTCATGTACAGCAGTGCGGAAAACACAGGCACCCCGGTCATCATCCGGAACTCTATCGACCGTGCTCTCCGTTCTCTCATTCTGCTGTACAGGTACGTACATAGATCGATCTATATCAGGATCCTGAACGTCTTTTCCGGAATCTTCCTCGCTCCGGCCGATCTCTTGTTGGCAGCAGTTGCTGTACCTATGCTGCACATCTGCTGCACTGCTGCCATCATCGGGGTCGTCGTCCAGCCAGACGGAGGCGCCCCCGCCCCAGGCCCGGTAGACCTCGATATCGAACGTGAAGTACTGCTCCCGGCGGCGAACCGTGACCCCACCGCCATCGCTCTCCGTCACGGTGGCATCGTAGAGGCTGATCGCCGGGCACTTCTCCAGGAGGCCGGAGTAGGGTGTCCCCCGGCTGACATACCCGTTAAGGAGCCGCCGGGTCTGGTAGTAGGAGAGACCGAGAGCGCTCTGGAGCTGCCGGATGGTGAAGACCTCGACTCCCATCCCGGCGACCGTCGCAAGCGCCGCCGCCTCGTTCTTCGTCAGCTTCGTCTCCTGGCCCCCGGCCGTCCCGGAGAGGGCGGCGTAGAGTCTGGCCGCCGCCGTGAAGTCCTCCGGTCGGGCGATCACCGCCCCGTCCTCCCCACGGTCCCGCTGGAGGGAGAAGAGCCGGGCCCGGCACTTGATCAGGTCAAAGAGCATGCCGGGGTTCCTGCGGTTCTGGGTTGTGGAGGACTGGATCCGCCGGGCAAACGGGATCCGGACGGGGAGGACTTCGGCCTTGACAGCTTCCCAGATCGCCCGGCAGGTGAGGACGTCGTCCTTCGCCGTATTCCGGCCGGCCGCCTCGGCCTCCTTCATGTACTCAAAGACCCTTTTGTCCTGCTCGACGGTATCGTCGATCCAGGCTGTGAGCATCCGGTTCATCACCTGGTCGTCGCCGATATCCTCGACCTTCGCGAGCCACCAGACGCACCGCTCCGGGATGGTGCAGACCCGGAGCTTCCTCTCGGTCGTGAGGGTCCTGTGCTCGATCGGCTCGCGGAAGTTCGCGGTCGCGGATTTGAGGACTTCCTGGAGGTCCTCGGAGAGCGAGACGTCGTCGAAGAGGAGAACGGTGCCGGCC
>PGYL01000054.1:6391-11687 GCA_002839645.1 Methanomicrobiales archaeon HGW-Methanomicrobiales-2 | reverse complement strand
ACCTGGTCCCATTCCGAACCCAGCAGTTAAGCCCTCTCACGTGATGTGTTGTACTGAGGTGCGAGAGCCCTCGGGAAGCACAACTCGCTGCTATTACCTTCATTACATTGAAACTCTGTTCTTCTGATTGTTCTCTTCCACGAGCGTATAGTCTCTTTACGATTGTCTCTCCTGTAAGACGCACGTGTTTATTCTTACCATTGTTCACCCATTTAGCGCCTGCAAACACAGGCGTGGATTACCGCGCTGGAGGATTCTTATCCTGCACGCAAAGGAGCCGACCCGGAAAAAGAGGGTGTATATTCAGCCGGTTATGTTCGTTGTATTACCCGTCATTGTCTCATTCGTTGCCAGCAGGGTAATGCCCGGCGGGAGCATGACCGCATCGATGGCGTGGACGACGCCGTTCGCCGCTAACATATCGACCCGGACCACCTCTGCACCGTTCACCCTCACGCCGTCGCCGGTGACGTCGACAGTCACGGAGTTGCCCTGTATGGTTGCAATGGTGTCGCGTGTGGCTATGCCGGAAGCCATGTAGTTTCCCGGGGCCATATGGTAGAGCAGGACCTCTGCAAGGTTGCCCTTCGGGTCGCTGAAGAGCTCTTCCATCACGGCATTTGGGATCCGGCTGAAAGCCTCATCGGTGGGCGCGAAGACTGTGTAGGGTCCCGGACCGGTGAACATCCCTTCGAGCCCGGCTGCCTCGATCGCCTGGATGAACGTCGAGAAGTTGCCGTCCCGGTCCAGCACCTCATTGATTGCCAGGTTCTCGACGAACGGTGTCTCGACAGGCGTTCCGTTCGTCTGGTTCCGGGCATTGCCTCCTGATAGGCCCATGCAACCGCAGATGAGAACTGCCGCCCCGATGGCCAGAGCAATGATGATTGTCGCGTAATTCGTTCGCATGGTCCCTCCCCGATACTGTATGCTCCAGCCCTCCTCTCTCCTCGCCCCTACATAAAGTATTGGTCTCGATCGGATCCGGAGCACCCCTACTCCCAGAGCCTCAGGGTAGAGACGACATGACGGACCTGATCGTAGACCCTGACGGTATGGTTGCCGGTATCGGCGATGTACCAGAGCCCCCTGAACATGACCAGACCGCCCGGCTCATTCAGTCTTGCCTCCCCTGATAACCCGTCCCGGTAGCCGCGCTCGCCGTCCCCGACCATGGTGAGGACCCAGCCGGTCTCCGGGTCGAACTGTTTGATCTTATGGTTGTAGGTGTCGGCGATGTAGATCAACCCCTCTCCGTAGGCGATGCCCGCCGGGTGGTGGATACGCGCCATCCCTGCGATGGTGTCGAGATCGCCGAAATCTTCCAGGGAGTGTCCGATGCGCGTCTCGACCATACCCCGCTTTATGCGACGGATCGCCGAAGCTCCACTGTCGGCCACGTAGATCGCCTCGCCGTCGGTGACGATCCCGCCGGGCCCGGCGAAGGCGGCCTTTTCGAGCGGCCCATCGACCAGACCTTCCCGGCCCGACCCGGCATACGGCTCTATCGCATGGGTGGCGAGGTCCATCCGCCAGACCTGGTTCGCTCCGGCCATCACGACATAGAGGTAGCCGCCGAGCAGCGCGAGGTCCCGCGGCGCGTTCAGCGCGACCCCGGTGCCAGGTCCGCCTTCGCCGGGTGAGGGTGCGAGAAGCCCCGTCCCGGCGATCGTCTCAACCCGCCGGTCTGGCCAGGAGACCTGCCGGACCGTGTGGTTCCCGGTATCTGCGACGTAGAGGATACCTGCCTCTTCATCGAACGTGAGGCCCTCCGGCAGGTAGAACGCCGCTTCATCAAACGACCCGTCGGTATTTCCGGCAGCCCCGGAACCGATCGTCTCCAGGATCCTGCCGTCGGCGTCGGCGACGATGATCCGGTGGTGACCTGAATCACTTATAAATAGCCGCATTCCCACGTTGTCTGCCGCAAGCTTGCCGGGACGATACAGGGTCCCTTCCCGCGCCGTCTCCGGCGCGGCTCCGGACTGCAGCCCTCCTCTCGCCAGCAGACCGCGCTGCTTGAACTCAGTTGCGAGCCGGTCGATCTTCGGGTTGAGCCGTCCGTAGAGCCCCTCTCCGGTGGTCTTCCCGACCACGTTCCCCTCCGGATCGATGAGGACGAAGGTCGGCCAGTCCCTGACCCCGAAGGCCGGCCAGAGCAGGTGGTCGTGGTCGATGACGACAGGGTGCTCCATCCCGGTACGGCGGACCGCCTCCCGGAAGTTCCCGGTGACCGCCCCGGATTCGAACCCGGGTGAATGGACCTCGATGGTCACCAGGTCCGGGTAATTCTCCTCGAGTTGCCGGATCTCCGGCGCCAGCCGCATGCAGTTTGAACAGGCGAACGTCTGAAACGAGAGCAGTACTATCCTGCCGGTGAGGTCGCGGGCGGAGAGGGGGCGGTCGATGTTGAGCCATTCGAGACCTGCGGGGAAATCCGGCGCAGCCATCGGTTTCATGCGGCACCCTCTGGCGTTTCAGGGTTATGAATGTTGGCGAGGACCGGGGTCGGATGACCTCTTGCCGGTCCCGTCACGCCGGCGGCCCGGCGTACTCCATCCGCGGCGCGGCGAGCATCTCTTCGCAGAAGGCAATCGCCCCGGGAACCCTGCTCTTCTGGTAGACCACGGGTTTGATCCGGGGTCTCCCCGGAAGGGTGCCGATCAGCGTGAATATCTGTCGCCAGGGCAGCCTGTCGGTCATCGACGGCGGGGCGAGGTCGCTGTGGATGTGAAAGGCCCGCAGGGCATCGAGCGGAACCTCACCGAGCGATCCCGGGAAATCCTCTTTCGTGGCAGCATGGAGGTGCCAGGGGTCGAGCGCTATCCCGGCCAGTCCGGCCATCTCGGGGTGGATCTTTTTGAGCATTGTCCAGAACGCCTGCAACTGGTTCCCTGTGGAGATGCTCTGGTCCTTATGGTGCTCAAGCAGCACCAGGGGTTCCACCCCGAAGGCGTTCCAGTGGGCGGCTATCAGGGTATGCATCGCCGTGACGATATCGGTGTGGGCGTTCCTCCGGCCGCCGGGGTGTATCTCGATGATATCCGGAGGGACGCCCAGATAGTCTTCGATCTCGATGAGCATATCCCCGAAAGCAACCACCCAGTCCGGGTCGCGCCACCGCAGCTCCGCCGTCACCTGCCGGCCGTACCGATCTCGCCGGGGGATGGCCGGCTCGGTGTGCAGGAGATACTTCAGAGATCCGGGAAGGGCTGTATCCTGCTCGTAAAGGTGCTCGATAGACGACCGGCTGAGCATGGACCCGATCTCCTCGCCGGTCCGCTCCACCTCCGTCTTATTCTTGATGAAGTCGGCGGGGACCTCGATATACGTGCACCCGAATGGCAGAGCAAGGTGCCAGCGTTCGAGGAGCCCGCCCCGCCGCGCTACTTCCGTGACGTTTGGGTAGATGTAGTCCGCACCTGGCATGGCAATCAGTCTACGCCATGGCCGGAGTGGTACAAATACGTTGGGGCAAGGGGTACTGATGTACGTGGGGCTTTTCGTGCTGCGACGAAGGGCCGGCAGTCGCCGGAAACGCCACCAGGAAGTGGATCGGCCCGGGACCCCCGAGGTCACCTGCGGTTGTCGAGGACCAGTGGACAGACGAACAAAATGTCCACGGGCGCATGGATGTAGGTGCAGTAGGTGCGCTCGGGGTCGTAATACATACATGGAGCGCATTCGCATCGCTGCGGTTTTCTCTCTCTTTGTTGTGTCAACCCACCTGTTCCGGCGTCGGTTGCAGCACATCTGCTCCGGTCCGGTGTTTTCGTCTCCGACGGTCCGGGGTATCGGGTGCCGGGGTTACTCTTCAGCGGATCGATGTTGTTGGGTAAACTCATGTCGAACAATAAGATGCTCACGGGCTGCCAGACATTTGTTACCTCGATGAATCTTCATCCGGGTGATGAATCCTCGGGGGCCTGGAAGGTGTCCTCCGGCCCTTCCTGCCCGGTGGCAACCCGGAATGCATGGGGCTTGAAGCACCGGAGCGGTGCGGACGGTAATCCGGGTCCGGGAGGCCATCCCGGATCATATCGGAGGATGTTGCACTGCAAGGGTGAGCAGGTAAAGGGCAACAGCCAGCACTATGAACTCTCCATCGGTAAACAGTTCGAAGAGGAGTTTCTCCGTCCCGAACCGCTGGAAGCACAGGAGGTATGCCATGGTGTAGACCATACCTGCAACCAGCACCAGTGCTGCGCAGGAGTTCGATAGGAACCCACCGGCGAGCACCAGCGCGGCTCCGATGCTTATGTTCAGCCCTATGAGGAGGAGGAGCGTCCTTTTGGAACCGAGGAGTGTCGGGATAGTCCTGACGCCGGACGCTGCATCCCCTTTGACATCACGCAGATCACAGACCACTGTATTCGTGAACGTCTGTAAAAGGAAGAAGACCCCGATGATGCCGGTGGCGGCATCCATGGGAAGGCCCGCGTGGCAGATGGGCAGGAGCGTCGCGGGGATGGTCCAGGAGAACGCCACGATAAGGCTTTTCATGAAGGGAACCTCCTTTAACCGCCGAAACCCCAACCGGGCCGGAAAGAGAGGTGCCGAACCCCTGGAGAGCGGAGAGACAGAAGGCGACGGCGAAGGAACAGATTGCAGAGCGAAAAAGGATAGATTCATACTTCTTCGTGAAACCGTACCGCTCGGAATGATTTATGGCGTCCTCGTCCTCGTCGGTTTTGCGGTTGAGGTTGTAGACGGCAAACACGACGAACATCAGTATTGCCGTGGCAACCGGGTCGAAGGGAAGACCCTGCAGGAGGCACGAGATATACACCATCGCCGCCATCATAATTGAAGTATACAGGGAACTGTACACGATGAGGTGGACGATTACCTGAAAGGTTGGTTGAACCAGATTGGTTCGATTGGCAAATCCGAACATGCATATGCTTTCAGAAGGCCGATGAACATTTATTACGCCGATGAAGATTCATCAGTCTGATTCGCCCGGCGCTCGAATGCGGTGCTTCGGCAGGACTGTGCGAGCGTGAGCGGTATATCCGCCCTTACCGTATTACCACGCCCCGTTCGACTCCGTGAATGTTTATCCCCGGCCGGACGTAGTGCGGCCTTTACGCTGCGCGTCTTCGCCGGGCGATTGAAACTCAAAAAAGGGCTTTGTTGAAACCCCACCTGCTTGTTCCAGATGGCCACAATCAGGGGGTACTCAGGGGCACGGCTCTCCACCCGGTATCGCCATGACTGCCCCCGCCCTTAGGGCGGGGGAGGAGGCCGGAGGCCGGGTGGGGTGGGGTCGATGAGGCATGCGGATTTTCGCGCG
>PGYL01000054.1:0-6196 GCA_002839645.1 Methanomicrobiales archaeon HGW-Methanomicrobiales-2 | reverse complement strand
GACATGCCCGAGAAGAAAGGTCGTCCCAGGGACAGGCCTGGTCCGGCACCAGCCTCATCAGGGTTAGGATGAAGATCAGAATTGGGTTTCAACAGAGCCCAAAAAAGGTTATTTTTTGGGTATCTGCAGTGCTATCGAGTCTGCTTTATAGTGCTGGAACAGCCGCTCACCCCAGGCGACTGCCGCCGCATCGGTGCCGACGAAATCCGTAGTTGCGTCGTATGTTTCCGTATCGCGTCTATACAGGCCTAATGACAGGTATCCGTCGGTCACCGTCATTCCCAGGCGAATCGGGGAGGAGGAGACGTATATCTTGAAGTTTGCATGTTCTCTCAGGGTTTCCAGCATAGCGCTATATGGTGCATCGGCCAGCCTCTGGGCGAGTTCCTGGGAGACGACGAGTTCCCCGGACTTGCCTTCCATAACCGCTTCTTTAATCACATCTGCAAGGAGTGGGCTTATAATCGACGATACGCCGTGGACCCATGATGCTTTCCTGAGTATGGCCAGAAATGTTGCATACACGACGAAGACATCCTCCTCGATATTTCTGACCACCTCCGCATTGTACAGGCGACCAATCTCTCGCAGAGATTTTGGGGGTATACTCTCGATCTCGTGTTCGGTCCAGAAGTCCCGGTGACGCTGGAGCACCCCCATGAGCGTTACCAGCCGCTCGATCTCCGGTTCGACGAGCCTGCCGATAGGGGTGAGCACATAGTCGCCCCGTACCGATTCGACGTAATGCAGGGCCTCGAGCTGCCGGATCTTCGGGATGAGCGCCTGCGACGAACTTCCCGTGACATCGCGAAGGGCTGAGAGGGTTTTGCTCCCGCTCCCAAGCGCAATCAGTATCTGCGTCAACAATCTCGACCGAAAGATCGCCTGGAGGTCGTCGTGGTACTCGCTATAAATTTCCAGAGGGGATGTTCCTTTCATCTTACAATTAAGAGGTGCCGGTCGACGCATATCACCCTTTCCATTCCTGCGCGCCCCCCCACCCGACGCTCTCCCTCTCTGTCGACCGATCGGTCGCATGCCCGCGGCGAGGGGTTCATCTGCCCCGGCAGGTGCTCTTTTTGCCCGACCTCAGCAAACTTATAGCCGGGTGCCAGATATCTGTAGAACAGCATGTCGTCTATACCTGGATACCTGATCGCCATCGCACTCTGTGCATGCACCGTCGCCTGCCTTTTCACCGCAGGCTGCTCCGGCCTTTCCGGGCAACCGGAGATCGCTTCCGGCCTATCCGGTGACCTCGTCGTCCACTTCATCGATGTCGGGCAGGGGGACTCGATCCTCCTTGAGTTCCGCGATAAGACCATGCTCATCGACGCCGGCGAGCGCGGGATGGGGGAGCGCGTCATTGCGTACCTCGATGAGAGAAACGTCGAGAAACTCGACGTGGTTGTGGCCACCCACGCGCACTCCGATCACATCGGCGGCCTCGGCAGCGTCGTCTCCGCCTACCCGGTCGGCCGGTTCGTCGATGCCGCGCAGCCGCACTCTACCGCGACCTACGAGAACCTGCTCGTCCTGATCGAGGAGAAGGGGATACCGTATACGGCGGCGGAGCGCGGGCAGACGATCGCCCTCGACCCCGACCTCGAGATACTGGTCTTAAACCCGACCCCCCAGCCGATAGGTGACATAAACGAGGACTCCGTCGTCCTGATGGTGACGTACGGGGAGATCTCCTACCTCTTCATGAGCGATGCCGGAAACCCGGCGGAGGAGAGCATGATGGAGGCCGGCCTCGACCTCGACGCCGACGTCCTGAAGGTCGGCCACCACGCGAGCCGGTACGCATCCTCGGCCGAATTCCTGGCCGCGGTCAGCCCTGCGATCAGCGTCATTCCGGTCGGTGAGGGGAACGACTACGGCCATCCCCACGAGGAGGCGGTCGAACGCATCGAGGCGACCGGCTCGCGTATCTACCGGACCGACCTTGATGGAACCATCATCGTCGCCACCGACGGCCGGGCGCTTACCGTTGCGGCCGGCGGAGCACCGTCCGCCACCGTGACGGCCCGGGCCACGACATCGACTCCGGCATCGACAGCAACCCCGGCCACGACATCGACAGCAACCCCGGCCACGACATCGACTCCGACATCGACAGCAACCCCGGCCACGACAGTAACCCCGACAGTGACATCGACTCCGGCGGCGACCTCCTCCGGCGTATACATCACCGACCTTGACGTCCAGGACGAGTGGATCACCGTCACGAATGCAGAGACGGCAGGGGTCAATCTCACCGGCTGGACGATCGCCGACGAGGGGACGCGGAATACCTACACCTTCCCGCTCTTCACCCTCAGTCCGGGCGCAGACGTCACCGTCCACTCCGGTCCGGGCAACGATACCGTGTCCGACCTCTACTGGGGCCGGGGGACCCCGGTCTGGAACAACGACGGCGATTTTGCCACGCTCGCTGATGCGAACGGCACGGTCGTCAGCACCCTGGAGCGGTGATGACGCAGGACGAATCAACCCTCCGGGTCAGCCTCGACCGGGTCGAGGAGGGTCTCGCCGTTCTCCTCCTCCGCGAGGACGAGTCGGTGCGCTTCACGCTCCCGCGCTCCCTCCTCCCCGGCGACGCCCGGGAGGGCGATATCCTCGAGATCGCGATCCGCCGGGACGTCGCGGCGACGACGGAGGCACGGCGGCGGGTAGCGGAGAGGATCGAGCGGCTGCGGGGGAAGGGCGGAGACTGACTTCCCCGCCTCTCACCCCACTCTTTTATCTCCTCTCGTTTCTCAGAAGCACCTATGCTGGATCGGTGTGACGTGCTCGTTGTCGGTGCGGGCCCCGCCGGCAGCACTGCCGCACGCTACGCAGCAGAGGCGGGGCTCGATGTCCTCCTGATCGATAAGCGAAAGGAGATCGGCGTTCCCGTCTGCTGCGGGGAGTTCAACGCATCTCTGGCGGTGCTCGCCGAAGCGCTCCCCAATGCCCCCGGGCTCGATGAACTCTTCCCCCTCGACCCCGGGCTGGTCCGGCGGAAGATCCGGGGCGCCGTCGCCGTTTCCCCCGGCGGCCGGGAGTATGAGTTCGACCTTCCCGGTTACACCGTTGACCGGGATGCGTTCGACCGGCATCTCGTCGATGCGGCCGTCCGTGAAGGCGCCGCGCTCTCACCGGATACAATGTTCCTTGAGAGGGACGGCCGCCGGGTCACCACCAGCCGGGGGGATGTCGAGGCCAATGTCGTGGTCGCCGCGGACGGCCCGCTCTCCCGGGTCTGCCGCTCGGCCGGGATGGAGCGTAGCGCCGTGCTCGCCCCCGCGATCACCTGCCGGGTAGACGGAGAGTTCGGCGACCGCCTGAAGTTCTTCTTCGGGAGCAGCGTTGCGCCCGGAGGGTATGCCTGGGTCTTCCCGAAGAGGGGGTGCGCCAACGTCGGGCTTGGCGTGCAGAGGCCGGCAACGCCCGTTCCCATCCTTCTCCGGGCGTTCCTCGCGCACAACGGCTTTGCCGCCCGGGATATCCAGGCCGGTTTCGTGCCCGTCTCCGGCCCCATCGGCGAGACCGTGCGCGAGAACGTCCTCGCCGTCGGCGACGCCGCGGGACACGTCGTTGCCTCGAACGGGGGCGGTATTGCGCCCGCAATGCTCTGTGGGAGGCTTGCCGGGCTTGCGGTGGCGAAGCACCTTCTGCACGGCGAGTCCCTCGGGGCCTACGAGCAGGCGTGGCGCTCAGCAATAGGCCGGGAACTTCTTGCCGCCGCAAGAACGAAGAGGACGGCCGACCGGTTCCTCGGCTCCGACTTCCTGCTCGAACAGGCTATGGGTATCCTCGGGGGCCGGGGTATCAGGAACATCATCGTTTTTGGCGGCCTCCGGGGACGGTGACGAATACCATACTGCACACCTTCACGGGGATGAGAACCGGAATCCTTATTTTCCCCGGGCGAGTCCGTGCCACACCACCGGGAGGTGTGTGAATTGGTCGATATTGTCAAGGTCGATGGCAGAAGAGAACCGTTCGTGCGGGAGAAGGTGACTGTGAGTGCGCTCAAATCCGGAGCCCCGCCGGAGGAAGCCAGGGCTATAGGGGAAGCTGTCGAACGGGTCGCCTACGATGGGATGCCTTCGGGAGAGATACGGCGGCGGGTGCTTGAGCAGCTCCGCGACCGGAACCCTGAGTGGGAAGAAAACTGGCTCATGTACGACCGTGCTGTCAAGAAGCGCGGGGTGACGGCGGCCGTGGGGCTGCCCGCCCGCTGATCTCACCGCTTTTCTCAAGCCGGCCGGGCAGCGGCGCATTGCCCCCCGCCGCGAGGCCGGCATACCCCTGTCATGACGAAACTATATCTACTGATCCGCGCCCATATTTGTCTTATATTGTCATATGCGGCCCGGAAATCCAATAATTGAAATGGGCGCCAGCAGGCCGTTTTCAGTTTGGCCACCTATCCCGGGCACATTCGACAATATACATCCACAGAAAGGCACGACGTCCCGCCCGCACTCGAAACGGTTCCCGATTTCACCGGGAGCTCGCGGCGTGGGCACGCCAGCAGGCGATATGTATGCCGACAAGTGACTCAGAAGAAGACACACCCTCTAATAGTAACCAGAAAGATACAGAAGGAACAAAGATACTCCTCGCCGATCCGAAGACCGCGATCCTCAGGCTATCCCTGCCGATGATGATCGCGATGACCCTCATGACCCTCTACAGCGTCGTCGACGCGTTCTGGGTCTCGGGTCTCGGCGCAGACGCTCTTGCCGCTGTCGGGTTCTCATTCCCGCTCTTCATCATAACCATCGGATTAGCCAGCGGCCTCGGCACCGGCGGTGAAGCGGCACTCTCACGGATGATCGGCGCCCGTAACAGGGATGGAGCGAGCAGCGTCGCCATGCACACGATCCTCCTGATGACCGTCCTTGCCGTCGCCGTCACCATCCCGCTCTCCCTCTTCGCCGGGGACCTCTTCGTCCTCATGGGGGCGGGCAACGCCGTCGGCCTTGCCACCGAGTACGCCCGGATCCTCTTTTTGGGGACATTCGCTCTTCTCTTCGGCGAGGTCGCCTACGCGCTCATGCATGGGGAAGGAGACGCAAAGCGGACCATGTACGCGATGGCGGCAGGAGCGGTGGCAAACATCATCCTCGACCCGATCCTGATCTACACGCTTCATATGGGGATCGCCGGCGCAGCCTGGGCGACCATCCTCGCCGAGGTCATCGCCGCCATCCCGATGGTCTACTGGCTCTTCGTGAAGCGAGACACGTACGTCTCCCTCCACCTCCGAAAATTCTCTCCCGACCCTGCAGTCGTGCGTGACATCCTGCAGGTCGGCCTCCCTGCCGCAGCCGAGCAGCTGGGACTCGCACTGATGGCCCTGATCTTGAACGGTGTCATCGTCCTGATATCGAGCACCGACGGCGTCGCGATCTACTCGGTTGGGTGGCGGGTCGTGAGCATCGGCTTAACACCAATCCTCGCCATATCCTCAGCGGTGGTCGCAGTCACCGGCGCCACCTACGGCGCCCGTGCGTATGCCAAGATGGAGTCTGCGCTCCTCTATGCCGTCAGGCTCGGGCTCGGCATCGGTCTCGGGCTCGCCGCAGCGACGTTCATCTTCGCCCCCCAGATCGCTGCAATCTTCACGGCACCAGGCGACGCATCGGGGATCGCCCCGGAGTTGACGACGTACCTCCAGGTTACGAGCCTCGTCTACCCTATGGTCGGGTTCGGCCTCTTCTCGTCGTCGTTCTTCCAGGGAACAGGTCTTGGCGCACGATCGCTCACGATCACGATCCTGCAGAACGTCGTTCTCTCGACCCTCTTTGTCTGGGTGTTTGCAATCGAACTCGGGTTCGGCCTTCCCGGTGTCTGGTGGGGGGTTGCCGCAGGAAACGCGATCGGCGCCGTGCTCGGGTATGTCTGGGCGCGCCGGTATTCGGCAGGGCTCAGAGTTCGGCAGGCTGCAGCGGCAGCAGCGTGATGTTGTCGGGGACAACGAGATCTCTGCTGGCGTGCCATCCGGCGCCGTCCAGAACCAGCAGGGCATGGGCGCCGGGCGCCACGGCTCTGGCGATCTCGGCCAGGTGCAGGTTCATCGCTTCGGTGTTGACGTAAGGCAGGACCAGCCCGGCGGTTGCGGCGCGGCCGGGGCAGACGGCCCCGAAGATGTAGCTCCATTCGTAGCGGGTGTCGCGTACCGCGCGCGGGCGGGGGCCGG
>PGYL01000010.1 GCA_002839645.1 Methanomicrobiales archaeon HGW-Methanomicrobiales-2 | reverse complement strand
GGTAAGGGTAACGGTGTACTTGCTCTTCCCCATGAAGGGATGTATTCAATAACAAACAATATAATTGTTCTTATAAAAATGTGGGACAAAAAGCACTAGAACAATCTTCTTAAACGCCTCAATCCAGCTTGAAGAACTGCTCTACCGCATTGCGCTTCATGTAATGCTTCGGATCGAATCAGAATGGCCTCCCTCGTTTCGGATATCTTCGAGATCTCGTGTTTACTGGAGTATTGCTCTTATTTTCTCGTTTCTGGTTGTACTGACGAATCTCCCGGACATCATAGGCTGCATCTGCGGAGATAATCACAGGACGATCCTGAACATCGGGAGTCTCAAATGCTTCGAGGGTTGGTTCATAGAGATGGGAATCATAGGTATTGGTAGGGGAAACCGTGCAGGCAAGCGGGAGACCGTTCCGATCGGCAGAACACTCAGCTTGTTCCCTTTACCTTTTATAGCCATCATAGCCGGTCGATCCTTCTTTTTAGCCTGAATATCCTCCGTACCCGTCGCACAGTGCGAGAGATCAATCTTTTGTATCTCGTACCCCAACTGGAGCAACTCGAGGAAGATCGCCTGTACACGCATTTCTCCGATAATTCAATGTGCGTACCGGTGGACCGCCGATTTGGTACGTAGTTTGCCAGTACATCATACCATCTACAGCCAGTAATCAGAACATACAGGACACCAATGAACAGTCTACGAGGGTCACATCGGGACCGGCCGATGTGTGGCGTTGTTGACGAGATGTCGTTCCGGACAATCTCCCAGAGATCACCGTCAATTTCCCAGAAGGCCATGGCCCCGAATATTATCTAATGAATCATATAAATTAGGGACAACCTCTTCAAGTATTTACCTATCAGGGGTGATCCAAAACGCTGATAACAGGTATAACGAACTGAAGTGGCAGTATGACCTTCCAAATTTTGTTATTTTCATACTTGGGGTACTCATGCTCATAGGAATTATCATCTTCCTATTCTGGTTTTTTGTAATAAGGGAACAACAACTAATATAATTGAGTTCCTATCGCCACGCGGGGAAGGGGCCTGCCCCCTTCCCTGTCTCTACCCCATAAGGGGATGCCCGTAACCCCCACCCCGCCCGGCCTCCGGCCTCCTCCCCCGCCCCACGGGGGCGGGGACAGTGCGTGGCGAAATCTGCACGAAATCCGTGCCAAGGGATTTGCAACTCCTCGTTAGACAGAGGCCTATGCATGGGTAGATGCGAGTAACCCCTCTCTAACATCGTTACTCGCGCTTTCGACGCTTGGATCATAGCCCGCCGACCCCCCAAAACGGGGCTCACACTCGTTATCAAAAGAAGTAGCCGATAAAGCGAGAGGAACCCCCCTCACTTCACCGACTCTTTCACCTTGTCGACGACGTCCTGAAAGAAGCCTTTGCCCTTCTTAGAGCCCTTGGAGGAGGGTTTCTTCCCCTCCATCTCGAGCAGGCGCATGTAGAGCTCGCGCTCCTCCTCTTTCAAGTGTTTGGGCACGACGATCCGCACCCGCACCAGCATGTCGCCGGGTTTGGTCTGCCACCGCACGCCCTCGCCCGAAATCTTCAACCCGGTGTTGTACTGCACGCCGGCCGGGATATCGAGGACGACCGTGCGCCCGTCGATCGTCTTTACCTCGACCTCGGAACCCAGGATCGCCTGAACCGGACTGATATCGACGGTCGTCTCCAGGTCGTCGCCTCGCCGGGTGAAGGTCCGATGGGGCGCGACGCTGATCTCGATGTAGAGATCCCCGCTCGGCGCACCGTACTCCCCGGCGTCGCCGTAGCCCTCCATCCGGAGGCGCATGCCCGTATCCACGCCCGGCGGGATCCGGACCTTCACGGTCTGCCGGCCGCGCCGGTGCCCGCTGCCGCCGCATGTCTTGCACCGGGACTCGGGAATCCTCCCCCGGCCGCCGCAGGCGGTGCAGGGGGCCATCCTGACGAAATTCCCGAAGATAGACTGGCTCATCTGCCGCATCTGGCCGCTGCCGCCGCAGGTCGGGCAGGTGGTGGACTTCTTCGTCTCGCTCCCCGACCCGTCGCATGCAGGGCAGGGCTCGATATGGTCGAGACCGACCTCTTTCTCGGTCCCGAACGCCGCTTCCTCAAGCGTCACCCGTATCTTCATCAGGAGATCGGCCCCGGGGCGCGGGCCGGCACTCCGCCTGCCCCCGCCGCCACCGAAGAAGGTCTCGAAGATATCCCCAAAGCCGGAGAAATCCGCGTTGAACCCGCCGGTGGGCCCTCCCGCGCCGGAGTACGAACCCCGGGACGCATTGCTGTAGGCGTCATGCCCCAGCTGGTCGTACTGGGCGCGCTTCTGGGCGTCGGAGAGGACGCTGTAGGCCTCGTTTATGCCCTTGAACCTCTCCTCGGCCCCCGGCTCCTTGCAGACATCAGGGTGGTATTTTCGTGCCAGGTCCCGGTAGGCTTTCCTGATCTCCTTATCGTCGGCGTCACGCGAGACACCGAGGGTATCATAGTAGCTGTCCGGACCCATCGACCTCACTCTTTGACTTCGTAATCGGCATCAACGACAGTATCATCCTTCTTTGCGGCACCCTCCGCCAGAGCTTCCATCTTCTGCTTGATGGCATCGAGGTCGTCGCCTTCGAGCACCTTCTTGAGGTCGGCGATCGCGCTCTCGATCTTCTCGCGGTCCGCGGCATCGATCGTCTCTTTCGCGTCCTTTATGGCCCGCTCGGCGGTGAAGATCGCGGTATCGGCGGTGTTTCGCAGATCGATCTCCTCGCGCTTCTTCTGGTCCTCTTCCGCGAACTTCTGCGCGTCGTTCATCATCCGCTCGATCTCGGCCTCCGAGGGCCGGGAGTCCTGCGGTTTGATGGTGATCGACTGCTCGTTTCCTGTGCCGAGGTCCTTTGCCGAGACATGGACGATACCGTTTGCGTCGATATCGAACGTGACCTCGATCTGCGGGATCCCCCGGGGTGCGGGCGGGATACCGGTAAGCTGGAACCGGCCCAGGGTGAAGTTGTCCTTTGCGAGCGTCCGCTCGCCCTGCATCACGTGGATCTCGACCGAAGTCTGGCCGTCGGCGGCGGTCGAGAAGACCTGGCTCTTCCTCGTGGGGATGGTGGTGTTGCGGTCGATCAGTTTCGTCGCGATGCCGCCGAGCGTCTCGATGCCGAGCGAGAGCGGCGTCACGTCGAGGAGCAG
This sequence comes from Methanomicrobiales archaeon HGW-Methanomicrobiales-2, assembly GCA_002839645.1. Taxonomy (GTDB): domain Archaea; phylum Halobacteriota; class Methanomicrobia; order Methanomicrobiales; family Methanoculleaceae; genus Methanoculleus. The sequence goes on along the minus strand of PGYL01000010.1, from coordinate 55,236 downwards.
GACGTCCTTGGTCTCGCCCGTCAGCACGCCGGCCTGGATGGCGGCGCCGAGGGCGACACACTCGTCGGGGTTGATCCCCTTGTCGGGCTCCTTCTTGAGGATCTTCTTCACGGTCTCCTGCACGAGCGGGACACGGGTCGACCCGCCGACGAGGAGGACGTGGTCGATGCCGTCAGGGCCCAGTTTGGCGTCGGCGAGCGCCTGCTTCACCGGCCCGAGGGTCGAGTCGACGAGGTCGCCGATCAGCTGCTCGAACTTCGCACGGGTCAGGTCGAAGTCCAGGAACTTGGGACCGCCCTCCGTCGTGGTGATGTAGGGGAGGTTGATGTTGGTCTTCTGGACGGTGGAGAGTTCAATTTTCGCGTTCTCGGCCGCATCGCGCAGCCGCTGCATGGCGACCGGGTCTTTCCGGAGGTCGGCGCCCTCCTTCTTCTTGAACTCATCGACCAGGTAGTCGACGACCAGTTTGTCGAAGTCGTCGCCGCCGAGGCGGTTGTTGCCCGCGGTCGACTTGACCTCGAAGACGCCGTCGCCGAGCTGGAGGATCGAGACATCGAACGTGCCGCCGCCGAGGTCGTAGACGAGCACCGTGGACTCGCCTTCCTTATCGATGCCGTAGGCCAGCGCGCTCGCGGTCGGTTCGTTGATGATCCGGAGCACTTCGAGGCCGGCGATGGCCCCTGCGTCCTTCGTCGCCTGCCTTTGAGCGTCGTTGAAGTAGGCGGGCACCGTGATGACGGCCTTTGCGATCTTCTCGCCCAGGTACTCCTCTGCGTCCAGTTTCAGCTTCTGGAGGATCATCGCGGAGATCTCCTGCGGCGTATACCCCTTGCCCTCGATCGTGATCTTCTCGCTCGTGCCCATCTTTCGCTTAATCGACTGGATGGTGCGGCCCGGGTTCGTGATCGCCTGCCGCTTTGCGACGGTGCCGACCAGCCGCTCGCCCTCCTTGGTGAACGCTACGACGGAGGGGGTGGTCCTGCCGCCTTCGGCGTTGGCGATGACCGTCGCCCGCCCGCCTTCTATGATTGCCATGCACGAGTTGGTTGTCCCAAGATCAATACCAAGAACTTTTTCCGAAACCATCTGTTTATTCCTCCGATCCTTTAGATACTACGACTTTTGCGCATCTGATAACTTTATCCTGCATACAGTATCCGCGAACGACCTCGTCGATCACGGTGCCCTCCTCTGCGCCCGAAGGAACGTAGGCGATCGCCTCGTGCCGCTCGGGGTCGAAAGGAAGGTTCCGGCATTCCATGAGCCTGATGCCGTGCCGCTCAAGGATGGTCGCAAAGAGTTTCCTGATCTGCTCCATCCCTTCCGTGAGGGCTGCACCGTCGGCCTTCTCCGCCCGCTCGAAGTTGTCCACGACCTCGAGCAACTCCACCGCAAACCCCTCGATGGCGAATGTTGTACGCGCGTCGAGTTCCCGGGCCATCCTTCGGCGGTAGTTGTCGAAGTCCGCTGCAAGGCGCAGGTGACGGTTGTTTAGGTCGTCATAGGCCTTCTGCAACTCTTCAAGCGCGGGAGATGGTGCATCCGCCGGTTTGGCGAGATTCTGCTTGCTCTCGTTTGGTTCGGATGTATCCTCCTTCATACGCTTAACCTGCTTCAAAATGATGTTAATGTAGTAGTTCAATTATTTATTGTAATGGGGTTCTATATATTACTAACTGTTGCTGCAGACATCCGACTCCTATAACGGGCTAAATCCCCGATTGGGAGCCCATCCGCCAGTATTCCCCCGTCGATATGCCGATCCGGAGGAGGGGGACGGCCTTCCCCGCCGGCCGTCGGGGTGCTCTCCAGGGCACCTCTCCCCCGTTTTCTGTGGCAAACACGCCCGCTTTTGCGGGCGGCGCCAAATATATATCCCTCTATCCCGCTCACGTGTACCCATGAAGTGGGCACTGCTGTCTGTCTGGGATAAAGCAGGCATTGTCGATCTTGCAAAGGTGCTCGTCGAGCACGATTACCGGCTCCTGAGTTCGGGCGGCACCGGGGCCGCGCTCAAGCAGGCGGGAGTTCCGTTCACCGACGTCTCCACGCACACCGGCTTTCCCGAGATGATGCACGGGCGGGTAAAGACGCTCCACCCGAAGGTGCACGGGGGCATCCTCGGGCGCCGCGGCATCGACGACGCCGTGATGCAGGAGCACGGCATCGAGCCGATCGACCTTGTGGTGGTGAACCTCTATCCCTTCGAGGAGATGAGCGCCACGGGGCTCTCCCTTGAGGAGATGATCGAGTACATCGATATCGGCGGCCCGGCGATGGTGCGGGCGGCGGCGAAGAACCATAAGTACGTCGCGGTCGTGGTGGAGAGCGCCGACTACGCGACGGCGGCGGAGGCCGTCCGGCGGGGCGGCTTTGCGCCCGAAGAGCGGCTGAACCTCGCTGCAAAGGCGTTCGCCCGGACGGCGGCCTACGATGCTGCGATCACGAACTACCTCACCGGCGTCGACCGGCCGTTCCCCGAGGTCCTCACGGTCCAGTTCCGCAACGGAAGACCGCTCCGGTACGGTGAGAACCCGCACCAGGCGGCCGCCGTTTACGGCGATGCCGGCATCGCCGCAGAGCAGCCGCTCCAGGGGAAGTCGATGTCCTACAACAACTACCTCGACGTCCACGCGGCGGTCGGCCTGCTCCGGGAGTTTGACGACTGCGCCGTGGTCATCGTCAAGCACAACAACCCCTGCGGCGTGGCGACCGGGGAGAACCTCCTCGGTACCTACATCGCCGCCCGGGATGTCGACCCGGTCTCGGCCTACGGCTCGATCGTCGCCCTGAACCGCGAGGTGACGGAGGACGTCGCCCGGGAGTTTGTCGGGACGTTCGTCGAAGTCGTGGTCGCCCCGTCCTACACCCCGGGAGCGCTTGAGATCATGAAGGCCAAGGAGAATATGCGGGTGCTCCGGCTGCCGGAGCCCGTGGTGCAGGACGAGATCCGGACCATCGACGGCGGCGTCCTGGTCCAGCGCACGGAGCCCTGCCGCGAGGACTGGCGGGTCGTGAGCGAGCGGGAACCCGACGCCCACGAGATGCGGGCGATGCAACTTGCCCTGAAGGTCTGCAAGCACACGAAGAGTAATGCCATCATATTTGCCGACGAGAAAGCGGTCATCGGTATCGGTGCCGGGCAGATGAACCGGGTCGAGTCCGCGGAGATCGCGGTCAGGAAGGCCCGAAAGCCCCTTGTCGGCTCGGCGGTCGCCTCGGACGCCTTCCTCCCCTTCCCCGACACCATGGAGGTCGCGGCGGCGGCGGGCGCGACGGCGCTCGTCCAGCCGGGCGGCTCCATCCGCGATGCGGAGGTCATCGAGGCGGCGAACCGGCTCAACATCGCGATGGTCTTTACCGGCGTGCGGCACTTCCGGCACTGAACGGCCGGCCGGAGATCTCTTTTTTTCGGCTTTGTTGAACCCCCACCTGTTTGTTCCAGATGCCGCACTCCGGGGTACGGCTTTCCACCGGGTATCGCCATGACTGCCCCCGCCCCCGGGGCGGGGTGGGGCCTGAGCTATGCGGATCTTCGCGCGAGACAGGGGAGGGGGAGACCCCCTCCCCGTCAGCCCTACCCCATGGCGATAGCCACCACGGTCCACGGCATGCGGAGATGCCCGAGAGAAAAGTCGTCCCGGGGACAGGCCGGGTCCGGCACCAGCCTTATCAGGATAGGGAGGAAGATCAGAATAGGGTTTCAACAGAGCCTTTTTACGTAAAACCGCATTCCAGTCGGGTCTGCCATGAAGATTGAACAAGTCCGGGAGAACAAGAAGCGGTTCCTTGACCTGCTGCTGATCGGGGACGAGCAGGAGGATATGATCGATCGCTACCTGGACCGCGGGGACCTGTTTGCTCTGTATGACGGCGACTTGAAGAGTGTCTGCGTGGTGACGTGCGAAGGCGACGGCATCTGTGAACTGAAGAACATAGCCACCTACGAAGAGTGCCGGGGGCAGGGCTACGGCAGGCGGCTTATCGAGTACATTTTCGAGCACTACCGGGGCAGGTGCCGCATGATGCTCGTCGGCACGGGCGAATCCCCTCGCATCCTCCGGTTCTACGAGCGGTGCGGGTTTGTCGTATCCCATCGCGTCGAGAATTTCTTTGTCGATCATTACGACCACCCGATCTTCGACTGCGGCGAACGACTCGTCGATATGGTGTATCTGCAGAAGGAACTCTGACGGCTCCGAGGCCGGGAGGCCTCTTTTTTGCCGGGTCCCCAAACGGTTATATCCCCCGCCCTCTCTCCACGGCCGAAGGTGGCATGATATGGACTACGGCAATCTTATCTCCAGGTCGTTTCGTTACACGAAAGAGGCTCTCTGGGGTGAATGGGGGCGGTGGGTGCTCCTGGTTATTCTCTCGCTCATCCAGACGTTCACGCTCTTTTTAATCCCGCTCGCGAGCGGCTACATCGTCCGGGTGCTCTCCGGCCGGCGGCCCGCCCCGGACGTGAACCAGTGGGGCCGGCTCTTTGTCGACGGATGGAAGTTGAACATCATCACCCTGATCTACCTGATCCCGGTCATCCTGGTCCTGGCAGTCTTTGGGGGGATTGCGGCCGTCTCCGCCATAGCGGCGCGGGGATTGGACAACCCCGACGTATGGGCGTCGGCCGTCGCCGTTGCCTTCACCGGCATCCTGATTGCGGCCGTCGTCTGGGTCATCATATCGTTCATCGCCATGTTTGCGGTCGTGCGGTTCGCTCACACGGGAAGTTTCTTCCAGGCATTCAGCTTCGGGGCGATCGCGAGACACATAGGGCGGATCGGGTGGGGGTCCTGGATCCTTGCCGTCATCGTCCTCGCCCTCATCGGCCTCGTCTATGCGGTCGTGCTCGGGCTCATCGCCTCGATACCCATCCTCGGCTGGATCATCAACCTCTTTTTAGGGGTGGCGTTCGGCATCTTCCACGCCCGCTACCTCGTGGAGGCTTACGAGAGCGCCCCGGCGCCGGCGTAAAACCCCACGCCCCTTTTCTGGTGCCCCTCTCCGGGCACACGCCCTTCACCGTTATTAAGACCGGGTGTTTGTATGTCACGGCGCTCCTGTTCCTGCGAAAGCAATTTCTGCCGGAATTAGCCGATTTATACTGCGTTATTCGTTCTTTTCTGGGAATATACATGGTCTGCATCAGCATTCGACCAACACTCTTATATATCACGTTCGCAAATGCAATCTTAGGCGATTTACCTATGGATTATGGAAACATGCTGGGCGATTCGTTCAGCTATGCCAAAGATGCTGTCTGGGGCAAGTGGGTCCAATGGATCCTGCTCGTCATCAGCACGATCATATTCCCGCTCATCATGGGGTATATGGTCCGCATTTACAGCGGTGTAAAGCCGGCTCCTGAAACGGATAACTGGGTAGGAATGTTCATTGACGGCCTGAAGTTGCTCATCATCGGCATCATCTACTCGATCCCGATCTTCATCATCGCGGCCATCTTCTTCATCCCGGCGTTCATGGTCGCCGCTAACGACGGCGATCCCATGCTCGCCTTCGGGTCGATGGGCATCGGTCTGCTGGTCATGATCGTCGTCGCGATCCTCATCACGCTGATCTCGGCGATCGGAACCATCCGGTTCGCACAGAAGGACAGTATGGGCCAGGCATTCGCCTTCGGCGCCATCCTCGAGCACATCGGGAAGATCGGCTGGGGCAGTTACATCATCGCCCTCATCGTCCTGTGGGTCGTCGGGATTGTCTTCTCCATCATCACGACCGTGCTGAACATGATCCCCGTCCTCGGCTGGCTGATCACGCTCTTCCTGTACCCCGTCTGGGCTATCTTCGCAGCGCGGTACATGACGCTGATCTACGAGAGCGCTCGTGCACCGGCTTAAAACCTCATCTCTCCTTTTTCTGACCTATAACCGCGAAGAAGAGTCCGGACGCTTCGGAGCGGCACGGGCCATCGCCGTTATCATGATCCGAGTGTTTATATGCCCCGGTAATCTCATTTCTGCCGGAACGATCTCTGCCGGAATTAGCCGATTTGTAATGATCTAACTACCCCGTTTCAAGAAATATGTACGGTGTGCATGGGGTTTTGCCAAATACATTTATATCTTAATTTCTCAAAATAACACGTAGGTGGTACACCTATGGACTACGTTTCTGTTATCTCCAATTCGTTTGAGTATACCAAAGAGGCTCTGGTCGGAAAGTGGATGGACTGGATCATCCTGGCCGTCCTGGCACTCGTCCAGACGTTCACGCTCTCCCTGATCCCGCTGCTTTCCGGCTACGTCGTGCGGGTGCTCGCCGGCAAAACACCGGCCCCCGCGGTCGACGAGTGGGGCAAGCTCTTCGTCGACGGATGGAAACTGAACATCATCGGGTTCGTCTACATGATCCCGGCGCTCCTGGTCTTCCTCCTTCTCGGCGGCCTCAGCGTCATCGCAGGAATGGCAACGACCGACCCGACTGCGGCCGGCGCTGCAATCCTCGGCGCAATGGCAGGAGCCTTCCTCGCCTTACTCGTCGGGCTCGTCATGGCGTTCATCGCCCTGTTTGCCGTACTGCGGTTCGCCCACACGGACAGCATCGGTGAGGCGTTCAACTTCAGTGCCATCCTTGGACAGATCGGTGCTCTCGGGTGGGGAACCTGGATCATCGCGGTCATCGTCCTCGTCGTCGTCGCGCTCATCTACGGCTTCGTGGTCGGCATCCTCAGTGCGATACCCCTCCTCGGCTGGCTCATTGCAATCTTCCTCAACGCGGCGTTTGCCATCTTCTACGCCCGCTACCTTGCCCAGATCTACGAGGCAGCGCCCGCTTCCGCGTAATACAGGAATAATCTTACTTTTTTTATCCTTCTTGCGGAGCGGAGCGGGTCTGTGGTCTCCGTCGCGGTAGTCCCTCATCCGTATGCGGAACCAGTCTGCCTCAAAACAAAAAAACCAGGATAATTGCATCGCGAACAAAGCAACGCGCTTATCTCCACGAACGAACGATACTTACCCAACATGCGGTGATACCCATGGATTACATGCGATTACTCAGCGAGTCCTTCGATTATGCGAAGGACGCCATCTGGGGCAAGTGGGCCCGCTGGCTCCTCCTGCTCATCAGCACGATCATATTCCCGCTCATCTACGGCTACACCGTGCGGGTCATGAGCGGCGCAAAGCCCGCACCCGAACTTGAAGGCTGGGTCGGGCTCTTTATCGACGGCATTAAACTGCTCGTCATCACGATCGTCTACGCAATCCCGCTCATGATCCTCACGATCCTCCCCTTCGCGCTGTACTTCATCCCGGTTTCGGCAACAACGACCCCGGGAACAGATTCCGCATCGGGCCTCGGCCCGGAGCTGGGCATCTTCATAGCCCTGGCAATCTTCGCCATCTTCATCGTCGCCGCCATCATCATCGGGATCCTCTCGACGTTTGCGGTGGTCCGGTTCTCCCGGACGGGCAGCATGGGCGAGGCTTTCAGGATTCGCACCCTTCTCACTCACATCGGCAGGATCGGATGGCTCAACATCTTCATCGCCCTGCTCGTCATGGGCATCGTGATCGCGATCGCGGAGTTCGTCCTCATGCTCATCCCGATCCTTGGTCTTATCCTCCTGTTCCTCCTCACGCCGGCGTTCAGTATCTTCTCCGCCCGGTACGTCGCCCTCCTCTACGAGAGCGCTCCGGCGCCGGCATAACCACCCTCTTTTTACCCTGCACCAGGTTCCCCGAATGCCCAACATTTAAGTAGCGCCGCCGCCAATTTCCTGACGGTGAATTGCACTATGTGTGATCGTTTTATTGGTTGAATCGATTCGCTTTTTTGACACAACCCTACGGGACGGCGAACAGACACCGGGTGTCTGCCTGACGCCGGCCGAAAAACTTGAGATCGCAACGCATCTTTCCGACCTCGGGGTCCACGTGATCGAAGCAGGCTCTGCCGCCGCTTCCGTTGGAGAACGCCAGTCCATCCGTGCTATCGCCGATGCCGGGCTTGCCGCCGAGTGCTGCACGTATGTCCGGGCACTCTCGGGGGATATCGACCTCGCTGCCGACGCCGGCGCCGACTCCGTCCACCTCGTCATCCCGGTCAGCGACCTCCACATCAGCAAGAAGCTCCGAAAGACCCGCGAGCAGGTCTGCGAGATGGCCTGGAGCGCCATCGAGTACGCGAAGAGCCGCGGGCTCATCGTCGAACTCTCCGGGGAGGACGCATCCCGCGCCGACCAGGCGTTCCTTGCAGAGGTCTTCCGGGAAGGAGTCGAGCGGGGCGCAGACCGGCTCTGCTTCTGCGACACCGTCGGGCTCCTCACGCCCGAGCGGGCGGCCGCAATCATACCGCCGCTCCTCTTCGCCCCGCTCTCCATCCACTGCCACGACGATCTCGGGTTCGCGCTCGCAAACACCGTCGCCGCCCTCCGTGCGGGGGCATCCTGTGCCCACGTCACCGTCAACGGCCTCGGGGAGCGGGCGGGCAACACGGGCCTTGAAGAACTGGTGATGGCGCTCGAGGTCCTCTACGGGGTCGATACCGGGATCAAGACCGAAGAACTCTACCCGCTCTCGACGCATGTCGCCCGGCTGACCGGGGTGCCGCTTGCGACCAACAAGCCGATCGTCGGCGAGATGGCCTTCACGCACGAAAGCGGGATCCACGCCCACGGGGTGATGCGGGACGCGAGCACCTACGAGCCGCTCCGGCCCGAGAGGGTCGGGCGGAAGCGCCGCATCGTCCTCGGGAAGCACTCCGGGTCGGCGGCGGTCGAGGCCGCGCTCCACGATATGGGGTATGCCCCCGATGCCGCGCAACTCGCGGAGATCGTCAGCCGGATCAAAAGCCTCGGGGATGCGGGGATGCGGGCAACCGATGCCGACATCATGGCGATAGCCGATACCGTCATGGAGATCGAGTTTACCCCCTGCATCGAACTTCGCCAGTTCACCATCGTCTCGGGCAGCAACGCGGTCCCGACCGCCTCGGTGACGATGCTCGTTCACGGCGAAGAGATCACCGGTGCCGCAGTCGGGACCGGGCCGGTGGATGCGGCGATCCGCGCGCTCCAGAGATCGGTGGCGGATGTCGGCAACGTAAGGCTGGACGAATATCGCGTGGACGCGATAACCGGCGGCACGGACGCTCTCGTTGACGTTTCGGTGAAACTCAGCAAGGACGGGAAGACCGTGACGTCACGGGGTGCCCGGACCGACATCATCATGGCAAGCGTCGAAGCAGTTATCGCCGGGATGAACAGATTACTCAGGGAAGAGCATGAAGACCGGAGCCAGGACTCTCATTGAAGCGCTGCAGCGAGAAGGGGTAGACACCATCTTCGGCTACCCCGGCGGCGTCGTTTTGCCGATCTACGATGAACTCTACGATTCGTCGATCCGGCACATACTGGTAAGGCATGAGCAGGCAGCAGCGCACGCGGCCGACGGGTACGCGCGTGCGAGCGGCCGCGTAGGGGTATGCCTTGCCACCTCCGGCCCCGGTGCATGCAACCTGGTCACCGGGATCGCGACGGCGTATATGGATTCCATCCCCGTCGTGGCGCTCACCGGCCAGGTCCCGACCGGCCTCCTCGGGAACGACGCGTTCCAGGAGTCGGACATCACCGGGATCACGATGCCGGTCACCAAGCACAACTACCTGGTCAAGGACGTCGCCGATCTCGATCGCGTGGTCCAGGAAGCGTTCTACATAGCGCGGACCGGCCGGCCCGGCCCGGTGCTGGTCGATCTCCCCAAAGACGTCACCACGAGCCAGGTGAAGAGCGGAGGAACCGTCCCCAAAACGGTCTCCCTCCGGGGCTACCAGCCCAACTATGAGGGGCACGTCCGCCAGATCGATAAGGCGCTCGACCTGATAGCCCGGGCGGAGCGGCCGCTGATCTATGCGGGCGGCGGCGCGGTCCTCTCGGGAGCATCGGCCGAACTCCTGGAGTTTGTGGAGACCGCCGCCATCCCGGTGACAACGACCCTGATGGGGCTTGGCGCCGTCCCCGGCGACCACCCGCTCTGTCTCGGGATGCTCGGGATGCACGGCACCCAGTCGGCGAACTACGCCGTCACGGAGTGCGACCTCCTGCTTGCCGTCGGCGTCCGGTTCGATGACCGGGTCACCGGCAAGATCGAGACGTTCGCGCCGAACGCTGCGATCGTCCACATCGATATCGACCCGGCGGAGATCGGGAAGAACAAGAAGGTCGACGTCCCGATCGTGGGCGACGTCAAAGCGGTGCTTCAGGCGCTCCTCCGGCGGATGAAGAAGCGCGGCGACACGGCGAACTGGGTCGCCCGGATCAACAACTGGAAGGCGCAGTACCCGCTCGGTTACAGCGACGACGACCGCCTCCACCCGCAGTACGTCGTCGAGCAGCTCTCCGATGTCCTGAAGGGAGAGGGGATCATCGTGAGCGAGGTGGGCCAGAACCAGATGTGGACCGCTCTCTACTACACCTTCACAAAACCCCGGACCTGGATCACGTCGGGCGGTCTCGGGACGATGGGCTACGGCCTCCCGGCAGCCATCGGCGCCCACTACGCCCGGCCGGATATGCCGGTCGTCGACGTCGCCGGCGACGGCAGCATCCAGATGAACATCCAGGAGTTCGGGACGGTGGCGCAGTACGACATCCCCGTCAAGGTCGTGATCTTAAACAACATGTACCTCGGGATGGTGCGGCAGTGGCAGGAACTCTTCTACGACCGCCGCTACTCCTATACGGAGCTCCCGCCGGTGGATTTCGTGAAGATCGCGAACGCCTACGGGATCGAGGGCCTCAAGGTCGAGGAGAAGGACGGTGTCCGGGGGGCGATCGAGACTGCGCTCGCCGCCGACGGGCCGTTCGTCCTGGACTTCAGGGTCGAGCGGGAGGAAAACGTCTTCCCCATGGTCCCGGCCGGTGCTGCGATCAACGAGATGATCGGGGTGCGCCAGAGATGAAACAGCATACGTTGAGCGTCCTCGTGGAGAACCGGGCAGGCGTCTTGAGCCGGGTCGCCGCGATGTTCTCGCGCCGGGGGTTCAACATCGAGAGCCTCGCCGTCGGGACCTGCGAAGAGCCGGATATGAGCCGGATCACGATCGTGGTGAACGGCGACGACGGGGTCGTCGAGCAGATGATGAAGCAGACCAACAAGCTCATCGACGTCATCAAGGTCTCGGACCTGACGGCGCGGGAGAGCGTGGAGCGGGAGCTTGCTCTCATCAAGGTGGCTGCCGAGACCGGCCCGGCCCGCGCCGAGATCCTGCAGATCGCCGATATCTTCCGCGCCCAGGTCGTGGACGTCGGGGCAAAGACGCTGGTGCTCCAGGTGACGGGGGATATCAGCAAGATCGACGCGCTGGAGACGCTCCTGCGCCAGTACGGCATCAAGGAACTCGTCCGCACGGGAAAGATTGCTCTCCTCCGGGGCCCGAAGACGGTAAAAAGTTCCAAATAACATTTTTTGGGAGGTATCCCTCGATCACGGTGATCTCCCGGCCCCTTTCGATTGTGTTATATGTTAGCACGCTACATACTAACACAGTATGTTTTTCGGATTACCTTTCAACACAGGACTCATCGTGGGCGGTGCGACCCTCGTTGTCCTCGTGCTCCTCGCCCTCTGGGGGCTCCGGTTCAGGGAGGCCGCTTGAATGGCGGACCTGATAACGCTCGCCGTGATCGTGCTCTACTTCGTGGTGCTCATCGGCATCGGGAGCTGGGCCTCAAAGAAGATCAAGAACACCGAGGACTATTTTGTCGCCGGCAGATCGCTTGGGTTCTGGGTCTTCACGATCCTGATCGTCTGCTCCATCTGTAGCGGGATGAGCCTCCTCGGCGTCAGCGGGTTCGGCTACACCTCAGGCTGGCCGGGAATATGGGAGCAGATCTTCGTGCCCCTCGCGGCCTCGTTCTGTATCATCTTCTTCGGGGTGAAACTTCACACCCTCGGGAGCGAGCGGGGCTACATGACCATCCAGGACTACCTCGCGGACCGGTTCGAGAGTCCGCGGGCGGTCCGGGCGCTCGCCGCGGTCTCAGGCATCGTCGTCTCGCTGATCTACCTGGTCGGGCAGTATGCCGCGATCAGCATCGTGCTCGTCTGGCTCTTCGGTATCCCGCACTGGCAGGCGCTCCTCATATCCGGGGTCATCATCACCGCCTACACAGTCGTCGGAGGACTCTACGCCGTGTCGTGGACGGGCCTCTTCCAGGGCGGGATCCTGATCTTCGGCGTGCTCCTGATGGCGCCGCCGGTCATTATGAGCGCCGGTGGCCTGGCCCACATCAACACCGTGCTTGCCGGGGTCGACCCGAACTTCGTCGAACCCTGGTTCCCGACTGCCTATGCTCCGTATGCCTACACGACGCCGGAGTTCCTCTTTTCGTTCGGGATCCTCCTGATGGTCGGTCTCGCCTGCGCACCGCACGTCGTCAGCAACGTCCTGGCGGTGAAGGAGAAGCGCTACTTCAAGTGGGCGCCGCTCCTCGCGTTCGCTATCTACGCGGTCGTGATGTTCCTCGTCAAGTTCACCGGGTTTGCCGTGCGGTCGCTCGTCGAGGAAGGGGCGCTGGTGCTCCCGCAGGCCGTGAACGCCCAGGACTTCGCCTTCATCGCCGGCGTCGAGCACGCGATGCCGAACGTGGCATTATGGGCGCTCTTCGCGGTCATCGTTCTTGCGGCGGTGATGTCCACGACCGACCGGCTCATGCTCACCGTCGGGACCATGTTCGCGTGGGACATCTACAAAAACATCCTCCGGCCCTCGGCGCCCGACAAAGAGGTCCTCCTCGTCTCGAAGATCGCGGTCGTCGCCGGGGCTGGCGGCACGCTCCTGCTCGCCGTCAACCCGCCGCCGATGCTCGCGTGGCTGATCTGGATGGGTATCGGGGTGATGCTCGCGACGTTCGCGGTCCCGCTGCTCGCCGGGCTCTACTGGCGCGGCGCGACCGGACAGGGAGCGATCGCGAGTATGGCAGTGGGGCTCGTCGGGGCCGCAGCCTTCGGCTACTGGCACCAGTTTGTGGCAAAGCTCCCGATGCACTTCAGCATCTACGCGCTCGTGTTCTCGATCCTTACCATGGTCGTCGTCAGCCTCATGACCACCCGGAACTCCGAGACCATCCTCGACGGCACCCGGACCGGCTGGTTCATCCAGCCGCCTGCCCTCCCATCGCCGGCCGCGAGCCCGGGGGAGACTTTGTTTGTCGACCGGGACTCGCCCCGCCAGCAGTGACGGCGGAGCGATCCCGGCATTTCCTTTTTTCACTCCTCTGCCGCCTGTCTTCGCAAAGTCCATATTCATAAACGCTTAGACTACTGACACAACCGGTGGACAGCAGGATCGGTCTGGAGACGGTCGGCGTCCAGGCCCCGGCCGGGTTGTTTGAGGTTGTCATGAAGTCCGTCATCTACTATTTTACCGGCACCGGCAACTCCCTTGCCGCTGCAAAGAAGGTCGCCGCATCCCTCGGGGATACCGAAATCGTCCCGATAGCGGCGTTTCGGGATGCCACGGGCGAGATCAGCCCGGATGCCGAGCGGGTCGGCATCGCCTGCCCCGTTTATTTCTCCGGGCTCCCGGCGATGGCGGCATCGTTCGCGGAGCGCCTCGACCTCGCTAAAGCAGACTACGTCTTTTCTATCGTCACGCACGGGGGAGGCGGGGGCTCCGCGGCTCTCCGGCAGCTCGACGGCATCCTGAAAGATAAGGCCAGAAGGGGGCTCGACGCCGGGTTTGCGGTGAGTATGCCGGGCAACTACATCCTGATGTACGCGTCGCCTGCGGGGGAGAAGCGGGATCGGCTGCTCGCCGCGGCGGACGCGGACCTTGAGGCGATCGCGGGCCGGATCCGGCAGGGTGAGAGGGTGACACTCCCGAACTCGCCGGTGGCACGGCTCGTGAAAGCCATCATGTACCCCCGGTTCCGCTCCCGCGTCCAAGGGGAAGACCGCAAGTTCACGGTAAGCGAGAAGTGTACGTCGTGCGGAACCTGCGCGGCCGCCTGCCCGGCGGGCAACATCGAGATGGTCGGTGGAAGACCGGTCTGGAACCACCGCTGCGAACTCTGCTGCGGGTGCATCCACCTCTGTCCGGTCGAGGCTATCCAGGCCGGAAAGGCTACCGAAGGGAGGCAGCGCTACCGGAACCCGGATCTCACGGTTGCGGATATGGAGGCGCAGGCGAGGACGGAGCCGCACGAGAAAAATCAGGTGACAGGTCCCGCGGACGGTTCGTAAAGGTGGTGATGAAGCCTCCCTGCCGTGATAAAGAGTTCAAGTGCACTCCCCTTTACTCCATTACCGGCCCCTCCGACGCGAAGGGCCGGGTAAACAGCCAAAAATCCGCCCTTTCCTCCGCAAGATATATCTGCCCGCCTGTATCACATCGGTATATATAACCCGGGTGGCGGGTACCCGGGGAATAACCTTCAGAGAACCATGCAGATCTGTGTCATTTCCGGGAGCCCCAAGGGGGAGATGAGCGTCACCCTGCAGTACGTCCGGTTCCTCGAGGAGGCGTTTCCGGAGCATGCCTTCTCCGTGGTGCATGTGGGCCGGGATATCAGGACGATTGAGCGGCAGGAAGAGGTGTGGGACCGGCTGCTCGCCACGGTGAAGGAGTGCGACGGCGTGCTCTGGGCAACCCCGGTCTACGTCATGCTGGTCCCGGCCCAGCTGAAGCGGTTCATCGAACTGGTCGGCGAGCGGAACGCGACGGAGGCGTTCTTCGGGAAGTACGCCGCCGCCCTCACCACCTCCATCCGCTACTTCGACCACACCGCCCACGCCTACCTGCACGGGATCTGCGACGACCTCGGCATGCTCTACACCGGTTTCTGCTCGGCCCACATGGAGGACCTCCGGAACGAGGCGTTCCAGGAGCAGCTCGTCCTCTTCTTCACCGACTTCCTTGAAGCGATCGCGGAACGGCGACCGGTCCAGCGGGTTTTTCCGCTGCTTCCCGCTCCTTCCTCCCCGTATGCTCCGGTGACCCCGCCGGTCGCGGTGGATACCCGCGGCAAGCGGGTGGTCATCCTCCACGATGGAGAACCCGGTTCCGGCCTCGCGGCGATGGTCGGCGGGCTCGCGGCGTGCTACGGGGATTCTGTCCGGGTCGCCCACATCCGGGACGCCGCGATGAAAGGCGGCTGTCTCGGGTGCTGCCGGTGCGCCTTTGAGAACACCTGCGTCTACGACGACGGCTTCCGGGCGTTCTGGGAGGAGTATGTCGTCCCGGCGGATATCCTGGTCATGGCCGGAACCGTCCGGGACCGCTTCCTTTCGGCCGCCTGGAAGCAGTTCTTCGACCGGAGTTTCGCGAACGGCCACGTGCCGGCATTCGCGGGGAAGCAGGTCGCGTACCTGGTGGAAGGGCCGCTCGGCCATCTCGCGACCCTCCGGGAGGTTCTCACGGGCCTCGCGGCGATGGAAGGAGCGAACCTTGCAGGGATCGTGACCAGCGAATCGGGCGAGATCGATGCCGCCCTGCACACTCTCGCCGAGCGCTCCGTGAGGCTCGCGGACCGGGGGTACATCGCGCCGCCCACCTTCCCTGCCGTGGGCGGGCATAAGATCTTCCGGGACGAGATCTGGGGAGGAATGCGGGCGATCTTCAAGGCGGACGACCGGTATTACCGGCAGCACGGGCTCTACGACTTCCCCACCCGTGACTACCGGCAGAGGATCACCACCCGGGTGACCTCTCTTGCGATGAGCATTCCTGCCGTCCGGCGGGACGTGGTGAAGAATATGCCCGACTACATGATCCAGCCCCTGCAGAGATCGATAGAAACGAGCACGGTCCTCGCAAAGAGAAGGGCAAAAGAGTAGTCTGCCAGACGAACCCCTTTCCACGTTTTTTGCGCGCAAGGTGCCGAATACATATATGCGAGCGGTCCCCTCCAGAGTCCACACTCTCCCGGTATGCCGCACCGCCGGGAGATAACTGACAAGAAGGAGGACCGACCGCATGAAGACCGAATCCTTCACCATAGCCGTTCCGGAGGCGACTCTCGACGCTCACGCTCCTCCCCGCCCCTGGCAGCGCACCCCGGTTCCGGCAGCCGTCGCCCACCCTCCCCGGGACGCTCCGCTGCCCCGCGAGTGGGCCGAGCGCAGGGTTAACCTTGAGCACTTCACGACATTTCCTCGCGGCGGACACTTCGCGATCTCGGGAGGAGCCTCTCCTCTACGCAGGGGACGTGCGGGAGTTCGTCGGGGAACTGCGCAATCCTTAGGAACCCCTGCCGGGCGGCTGTGTCGCACCCTGCGTTCCTGGCCTGATTACCCCCGGTTCTCACGCCGATATGCGGCAACCGCGGGAAAACGGATGGTCAACCATATATGGCTTCGGCATTAAACGTATGAATGTGAAATCGGCGGTACTGGGAGGCGGTCTCACCGGGATTACGCTGGCCCGCCTGCTCCACGAACAGGGCGACGACGTGACTGTTCTTGAACGGGACGAGACGATCGGGGGGCTCTGCCGCTCGAAAACGGAGGCGGGTTTCACGTTCGACGTCGGGGGCTCGCACATCCTCTTCTCCCGCGATACTGAAGTCCTCTCCTTCATGGTCTCGGTCCTCGGCGAGAACGCCGACCGGCGGAAGCGGAATACGAAGATCCTCTATGCGGGCCGCTACATCAAATACCCCTTCGAGAACGGCCTCTACCAGTTGCCCGACGAAGACCGGTTCTTCTGCATCAACGAGTTCGTCAAGAACCTCATCGCCGTCGAGAAGGGTGAAGTCCCGCCGCCGGAAAATTTTGCGGAGTGGATCATCCATACCTTCGGCCGGGGGATCGCCGAGTGCTACATGGTCCCCTACAACGAGAAGATCTGGAACTTTCCGGCCGACCGGATGTCGCACCACTGGGTGGAGGGGCGTATCCCCCGCCCGCCGGTCGAGGATATCATCCGATCGGCCATCGGGATCGAGACCGAGGGCTACGTCCACCAGGCGGTCTTCTCCTACCCGGTGACGGGCGGGATCGAGGCGCTGGTCCGCGCGATTGCGGAGCCGGTCCTCCCCGCCATCCGGACCGGGTTCTCCGTCGCGTCCGTCCGCGAGGAGAAGGGCGGGTTTGCGGTGAGCGACGGCAACGAGACCGTCCACGCAGACCGCCTGATATCGACCATCCCGCTCCAGAACCTGCTCCCCTCTCTAACAGATGTCCCGGCCGACGTGCAGGCGGCATGCGACGCCCTCCGCTACAACTCGCTCTGTTCGGTCTTCATCGGCCTATCGGGCGAAGTTCCCGATATATCGTGGCTCTACGTCCCTGACCCGGAGACCGGCCTCTTCAACCGGATATCGTTCCCCTCGAACTACAGCAGCAGGGTCGCGCCCCCGGGTCACTCCTCGGTCCTCGCCGAGATCACCTACAACGACGGGGACGCGGTCTCGGAGATGCCGGACGCCGAGATCATCGAGCACACTATCGCATCGCTCATCGCCGCCGGGATCATCCCCTCCCGCGATAACGTCGTCTACACCGGCGTCGCGCGGCAGAAGTTCGCTTACGTCGTCTACGATACTGATTACTTGAAGAACATCAAGATCGTCCGGGAGTTCTGCCGGGAGCGCCGCATCGACCTCGTCGGGCGGTTCTCGCAATTCGAGTACCTCAATATGGACGGCTGCATCAGGAGCGCGATCGACTTCGTGAGGGCGAACGGATGAAGGTCAACATCTTCGTCGAGGACTTCCGCTTCCTGCGCTACATCGGGTGCGCAACGGCAGCGAGGACGCTGTATAACCACCTCGCCCTGCTCCCCGATATGGAGGTCTCCCGCAACCTGTATCACGGCGACTTCGACCTGACCCACTACCACACCTTCGGGCCCTGGGCGATGTATCACCTGAAGTTCACCGAGGGCGCAAAGGTCCTGACCGCCCACTCGACCCCCCGGTTAAACGAGGGGAACGTCGCCTTCTCAAAGCGGATCAACACGGTATACCCGAAGATCTACCGGCAGTTCGACCATATCATCACGATCTCGGAGCCCTGTCACCGGGAGACCGAGCAGCTCGTCCCCGATGTCCCAAAGACCCTCATCCCCAACGGCATCGACCGGACGTATTTCAAGCGGGACAAGAAGAAGAGGAAGTCGTTCCGCGACGAGTACGGGATCGATCCCGGCCGGAAAGTGGTCCTCTCCGTCGGCCAGCAGACCCCCCGGAAGGGCATCTACGACTTCTTCAAACTCGCGGACCAGCACCCCGATATGACCTGGGTCTGGGTGGGCGGGTTCCCGTACGGGACGTTCTCGAAGGATTACGCAAAGATCCAGATGCTCAAGACCCATTCCCACGAGAACGTCATCTTCACCGGCGTCATCGACGACATCTCCCGGGTCTACAGCGGGGCGGACATCTTTTTCATGCCTTCCCACGCCGAGACGTTCGGCCTCGTGATCGTCGAGGCCCTCTCGGCAGGCCTCCCGGTTATCGCCCGGGACATCTACGAGTTCCGGGAGATCTTCGGGGACTCGATCCTCTTCTTCTCCGAGACCGACGGGGCACGGGAGATCCTCGCCGACGACGCGGCCCTGCATCGCTGCGCCGCCCGCGCCCGCGCTTCAACGGAGGAGTACGACATCACGCTTATAGCAAAACGGCATCAACAACTATACCGGGAGTTGATCGAGAGATGATCTCCGTAGTCGTTCCGACCTACAACGAAGAGCAGAACATCGAGGGCTGCCTGCGGTCTCTCGCCGACCAGACGGTGCCGAGGGATACCTACGAGATCATCGTCGTCGACGGAAATTCAAAGGACAAGACCCGGGAACTGGCCGAGCCTCTTGCGGACAGGGTCTTTGTCCAGACGAGCAAGCGAGTCGGCGGGGCCCGGAACGACGGGGCGATGGCCGCGAAAGGCGAGATCATCGCGACGACCGACGCCGACTGCATCCTCCCCCGGGACTGGGTGGAGCGGATCGAGAGAAATTTTGCAGAGCGCGAGATCGTGCAGCTCTACGGCACGGTCTACCCGCTCGAAGGCGGGATCAGGAACCATCTCTCACTTCTTGGCGCAAACACCTTCGCGCGCCTCGGCTACCATACCCGGACGATCTACTTTACGCTCGGGTGCAACACGGCGTTCGACCGCGAGGCGTTCCTCCGGGCGGGGATGTACCGCTGCATCGATGCCGGGGACGACCTTGAGATAGCCCAGCGGATGCGTAAGATCGGCAAGGTCTACCTCGATCCCGGCCTGAAGATCGGGTTTTCGATGCGGCGCTACCAGCAGTTCGGCACGCTCAAATCGATATCGGAATGGCTGTATATCGTTCTCCGCGGGGGCGACGCCGGCGGCGTCTCCTACTCGCAGCGGGAGTACAAGTAGGCGTGACGGACGAGGGACCCATCCCGGAGGTTTACACCGATGCGGTGCGCCGGTCCGAGACCTGCGGGTTTGCACGCCTGCTCGATATCAGGGTGACGGCGATCGAGGGCGGCCGGGTCAGGGTGGCCATGCCGATTGCGGGCAAGGAGAACGCCCACGGCACGACCCACGGGGGCGCGATCTTCGCCGTCGCGGACCATGCCTTTGGGATCGCCGCGAACCTGGACGGAGTCGACCAGATAGCGATCTCCGCGTATATTCAGTACTTCTCCGTGCCGGCGGAGGGCACGCTCGAGGCGATGGCCTACCGGGTCTCGGAGACGGAGAGGACATCCGTATATGCCGTCGACGTCTACTCGGGCGACCGGCGAATTGCCTCATTCGAGGGCGTGGGGTTCAAGACCGGGGTTTCTGCGAAGAAAGAGTGAAGAGGGCTGTTTTTGCGCCGGGCGATGTTCCGGCTTTCGTTCTTGTGACACGGCCAGTTGTCACTTGCATACCCTGGAATGGCGATATCGGGAGAAAATCCGTGACACTGGACCGTGCAGACTGCGCACCTAACGGTGCTCACGCTCCTGTCTCCTGGCCTGTCACGTAACGAACCACGGATTTCATGGGGATATCGCCACGCACTGCCCCCGCCCGAGGGGCGGAGGAGGAGGCCGGAGGCCGGGCGGGGTGGGGGTTACGGGTATCTCCTTATGAGGTGAGACAGGGGGGGATGCTCCCCCCTCCCCGTAAGCCCCTCTCCCAATGGCGATACTCCCGCGGTCCACTGCATAGGTTTTGCTCTCGTCCCTGCTGTTCCGAGAAGCATGAGAATGGCTGGATGGAGCGCGGGAATCCCGGCACCGGGTCATAACCCTCTAGCGTGAGAAAACCCGAATCCTCTAACCGCAGCCCGGCAAAGATCCAGCCCGAATGTATCCCCGCTCCGCCACCCCTATCACACCCTGCAGTGTCCGCCCCCGCGCTTCGCGAAGTACTGCTGGTGATACTCCTCGGCCCGCCAGAACGTCCTCGCGGGTTCGATGGAGGTGACGATGGGGCGGCGGAACCTGTCCGAGCGGCCCTCCTCCTCCTTCGACGCCCGTGCCTCCTTCTCCTGCTTGGGGGTGTGGTAGAAGATCACCGACCGGTATTGCGCCCCGATATCGGGGCCCTGCCGGTTCTGGGTGGTCGGGTCGTGGATGCTCCAGAATACGTCGAGGAGGGCCTGGTACGAGACCAGGCCGGGGTCGTAGGTCACCTGCACGACCTCTGCGTGCTCGGTCCGCCCGGTGCAGACGTCCTCGTAGGTCGGGTTATCGAGGGTGCCCCCCATGAACCCCACCGCCGTCTCCACGACGCCGGGCACGCGCCGGAACGTCTCCTCGACGCCCCAGAAGCAACCTGCGCCGAACGTGGCCGTCTCGTAGTTCTTCTCCGGTGCCATGACAGATCCGCCTCTGGGCGGGTCTGTGGAAAAAGGTATCGGCATCCCCTCCGGGGGCATACCCTTATCTCCGGTCGGTCCCACGTACCTTCATGCTCTTTGAATCAGACGCCGTAGAGACGGTCGCCCGGCTCATGGCGCTCTCTGCCCGCACCGCCCCGAAGGCACGGGGCATCGACGTCATCAAGACGATGATCGTCACCGGCGAGGAGAAGACGGCACTTGCAGAGGCGATGCGGGAGTACGGCGAGCGGCACGACGTAGCGTTCTTCATCAGGGACGCGGGAAACGTCGCGGCAAGCGACGCCTGCCTCCTCATCGGCTCGCTCTTCGCCGACGCCGTGGGCCTCGACTGCGGCGGGTGCGGCTACGCCACCTGTGCGGAGATGCTCGATGCGCAGGGACATCCGCCGGCCACGCCGTTCCGCGGCCCGAACTGCGCCGTCAGGATGACGGATCTCGGGATCGCCGTCGGTTCCGCGGCCAAGACCGCAAGCCTCCACAACGTCGACAACCGGGTGATGTACTCGGTCGGCGTCGGTGCACTCGCGCTCGGATGGCTGGAAGGGTGCGGTGTCGCCTACGGTATCCCGCTCCGGGCATCTGGAAAGGATATCTTCTTTGACCGCACACGCTAATCGAGTAACAACATGCCCATTATGAAGATCCGCGGAGGGGATCTGGACCTCGTCGAGTACGAGTTCATCTCCTTCTCCCCCGGCGAACATATCAGGCCGTGCGGCCTCCAGAAAGGCTACCGGCTTGCGCCGGTGACCGGCACCGTCATCGTCCGCGCTCCCGCACGGATTCACCTCACCGTGCTCGACATGAACCGGTTCTCTCCCGACCGTCCCGGGGGAGGGGGCATCGGCTTTGCCATCGGGGTCTACTGCACCGCCGAGGTCACGTGCACGGCGTCAGGGCTCGAGATCGACTACTCCCGCGAGCCGATCCTCCGGCACTTCGTGGAGGCCTTCAAGCAGGTCGTCGGCTATGAGGGAGGCTTTAAGATCTGCGCACGCGACCACCAGTACGAGCACGTCGGGCTCGGGTCCACGAGCACCATCCTGATTGCGGTCGCAAACGCCCTCAACACCGCGGTGGGCTCGCCGCTAACGAGCGACCAGCTCCGCCTGCTCCTCGGCTGCAACTTCGTCGAGGAGACGGCGGCCGGGAGCGTCGCGTTCGGCTTTGAGACCGGTGTCGGGCCCGCAGCGAGCACTCACGGCGGCATGGTCGTGATGGGCGACGAGCTGGCGCTCGTCTACCAGCACGCCTTCGCCGAGGGGAAACAGGTTTATATTGCCATTCCGTCGTCCGATATCTCGTCGGCGGGGGAGAAGGAGTTCGACCTCCTGATGAACAAGGCCCGGACGCTCGACTACCGCGACCGCGAACTGAAGTCCTACCTCGTCTTGATGGACCTCATCCCGGCGCTTGAGAAGGGCGATCTCCGGAAAGCCGGCGACGTCATCTGGGAGATCGAGTTTAGGGGCTCAAAACGCGCCGAGGTCGAGCACCACGGGTTTGAGATCTACCGCTACATGGCGGTGCTCCGGGACGCCGGCCTCGAGTTCGTCGGCATGAGTTCGGTCGGCCCGTCCATCGCGGTCATCACCGGCCGCCCGGAGGAGGAAGTGGCGGCGATCCTGGCAAAGGCGGGGCTCCGGGTCGCTATCGCGACCGAGGTGGACAACGAGGGGCTGAAGATCCGGGTGGAAGAGAGGGCGTGAAGGGCGGCTACCCAAACTCAAAATCTCTTCTTTAAGATATTTCGAGCAGATCGGGGTCCCTTATGGGCATGGGGAGACACGCGTGCAGCATGTGCTCCATTTACGCTGACTGCTAAGATTCATGCCTTTAGCCCAAATTCCCGATCACTCATAACGATGTGGAGAAAAATAAAGTATTATCTGCGTTTGATTGCTATTTAGTTGAGAAATAATTAGTATTCTGAAATGCCGAATCTCGTTATGTGTCAGGTACAACACAGAACGAGTAACATAAATATCTCAATGAAATTTACTCCGTTCGAAATTTAAGTCTAAATCCAGTCAATTTTTGTGAGCCGCGTTATGAATGGGCTGGGCTGCAGGACGAAAAGGAGTATTGTTATCAGCTGCCGTACTGTTGTATCCCGTCATTGCCGGTATACAGTGGTATATACATCTGACGATCTGGTGCTCTTCTATAAACAGCCTTATCTTCATCTTGATTCAAAGAAAAATATGTACAATTCTAAAGCAGGCGTCATACTGGCTCTTCTGTTCGTGGTGTTCATCACTGCAGCAGGGTGTACTGCTCCCAGCTCCCAACTCCCTGAAGATGGAGAACCGGATTATCCAATAGATTCTCTGGTCCTGACAACACTCAACAGAACCGTTCTTCCCGTCCCTGTCCCTTCAACGTCGCCTGCCCTGGATCCGGATCAGGTCGCAAACTTTTCAGAGTATGGATATGGGGTCTGGGAGTTTGGCGAGGGGCTGGATTATGAAAAGAGACTGGACCTCATGCCAGGTGGATACACCCCCGCATCAGATACCAATACGGAGAAACTTTTAACCTTCTTTGCCATGAGTGATATCCATATCACCGACAAAGAGTCTCCTGCTCAGGTGGTCTATTATGGTTATGAATGGGACGTAATTTCAGGATACTCTCCGGCTATGTTGTATACCACCCATGCCCTCGACGCAGCAGTCCAGACGGCAAACGCCCTTCATAAAGAGAACCCATTTGACTTCGGCATATTCCTTGGCGATGCAATTAACAGCGGCCAGTACAACGAACTGCAATGGTATATCGATGTGCTTGACGGCAGGATAGTCAACCCCGATTCCGGTGACAGGGACGATCCAATCCCCGGCCCTCTCAATGATTACCAGGACCAATACAAAGCAGCAGGGCTTGATGAATCGATCAGATGGTATCAGGTTCTCGGCAATCACGACCACTTCTGGATGGGTCTCTTCCCTCCAGACGATCAGACCAATAATGCCTTAACCGGTACTGCTGTGCTCGAATTAGGCAATATTTTCACCGACCCTCTCCGCCTAAAAAGCCGTGGCTTCTATATGGGAGCAATCGATGGTCGGACACCATATGGTGACGTTATCGGTGCAGGCCCTGTCACCGACTTCCCTGATGGTCCCCCAACCGTCCCGGCCGATCAAAATCGCAGTTTCCTCTCAAGAACTGAGTGGATCGGTGGATTTTTAGACTCCTCTTCAAACCCACAAGGGCATGGATTCAGCCAGTCCGATAGAACAACGGGATTTGCCTGTTATTCATTCGAACCGAGATCAGATATCCCGATAAAGGTCATTGTGCTTGATAATACCCAGAGGGACGATGATCCCAGCGAAGGGACCTCCGGATTTGGTTCTATCGACCAGGAGCGGTACGACTGGCTCGTACAAGAACTCGAGAGTGGTCAGGCTGAAGGAAAGCTCATGATCATCGCAGCCCACATCCCGATAGTCATCGAAAAGGATCAAACGGGTCTCAGTTCGCTTATGAAATGGAGTGAGTACGCTGCGGTATCTGATGTTGATCTGATAGCCAAACTTCAGACCTATCCAAACCTCATGGCATGGATCTCGGGGCATCGCCATCAAAATACCGTGATACCTATCGAATCTCCGGATTCTGACCGCCCTGAACTCGGTTTCTGGCAGGTTGAAACCGCATCGCTGCGGGAGTTCCCTCAGCAGTTCCGGACCTTCGAATTCGTCTATAACAGCGACAATACAATCTCAATCTTTACCACCAATGTTGATCCGGCGGTCAGAGACGGATCACCCGCTGCCAGATCGCGGTCGTATGCTATCGCAGCTCAACAGATATTCAAATCTCCCGTAGAGATGATGCCAGGCGGTGCATATAATGCAGAACTTGTTCTCCAGTTGACCCCGGAGATGCAGGAAATACTTCAGAAGACAGGAAGAGATCTATAGGCAGGCGATCATACTTCTACCAGGCCCGACCTACCGGTGAGCCATGATGGTAGGCCCTGACCTGCCACCCTTTTTCTCATAAAGATCGAGCCTCCGCAACCGCTGACACACCGGAGATCGTGGTGGTATTCAGCCGGATGCAGGTTCATCTGCTAGAGGGAACAGACGAAGCATCTGTGTATCCTCGCCCGTCTCAACCCTGTCAACCTGCTACTCCTGCTTCATGAAACCAGGGGTGCGCTTTGCCCATCAGGTAGTAGTGCATCAGCCCCTGCGCCTTTTAACAGCATATGCATCCCAGCAGGTCTTTTCTAACGCCCGGCGGAAGATCGCATCCACACCGCGGACAGTTCAACGAGATCGATCTTGCGGCCGAAGGCCCGGGCCAGGTCTTCGGCGAGACCGAAGTACGCCCGTGCATGCTCCACCGGGGCCATCGGCTCGAACTCGACGACGAAGTCGATGTCGCTCGATGCCGGGTCGAACCGGTCGCCCGTCGCTGAGCCGAAGACCCCGAGCCTTCTCGCGCGGTGACGTGCCGCGATGCCGGCGAGATCGGGGATCTTTTCGCGGATGATGGGGTGCATCGGACTCCTCTATGAGAGGTATACTACAGAGAGAGCATTATCCCTTTCGGATAACCCGCTCCCGGCTTCGACACAAGCCCGGTAGCGGGCGCCGCATTCGCCGGCGGGAAGTTGCCGGGGGGTTCGATTATGCCCCGCCGCGCCTTGCACTGAAAAGAGCGACAACGATCCCGATGATGAACGCAATCACCCCGGCTGCTGCCCAGAACGGGGATCCGCCCACAATAGGCTCACAATTCGCGACACAGAGTATCGGACGCATCTGGATAATTGCCATGCCCTGGAGAAACCAGAGCAGACCAAGAGATGCAATGAAGGCGCCGATGAGCACGCCCACAATTTGTATGAGTCTCATTCCCGATCCGGCTACAAGGGCTTATGTTATATTAAAATTACGAACATCGCGGATAGGTAGTGCGGGGGAACAGGCGGGACCGCGTTCGTCATAGGGGGGCCATTTTCCGCCCACCCCGCTCAGACACTATTCCTCCGCCAATCATACTCCCCGCTCGCGATCCGCTCCATCACGGTCTCCCCGATGGCGCCGAGCCGGTTCTCAAAAAAATACCCCGACGAGATGCTCGTCCCCCCGGTCGAGGAGAGGAGGTACACCCTCGCCCTCGCGACCCCGAAGAACCCGGCGACCGGGCCCCGCTCGACCCGGACCATCTGGACCCTGTCGTAACTCATCACGACTGTCTCGCGGTCGACGGCGCCGTTCACGAAGGTGAAGAGGTCCTTGCTGGTGTCGAACTCGGTGATCCGGCAGGAGACGTGCGTCGCGTAGAAGATCGCGAGGACCCCGAGGATCGTGGCGAGCGGCAGCACCCAGGGGAGGACCGCGCCGGCGATCCCGGCCAGGGCTGTAGCCGCGTGGTAGACGTAGAGCGATGACCAGACCATCGCCAGAACGAGCGCAAACGACGCAATCGCTGCCCGGATCAGGAGGACGCTCCATGCGCCCGCGGGCTGCCTCTCCGGGCTCCGATCGTAGACGAACTCCGGCGCCAGCTCGCGGAGGAGCCTCTGCTGCGTCGCATCGTCCTTTAAGAGGCAGAGGACGGGGCGGAGGCTCTCCCCGGTCCCGGACGCGAGCCCCACTACCTCGGCCTCGATCCACGACCGGTGCAGGAGCCGGGCCGCAAGCGTGCTCTTCACGCGGACGGCGTTGATCCGGGAGACTTCGAATGATGTCTTATATGTCCGGAGAAGGCCGTGCTGGAGGAAGATCGTCTCTCCCCGGCGGTAGACCCGGTAGTTGTAGTAGCGGAAGATGAGCGAGACCGCCGGTCCGAACTGCACGACAAAGAACATCAGCAGGGAGACGAGCGCTCTGCTATCCCCCCCGATCCCTGCACCTGCAGACGTGTAGAGTTCAAAAACCGAGTAGGCGAGGAAGACGGAGCCGAAGATGGTCTGGTACGTCGGGACGCTGAAGAGGCCGTGAACGATCACGTCCGCAGGGGAGAACGAGACGAGGGACTCTGTCGCCTCGTCCTCGTCCGGCAGGACCTCCCCGTCGTGGAGGGCCCCCAGGATCGCGGACCGCAGTTCGTCCGCCATATCCTCGCCAAACGTCAGGGCCGCCTCCGGGACCGTCGCGCTGCTGCCCGAATTGATATTGATCTGCAGCTTCGAGGTCCCAAAGAGCCGATTTACGATGCCGCGGTTCACGTTGACCGACGCGATCTTCGCGTAGGGAAGGGTCTTCTTTGCCTTGAAGAGGGTGTCCCGCTCCACCACGATCTCCGTCTCGCCGAACCGGATGGTCGTCAGCTTCCACTGCCGGTAGTTGAAGAGCAGCAGCGCAACGATGGCGGCCGCAAGTACGCCCGCTACTGCGGTCGCCTCGAGCCGCGTAACGAGGAGCGCGATGAGCACTACTACAGAGAGCGACTTCTCTACGATGACGCTCGGGTGGCACCTCACCCTCTCGCCGGGCACGATCATATCAGTCGCCCGCGGGCCCCGTTGCCGGCACGCGCTCTTTGAGCATCCTTCCTACCAGGCCGTCCAGCATGTCGGCCACTCTCTCCGCCTCTTCGATATCGAGATAGCTGAGCGTCGCCACCCCGCCGGCGGTGGTTATGGTGACGTCGGCGAGGCCGAGCATGCTGTTCACCGGGCCCCGGGAGACCTCCACCTGGTGCACCCGCTCGATCGGGACCAGGTTGTGGCGCAGCACGAGGACGCCGGAACGCACGTCGATCCGGTCCTCCGTGATCTGATATCGATATCTGGCATAGAAGACCGGCGGGGAGACTATCATGTAGGCCAGGACGATGGCGAGGACCGCAATGAAGGCGTATCGGACGAGATCGTAGCCGGGGCCGAGGAACCCCTGCGCATAGGTCTCGACGAGGACAAACGCCCCAAGAAGGAACGCGTAGGAGATGGCGTGACCGAAGTATATCGAGAGCAGGCACTTCCGGTTCAGCCGCCGGTAGCCGCCTTCTCCCCCGTCGATCGTGGATACCCCGTCCCGGGAGCCTGAGAGAAACATGATGAACAGATATCTGGTATGCGGGGCTGTGTTACGGATGGCCCGCGAATCCGCAGAAAAAAGGTATTGACCGACTTCAGAAGTCGGTCATAATCCTGAACTGGTCGATCTCTTCGGTGCTCAGTTCCTTGAGGAACTCTTCCGCCGCGTTCTGGATGTTCTTGCTTGCGGTGATTGCCCGGCCGACGACCAGGATATCGGCGCCTGCCTTGAGCGCGTCCTTCACGACATGCTGCCTGACGCCGCCTGCCGTCGCGACCAGCAGCCTTTTACCGCCGGCCTTCTTGATCGCCGCGATGTCTCCCCAGGCGTACGCGGTCTCCTCGACGTCGATGCCCCGGTGGAGTTCAACGACGTCCGGCTTCACCTTGAGCTGCTCGATGACGGCCCGCGGATCTTCGACGTTGAGCATGTCGACCACCGTGTAGATGCCGGTCTTCCGGGTGTCCTCGATCGCCTTCTCGATGGTCGAGAGGGGCGCAAGGCCGGAGATCACGACGGCATCGGCGCCGGCGTCGGCGGTCATCCGGGCTTCGAGGTTGCCCGTGTCGAGCGTCTTTAAGTCGGCGACGATGAACGCGTTCGGGCGGAGTTCGCGGATCTCGGCGATGATCGAGAGGCCGAACTTCTTGATCAGGGGCGTGCCCGCCTCGATGATCAGGTGGTCGTTTGCGGGCAGCGACTCAAGGACCCTCCTCATGTGGTTCTTGTCGACGAGGTCCATGGCGACCTGCAGGTACGGCGGGTTCCAGAGGCGTTGGACCTTGAATCCCATGACCGCGTGGGCGGCCCGGTCTTTCTCGTGCAGGAGCGTGTCGACGTCGGGGAACCGGTCGAGAGCCCTGCGGAGCGCGAGTTTCATTGCGCCGTAGTTGAACCGGTAGATCTTGTTGTAGTCCTCTGCGGTGGTGCCGAGGTAGACGCTTGCCATGATGACGATGTCCTCGATGTCCATTCCCTCAAAGACGCCCTCCTCGACCGAGTCGGCGACGGCCTTTGCGACCGCTGCCTGGACGGGCCCGAACATCTGGTTCACCTGGTACTCCTTCTTTAAGGTGACCTTCGGGATGATGAGCGTCGAGGGCTTCGTCGGCAGGTTCGGCCTGATGACCGCGAGGAGCGGCGTGTGGCCCTTCGAGAGCTGCGACATGGAGTTCGCAAACGCCTGTCCTACTGCGCCTTCTTTGTTTCCTATTAACAGATCGATATGCGCAAGTTCTGCGCCGTCTCCAACCAATGCTTCACCGATGAGATACATATAAACGCCCTCAGATAGTGCACAAATATTGGTGAGACATCTATTAAAGGTCTCCCGGGTTGACCCGCAACACCGCCCGGGAAGTGGACTTTCTCAAGGAGAGCGGGAAAATAGGGGCAATTCTGCTCCGGCCGGCCACGACCGTGTACGTCCCCCGCGCTTGCGCCGCCCCGAACCGGAACGCCTGTCGCGCAGGGTCTTTCGCGGATGACGAAAGATATTTTCGGCCCGGGTATATCTGCTCACTGTCTGAACCCTCCATCCTCCGGGCGGCGGCGTCCGCAGAAGACGGAATGACCCGGGATACCCTGCAGTCGGCGAAAGACATCAGCAAAAGAGCCGGTTAAACGAGAATGTGGGGTCGGTGAGATTTGAACTCACGATCGACGGGTCTCTCCGACATGCATCAGTGCTCCAACGGGTCATCATCTCTTCTTCAGGAGACCCATTGTTCATCACGTGCAAAGACCGCTGGAGCCCGTCGCCATTCCGGACTAGGCCACGACCCCGCTCTCTATACCGTTGACGCCATGTAGTATAAGCGTTGCGCTGGGAAGAACCAGTAATGCTATTACGGTGCCGCCACTCATTTATGTAGAATGGTTGAGGGCAGTTACGCGTGTGGGAACTCGCAAAAACCCCTGCTCGGCATCACCATCGGTGAAATGCTGAACCGAATAGCAGCGGCGCACCCGGATAGCGAAGCACTTGTTTCCGTCCACCAGGGCATCCGGTGGACCTACGCGGAGTTTCTTGAGCGCGTCGACACCCTGGCACGCGCCCTCATGGCGCTCGACGTGGAGCGCGGGAACCGTGTCGCCATATGGGCGTTGAACTACGCGGAATGGGTGCTGGTCCAGTTCGCCACCGCAAAGATCGGCGCCATCATGGTGAACATCAACCCGGCATACCGGACCTACGAGTTCGAGTACGCCATGAAGCAGTCCGAGGTGCAGGTGCTCCTCATCCAGGGGCGGTTCAAGACCTCCGACTACGTCGGCATGTTCTACGAGTCCTGTCCCGAGGCGTTCGAGGCGAAGCCGGGCCGGATCAACAGCGACAAGTTCCCGTTCTTAAAGACCGTCGTCTTCCTCGGCGATATCCCCTACAACGGCATGTACACCTGGGACGACCTCCTCTCAAAGGCCGAACTCGTTCGCCCCGAAGAACTCCGGGAGCGCGAGGAGTCGCTCAGCTTCGACGACGCGGTCAACATCCAGTACACCAGCGGGACCACGGGGTTCCCCAAAGGCGTCGTCCTGACCCACCACAATATCTTGAACAACGGCTACATCATCGGCGAGGGGATGAAGTTCACCCACGAGGACCGGCTCTGCATCCCGGTGCCGTTCTACCACTGTTTCGGCATGGTCCTCTCGAACATGGCGAGCGTCACCCACGGTGCCGCGATGGTCCTGCCCTCGCCGGTCTTCAGCCCCGAAGCGGTCCTCCAGGCCGTCCAGGACGAGAAGTGCACGGCGCTCCACGGCGTGCCGACGATGTTCATCGCCGAACTCTCCCACCCGGACTTCGCGAAGTACCGGCTTGACTCGCTCCGCACCGGGATCATGGCCGGGTCGCCCTGCCCGACCGAGGTGATGCGGGAGGTCAACAAGAAGATGAACATGTCCGAGATCGTGATCGTCTACGGGCAGACGGAGACCTCCCCCGGCGTCACGATGACCACGACCGCGGACCCCCTGGAGCGGCGTGGCCCCCCGGTAGGTAAGCCCTTCCCCCACACCGAGATCAAGATCATCGACCCGAACACACAGCGGATCGTCCCCCGGGGGGAGACCGGCGAGATCTGCGCCCGGGGCTACTGCGTGATGCGGTGCTACTACAATAACCCCAACGCCACCCGCGCGACGATCGACGAGAGCCATTGGAACCATACCGGCGACCTCGGGACGATGGACGAGGAGGACTACGTCAAGATCGTCGGGCGCTTGAAGGATATGGTGATCCGCGGCGGGGAGAACATCTACCCGCGCGAGATCGAGGAGTACCTCCATAACCACCCAAAAGTCGCCGATGCCTACGTGATCGGCGTCCCGGACCGGAAGTACGGCGAGGAGCTGATGGCCTGGATCAAGACCGATGGCGGCGCGACCCTCACCGAGGACGAGGTGAAGGAGTTCTGCCGCGGCAGGATTGCCCACTACAAGATCCCGCGGTACATCAAGTTCGTCGACGACTTCCCGATGACGGTCTCGGGAAAGATCATGAAGTTCAAGATGCGGGAAGCAGCGATCGAGGAACTCGGTCTCGAGGACGAGTCGAAGATCGAGACCGCGTAACCCTCTCCTTTTAGCCTGCTCCCGGGCGCACCGCCTCTGCCGTTTCTTCGCCGGGATCGGTCCCGGACGGCAACCGTCATATCCTGATTTTTATAATGCAATTTATATACTATGTCCGTGTTGTCCCGTCCCGGGGGAAAACCCGTGAAACACGGATTCTTGTACGTTGTATGCATCTGCATGATCCTGCTGATGGTCGAGGTGAGCGGGGCGGCAGATGTCCCGGTGCAGGTGACAACGAACCAGAGCGACCAGATTGCCGCCGCCATCGACGGCGACCGGATCGTCTGGGTCGACGGGCGGCACGGCGGCGCCGATATCTACCTCTACGACATTGCCGGCGGCACAGAGACCCGGATCACCAACGGGACGGCAGTCGCGCTCTGGCCGGATATCTCCGGGGACCGTATCGTCTGGCAGGATAACCGGTCGGGGGACCCTGAGATCCGGCTGTACGATACGGCGGCCGGCACGGAGGTCCGGCTCACCGACGCGGCCGGCGGGCGGGTTATGCCGGCGATCGACGGCGACCGGGTCGTCTGGCTCGATATGCGGGCCGGGGATGCGGGCGGCATCTATGCCATGAACCTGACGGACGGCACCCTCGTCCGGGTCTCTTCCGGGCCGGTGCAGGGCAACCCCTTAGTCGTCTCTCCCGACGTCTCGGACGGGACGGTCGTCTGGGCTGACGGGAGCGGCGGGAACTACACCGTCTTCGTTAGCCGGGATGGTGCGGAGCCCGTCTCGCTTGCAAACGGCAGCGCGAGCCAGGGCTTCCCGGCGGTCTCCGGCGACCGGGTCGCCTGGTCGGAGATCCGAAACGGTTCGGGGTCGCTCGTCGTCCATAACCTCACCACGGGCGAGGAGGAGCGGGTTGCCGGCAGCCCGGCGGGGGTGGCCGCCTATCCCGACATATCCGGGGACCTGGTCGTCTGGCAGGACGCTACGGGCCAGGATACCGATGACATCTACCTGCACGACCTCGCCGCCGGCGAGACCCGGCAGGTCACCGATGACGACGCCTGGCAGTTCCTCCCGCGGGTATCGGGCAACCGGGTAGTCTGGACGGACAACCGGTCGGGGAATGGGGATATCTGGCTCCTCACGCTCGAGGACGCGGCCGGATACTCTTTCGGCGCGGAGCAGAACGGGGAGAACGTCACCGTTCCGGCGGCGAGCGAGGTCGACGTCAGCCTTGCGGAGAACCCGTCCACCGGCTACTCCTGGAACGCCACGGTGTCGCCGGGACTCACCATCGCCGCCGACCGCTACGAACAGAACGCGACGCCTGAGGGGGTGGTCGGCGTCGGCGGCATCCGGACCTGGACGCTCGTGCCCGAAAGCCCGGGGGTGTTCGCGTTCTCCGCGGTCTACCGGCGGCCCTGGGAGAACGTGACGGGGACGGAGGACCGGTTCGACCTGACCATAACGGCGGTTGCCGACCTGCTGGACGTGCCGTCAGGGTGAAAAAAAAGGATCAGGAGGCTCCCCGGGCCCGCCCTACGAGCGCCCGCGCCGCGGCGGCGGCCTCACGGACGATCTCCTCTTCTCCCGGCACCTCCCGCTCGTGCATCAGGACCTTTCCGCCGCAGAGGACGGTCCTGACCGTGCCGCCGTTGCAGGCGTAGACGAGGTTTGAGTCGGGGTGGAAGAGCGGGGTGTTGCAGACCGCACGGGCGTCGAGGAGGACGATATCGGCCGGCGCGCCCACGGTCAGGGTTCCGGGGCCGGTGCCGAGCGCCCGGGCGCCCGCCGCGGTCGCCATCGTGACCGCCTCGCCTGCGGGGAGGAGGGTCGGCGAGTTCCAGGCGAACTTCTGCAGCAGGGCGGCGAACTTCATCTCCTCGAACATATCGAGGTTGTTGTTCGAGGAGCAGCCGTCGGTCCCGAGGCAGACGTTCGCCCCGGAAGTTTTCAGCCAGTGGTAGGGCATGGCCCGGTTGACGGCGAGTTTCATGTTGCTTGCCGGGTTGTGGGAGGCGGAGACGCCGCGCTGCCCCAGGAGCCGGCACTCGGCCTCATCGAGCCAGCAGCAGTGCGCGGCGACGGTCCTCTGGGTGAGGCAGCCGCAGTCGTCGAGGAGGGCTGCCGGGCGTTTGCCGAACTGCGCGACACAGTCGACGACCTCCTTCTCGGTCTCGGAGAGGTGGACGTGGATGCCGATATCCTGCTCCTCTGCAAATTCGGCGCACCAGGAGAGGCCTTCGGGGGAGACGGTGTAGACGGAGTGGGGCCCGACGGCCGCCTTGATCCGCGGGTTATCGAGCGATTGGATCCGGGCGGCGAGGGCTTCCGTCGCCTTGATCTCGGCCTCCCGCTTTTCGGGGATGGAAAGGTCGATGAACCCGTAGGCGAGCGTCGCCCGCATGCCCATCTCGTCGGCCGCCGCTGCAGCCCGGTCCATGAAGAAGTACATGTCGTTGAACGCGACGGTGCCGCTCTTGATCATCTCCAGGCACGCGAGTTTCGTGCCGGCGTAGACGTCGTCGCCGGTGAGGTGGGCCTCGAGCGGCCAGATCTTCTGCGAGAGCCAGTCCTGCAGCAGCATGTCGTCCCCGTAGCCCCGGAGCAGGGTCATCGCTGCGTGGGTGTGGGTGTTCACGAGGCCCGGGACGGCAAGCCGGTCCGTTCCGTCGATAACGATATCGGCGTCGACGGCTTTCCTCGCGTCCTTCCCTACGGCCGCGATCAGGCCGGTCTCGTCGATCGCGATATCTACAGTCGATCCGTCGATGGTGACGCCGGCGATCAGCATCGATCCCCGTGCGGTAAAGATTTCGTTCATGCAAATCGCTCCACGATATTCTCAAGAATCTTCTCGGTCCTCCGGCAGTTCGCCCGGGAGGTTGCGAGGATGTGCTCGTAGGTCGGGGTCTCTTCGCCGAGGCCGTTTGCGTAGTTGTCCACGGTGCAGACGGCGGCAAACCGCATCCCGAGCTCGAGAGCAAGCGTCGCCTCGCTCGCGACCGTCATCCCGACGAGATCCGCTACGCGGGCGAGCGCTCTGACCTCGGCGGCGGTCTCGATCCGCGGCCCCCGGGTCTGGGCGTAGACCCCGCCGATCCGGGCTTCGGGGATGAGATCGCCGAGGGTGCGGACCAGGTCCGCGTCCAGCCTGGGGCAGACGTGCTCGATGCTGCACTCGTGGATGGACGGGATGTCGGTGACGCTTAAGTAGTCGGTCGGGATGACGAGCGAGCCCGGCGGGATCCCGGGCTTCAAGGAGCCGGCGGAGCCGAACGCGACGATGGTGTCCACCCCGAGGATGGCGAGCGCCGAGAGGCACGCGGGGTAGTTGATCCGGTGCGGGGGGAGGTTGTGCTGGTGGCGCATCAGGAGCGCGAAAGCTCCGGCGTGCACCTCCGCCGGCCCGTAGGGCGTCGCGACGGTCTGCTTCTCAAGCGGCGGCAGTCTGGCGAAGAGGAGGCTCGTGCCCCCGATGATCCCGAGCATCAGACCCGCCCCCGGCCGGCCGGCATTGTGGCATACGCTTCTCCGTGCGACATTCTCTTT
This sequence comes from Methanomicrobiales archaeon HGW-Methanomicrobiales-2, assembly GCA_002839645.1. Classification (GTDB taxonomy): domain Archaea; phylum Halobacteriota; class Methanomicrobia; order Methanomicrobiales; family Methanoculleaceae; genus Methanoculleus. Next base: position 20,359 of record PGYL01000010.1, on the reverse strand, counting down.
AGAGTGTAGACGTCCCAGCGGAAAAGATTCACCTTTGCGCTGCTAGAAGATCGGTTCAATAAGGATTTACGCCATCGCGATAACCGGAATGATCATGGGCAGGTTTGGGATGGTCGGCGAGGACGCCATCAAGGACGGGAAGTGCACGGATATCTACTTCCGGCGGGTCGTGGAGGTCATGGAGCGGGACGGCATCAACCCGCACGTCGCGATGGAGGTGACGGCGGCAACGCTCCCGGACCCGTGGGGGGTCTTCTGCGGCCTCGACGACGTTATAAAATTGCTCGAAGGTCTCCCGGTGGACGTGGACGCGATGCCGGAGGGCTCGATCTTCTTCAGAAACGAGCCGGTCCTCCGGGTGTCGGGGCGCTACCGGGACTTTGCGGTCTACGAGACCGCCATCCTCGGGTTCCTCTGCCACGCCTCGGGGGTGGCGTCGGCGGCCGCCCACATCAGGCTGGCTGCACGGGACCGTCCGGTCTACTCCTTCGGCTCGCGCCGCCAGCACCCGGCGATCGCGGCGATGATCGAGCGGGCGGCCTGGATCGGCGGGGTGGACGGTGCGAGCAGCACCTGCGCGCCGGACGGTATCCCGCTTGCGGGCACGATGCCTCACGCGTTCGTGATGTGCTACCCGCGGCAGGAGGATGCCTGGTGTGCGTTTGCCCGGGGGGCGGGCCCGGAGGTGCCGCGGATCATGCTCGCCGACACCTTCTCCGACGAGAAGGACGAGGCCGTCAGGGCGGCGGCATGCGGGGCGACGGCCGTCCGGCTGGATACGCCGCGGTCGCGCCGGGGCGACATGCGGGCGATCGTCGAGGAGGTGCGCTGGGAGCTCGACGTCCACGGCTATCCGGACGTGAAGATCTTCCTCTCGGGCGGCCTCACCCGCGCAGACGTCGTCGCCTACCGCGACGTCGCCGACGCTTTCGGCATCGGGGGGGCGATAGCAAACGCCCCGGTGATCGACTTTGCGATGGACATCGTCGAGATGGAAGGGCGGCCGTTTGCGAAGCGCGGGAAGCGGAGCGGCGCAAAGCAGGTCTATGAAGCGGCCGGGGGCCGGCGCGTCACGCTCCCCCTCGCCGCCCCGGCGCCGGAGGATGCGACGCCGCTCCTCTCCCGCTACGTCGAGCACGGCACCATCGTCGCGCGGCCGAAGATGGAGGATGCGCGTGAACGGGTGTTATCCCGGCTTTCGGACCTCGCCGGCGAGTGATCGGGGAGCGGCCGGCCCCAATCCTTATTATGTGATCACGACCAACATTGTAGGGTAACAGGGGCCGATAGATCAGGGGTAGATCGCTTCCTTGGCATGGAAGAGGCCGCGGGTTCAATTCCCGCTCGGTCCATACTGTTTTTCAGATTGACTTGATATCTGGCAATCCTCAAGATACCTTCACGTTCCACCTATAGCATCAGGTTCAAATAAGAAACATCTAAATCTACATGAAACTTAATGGAAATTAACCGGGGATGTGATACTTTGAACCTCCCTTCGCTCATCAGAGCTGATAGAGACTTCGACGACATTCAGGAGCTGATCCAGTACCTTGAATGTGAGCGAGGAGACGACCAGATCAACAGTAATCTCCACATAGTTGCAACGCTGTCGATGTTCCAGAACATCGACCAGTTCGTCGAGAGCCTCAAAAACTTCCATTTCTCCATCGATAAGAGGGCAGGAAAACTGCTCCTCCTCTCGAAGGAATCCCAGGGTAAACGGATTTATATTTATACGTTCTTCGACGACAGGAACAATGTCCCACTCTTCATCACGGATGCAAAGAAAACCAATGAGATACCTGACATCCTCTTCACTTACATCAACCGTACAAAGGAGATATCGAATCTCTGGATAGCCCCTAAGGTGATGAAGGAGATCAAAGATAACCTCGTCCGGGAGTACCCGGACATGATCATAACCTATTTCTCTGCGAAGAGGAGCCCCAACACTGACATTCACTCCGAGTTCCGGCCCCATGTCGAGAGAGGCATCCAGTACAGGGGGAACGACGGAAAACACACGCTTGAGGAGATGGAATTCTACTACGGTGTGCTACCAAAGATTCTTGAGGTCCAGCTCCCGAACGGCATCGCATTCCGCATCGACAATAAGGGAATCATAACACTGCGTCACGGACACTTCGCCGGCATCTTCAAGATAATCGAGGACGTCGTTTCACGGCTTGAAAACGTGAGAGGGGCAATCGGAGAGTCGGGATATTCCATCAGCAAGGTCGGGTCCCGCAGGCAATTCTCGAATGCCATTCAGATCCCCTGGTCAATCGATGTGCCGGTGGAGATGCACTACGATGACGTTTCCCGCTTCTGCAAGGCGATGTGCAGCGAGGAGTGGAACTTCACTGTACTGGAACAGGTACTGCTGCCGGGTTCAATGTTCTTCTCCGCCCGGTTGATCGATGAGCACACGGGTTCTCTCCTGGACATCTCGACTACCGGCAAGAAGATCGACGTCTACCCGGTAGAGAAAATAGACATCGGAACATCCATGAGGTTTTTCGAGTTTGTGGTCGAAAATATCGATCATATGGCGACCGTAGGGTGATATCATCCATATTCCTCGTGAGAAGGAAGACTTTCAGGCGTTCTACAAGCGCTCTCCACCTGAAGTCCGCGAGGAATTGGATAAATTAAAAGAGAAATATAAAATTTACTCCATACCCTCGGCACGAGAGCGGATCGGTGATGCTCTTGAGGAAGACAAAAAGCACCACACTCTCGTGAAACAATGCGCAAAATCTTTCGCACAGACCAACCTTTCACAGAGATCCGGATACGAATTTTATTTTGCAGAGCCCCTGATCGAGTTCGGCTCCGCAAAAAAGGGAAATCACACTTTCGATCTCTTCCTCTACAACGAAGGCGAAAACCGTGCGATCTTCGTCGAGTGCAAATCCTCGATCACCGATGTAAGAAAGACGTTAAAAGAGGTCGAATTATCCCGTGATCTGGTCCTTGAAAAGACGGACTACCTTTCGGATACCATAGACATCGAGCTTGACCCCAACCGGTTCGAGTACGTGCTCTGCATCAACGAGAAGGACAAGATGAAGATCATCGAGTCCATGAAGGCACAGGGTCAGAAGCCGCATCCCAAATACGATATCAACCAGATGAAAGTCTGGGTTTATGCCCCGCGGTCTCAACTGATACAACTTCTCCTCGAATGCTCGCATGAGAATTCAGCATTAAATGAGATGCTGCAGGCGGGTTTCGGCGATCAGGACCTCCACCAGCAGTATGAACTCCCTTACTGTTATTCGACGAACCCTTACCGGCTCATCCAGCTGGCAATTATCGGGGAATGCTACCGAAAGAACCTGTTCGAAGATGGTATCGAAGATCCGAAGATCATCCAGAAAAACGCAGTGCTCTCGACCTTGATGAATAACGTCTCTCTGGGCGTTTCAGAAGATCAGAAGAAGCAGATGGTGACGGAGAAGTTACGAATTGTCCTCGAATACGGGCAGAAGTATCAACTATTCGATGAAGTCGATGCCGATGCGATCCGGCTCAACTGCCGGGGATCCAGACTCCGTGCCGTTCTTGAGAATATCGATGCAAAATTTATTGAAAAATGGGTTGATGAGAAAGCCAGCGTGGAGGGAGAGAAACTCGCGCTTGAGGACTACCGGAAGAATGCCATGAGGAATCAATCCACGCTGTCCCAATTTTCCAGAAGAGATGATACCTCCGTTGAAAGAGGGGGATCGGATTCCTGACCGACTATTAAGCCTTTTTCGCATCCCATAAGTGAGACCTTATGCCAACCAGACTATCTTCACTCTTGATGGAACAGAAACCCTTCGTATGGCTCCTCATCCAGCACGGACTATCGTAACTAAAGATTACTAAGATAGCCCCTTCCATCCTTATTTTTCAGTCTCTTTGAGCATCTCCTTCAATACCTCAAGATTCTGCTGAATCTGGCTCTCAAGCGCCTGGATCTTGTCGATGATAACTTCCGGAGGCTCGTAATCGACCTCCTCATATTCTATCTCCTTGTAGCGAGAGATCGAGAGGTCATAGTTATTCGCCTGGATCTCCTCGACCGGCACATAGAAGCATTTCGCCTTCCGATCGGTCGGGTTTGTGTCTCTCCGCTCCCTGAATTGCTCGATAATATCCGGGATATCTCCTTTGCCGTCGATGAATGTCCGCTTGTCGTCGAGCGAATACCCATCCGCCTCCATGTCGTAGAACCAGACCTTCCCGGTCTTTCCGCCCTTCACGAAGATCAGTACGGCGGTCGAGACTCCCGCATAGGGTTTGAAGATCCCGGAGGGCATGGAGACGATACCCTCCAGTTGATTTTCCTCAAGGAGCATCCGTCGAAGCTCCTTATGCGCCCTGGAGCTCCCGAAGAGCACGCCATCAGGCACGATAACGCCGCATTTCCCGCCTATCGTCAGGAGTTGTATCATCCGCTCGACTAAGAGCAGCTCGGTCTTTGTCGTGCCGAGCGAGAGACTGTCGTTTATGTCGCTCTTATCGATGCTCCCCTTGAAAGGAGGATTGGCGAGCACGACCGTGTAGCGCTCTTCTTCGTTATAGCGCTTGGAGAGGGTATCCTTGAGCTCGATGTGAGGAGCTTTGATGCCGTGCAGCATCAGGTTCATGAGCGATATCCGGGTCATCGTGGAGTCGAAGTCGAATCCGTAGAACGTATCGCTCCAGAGCTTCTCCCAGTGCTTCTGATCGGTGATATTGTCGCCGATGAGGTTATGGTATTCTCCCTCGTCATCGACCTCAAGGAGGTCGGGGCTCGTATACTTCCGGATGATATGCTCATACGAGTTGATGAGGAAGCCAGCCGTACCGCACGCCGGATCGCAGATACGGTCGGTGATGTCAGGATCGACCAGTTCGACGATCATCCGTATGATATGGCGCGGGGTGCGGAACTGTCCGTTCTTCCCGGCGGTGGAGAGCTGCGAGAGAAGGTACTCGTAGATATCGCCCTGAGTGTCGCGGTTCTGGGCGGTGATATTCATCTCATCGATGAGAGCGACCGCTTCCTGGAGAAGCGAGGGCTTCGGGATCATGAAGACGGCATCGCGCATCTGCCGGGCGAAGAGTGTTTTCTCACCGTTATGAAGACCCTTGATGAAGGGAAAGACCTTGTCGCGGACATGTACAAGCATCTGCTCGGCAGGGTAGTGCTTCCAGCTCGACCACCGGCACTCCTCATGCCCCTCGAAGACTGACGTATACGGCACTCCCCGCGCCCGCGCCCGGTTCTGCTCGACGACATCTGTATCTTCGAGGCGCTTCATGAAGATGAGATAGGACATCTGCTCGATGGACTGAAGCGGGTTTGACATCCCGCCGCTCCAGAAGCGATCCCAGAGGGTGTCGATCTTTGATTTTAGGTCGGATGCGAGTCTCATGCGATCAGCTCTCCGATGAAGGCTTTTGATAACAGTGAATTGTAAAGTGTCAATGCTCTTCTAGAGGTTATTCTCTGAGATTCAGTTAATTGTTCATATTTCTCAACAATCTCTGCGAATACTTGTTGCAGATCCATCGGCGGAATAGGTATCTTCAATTCCCGAATTTTGCCCTGGAAAAGATTTGCTTGAGAGGACTGGTTAACAGACTGCGCAATTTGCATTTTTAGGTAGGCTGTATCAAAAGTATACTCCAGATAAGCTGAGTTGAGTTTTTGATTGTCTGGCCTGATTAAGGCAACACTTCTTACCATTTGGAATTTTATATCGTCCTTAACCCTTGACATTCTTCCAACTGATCCAGAGCAAGATATCAGTACATCGCCGTTTTGAGGCACGATTCTCTTAGATATCCTATCATATTCCTCGTCATCGATGTAATCAACGTCTGATAAGTCAATTTCGTGATCTCTGATATTCCGCGCTGACAATAGGTAGATTCCTGATTGTGATCTTTTTGGTGTTGCATGCTCACCGTCTGTAATAATTTTGCAGACACACTCCAATTTCACGATGTCCCAACTTTGTGGATTAGAGATGGGATCTCCAAATATACTCATGTAGACATTTTGTAGCAACTGTTGTGTCAGTACATCCGCCTCTGCCCGCAGGCGCTGCGTTGCCTCTGCCTTCTCAAGAATGGCGACGATTTTGCGCTGGGTTTCGAGAGGAGGGAGGGGGATATAAACGTCTAACAGAGCCTTTGGGTTTACTCTTGGAAGGTTCGCACCTGACGATTTCGCGTTAATCATGCTCACGAACTCAGGCGTCCGTAAAAAATAGCCCAAGAATTCTCTTATTAGCAGGTCGCTGTCCGGCTTAATGGGGATGATATCAGTGCTGCATACGCCAGCAAAATCAGGCAAATATACTTTGTTCAAATATGGCCTTAATTTACCGTACAATATGTGCTCTTCTGTGAACCCAAATTTGTTGCTCTTTATATCATCGCCAAGTGTTTCGGAAAAACTTACCAGTCGGCCTGTATTGCTCTCGATGTTCTCCAGGCCAATATAGCTCTGAAGTTCTCCCCTCATTTCGTCAGGTGAAATGGCTTTATTATCAATTTTTGCGACCTCTTTTAGTTTCACCAACCTCCACCCATCAGGCAACTCCTTCTTCAGCACTTCTCCTTACGCCTCCACCGTAAACAATTCCCGCTCCAGCCCCTGACAGATGCCGATAAACGCCACGAGATCGCCCTCATCAAACATCGGCATCGGCGCAGTGCTCCCAAAATTCGTGAATGGAGCAAGGAATAGATCGTCCATTTCTATACGCCTCTTACGCATAAAAACGGTCTGAATCGTCCGAATGAAGTGGAGCTGGTCGGCGTTGTAGTGCTTATTGCTCTCGATCATGTAGGTCTGAAACGCCTCTGCTATCTTCTCCTTCGGATCAGGCGCTTCATAGAGACCGAAGAGCGACCGGATAAACGCCACGAGCGAGCCATACGGATGACGCGGCGAGGCCTGCAACATCTCTTCGGTGACGTTCACCCCGGCCTCCGCCAGCGCCTCTTCGAGATCGTGAAGATCGGCTTCGGTTATCGGGTCATCCCGGAGAATTTTCTGGATAACCGGGTTATGGTCGGCCAGCTCCGTGACGCGCTTCTCGACCTTCTCCCTGAATGCCACCACGTACTCGGGTGCTTCCTCGTTGAGCGTCCAGAGCGTGCGCTGCTCGATGATATCCCCCATGTCGATGACGATCGGCTCGTGTGCCTCCTTCGACATGTACTTCATGAGCGGGGCGATATCCTCCACCAGCCCGATCGCATCCTCGAATGCCAGACCCTTCCAGAACGCACGGGTGAGCACCTCGTCCAGCCGCTCTTCCTTCTCCTTCACGATATCGAGCGTCCGGGGGAGGTGATCGACCATCTCCCCGATCTCCGGGGCCAGCCGCTCGATCTCCTTTTCGTTGCCTTCCAGCACCGCGAGCGCGAGCCTTTCTGCCTTGACGGTGAAGGATGCCTCTTTGAGGTTCACGCCGGTCTGGAAGCGCATGAGGGGCATGATCGTGCTCTTCAGGTACTCCAGAGGGTCAAGCCCGACATTATCCCAGAGTTTCGGGGAGAGCGCTTTGGCAATCTCCCGCTCGTGCTCCCGGACGGTTACAGAGTCCATCGGAAGCGAGCGGATATCCTCTTCGAGCCTCTGCCGGACCACCGCCGCCCGCTCTCCGTCGCCCTGCGCGAGGAGCCGCTCCAGCTGCTTCAAGCGGAGGAAGAAGATCCGGCTCGTGATGGCTTCGGTCGGCTCGTTCTTCACTCCATCTGGATTCATATTCCAGTACTCGAAGTTGTTCCAGAAGTCGAAGACCTTGAAGTACTCTTTATGCCCGTCCGGCAACCATTCCCGGTGTTTGCACGCGGCATCCGACCGTGTGCCCCGCCCCAGCATCTGCCAGAACTTGATCTTTGAGAAGACCGGCTTTGCAAAGACCAGGTTGCAGGCCTCCGGGACGTCGATGCCGGTATCGAGCATATCCACCGAGATTGCCACGCGAGGGAAGGACTCGTGTTCGAAGTCGTGGATGAGGGCCTCGGCGCGGGGATCGTCCGAGACGATGATCCGCGCCAGCCGTCCCTTGTACTCGGGATACAGGTCGTCGAATGCCTCATGCAGCCGCCGGGCGTGCTTCTTTGAGATGGCGAAGAAGATCGACTTTGCCGGAAGCGTCCCGGCCTGATCCATCTGGCAGCCCTCCATGAACTCCCGGACGATCGCTTCGGACGTGCCTTTGACGGCGACCTTCTTCTCCAGTTCTGTGCCCTCGAAGTTAATCTCGTCCGGGTCGATCCCCTGCTCGATCAGCCGGTTGCGCTCGCTCTCCGTCAGGTCGGAAGGTCGGAGACCTTCGATCTGGAAGTGCGTCTGCGCTCCGATGATGCTTTTGCGGAAGTCGACCAGCACGCCGTCCTTCACCGCCTCGTCATACGAGTAAAGCGCGGTCGGTATATTGTCGTTACAGTGGAAGAACCGGAAGGTGTCCCGGTCGACCAGCTCGGCGGGGGTTGCCGTCAGTCCGATCTGCATGGCGTCGAGGTAGGTGAAGACATCCCGCCACTTGTTGTAGATGCTCCGGTGCGCCTCGTCGGAGAAGATCAGGTCAAACTCTCCGGGGGAGATGAGGTTCTGCCCGCGCTCATCTTTCTGGGTGTATATCTCCTGAAATGTCTGAATGGTCGAGACGTACAGCCGCTTTTCTTTATTGTATATGCCGTGCAGGATCTTGTCCTTGGCCTCGTGGGGGAAGAACTCCAGGAAGCCCTTATTCCACGCCTGATCGCGGAGCGCCTTGCGGTCGGCGAGGAAGAGCACTTTCTGCACACGATTTTCCCGCAGGAGGGCATCGATGATCGCCATCGCAACGCGGGTCTTGCCCGTCCCGGTCGCCATGACGATCAGCCCTTTGCGGTGGCCCTTACGGATATGCTCCAGCAAGCGCTTGACGTTCTCGATGCTCTTTGAGCGGTCGACGATATGGGTGTTGATCTCGATCGATCGGGCGGGATCGATCTTCTGAATCTGGAAACGGAGCCGCTCCAGGTCTTTCTGCGCGTAGAAGCCCTTCAGCAGCCTGAGCGGGTAGCGCTCCCGGTCCCAGAACCATATCTCGTAGCCGTTGGAGAGGAAGATGAAGACGTCTCTCCCGGTCTGCCGCTTGATATCGTCGGCGTACTGCTCCGCCTGCTTCTGTCCGATGAGCGGGTCTTTCAAGGTCCGCTTGGCTTCGATGATGGCGAGCGGAGCGCCGAGGCTATCGAGCAGGAGGTAGTCGACGTACTTGCTCTCCAGATCGTTCTTGAGCGTCTCGGAGACGGTCTTATAGGAGTGTGCGAGAAAGTCAGATTGCTTGGTATCTACTTCGGGAATGACAGAAGCGCGGTTCGTAACGTCCCAGCCCTGCTCTTTGAGATAGACGTCTATTTTCTCTTTCCGCGTCTGAAATTCGTTTAAGTCCATCGGAGACCTCACAGCCAGGAGAATAGGAGAAGCGAGTACCCTATTCATTAATTACTCAAAACGGGCGTGTAAATAAGGGTTGCGAAATCTTCATGACCGTTCATGACCGCAATTTACCTTTGCCGAAGGAGAGTTATGACGGAGAAGAGAATTGGCGACCTGATAAAATTCTGGAGAAAATGCAATTCATTAGATGGATTCGATCACCTGCAAAAAGCCTCATCACGCAGGAGAAAATCGCACTGTATATAAACTCGACCGAGCCAAAGACATATTAACCATGTATCCAGGGTTTACACGACAAACACCACACTTCTCTCGCATCTTGACTGCTATCACGCAGTTATTCCGGGATAAACGCTATCTACGGGGATATTTTGGAGGCGTTAGCGGATGACCATTCAGAAGTACGCAGTAAACCAATACTCAGTTCAGGCACTCCTGACCTGGGTGCAGACGGGCGCGATCGCCATCCCGGAGATACAGCGACCATTTGTCTGGTCAGCCACACAAGTACGTGACCTCATCGATTCGCTCTATACGGGCTACCCGGTAGGATACCTGATAGCGTGGAGGAATCCTCATGTCCGTCTTAAGGATGGAAGCATATCTGAAGGAAAGCGGATTCTGATCGACGGACAGCAACGGGTTACCGCGCTTATGTCGGCACTTCTGGGTATGAGCGTGGTTAACAAAGACTACAGAAAAATGAATATCACCATTGCCTTCAATCCCATCGAGCAGAGATTCGAGGTGACTAATCCGGCCATCCAGAAAGATAAGCAATGGATTCCGAATATTACGGATGTACTCTCACCCGAAGTGAAGATGCTTCGACTTGTCAAAGAATACTGCGAGCAGAATGAAGGTACGGATCAAGACGAGATCTACGAAAGCATTGAGCTGTTACGTGGGATCGTTAACAATCATATCGGGCTCATAGAATTAGATTCGGATCTGGATATCGAGACGGTAACGGAGATTTTTATCCGTATTAATTCGAAAGGGACTGTCTTAAGCCAGGCAGATTTCGTCATGTCGAAGATTGCGGCTAATGATGTCTACGGCGGCAACCTTCTTCGGAAGTGCATCGATTATTTCTGCCACCTGGCAATCGCACCTGAATTCTATGAGCAGATCAAGGAGTCGGATACGGAGTTTGCAAGCACTGACTACTTCTCAAAGATGAGCTGGCTTCGCAAGGAAAATGATGATCTGTATGACCCCTCCTATACCGATATGCTTCGTGTGGCCTTCATGTCGGAATTCCAGCGCGCGAAGCTGGGAGATCTGGTTGCGCTCCTCTCGGGGAGAAATTTCGAGACACGCGAGTATGAGGAGACAATCGCGGAGCAGTCATTCCGGACGCTTGAGAAAGGCATCATGCGATTCATGAACGAGACGGACTTCAAGCGCTTTTTGATGATCATACGGTCGGCAGGATTCATCGAAAGCTCGATGATACGGTCTCGAAACGCCTTAAACTTTGCATACACCCTCTACCTGACAATGCGCAGCCAGAATGAGTGTGCCAATGATATTGAATCGTGTGTGCGGCGGTGGTTTGTCATATCCTTACTGACCGGACGCTATTCGGGCTCTGCGGAGAGCACGATGAGTTTCGATATCAAGCAGATCAATGAGCGTGGAGCGAAGGCCCATCTCCGTGACCTTGAGGAGGCAGAACTCTCCGATGCTTTCTGGGATGCAGGCTTACCTCAGGCAATGAATACATCTGTCGCAACCAGTCCGTACTTCTATGCGTATCTTGCCGCCCAGGTGCATGCCAACGATAAGGGATTCCTCTCGAAGGATATCACTGTCCATGACCTGATAACTCATCGCGGTGACATACATCATCTCTTCCCCCGGAGTTACCTCAAAAAACACGATTTAACGAAGGGCAAATACAATCAGATCGCGAACTATGTGATGATGCAGAGTGAGATTAACATCGCCGTCGGAGATCAGGCTCCAAAAGACTACTTTACTCAGATACTGGAGCAGTGTGTTGCTGGACAAGCAGCATATGGCGGGATTACCAGCCTGAATGAGATGAAGGCGAATTTTGCCGCACACTGTATCCCGGGAGGGATAGAGGGGATGGATGTCGGTGATTATGAGGATTTCCTATACGCACGTAGACGCCTCATAGCAGACAAAATCCGGCATTACTACCAGAAGATCTAAAGCGGCTTAATTTTAATCTTTTTTTAGATTTAGTGCAAAAAATATCATTTTTACCTCACTCTTTGCTCGACCATAGTCCTGGAGGGTACTCTCGCGATTACGCTGAAGAAAAATCGAGAGTGAGAGTCATTTTCTGGGCCGTAAGTGCCGGAAGTTGAGGCATGGGCTTCGACGGTGAGGGTATATTCCAGGAGCCCTTCCTCGGTGGGAATCTCCTCGCCCTTCTCCTGGAGGTCTTCAATGTAGAGCTCGATAGCCTCGCGTGCCATCGCTATCGCCCCGTCGACGGTCTCCCCGAAGGTGACGCGAGCACGGGCGAGGGTTGGCACGGTGACGGTATATCCGCCTTCCGGCTCCTTTTGGAGGAGGAGGCGGTACTGCAGGTTTCCCATCTTGCGCTTGCCGACGGTGCTCATTGCATGTCTTCTCCGGAACCGGGTTCCAGCGCAGCCCGGCCCTTCTCAGTCAGGCGGTACTTCTGATACCGACTACCGGGTTTCTCAGGGATGGTGTATTCGATCATCAGGTTCGTTAGTAATTGACGGACGATCTTGTTCAACTGACCAGAGATCTCTTTCTGCCCGAGTCCCCTTGACAACTCCGCTTTGGACCTGGGGGCAACTGCCAGAAGCCAAAGGACTCTCATTTCCAGTGACTCTGGCTGCGCCCCCTGGCCGGGAGCCAGAGTCCGGCGGATGATCGTCTGGAACCCGTACGCTCCCGGCAAACTCCGGCTCCGGCAGCCCGGCCTCAGTACAGTGTCGGATCATGTCCCGCGTCCCCGTGCCCATCCGCTCGATATAGCCGGTGAGATACATCGGCTCTGCGAGGAGCGGGTTGCCCGGCACCGACCCGTGGGCCTGCCGGAGTTTTTCGAGGGTCAGGGACAGCGGGAGCGTGCCCGGGTTCCAGACCTCCAGGCGGTCTGCAAAGAGCATCACCTGGACGCTGCCGTTGCTCGTGTAGTCGCGGTGGGCGACGGCCTCCGCCACCACCTCCTTCGGGATCTCTAGCGTACCGGCGCCTGTGGACCGGCCTCGCGGGTGGTCACGGCGTATCCCTCCCGGCAAGCAGGGCACGCCCCCTCTCAGTGACCCGATACTTCTGGTTGCCGCTCCGGGGCCTGTCCGGGATGGTCATCTCGATCAACCCCGCCTGCATCAGTGGTTTCAGTACGGAGTTCCTGAATTTGGTGCGGTTCGTCCTCCCTGCAATATCCATAAGTTCGGAGATGGATGTCTCTGCCATACAGGTGCGCAGCACTTCAACTTGGTCCCCACTTAGTCCCAACTTGGTCCCCACCAGGTCCCCTGTTTTAGCACCTATCACCCGGTCTCGCCCGGGGCGCCATAGAACCTGGACGAACTGCTGGCCGTTCTGCCGGAACTCCGGCGGCGGCAGGCCGGCCCGGGTACACTGCTCGATCATATCAAGGGTTCCGGTGCCGGCTTTCTCAATATAGCGAGTCAGGAAGAGTGGCTCTGCAATGAGAGGGTTGCGCGGGATAGAGGGATGCGGGACACGGAGCGCCTCGGGCGAAAGAGAGGGCGGCAGCTGACCGGGATTCCACACCTCCAGTCGGTCGGAAAAGAGCATGACCTGAACCGAGGCATTTGAAGCATAGTCGCGGTGCGCAACAGCATTGACGATAGCTTCGCCCACAGCCTCCGGAGGGACCTCGTATGTCGCCGGGGCCGTAGGCCCCTCGGCTCGCGTGCCGATAGAACGGGCAATCTTGGAGAGTACGAAGTCAAGCGACTGATCGACCAGTTCAAAGACAGTGCCCTTGTAAATCTGGTAGGAGGGAATGGGTTTACCCACAACGGTTCCGTGGAAGTGAAGGCACTTGACCTCGGAGCTGGCGAGGAAACGCTGAGGCTGTTTACCGAACAGGAGCACAGCCGCGTTGTTGGGGAGACTCCCATCAAGCAGGTTAAGGTGCGCCAGCGCTTTGCGCACCGGGGTATTGGGGCTGAGGGCATACCCTCGACTTTGCTGAGCACGGGAAAGAAACTCCCCGACCTTCTCCTGTGAGATATCATCGAGCGTAGCATCGGCACATGCGGAGGCATCAAACGGGCGGGTTCGCAGTGCGCCGGTGCGGTCCAGGTGCTCGACAAGGCTGGCATAAATCACCGCAGTCAACTCCGGGACGCTGCCGAAACGGCGGCGGATGAGCTGACTGTCAACGTTGCGGAGAAGAGCAAGCACCCTCGGATCGCGCACTGAGTCATCGTTGCCTTTGACGAAGACCAGGCGCTCCTTACCGCCGGCAGCGGCACGATCAAACTCCCGTTCGGTGGGCGAGCGACCGTCGGTATCCGCACGGCCGTACTCGTTACCAAGCAGGCAGAGGTAGACGCCACACCGGTCCACCTCTGCCAGATAGGTCTCATCCGGCCGGCGCCCGGAAGCCGGCAGGTCTTCGAAGAGGAATACATCGTAAAAACGACGCAGCAGAGGGTCGCTCCTGATGTAATCGAATAGCACTCGCCGCTCGTCGGCAAACTCCTTCTGCACGCTGCTGATGAAGATGCGGACGGGGGTCATGCCGCAGCTCTTATAGATGCTCCCAGACGAGTCCGAGCTCTGATTGTTTCGACTGCCATGTCTCCCCTCTATATGTCTCTGATTTCTTTCTGAGTATTTTCCCGGGAATGAAGAAGAATCTAATGCTGGTCGATCGCGCCCTCATCTCGCTCCAGGGTTATCGTGTATCCACACGTTATCCGCACCCGGCAGGGCATCCGCACTGCTCCGGAGCAGGAGCGGCGCCCGTTCGGCCGAAACTCCGTGCTATTATCCACACCCGGCATCATGGCTGTTCCTCGCGCAGGACGTACTGCGTCTTCTTCCTCGATGGTGCCCTCCGCTCGATCCCCGATCCGTAGCGACTCGCACTTTCGGTGCTCAAACTCCGGTTCTACGAACCGTCGTTCACCGCACCCCCGCCCCCGCATTCCACTCCCGCACCAGCCTCGCATAGCACCCCTCGCAGACCTTCGCCTGCGCCTCCCGCGAGCGGTAGACCGCCTTCCCCGTCCCGCAGACGTCGCACCGGCCGAGTTCGACCTTCGTCCGACAAAACGTCCGGTGGTCGAGGACCCCCGGGAGCGGCTGCGTCTTTGGCCGCTTTCCCTTCTTCAGGCAGTCGTAGCAGAGATACTTCCCCCCGCCGCCCCTCTTCAACGACGACGTCGGCCGCCGGCCGCAGATGTGGCAGGGCTCGTCCTTCTCCACCGGGAGGGGGATGTAGTCGACGGGGTTGACCGCAGGTGGAGAGTGACAGCAGGTTTCAGCACGTTGACAGCAGTTGCTGTCATTCAACGGCGTCGGAATTGATGTATTTTCACCATTTGAGCCGCAATGCGTGGCTTTCTCTTTTTGAATGTCAGCAATGCGGGAAACACAGGCACCCCGGTCGTCACCGGAAGTATCCTCGCCCGTGCTCTCTGTTCTCTCATTCTGCTGTACAGGTACGTACCTGGATCGATCTAAATCAGGATCCTGGTCGTCATTCCCGGAATCTTCACCGTTCCGCCCGGTTTCTTGTTGACAGCAGTTGCTGTAAACCTGCTGAAAACGGCTGAAATTGCTGTCATCGTCGGGGTCGTCGTCCAGCCAGACAGAGGCCCCCTCGTTCCAGGCCCGGTAGACCTCGATATCGAACGTGAAGTACTGCTCCCGGCGGCGAACCGTGACCCCACCGCCATCGCTCTCCGTTACGGTGGCATCGTAGAGGCTGATCGCCGGGCACTTCTCCAGGAGGCCGGAGTAGGGCGTCCCCCGGCTGATATAGCCGTGGAGTAGCCGGTAGGTCTTCTGGTAGGAGAGACCGAGAGCGCTCTGGAGCTGCCGGATGGTGAAGACCTCGACGCCCATCCCGGCGACCGTCGCGAGCGCCGCCGCCTCGTTCTTCGTCAGCTTCGTCTCCTGGCCGCCGGCTTCGCCGTTGAGGGCGGCGTAGAGTTTGGCCGCCGCCGTGAAGTCTTCTTCCCGGGCGATCACCGCCCCGTCCTCCCCCCGGTCGCGCTGGAGGGAGAAGAGCCGGGCCCGGCACTTGATCAGGTCAAAGAGCATGCCCGGGTTCCGGCGGTTCTGGGTCGTCGAGAACCCTATCCGCCGGGCAAACGGGATCCGGACGGGGAGGACCTCGGCCTTGACAGCTTCCCAGATCGCCCGGCAGGTGAGGATGTCGTCTTTTGCCGGGCTTTTCCCGACCGCTTCGGCCTCCTTCATGTGCTCGAGCACCCGCCGGTCCTGGTCGACGGAGTCGTCGATCCAGACCGTGAGCATCCGGTTCATCACCTGGTCGTCGCCGATATCCTCGACTTTGGCGAGCCACCAGACGCACCGAGCCGGGATGGTGCAGACCCGGAGCTTCCGCGGATTTGAGGACTTCCTGGAGGTCCTCGGAGAGCGAGACGTCGTCGAAGAGGAGAACGGTGCCGGCCCGGAGGTCGTCGTCGTAGTAGAGCGCCTTATTGGAGACAGTGCCTTTGAGTTTGTAGGCCGCCGGAATGAGGCTCTGCATCGTCGTGCAGGCATGGGTCTTCCCCTTCCCGGAGTTGCCGGAAACGGCGACGTGGAGGCCGTTCGTGTTCTCGACCGACTGCGAGGCGAGGGACATCACCAGGCACTCCGCGACGGTCCGGTCGCCGACGTGGCTCCGGTTGAACGTGTCGAGGAGGAAGGCGAGGGGGTCACCGGCCTTCAGGATCGCAAGGGCACGCTCGCGATGCTCATCGGTGGCCGGGACAGGTTTCTCCCCCGGGTTTTCTGCATTCTGCGTCGTCTCCTTTTTTCTCTCCGGCCTTTGCTTCTCGTACATCCCCCGGAGCTCCGGCCAGCGCTGCGCTCCCCCGCCGCAGCTTTGGTGGTGGCAGCCGGCAAAGACGGCCCCGTTCGCGAACTGGACGGCGAAGGCACCGTCCTTGTGGGCCGCCGAGAACGGGCACCCGGCGAGGGTGAAGAGGGTCCCCCCCTGCCAGGGGCGCGTCGACCGGACCGCGATGCCGTGATCGAGCAGCCAGGCGGCAAGGTCGATGCCGGGGCCGTTTTTTCTCTGAGGAGGCTCTTCCCGGGGGAGGAGCCCCGCGAGGTGCCGGAGCAGTTCCAGGGGAACAATACCGATCTCGTCAGGCACAGCGAGGATCCTTGCTCGCCGGTGCGGCCGCTCCGGGGTATTGTCACCCTTCCGGGAGAGCGTGCCGTAGAGTTTCCAGATCCGGGCGGCGTTGTGGTTCGCAGTATCGACGGTCACAGCCTCGTTTGAGAAGAGGGCATCGAGGGTCGAAAGGCAGCCCTTCACAAGCGCGGTCGAGGGTTCGTCGTTTTGGAGGTCCACCCGGTACAGAAGATGCGCCCCGTTCCCGGAATCGGCTTTGATAGGAGAGGGGAACCCCTGCTCGGCGAGCCAGATCGCGATCCGCTCCGCCGCAGCGAGCGCTGCGTCGTGCTCGGCGTCGGTCGACGAGACCCCGCTCGGCCGGACCGGGTCGATGTCGACCGGGAGCCAGCGCCGGCGGAGGATGTCGGCGTCGGCGGTCGTCGCATCCTTGCGGGAAAGGCGCAGCTTGATCCGGTTCGCCCGCCGGGCGAGGAGCGCCGGGTTCACATCATTGAGGGTGACATAGATCCCGGCGACCGAGGGGTCGGCGTCGAGGGCCTCGACAGCCCGGGCGAGTGCCTCGTGGTCGTCGAAGTAGCCGGAGTGGGTGATGCCGTCGGCGAGCGCCCGGACCTCGATTACGCCGTCGGCGAGGGCTCCCACCGCCCGGCGGATCTCCTCACTCATATGCTCATCTCCGGGACGAGGGGGAAGAGGGGGGCGCTCGCCGCCTCCCCCCGGGCCACCCGGCGGAGGCTGACGAGCGGGATGATGAACGATCCCGTTCGGGTGTGGACCAACACCGCTCTTCCGGCCGGGTTGACCGCCGCGTGCCCCTCGATCGTCGTCTGTCCCGTGACAACACCGTCCCCGCGTCGCACTCGCTCGCATGTGACCGGCGCCGGGCGGCCGGAGAAGATCAGGCTTCTGACATCTTCCGGCGCGATCCGGTAACGCTCAGCCTCGACGTGGATGAGGAGCCCGCCGGCTGCCGTACAGGCGAGGGTGCCCGGCTCCGGGGTCATGGCCGGCCCCGCTCGACACTGATCGTATACTGGTGGTTGCGGGTCCGGCGGACGGTGATCTCCCGGACCGCCCGGCCGTAGCGCCGGATCTCGGCGGCGACCGCCTGCGGGACGAGGAAGAGCGGGACCGGCGAGACGTTTATCTCTTCCGGGGCAGATGTACCAGTGGCGGCCTGGCGGAGCGCGTGGTGGCACTTTGTATCCGGGCTGCCGCCGCTGGTTCTCGGTTCGGTTCCTCCCGGATTCCGTTTGTCCGGGTTTGCTTCTGGCTGCTGTTGCATTTCTTGTAGCTCCCTGCACCGGGACTCTCTCCGGCGCATACACCATCATCGGGAACTGTTGCTTAAAACAGTGAGCCAACCATCCCGGAAAAAAGCAACAGGCCCCATATAAGCCTTACTTTATTGGAAAAATTTGGAAAAGGAGTATCTGAGGAGGAACTCCAATCCCGGGCAGAACCGGGGGTTTTGGGATCTCATGCTCAGTTCGGAATTTTGGAGGTCTGGTCCGGGGCTTTGCAGGCGGTAGCCACGTCCCCGGCATCGTACCGGAGCCGGACCTCCCTGCCCCGACCCTTCCCGGGCACAAGATCGACGATCCCGGCCTTTGCGAGGGCGTTGAGGTGCTCGTGGTAGGCCGTCTTCCCGACCGGGAGGTACTCCTGTGCCGCTTCAAAGACCGCCCCCGACGCCGTGTCGGCGCCCGCAAGCGACTGTTCCGCGATCCAGCAGGCGAGTGCCCGCTCGGCCTCCGAGAGCCCCGTAGCACGGGTCCGGAGGGCCGGCGCCGTGACCGCCCGGGCTGCGGCGGTGACGTCGGCGTGGGTGACGCGCCGGCGGCCGTCCTTCTCCGCGCGGAGGGCTGCTTGCCGGATGAGATCGATCCCGACCCGGACGTCCTGCTCGCTGTCGGCGATAGCGGCGATCCGGTCGATGAGCGGAGCCGGCAGCACCCGGGGGTAGAGGCCCTGCCGGGTCCGGTCGGCGAGGATCTCGCGGATCTCGGTCCTCGAGTAGGGCAGGAAGGTGATCTCGGTCGGGTGGAAGACCGACCGGACGCTCGCATCGGCCTCAGCATAGAGATTCAGGCCGAGGTCGCTTGTGACCGCAAAGACCCCGGCCTTCCTGACGTCCCACTTCTCGTAGAGCCGGAGGAGCTGGTAGAGGAGGGCGTTGTAGGTTCCGGCCGGGATGAGGTCGTCCGCGTCGTCGAGGCAGACGACGAGTGCGGCGTCGCGGTCCTGGAGCCGGGAGGCGATCCCCTCTTTAACATCATCGAGGTACCGGCCGGCCGACGGCGCCGGGTAGCCGCAGACCTGTTTGAAGATGCTCCCGTAGACGGCGAGCGGGGTGTGGTCGTGGCGGCAGTTGACGTAGACCGGGATTACCTGTTGCGTCTCTTCGGCGACCTCGCAAAAGATCCGGCGGACGGTGGTGGTCTTCCCGGTCCCGGGCGGGCCGCGGAGGACGGCGGAGAGGGCGCTCCCGCCCCGGAGGGCGGGCCGGATAAGGAAGGCGAGTTCCCGGACCTGGGCGTCGCGGTGGTGGAGGTGGTCGGGGACGAACGTGAACTCAAAGACGTCACGGTCGCGGAAGAGGGTCTCGTCGCTTCGGAGAAGAGGGGAATGCGTCATAGGAGAGTCTGGAGAAGAAGAAGTAGATAAATGAAGGCCGTGCGCGGTCTGAAAGTGAAGGAGTGCGAAGGCTGCAACCGGGGGGTCCTGGCAGGCAACCAACCGGATCTCGATGCTGAAAACTCCAGACCCTTGCTGAAGGCCGGATCAGGGAGGTTATGTTGCCTGCAGGATCTCGACGATCCGATCGATGACCGATGCGAGGGCCTGGTCGTTGAGACGGCCGGCTCGATAAAGAATCAGGTTGGTACTGGCAGAAAAGAGCCGGTTTGGCCGGACGTTACTTGGTTTGTGGAGCGTTCCCTCCGTAAAATCCATGTCGGTGATACCGACGGCGTAGCGATCCCGGATATGCTGGCTCGTGATCTGGCAGAGGATGACGTCGTCCCCGCCGGGCACCGCAACGACAAGAGCCGGCCTTCGTTTCACGGTTGAGAGATCGGAGAAAGGAAACGGTACAATGACGACATCCCCTTTTACAAATCCTTCCACGCCTCTTCCTCCTCGGGCCGGAGCCAGTCTTTCCGGAGCGCAGGCTCGCTCGCGAGGGCGGTGTCGGCAGGGGCGGCCTTCCGGCGCCGGGACTTGAGGAACCGGATGAAATCCAGCACCTCACCGTATGTCCGGGGCGGGAGGTCGTCGAGCTCTCTGATGATCTCCTCTTTGACCTGGGTCATGGCAGCCTCACCTCTGCGGTATACGATCCTCTGGTGCTTCAATCTACATATCTCTGTCTGAAGAGGGGTTGTTTACCGGGCGATCTGTGCCCTGGCACTGAGATAAATTGAGCGGGGGGAGAGCCCCCTGCTTCACGCCAGTGCGCCGACGGCGTCGGCCCAGGTCTCGACGGCGGTCCGGATGGCGTCGTCCTGGTAGGACGAGAGCCGGACGGTCGTCCGGGTGAAGGTGACGTAGTAGTCGTCACCCGACGGGTCGTGGCACTTGAGCTGAGCGTA
>PGYL01000053.1 GCA_002839645.1 Methanomicrobiales archaeon HGW-Methanomicrobiales-2 | reverse complement strand
ACCCGAAAGCGATTGCAAGTGCAACACAGGCGATTACACCAATTTTTGCGTTCATTTTCTCCCTCCAGATCAGTTACAGTTGTATAGCCATCGATAGATCTCGCTGTCGACGGGGGGATCAGCAATAACCGATCCTTCCTTCCAGATGTGGTCGTTCCCGCAATCGGCGTTCTCACCGATGATACCTACCCTTATCTCGCTTCCATGTTTTTCATCGATGCCGATAAACCACGCAAGTCGCACTTTGTACCCATCTACGAGTTTATTGGCTACATTCGCGCCGTCTTCCGGGATATCGTAGCCCACACTGTCAAACCCGCATACGAGGTGGACACCGTTCATTGCGTAGTGTGGGTAGTATTTGAGTTCGCTTGGGAGTTGGACTGTATGGCAGCTGTCCAGGAGTATCCACTCTGCATCATAATCTCCCCATTCGCAATTGCGGAAATAAACATAATTACCTGGCAGGCTATTGAGCAGGATACCTTGATTCCAACCATGACCGGTAAAATAGACAATATCGGTTCCGTCAACATAGGATTGATCCATGCCGGAGTATGTCCAACGATTGGGGTTTCTGTTCTCATCACCTATGAAGAAACTTTCAGTCCATCCCGCATCTAGAAGCGCGTTACGAAACCCTGCGGCACTCGTAGGGCTACTCGGCTGATTATTCCCCGCAAGATAGTACTGTTTGTATTCTACGCCAAACTCCGGGTAAGTGGTGTCGCTGTCGTCACCTGTTCCTGCACAGGCTGGCGGAGCGAAGATCATTCCCATGGCGATAACCGCTAGGAATACCGATCTCTCAATCTTTCGTTTTTCCATGTTCTCACCATCTTTTTATGCTTTTCGCTATTCGGAGGCCTGCGGCGAGATGACTATGAGAGCATCGTCACTCCGGCAACGCCTCCGGACACAGGGGGGTTCGCCCGACCACGGAGATGAACAGGCGGACCTCCGGCAACGCCTTTCGGGCATCGCCACGCTAACGCTGGGACGTTCTCCTATATGCCTTTTCTGTCACATCCCTCTACATGTTGGGACCTTCTACATCGGTTTTACCGAAAAACTAGGTTGTGCGACTCGAGGAGAGTGGCAGCACGGGGTGAAGATCGGTGACGCCCGGGAGCATCTGTACGGGAGAAAAACGACGGTTCTGTAAAAAAAAGAGATTCCGGGAAAACTGTGGCCCTACAACTGCACCTGGGCGAGCGCGTCATAGACGATCTTCTTGTAGACGTCCGGCTGCGTCCCATACTCTTCCTGGGCCTTTTTGGAGTCGTCGGTGGTTCCGAACGCTTCCAGCCTGTCCAGGGTTTCGCGGGCGGTATCCAGCACCCAGAGGTCCCGGGTATCGCGGTCCACGACCGAGATCGACTCTACACGGACCGAGACCAGGCAGGTCCCGTCCGGGGTCGTGTAGAGGTTCGGCTTCCCGACGACGGCGACGAACGCAGGCGGCTCGATCCGGGCGAGTTGCTGCATCGCCTCGGGCTGGTAGGACCCCGCCATGATGAAGAAGGTGCCTGTGGGGTCGACCACCCTTCCGTTGTAGAAGATATTCTGGTCCCCTTTCCGCTGCTTCTCCGTGAGGGTCCCGACGATGAAGATCCGGTTGCTCCGAATGCCGCTTGGGAGGAGGACATAGGTCGGACTCTTCTCGTCCTCGCCCTCCTTGAACTGGTAGCGGGTCTCCCGGAGTTCGGATGCGAAGACCCGGCGCGCCGGCTCACGTTCGAATGCGCTCTGGGGTTTCATGCTGCCTCACCCCCGGCGCGGTTCAGCAATGCAGCCAGTTCTTCGGGCTTGAATGTAACCGGGGTGCAGGAGTTGACGAGCAGCCTGCCGCCGAACTCGCTCCCGCTGCAGGTGTAGTAGCGCCCGAGCGCCGCGTTCCTGATGCGGTAGAAGATCTCGTCCATGCCAAGCGGGTTCGTCTCCGCGATCCCGATGGCCTCTTCAAGGGTGATCCCTGCAAGTTTCTCGACGATCTCCCGCTGCATCAGGACATTGTGGGCGCGTACGCCATCATCCAGAACCGCTTTTAAGCGGAGGTCGTAGCGGAAGTTGGGCTGGATCTCGTGCACTGGACAGTAGTTCTGCCGTGAGAGGGTCCGGTTGCAGCCCTCGACAGGGCAGCGCTTGATCAGGCCCGAGCCGGGAGCGACATGGACAAGAGCCCCCTGGATCTCGGTCTCGTGTCGTCCGACCTCGATATCGCCCTCATCCGATATGTACATCGCGGTGTTCAGGGAGAGGGAGAGCCTGCCGTTGTATTCGTCGACGGTAGCGTAGAAGATGTTATAGACAGCATCGAGATCCAGCTTCTCCTTTGCATCTTCCTTCCAGATGACGAACTTGATGGTGCCAGTCTCGTCGCCTAGGAGCCCCGTCTGGAGCATCCGTTCGTGGGAGACTTCCCAGTCCTGGATGACCTTGGCCCGTACGCTCCCCACACCCGGCTTCAGCTCGGCAACCGGTGTGATCGAGGGGAGGAGCGGAGCGTCCTTCTCCATCCGGGAGATGGTGGTCCCCGAATGGATCTTCAGGTTCGGCGTGCCTTTGTACTCGTCGACGACCGCAGACTCGATCCGGTACCAGTGGCCGTACTCCATTGCAGGGGCGTTTGCCCGGGTCCAGGTCACGAAGCGTATGGCGGCGCTCGAGTCGGCGATTATCCCGTTCTGCGCGATCGAGGGTGAAAGCGCCGGGGTCAGGGCGACAATCTTTCCCTCGATCGTAACCCAGTCGCCGGGAGCGATCTCGCTTATCGGGCGAAGCTCCGTGGCGGTGTTTCCAGCGCTCCCGACACCGGTGAGATTGTACTCACGGGCGAGATCGGCCGTCACCGTTCGCTCGGCCTCGGCGGTGTTGACACCGAACTCTTCTACGAGACGGTGAAGGCGTGATTCGATCTTCTGCCGATCGGGCTGTGCACCATTTGCTTCAAGTTTCCGGGAGATTCTCTCTGTTACCTCAGATAGGTTCATACTTACATCTCCAGTCTGTACTTCATCTCATCAGGCTATTAAGACTCGGCGTGCGGTGTGAAAATGAACCCGGTTCTTCCCGCCAGGAGCCTCCCGATGCGCCCTGCCGGGGTAAAGCGCGGCAAGAACAGGCCGTCGCAAGTTTCCTCCCATGTGTCTGCTCCGTGGGGCAGAAGGAATCCCCTGGCCGGAGGATGGGATCTATGGCTCCTCGCGGGTTGCCCCCACACCCGCAAGGTCGGGGGGATGCGTCATTTGCAGTCCGGGGTTGGATCAGGGCACCTCTGCACCGACTCCTTAAATGTATATAGGGGCAGGGACAACATCAGCTGTATGGTATTGAATGCGGACAGTACAATCGCGGACCTCCTTCGGGAGAAGCCCGAATCGGCACAGGTACTCTTCCGGTTTGGAATGGGTTGCCTTGGCTGTGCCATCGCAAACAACGAGACGATCCGGGAAGCCGCCCAGGCACACGGTGTTCCCCTCGAAGAGATGCTCTCCGCCCTCGGCGTCGCAGAGGCGTGAAGCAGTAACGATTTTATAACCGTTCCCGGAGGCACTTGAGCTCAGCGAGAGTGGCCTCGGGATTTCTTTTCATGTAGTTCGCGACCCTGGGGACGTGGAGGAGCGTACAGTCGGCGCACCCCCAGATCCTGCCGCCGCTCAAACTCTCGACCCATTCCCCGAGGTCCTCGTCGGTGCAGGGGTAGCAGGGACAGTAGCAGTAGTCGCACCGCTGGCCCGGAAAGTGGCACGGGTAGTAGGGGCAGGCCTCTTCCTGCCACTCCACCCAGTGATCCCCGCCGTAGCGGCTGTAGATGAAGAACGACGGGTCGCTCCGCCGGACACCGCCTTCATGCCGCGCGAGAGCCTCCGGGACGCCGTGCAGGACGGCCGCATGGACCCGTCGGCCGGCTTCGGTCAGCGTCCCGGCGTAGGTATGCATCGCCGCGCCGTCGCGCTCGCAGGCGACGGCGACCGCATCCGTGGTGGTCCCGGGAAAATCATACCCAAGGTCGTGGAGGGCCTGGGCCTTCGCCCCGGTCGCCGTGATGATCGTCTCGAGGAGTGCCGCGTCGCCCATCCCCTCCCGGCTGTAGACGATGATGTTGATGGTATGCGGAGCGGGGGGCGGGGTCGGGTTGGTCACCCCCGCCGTGATGAAGACCGTGATGAAGTCATACTGGAGCACGCAGAGGTGATACATCCCGACGGCGGTCAGGAGCCCGAAGTACTCGTTGAAGAGGCCGTGCCGGGCAGCGAGAAGATCGAGGTGGCGTGGCGGGTCGTCGTTGAAATCGTGCGGCACCGTGTGGTTTAACACCGTCGTGACATCGGCGATACCACCGTTGATGCCGGTGCTGGCCGCCCTGAACCGGCCACGAAGGAAAAGAGTATCGTCCCTGACAAAATATCTCATACGACGGAGTAATGGACCCGGTCTTTCAATTCCTGTTGTTTTCCGGCGTTCCAGCCTGCAACGTCCTGGAGGTATCCGGTGACCCTGCTGATCTGCACGACGTCATGGCTCCCGCACTCCGGGCAGACGGCATGACCGCAGAGCGGACAGTACTCGATCTTCTCGACGATGGAGTGGTGGCAGTCACAGTGGTCAAGCGGGCACATGACCTCGAGCGACGCTTCACCGCAGTGAGGGCAGGGGGTCTCGTCCACGACGAAGTGACAGGTGTGGCACTTGTATCGCCGCTCGCCTGCGGGGATTTCGTCGAGGCTCCGGTATTTTTCTGCCAGTTTCTGCTGCTCGGGGCTCCAGTTCATGATACGAGTATCTGCGGGAGAATATATAACCCTTCAGATGCGGGATGAGCCGCATCCGCCTCAGACCACTCATAGGGTTCGTCATCTCCTAAAGGATCGGAACGGAGAACTCATCACCGGCGGATGCGTGAGAGGCGTTCGGCTTCAGCTGCAGGGTCCGCTGCCTCGTAGATGCTCCTGCCCACGATGACCCCGTCGACCAGCCGGGCCACCGTGTCGAGGTCACCCCCCTGTGCTCCCACGCCGGGGGAGTAGATCGCCTTCTCGCCGACGATCTCGCGGAGCCGGGCGACCCGTTCCGGGCGGGTGGCGGGGGCGATGATGCCGTCGGCCCGGCAGGTGACGGCGAGTTCCGCGAGGCGTTCGGCCACACCACCATGGAAGAACTCGGTCGCCCCGGGATGGCTCATCTCGGCGACAATATACGCAGCCCCGCTGTGGTTGTGCGCCACCTCGACGCAGGTCCTCGCGGCATCGGCTCCCACGAACCCATGGGCGATCACGGCATCGAACCCGGCTGAGAATACTGCTTCACAGATAAGGCGGTTGGTGTTGGGGATATCCGCTACCTTGAAGTCAGCGATGAGCGGCAGGCCGAGCCCGGCGAGGTCCTCGACGATAGATAGGCCGGCCGAGAGGACGAGCGGATAGCCGACCTTGATTTCGTCGATGAAGGGCGCACAGGACTCCGCGATCTGCACCGCCCGTTTCCGGTCGAGCACGTCTAAGGAGAGGATAAGTTCGGTCATCGTTCCAGCCTCTCGAGGGTTGCGGCCACCAGGAGCGGCAGGTTGATGGTCGCGTCGCCGTAGACGGTTGCGGCGGTCGCTTCGCCGGTGAGCTTGCCCCACGACCGGGCCTCATCGAGCGTCGCGCCCGAGAGGCCGCCGAGGTCCGGCCGGTCGCCGGTGAGCTGCACCGCGTAGTCAAACCCGCTCTCGGTCATCAGTTTGCTCTGCAGGATGTAGTTCTTCGGGACACCGCCGCCGACGAGGATGGTCCCGGCCCGTTCGGCTTCAAAGCACCGGTCGAGGAGCCCGGGCATGTCCCCAAACGCGCTGACCGTGACCTTGTGCGTCTGGGAAAAGAGCCAGTACTGCAACCCGATCATCGAGTCCTGAATGGCGGGGCAGTAGACCGGCACCCCGGCCTTTGCCGCTTCCGCGAGGATCCCGGTCTTTAACTGGCTCCCGATCTGGTTGAGGAGGTTGGAGATCGAGATCGTCGAGCCCTCCGGGAGGGACGAGTAGGTGTCCTGCAGGAACTCCTCGAACCTGATGAACGCCTCGTTCGGGAGGAAGATGTCGTAGATCCGGTTGACCCCCTCCTCGCAGAGTTCGGTGTCGGAGACCTGGCAGGTTCCATGGTAGTGGTGGCAGCCAATCGCCTCGATGACGTCGTGGGTGAGGTTCGCCCCCGTCGAGACGAGTATGTCGATGTGTCGGCGCCGGATGAGGTCGGCGACGATGCCTCCCATGCCGCCGGGCACCATGGCGCCCGAGAGGCCGAAGAACTTCAGCGCCTTCTCATCGCGGAGCATCCGCTCGTAGATGTTGACCGCCTGCCAGAGGGACCCCCCGTTATAGGCTCCGGCTTTCCCGAGTTCGTCGACGAGTTCGCCGACCGTCATCCCGGGGCGCACCCGTGCCTGTTGTACCGCATCCCCATATTTGAAGGTCATGATAGTGTTACACCAGCTCTTTGGAGAGGGTTGGTATTCATGCACGATAATGGATCGTCTTTTCGCGAGGCTGTCATTGGGTACGTCTGCGATACCCGACATCCCTCGTATCGCTCAGTGCTTGAAAACCCCCGGAGGCACCGCACCTGCAGGAAACCCCGCCCTGACTGCCGGATGTCATACCGATGACGTCCACCGGCCCGGGGAGCGTCTGATAACGACAGAAATGTGGCGGGAG
>PGYL01000009.1 GCA_002839645.1 Methanomicrobiales archaeon HGW-Methanomicrobiales-2 | reverse complement strand
GAGCACCGCCCAGGTGTGCAGCCCTGTGGGAAGCCGTGCCTTGGAATGCCTCTGGATTGCGACCATCTGGAGCCAGCAGGCGGGGTTTCAACAAAGCCCATATATCAGGCTCCGGAAGTCCGGTGAGATGCATACCTCCCGGCCCGCCTGCTGGCGAATCGAGCAGCGGGAGAAGCCTTATTGCTGCGCAAGATCTAAGCGAACCGATTAACGGAGGTATATGGATGCCACCACACTGTGATACACGGGACGGCCCTGTGGTCAGAGCAGCAGAGACGGCTCTGGAGAGGGGGAATGTGAATTACGTTCTCATCTGGGTTTCGAAGGAATCGGAGAGAGAACTGGTCGACGCATTCGAGCGGACGATGAAGGTTCGGAAGCTCGGTGAGGAGGCAAAGAACCTTGCCGACGACTGGTTCTTCGAGACCGCGATCAGGCTCCACCGGGCAGGCGAGGGAGCGCCCTATACCGGATTGAAGCCGGCAGGCCTTGATGAGGGGCCTGTGGTCCCCCGCGCAGAGAAGGCGATAGAAACCGGTGACGCCGGCGAGGTCATCGGTTTTGTCCTTGATACGGCGAGAGAAGACCTGCAGCACCGCTTTCACGCTGTCATTGAGAAGAAGAATTATGGCCCGGACGACGTCGCAGCAGGTCGCGCGTATGTGCAGGCGTTCATCGATTTCGTGGTCTACGCCCACCATCTCTACCAGTATGTGAAAGGCGGCGGAGAGCATGAAGGGGGCGGTGGCGGCCATTCCCATTGAGCAGGCATTCTTCGGGGTCGCTCTAATCCCCGAATACCCCTGATATCTGGTGGGTGCTGCCCATTCGGTCACTCGCTGCCGGTCGCCTGCGAAGCGCCGCGGACCCGCTCCCATCTTGTATAGATATTCATCTTTTTGCTCCGGACGAACCCGATGATCGTGAGCCCTCCCGCCTCTGCGGCCTCGACGGCGGTGGTGGTCGTCGCTCCCCGCGAGACGATCACCGGGATGTTTGCCACCAGGCACTTCCTGACCATCTCAGAGGAGATCCGGCCGGAGCTGACGGCAAACGTCCATGAAAAGTCGATCCCGGCAAGGAGGCCGTGGCCGATGACCCGGTCGAGCGCGTTGTGCCGGCCGATATCCTCGGCGATCCGTATTGCCTTCCCCTCTCCGTCGAAGAGCCCGACGAGGTGGATGCCACCGGTGATCCGGTGCAGATCCGAGTCGAGTGTCTCCTTCGTCGCCGCCCGGATTGCCCCGGCCGGGAGGGTGAGGTCGGACCGGATCGCGGGGAGCCGTCCGGCATCGAGGAACGAGGTGCTCCCGCCGCACCCGGAGAGGACGGTCTTGTGGGAGGTCAGGATGGAGTACGGGTTCTTTGTGAGGACGCTCGCGGTATTCCCCTCGATCCGGATCGACTCGATCTCCTGAAGATCCTTGACGATTCGCTCCGTGTAGAGATACCCGACGACGAACTCCCGGAGCATCGCCGGGCTCGTCATGGCGGTGAGGGTGTGGCGCCCGTTGACGGTCACGGAGAGGGGCATCTCCTCGACGACGGGGTGGGTCGCGGGGGCGAACGTCTCGTCGTCGACTTTGATGATCGGCAGTTCCCGGTAGAGCATCAGATCACCCTCCGGGATAGTTCTTCGACGGTGGCTATCATCGTCTCGATCTCGTCCCTGGTGGTGTAGATATAGGTGCTCGCCCGCACCGTCCCGTCCGGGAGGCCGAGGTGCTCCATCAGCGGCTGGCAGCAGTGGTGCCCCGACCGGACCAGGACGGCGGATGCCTCGTCGAGGACCTGCGCCACCTCGTGCGGGTGCATCCCCTCGACCGCGAACGAGACGACGCCGATCCGATCACCGGGCGTATCCGCCCCCACGACCGTAACGCCGTCGAGCGCCGCGAGCCCGTCGATCAGCCGGATGGCCAGCCGCTCCTCGTGCCGCCGGACCGCGCCCATCCCGATCTCCCGGAGGTAGGCCGCCGCCCGTGCAAGCCCGATGGTGCCGGCGATCGGCGGCGTTCCCGCCTCGTAGCGCTCTTCGCCGCGAGCGAGGGTGTAGCCGTCGGCCGTTGCGCTCTCGATCGAACCGCCTCCGACGAAGAGCGGTTCGAGGTCCGGCCGGCGCATCCAGATCCCGCCCGTCCCGGTCGGCCCGAGCATCTTGTGGCCGGAGAAGCAGAAGTAGTCGCATCCGATACCGGCAACGTCGACCGGAATGTGCGGGACCGACTGGGCGCCGTCGACGAGGAGCCGGGCACCCCGGTCCCGGCATATCCCGGCAATCTCGTGGACGGGGAGGACGGTGCCGAGGACATTCGACGCATGGGTGACGGCGACGAGCCGGGTATCGTCGCGGATGGCCGCCTCAAGGTCGGCGAGGTCGAGGCTGCCCCCGGCGTCCGGCCGGACGATATCCACCGCGACCCCCCGCTCCCTGAGCCGGAGCCAGGGGAGGAGGTTTGAGTGATGTTCGAGCAGTGTCGTCACCACCCGGTCCCCTTTCTGCCAGGCGAGACCGGCGGCGACCATACCGATCGCCTCGGTGGTGTTCCGGGTGACAGCAAGGGTGCCCCCATCCCCGCCGACGAACGACTTTATGGCGTCGCGGGCATCCCGGTAGCGGTGGGTGGCGACGGCGGCGAGCCGGTGGACGCCCCTCCCGACGTTCGCCCGGTAGCGAAGGTCGTATTCGACCATCGCCTCGACCACGGGCGTTGGGGTGAGCGATGTTGCGGCACTGTCCAGGTAGATGAGGTCCCGGGTGATCGGGAAATCGGCTCTACAGTCCTCGATCTTCATAGCACCTCGTCCATGCTCCCGCTCCGGTACCCGGCAAGGTCCAGGGCAACGTAGGCAAAGCCGATCTCGTGGAGCGCCGCCACCACTTCATCCCGCATCCTAAAGAGCCGTTCCAGTTCTTCGGGGGACACCTCGATCCGGGCGACGTCGCCGTGCAGGCGGACCCGCACCTGAGAGAATCCCCGGTCCTGCAGGACCTCCTCGGCCGCCTCGATACGGGCGAGCGCCTCTTCCGTGATCTCGCTCCCGTAGGGGAGGCGGGTCGCAAGACAGGCTGCCGATGGCTTGCTCCAGAACGGAAGCCCGCACTCGCGTGCGATCCTGCGGATGTCGTCCTTGGTTGCACCTGCCCTGGCAAGGGGGTGGCAGACTCCTTCCTCGTCGCTTGCGGCGAGCCCCGGTCGGTAGGTATCGAGGTCGGAGAGGTTCGTCCCATCGGCGATCGTGGTGACCCCCTCCCGCCGGGCCACCTCCTTCAGCAGGCGTGAGGACGCCTTCTTGCAGGTGTAGCACCTATCAGGCCGGTTCGCCCGGAACGCATCGTCCCGGAGGATCGGGGACGCCACGATCTCCAGGGGGAGGTCCAGTCGGGCGGCGGTCTCTTTTGCCTCCTCCACCGCCCGCCGGGGCACGAGCGGCGAGTCCAGGAGGACGCACCGGACCCGTTCCTTTCCGAGCGCGCGGACTGCCAGGGCGGCGAGGAGCGAACTGTCGACGCCGCCGGAGAAGGCGACCAGCACCGGTCCTCCTCTGAGAGCCTCGATCACTTCCTCCCTGACGCCCCTGGATTCCAACGGCGATTCCTCCTTACGTTTCCCTGGCACACGAGCCTCCCGATTGGCTCTCTTCGCGGATCTGCGCGCAGATCTCACATATCCGGGAGGCGAGGTCATCCACCCGGTCCGCCTTGAGGTCGTGTGCAAGCCGGTTGAGCGACTCCTTCACCTCGCCCTCAAAGACGATCCGGTATCCCCGCTTCCCGGTGCGGTACTGGGAGATCGCCGACGGCGTCATATCGAGGAGGCGGGCGGCCTCCAGCTGGGAGACGCCTATGGCATTCAGTTCTTCAGCGATCGCAGCACGGATTGCGGGCAACACGTTCCATACAATCAACTGGCAGGGGAGTTTCATTATACCACAACTTTTAATGGTTCCGGAGCAAATCTAACGTTGATGTTAACAATTGTTAACTTTGACTTCGGAGAACAAATACCTTTGCGCAGGACCGGGATGCGGTGTGAACAGCATGACTGACCGCAGATCGCGCCCGGTCTACATGGACCATGCGGCGACGACGCCTGTGCGGCCGGAGGTCGTCGAAGAGATGCTCCCCTGCTTCTCGGAGCGGTTCGGGAACCCGTCCTCGATCTACGCCCTCGCCCGCGAGGCGCGGGTGACGCTGGAGAAGGCGCGGGGACAGGTAGCGACGGCGATCGGGGCCCGGCCGGAGGAGATCTTCTTCACCTCCGGCGGGACCGAGGCCGACAACTGGGCGATCAAGGGGGTCGCGGCGGCGAACAAAAAGAAGGGCGACCATATCGTCACCTCCTCAATCGAGCACCATGCTGTCCTCCATGCCTGCCGGGCGCTCGAGAAGCAGGGCTACCGGGTCACCTATCTCCCGGTCGACGAGTTCGGCAGGGTCGATCCGGCGGCAGTCGAGGAGGCGATCACGGATAAGACCATCCTCGTCTCGGTGATGGCCGCGAACAACGAGATCGGCACGATCCAGCCCGTGGCAGCGATCGCGAAGGTCGCCCACGACCGCGGCGTCCCGTTGCATACCGATGCAGTCCAGGCGATCGGGGCGATACCGATCGATGTGGATAGTATGGGGATCGACCTCCTCGCGCTCTCCGCCCACAAGTTCGGCGGGCCGAAGGGGACGGGGGCGCTGTATGTCCGACGGGGAACCCGGATCGGGACGTTCATGGACGGCGGGGCGCAGGAGCGGGGCCGCCGGGCCGGGACCGAGAATGTTCCCGGGATCGTGGGTCTGGGGCGCGCGATCGAACTTGCGACCGCCGAGATGCCGCAGAAAGCCCCCCGGCTCGCCGCGATGCGAGATCGGCTGATCCAGGGGCTCCTGGAGACCATCCCCGATACCCGGTTAAACGGCCACCCGAGCGAGCGGCTGGCAAACAACGTCAACGTCGCCTTCCGCTACGTCGAGGGGGAGTCGATCCTCCTCATGCTGGACGCGCTCGGGATCGCGGCGTCGACGGGAAGCGCCTGCACCTCGGCGTCGCTCGAACCCTCGCATGTCCTCACCGCCTGCGGCCTCCCGCCCGAGCATGCCCACGGCTCGCTCCGGCTCACCCTCGGCCCCCGGAACACGGAGGAGGACGTCGACTACGTTCTTTCTGTCCTTCCCCGGGTGATCGAGCGCCTGCGGAAGATGTCGCCGCTCAGTCCCGAACGATACGCGTGATCCTTATGTACAGCGAACAGGTCATGGACCATTTCATGAACCCCCGGAACATGGGGGAGATCCCGGATGCGGACGGCGCCGGCGAGGTCGGAAACCCGACCTGCGGCGACATCATGCGGATAACCCTCCGGATCGAAGAGAACAGGATCGTGGATGCAAAATTCAAGACCTTCGGCTGCGCCGCCGCCATCGCGTCGAGTTCGATGGCCACCGAGCTCATCAGGGGTAAGACCCTTGACGAGGCGTGGGCGGTCACCAACCGGGCGGTTGTCGAGGCGCTGGAGGGGCTGCCCCCCCAGAAACTCCACTGCTCGGTCCTCGCCGAAGAGGGGATCCACAAGGCGATCGACGACTATCGGGCACGGCACGGGATGCCGACAGCAAACGGAGGATAACGGCATGCTCCTTCAACGGGAACGGGAGCGTTACGCCCGGCAGATTCTCCTCTTCGGCGAGGAGGGGCAGGAGCGGCTGAAAGATGCGAAGGTCTTCATCGCCGGGGCGGGGGGTCTCGGCTGTCCTGTCGCCCTCTACCTCGCCGTCGCCGGTGTCGGGGAGATCCGTCTTGTGGACAGGGATACCGTGGACCGGACCAACCTGAACCGTCAGGTCCTCCATTGGGAGCGGGATCTCGGCACGCCGAAGGCCGGGTCCGCGGAAGCGAAACTCCGGGAAGCAAACCCCGATATCCAGATCGAGGCCCTTGCAGTGACCATCGATGAGACGAACGTCCGGGACCTGGTCGCCGGTGCCGACCTGATCGTGGACGCGATGGACAACTTCCCGACCCGCTACCTCCTGAACCGGGAGGCGCTCCGTGCCGGCGTTCCCCTGCTGCACGGCGCTATCCGGGGGTTCGACGGTCAGGCGACGACGATCGTCCCCGGTCGGACGGCCTGTCTCGAATGCATCTTCCCGGAGGCCCCGCCTGCCGAGGTCTTCCCGGTCGTCGGGACGACGCCGGGGATCATCGGCCTCATCCAGGCCAACGAAGCGATCAAGTACATCACCGGGACCGGTGACCCCCTGTTGAACCGGCTCCTCCTCTGGGACGGCCTCTCGGCGACGCTCGAGACATTTACCGTAGAGCAACGGCCGGGGTGCCCTGCCTGCGGCGGGGAGGTGTGATCATGAAGGTCCGGGTGAAGGCATTCGCCCGCTTCCGGGAGATCCTCGGGAGCGACCTCCCGATCGAGGTCCCCGACGGAGCGACGATGGCAACGGTTCTCGCCGCGCTCCGGGATCGTGCCGGGGACAGGGGCACCGCGATCTTCGACGAGGGCGGAGCGCTCCAGGCGCACGTCATCCTGATGCGAAACGGCAAACGGGTGAAGAGAGGCGACCTCGACACGCTCGCCGAAGGCGACGAGATCGCCATCTTCCCGCCGGTGGCGGGCGGATAAAGGGGTTATAGATATGATCAGTATTACCCGTGATGTCATCGACACCGGTACGATGATCGAGGCGGCGAAGCGGCCGGGCATGGGTGCCCTGGTCACGTTCTGCGGCGTTGTTCGGGACGACGGGGTGGAGCGGATGGAACTGGAGGTCTACGAGGAGGTCGCGGTCCGTGAACTGGAGACGATCCGCGACGAAGCGATGCGGAAGTACCCGATCGAGTCGGTAGACATCGTCCACCGCGTAGGGTCTCTTTTTGTCGGCGAGACTATTCTCCTTGTCATCGTCGGAGCCGGGCACCGGAAAGAGGCGTTCGCTGCCAGCGAGTACATCATCGACCGGCTCAAGCGGACCGTCCCGATCTGGAAGAAGGAGTTCGGCAGGGACGGGGAGGAGCGCTGGGTACCGGGCGAGCCCGGGGACCAGACGTCCTCCCCGCCCCCGGGGTGAACCTTTTTCTTGCCGGGCACCAGATCTTCGATAGTCATGAACGACGACCTGAAGGCAGCCGTCCTCGACCGGTGCCGGCGAATGGAGATCCCGCTCGTCGGGGTCGCGAGCGCCGACCGGTGGGAAAACCCGCCGTTCCTCCCCTGGATGCCGGAGGAGTTCTACCCGCAGTCGATCTTTCCGGAGGCCCGGTCGGTGATCGTCATCGGCCTCCCGGTCCACCTCCCGGTGCTCGAGACCTCCCCATCGATCTACTACCACGAGCTCTATAAGACCGTCAACACCCTCCTCGACCAGTACACCTACCGGCTCGCCTCATACCTCAACGACTGCGGCTACCCCTCGGTCTTCGTCCCCCGCGACGGCTACGGGAGCATCGAGGTGCTCAAAAAGAACCCCATCGCCTTCTTCTCGCACCGCCACGCCGCGCTCCTCGCGGGGCTCGGGACCTTCGGCGTGAACAACACCCTCCTCACGCCGGAGTACGGCCCCCGTGTCCGGTTCGGCTCGGTTCTCACCGCCGCGGACCTGCCGCAAGACCCCCTGCTGGAGAAGGACCTCTGCACCCGGTGCATGCTCTGCGTCCACTCCTGCCCCGTGGGCGCGCTCGACGAGCGGGACTACCCCGAGGGCCTCACCGATAAGGCGGCCTGCGCCGAAAACAGCGCCGACCTCGCCCGGCGCCACATCTCCCCCTGTGGAATCTGTATTAAGGTCTGCCCGGTGGGGGAGGACCGGCGGCACTACGGCCGGGACACTCCCGCCGGTGACCGGGATCCACGCTACCGGCGTGCCAGAGAGCACGTGCAGAAATACGGCGGGCTGTAAGCCCGCCAAAAAAGGATTATTCTCTTTTCACTTTGCCTATCAACTGGTCCATGAGTTCCGGCGCCCGGTCACGCATGCCGAGTCCGACGATGATGGCGATCGCCGCACCGAGGCCGAGGCCGACTCCCCATGCGATCGGGACGACGAAGACGTAGATGATCGAGAGGTCGATCAAGAGTTGCTGGAGCGCGAGGATGGCGACGACGAAGTAGAGGAACGCCCGCAGCAGCATCGCGATCAGCCCGAAGCCCTGGATACTCTGTACCTCCCCCATGCCCTGAAGGATGTCCATGAGCCAATCGATCAGGATGATCCCGATGACGAGGATCAGGATGAACGCGACGATGTTCGGGATGTAGGCCACGATAACCGCGACCGCCGCTGTCAGGGTCGGGATCTGGAGGACGCTGACCGCTGTGAGGATCGCGATGAGGTAGATGAACCAGCGGACGATGAGGTCGAAGAGGCGGCTTATGTTCATCGTGGATCGTTCAATCTGCTTGCCGGCCGAGGTCTTCCGGAGTGCGTCGTCGACACCGAGCCGGTCGAGGAGCTCGGCAACAACCCTGCCGAGGATGCGTCCGAGGATCCAGCCGATGATCAGGATGATGATCGCTGCAATGAGGTTGGGTAGAAACAGAATGACGTTACGGGCCAGTTCTTCAACCGGCTCAAATGGCGCCAAAACTTGCGCCGTGAGGTCTCCATTTGCCACGGTATACCACCGGGGAAAGGATATGGCAGGTACTATATAAATCTTGATATCCCTGCCGCCTCCCCGGATCGCAGGGACTCCGGCAACGGAGCCCCTGTAGTACCGGCGATTCTTTGGGGCTTACTCCGCGATCCCGGCCGGCGCAGGGGCACGGGAGCGCCCGGTGTAGCGGTATAAGAGTGCAAGGACCGCCGGCATCACGACGATCGCGCCCACGAGCGAGAACCCGACGGATATGACCGTCACGATCCCGAAGTTGCTGATGATGTTGAACGTCGAGAGGGTGAGCGCCGAGAACCCGAAGACCGTCGTCATCCCCGAGACCGTGATAGCCGTCCCGATCTTCTGCACGGCGGTCTGGATGGCGTCGAGGAACTCCATACCCCGGGCAAGTTCCTCTTCGCACCGCTCCATGATCAGGATGGTGTACTCGGACGCGACACCGATCGTCATCGACCCGAGAACGGCCGTCAGCGGGGTGTAGTCGAGGCCGAGGAGGTACATGATCGCCCCGTTCCAGCCCACGATGAAGACGATCGGGATGACCGGTGCGACGGCCCCGAACTTCCGGTAGACGAGGAGCAGGAACCCGAGGATGAAGGCGAACCCGAGCAGGGTCATGAAGGTCTTGGAATCGGCGATGTCGTCCATGAGCGCGGAAAACATCTCCAGCTGGCCGGTGATCTTCACCGTCACGCCGGCGGGGGGGTTGTTCCACGCAACGTCGCCCTGCATCCTTCCGACGAGGTCGCGGGCGGCGCTCATCCCCATATCGACCGTCGAGAACTCGAGCACCGCCTCCATGTTTCCGTTGAGGTAGCGCTTCAGGGTCGACTCCGGGATGCGGGCGGTGACCTCGTCGATCTCTCCTCTGGTCGAGGGCAGCACCCCGTCATTGTATTGCCTGATCAGGGTTGCGATGCTCGTTACCCCGTTTATCTTGTCATTGTGCTCCTGCTCGTAGACCCCGAACCGATCGATCCACGCAAGTGTCTCCGGGCTCCGGACATCGTCCGCGGTCACGACGACCGGGATAGTGGTCGTCGACCCCATGGTCCGGGTGAGCTTCTCCATATCCAGGAGGGCGGGCATATCGCCGGGAACGAAGGTCTTCTCGTCCGCGCTGATGGGGACCCTCTCGTCGAGGTAAAAGCCCCCTGCCGCGACCACTGTAAAGAGCAGGATGACCGGGATCGGGTATTTTGCGACTGTAGAGGCCAGCCGGCCGAGGAACCGGTCATACCGCTCCATGACAGCGTTCCCCTGCCCCGGGGGGGTGCCGGACGCGGCAACCTCCTTCTTCGGCCGGTAGCGGGTGATGATTGCAACGATCGGGACGGCGATCAACGCCGCGAGGTAGCAGGAGACGACCCCGATGGTGCAGACGATCCCAAAGTCGGCTATCATCGGCACCGGGCCAAAAAACACCGCGATGAATCCGAGCGCCGTCGCCAGCATCGCGATCAGGACCGAGGGCCCCATCTGGGTGACGGTGGCCCATACGGCCTCCGGGATGGTGCCGCGCCGGATCTCTTCGTCGAACCGGGCATGGAACTGGATCGCGTAGTCGATCCCGATCCCGATGAGCACCGGGAACGCCGCGATCACCGTCATGCTGATGGGAATGCCGAAGAGGCCCATAAACCCGAAGGTCATGATCACCCCGGCAGCCACGATCCCGACGGGGAGGAGGCTGTAGCGAACGTGGGAGAAGAGGAGCAGCACTGCGAGGACCATGAGAAGCATGGCCGCAAGGATCAGCATGCCCATCTGCCCTCCCATCTCCTCCTCCATCTCTTTCGAGAACGCCGGGTTTCCGGAGACCGTGACCGCGAGGCCCGGCGGCGGCTCCGATGTGCCCACGGCGGACTGGATGTTCTCGACGACCCGCATCTGGGCCTCCATGGTGACGCCCGGCTCGAGGGCGATGACGCTGATCGTCATCAGGTCCGAGGGCAGCATCCGCTCAACCATCTCCGGCGGGGCCTGTCCGATGATGGCGTCGATCTCCGCTTTGGACGACGGCAGGGTGCCGTCGTTCGCCTGTTTGAGGAGATCGACGACGCCGGAGACACTAGCGACATAACGCTCGTTCCTGAGGTCTTCCTGGAGACCGTCGATAAACCTGAGGACATCGGGGCTCCGGACGCTGTCCGCCTCATAGATGAGCATGATCGCGTCGGAGCCGTAAGTGTCGGCGTAGTGGGCGAGGAGCGCGCCGCGGGGGGTGGTCTTGTCGACGTAGGTGTCGTCGCCGGTCTGCATCGTCACCATCGAGAGCCCGAAGCATGCCAGGATGAAGACAGCGGCGGCGATGCCGGCGACGGCCCAGGTGTGGTTGTTGATGGCGGCGGCGAGCCACTCGTACGGGTTTTTCATGTGTATTCCTCCGGCATGTTCGCCTCATACTCACCGATGATCGCGAGGGTCCCTGCATGGGTAATTTCAGCCTGGATCTGGTTGGTCTCCTTAAAAAACAGTTCCTCGTACGACCGCTCCGGACGCATGGGGCATCGACGTTCATTGGAGCACCGGCAGGGTCCGGTGTTACAGGGAATGATGTAGCTCACGTCTCTCCTCGCTATAGGTGGCTCGTCTGTTGGGGTACTGTTTCTATGGGACCGGAGATGAACTTACTGCAACCCCGGAGGAAGGGGCATCACGGCCCGGTTCTCGTGCGGGGTTCTTTGCTGCCGGCTCGCCTGCGCTTTCCCTACCGATCTCTCATCCCCACAGGATCAACAACCGGCAGTTTGCGAAGAAGAGGGGCATCAGCAAGGCCGCCGCAATCGAGCACCTGCGAGAGGCAGAGGCGCAGCTCTTCGCCGCGCTCCTTGACGGGTACTGACGGCAGACTCAGCCTCTCCCGGCAACGTCGGAAGGAAAATAAGGGTTTTGGGGTCCGACGGCAGGCCTTCCCGCGTTTCTCGCGGGGTTGAAGCGCAGACAACCGGGGTATCAGTCCGTGATCCCGGTCACTGCCGGGGTCGGGGCCCGGGAGCTCCCGGCGTAGCGGTACATGAGCGAGAGGACCGCCGGCAGCGCGACGATCGCACCTACGAGCGAGAACCCGACGGTGAGGACCGTCACGATCCCGAAGTTGCTGATGATGTTGAAGCTCGATACGGCGAGCGCCGCAAATCCGGAGATCGTCGCCACCCCGGATACCGTGATGGCCATCCCGATCTTCTGCACCCCATGCTGGATGGCGTCGAGGTATCCTACGCCTTTGGCGAGTTCCTCCTCGCACCGCTCCATGATCACGATGGTGTACTCTGAGGCCACGCCGATGCTCATCGACCCGAGAACGGCCGTCAGCGGCGTGTAATCGAGGCCGAGGAGGTACATGATCGCCCCGCACCAGCCCACGACGAAGGCGATCGGGATGAGCGGAGATGCGGCGCCGACTCTCCGGTAGACGAGGAGCAGGAAGGTGAGGATGAAGGCGAACCCAAGCAGGGTCATGAACATCTTGGACTCGCTGATATCGTCCATGAGGGCGACGAACATCTCCGTGGTGCCGGTGATCCTCACCGTCACGCCGGCCGGGGGCTCGTTCCACGCCACATCGTTCTTCATCCCCTCGATGAAGGACTTTTGAGCGCCCATCTCCATCGAGACCGTCGAGAACTCAAGGACCGCTTCCATGTTCCCGTTGAGGTAACGCTTCAGGGTCGCCTCCGGAATCAGGGTGATGACCTCGTTGATCTCTGCACTCGTTCTAGGCAGGACTCCACCATTGTAGTCCCGGATCAGGGTTGCGATGCTCGTCACGCCGGTTATCTTGTCGTTGTGTTCCTGCTCATACGTCCCGAACTGCTCGATCCAGGCAAGCGTCTCCAAACTCAGGACGTTGTCCGCCGTCACGACGACCGGGATGGTGCTCGTTGCCCCCATCGTCCGGGTGATCTTCTCCATATCCTCAAGGGCGGGCATATTGTCGGGAACGAAGGTCTTCTCGTCTGCGCTGATGGGGACCTTCTCGTCGAGGTAGTAACCGCCTACCGCAATCATGCCGAAGATCAGGAGAACCGGGAGCGGATGTTTTGCGATGGCATAGGCCATCTTCCCGATGAGGTGCTCATAGCGCTCGACGAGAGAATGCCCTGATTCGGAGGCTGAGTTGACAGATTTTGCCTCTTTCGGCCGGTAGTTCGTGAGGATTCCAAACACCGGGACGATGATGAGCGCCGCAAGATAACAGGAGGCCACTCCTATGGCGCAGACCTTCCCGAAGTCGGCTATCATCGGCACCGGGGTGAAGAACATCGCGACGAATCCGAGGGCCGTCGCCGTCATGGCGATCAGGATTGAAGGGCCCGAGTGGACGATTGTGGTCCGTACGGCTTCCGGGAGAGTGGAGTGCTGGCTCTCTTCATCGAACCGGGCCTGGAACTGGATTGCGTAGTCGATTCCGACCCCGATAAGCACCGGGAACGCCGCAATCACCACCATGCTGACCGGGATCCCGAAGATGCCCATGAGCCCGAAGGTCAGGATGAGCCCGACGGTCACGACCCCGACGGGAAGGAGGCGGTAGCGGACGTGGGAGAAGAGGAGCATCACCGCGAAGGTCATAAGGATCATGGCCGCAAGGATCAGCGTGCCCATCTCCGCCCCCATCGCCTCACCCATCTCCTTCGAGAACGCCGGACTTCCGGAGACCGTGACCGAGAGGCCCGGCGGGGGTTCCGATATGCCGATGATGGACCCGATGTTTTCGAGGACCTGCCTCTGGACCTGCGTGGAGACGCCCGGGTCGAGGGCGATGACGCTGATCGTCATCAGGTCCGAGGGCAGCATCCGTTCGACCATCTCCGGCGGGGCCTGCCCGATGATTCCGTTGATCTCCGCTCTGGACGACGGCAGGGCGCCGCCGTTCGCCTGTTTGAGGAGATCGACGACACCGGAGACTCCGGCAACGTAGCGTTCGTTCCGAAGGTCTTCCTGGAGACGGTCGATGTACCCGAGGATCTCGGGGTTTCGAACACTGTCCGCCTCATAGATGAGCATGATCGCGTCGGAGCCGTAAGTATCCTTGTAGTGAGCGAGGAGCGCACCGCGGGGGGTGTCCTTGTCGATGTAGGTGTCGTCGCCGGTCTCCATCGTCACCATCGTGAGCCCGAAGCATGCCAGGACGAAGACGGCTGCCACGATTCCGGCGACGGTCCAGGTGTGGTTGTTGACGGTGTCTGCGAGCCACTCGTACGGGTTTTTCATGCGTGCTCCTCCGGCATGTTCGCCTCATACTCACCGATGATCGCGAGGGTCACGGCGTGAGCGATCCCGGTCTCGCCTCCGGCGGCGGAGCCGATCCCGTACTCCCCGGCGGTGCGCCGGAGCTTCACGGGGTCAAGGATCCTGTAGCCGCGGCCCGTCCCTGACTTCGCCGCCGTTGCCGTCAGGACGGACGAGAGCAGGGATGCTGTGGCCTCTTCTTCCATGGCGAGACGGTGGAGCAGGGCCACGAACCGCCGGTAATCCTCGGGCGGGAGAAACCCGGCCTCGGTCCAGACCTGGTCGGTCTCCTCAAAAACTGGTTCTTTACAGGGACTGTTCCGGCCTGCCTGCCTCCGGCACACCGGGTCGTCGGGGCCGCGACGGGACCCTGTAGTATAGGTTGTTGTGCAGTTCACGTCTTTCCTCGCTATAAAATGGTTTATTTTATCGGAGTAGTTGTTTCGAAGGGACAATCATGAATTTAGTGCAACTCAGGAGAGGGCTCGTCCCGTGCTATGATTCCGGGGTGGGATCCCCCCGCGGAATTATGTGGGTTCAGTCATCTGGCGGGGTGCGCCCGGGATCAGCGTTGGGGATAGGAAGGACGTTCTGGTGCCGTGCGGACCGCGGCCAGGCCGGATCCGGGCCTGCCGCCGGGTCCGCCGGATACCTGTCGGGGCATGATTATGACGGTTCTCCCGATTTTTCGGTTATGTTGCGACGGTATCCGATCTTCTCGATTCAGGTGGTATCGCTTCTGCGTGCTGTTCTCATCCGTCCTCTCTGGAGCGGCATGACGCTCCCGGCAGGGGACGGTCGTGCGAGGAGGTTCTCTCGCTGATCTATCTCTCTCCCCCACAATCCATATGTCTGGTGCAACTCAATAGAGTTGTAATGGTGAATGCGATCGTCGACGGGCTCCGCGCCCTCGGGATGAACGAGTACGAGGCGAGTGTCTACTCAACGCTTGTCGGGCTGCAGAAAGCGACCGCACGGGACATCCACGAGACGAGCAGGGTCCCCCGAGGGCGAATCTACGATATCTTAAACGATCTGGCTCGGCGGGGGTTCATCGGTGTAGAAGAGGGTTCTCCGGCATCCTACTACGTGCTCGACATCGACGTGATCTTCGACCGGCTCAAAGAAGACTATATCCGCTCTCTCGAGGAGACCCGCGAGGCGTTGAAGGGCCTCTCAGTCAAACCGCGCCTTCCTGCGGACTCGTTCTTCATCCTCCGGAGCGGGTGGGCGATTGAGAACCATATCTCCGCGCTCTTCCGGCGGGTGAAAAGGGGCATGGTGATCCTCTGCCACAACCCCGAGTTCCTCCGGAAGTATTACACGGTCATCAAGCCGCTCGAACGCAAGATCGATCTCTATGTGGTCGTGCAGAACAGGGCAGAGTGTGCCGATATCAACCTCCCGATTTATGAGGCCAGGGGGACCGTGATCGAGCTCCTGAATTCCCGGCCGGTGAACGAGTCTGTGATGGAGGGCCTCCGGAGGGACGAATGCTCGATCCTGGTCGACGGCCGGGATTTCTTTGCCATCGCCACCGCGGGGTCGGGGCGGTATGCGGTGATCGGGTCGGACATGCCGATCATCGGATACCTGCAGAAGACGATCGTCGAGCGGCTCACGGAGGCGTGAGACGGCAGCCGGTTACCGCCGTCTCTCCTCTAACCGTCCTTACACGCTCTCCGGGTCAACGACCCTTCCTGCAAAGAGGATCGTGCCGGTATCCTCCTCGACGATGAGGAAGACGAACGGGTGGTCGGCCCGGAAGACGGGCGTGGTGTCCCCGCCGGGCGCGCTCGCCACGTTTATGACGACCCCGGTCGCCGCCGCGGCCTCGGTCCCCTCCTCGCTTACGTCGACGAACGCCTTGTGGACGACGTCGCTGATGAAGAGATCCTGTGTGCCGTCCATCCCGGAAAAATCAGCCGCATCGGAGAAGGCCGTCGGCA
The DNA here is from genome assembly GCA_002839645.1 of Methanomicrobiales archaeon HGW-Methanomicrobiales-2. Lineage (GTDB taxonomy): Archaea > Halobacteriota > Methanomicrobia > Methanomicrobiales > Methanoculleaceae > Methanoculleus. Next base: position 40,400 of record PGYL01000009.1, on the reverse strand, counting down.
TCCCCATCGCTGCAAGGGTTCCCGGAAGGCTGTACTCCGCTTCAAGCGTGAACTTCGGGAAGACGACCCTGACGCGCCGGTCGGTCAGTGAATCCTGTATCTCAGCGAGCGTCCCGGGGTCCAGCGCCTCCTCCGCCGCTGTCAGATTCTCCTCCTTCGGGAGGAGGACGAGCATCGAGAGTTCGGTTCCGTTCCCGTGCGCATACGGCATCCTGAGCATCTGGAGAGACCCGGTCTCCGCGTAGCCGTATATGGCGTCTTCATCTGTCCGGTGCATCATCTCGACCCGCACCGCCTCGCCCGGGGAGACCCGGAACTCCTCTTCGGTCGTCTCGGCGGGATCGAACTGCTTGACCCAGGTTCCCTTGAAGTAGATCGCGTTCGTGATCACGAGCCGGGTCATGGAATCGATCGAACCGCCGGGGAGGAGGTCGCGGATCTTATCTTCGGTTCTCTCCTCCACCCAGCGGTTGATCGTCTGCCGCGACGCTTCGGCGTCGTTGGCGAAGTCGAGGTTCGTGACGTTTGCCGAGTACCACCGACTGGCCGCATCGACATACGCCGGGAGGAACGGGTAGGTCTCCTCCGCCCAGAGGGCGTTTGCGGTGCGGAGGGTGTAGTTCTCGTCCCCGTTGTTCAGGGCGGCATCGAGCCCGGCAAACCCGGATCTCTGGAGGGTTTCGTTCTCCGGAAGGTGGAGCACCGACCCGATCTCGTCGGCGGTCGTGCCGCGGGCGCCCTCGTAGGTGATCGCGAGGGCCGAAGAGATGCTGTAGGGCGAGAAGAAGATGTTTTTACCCGCATACGTCGGGTCGCCTGCAATCTGCCGGTAGAGGTCGGCCGCGAACCTGTTGTTCCCCGCCGAGACGTTGCCGATGCCTTCTCCAGCCGGGCCCGGTGTCTCCTGATCGGCGGGGGGAGCCGGCTGCCCGGATGTCGTTTGCGGCATATCGGTGCACCCGGCAACGATGCAGCCGAGCACGACGAGTGATGCCAGGATGAGTATGCTGATGCTCTCTCTGTCCATGGAGTGGGTTATGGCGCCCCGGATAGTTATGCCTGACGTTGACGACGAGTCTCTTCGAAGTCATGCGTCTGCCGTGTAGCGGACCGGAGCGCCCCCGCACCTCAGAGCCGGATCTCTTTGATGCGCTCTCTCTTGAGTTCTGCACGGTGCTCCGGCGTCCCGATTGGCCCCTTGACTACGATAACCTGGCGAAGCAAGCGTGGATCTGGTGAAAAACCATGCGTATGGTTTACTCCCGCAGTGCTTCGGCAACCCCGGCAACGGTGCGGTCTTGCACGGCGCTATGTACTGCACCGGAACACCTATGAGCATGCCCGGGGAACAGTCCCGGGACTGCTCAGAGTCCTGACAATGTCAGGACGCAGTTGTTCCCGGTGTGATGATCCATGGTAGTGATGCCCGATACCCTCGTTAAACTCCTGAAAGACTGGCATTCGGTTCCCGTCGCGACCATCGGAGCCGATGGGATGCCCAATGTTGCCGCAAGATCGGTGATGGTCAGGGATCCCGAGACCATCGTCTGGGGCGAGCTTTATTTCATGCAGACCTACGAGAACCTCACGCGGCATCCTGTTGCGTCGCTCTGTGCCTGGGAATGGGCCCCGCCGTTTACCGCGTACCAGGTGAAGGGAGGGGTGGCGATCCACAGGGATGACGATGTAACGGCGGCGCTTGACAGGAGCGTCTGGATCGGACACAGTAAGGAGTTCGCGGCTCGCACGGAAAGGATGGCGGCGGTTGTCCTCACGGTCGAAGAGATCTACGACCAGACTCCCCGGTTCGGGGCAGCAGGAAAGCGGATCGCGTAGGTTGTATGGGTGACCACCCCGCGCTGAAGGGAGACTCTCAGGATCGGGGGTTCTTGACTATCTCTGGGTTGAGGCCATGGAGATGGTGGCATGGGCCCCCGGTAGAGGTTCGCAACGGTGTTGTTCTGCAGGGGCCGATGCCGCCGGATGCCCGCGTCCCGGCGATATATTCCCGGATGAATGCGGCATCGTCTTCGGTGAGCCGTTTCTCGGCGATAGCACACCGGACCGATGCGTCGGCGAGACTCCGGTTTGACGGGCTGGAACGGCCGGGGTGCCCGGGGTGGCATTGCGAGCGCTTCTTTCATGAAAACGAGGTCGGGAATGGGTGGTTTAACGATTTGATAAAATCGGAGTTGAAATGAGAAGGCCAGGGCCGAGATTCGAACCCGGGTCGAGGGATCCACAGTCCCTTAGGATAACCAACTACCCCACCCTGGCAAGGCGCTCATAATAGTTGGAAGTTGGATTTGATTAAGGTATCTCTCCACTGCGCCCGTGTTCCATGCCGCCCGGTGAACCATGGATGCACGTCAGACCGGGATCGCCGGCAATCCCGTCTTTCAACGGGCATCCGGCCGCCACGCTGCCGAATTCGATCGCGTCCGGCCGGACGTGGTAGGCAACGGGGTGAATTATTAATAGACTCCATGTTCTATAACGTACCAGTGTTCCGGGCGCCGAGCGAAGCCCCGGGGTAGGGGGATCGCCCAGACTCTGGCGTGATTCGGCAAAATGGTCAATATTCCAGGTTTTTTGGGTTTATTCGTCCAGACTTCATATACCGGAAGGTGATTATCATGGCAAAGCAATCAACGATCAGGACACCCATCGTCTGCGTGATGGGCCACGTAGACCACGGTAAGACATCGCTCCTGGACAGGATCCGGGGCTCGTCCGTGGTATCCACCGAGGAGGGCGCGATTACGCAGCACATCGGTGCCACGCTCGTCCCCATCGACGCGATCACCCGTATGGGCGGAGCCTTGAGCCAGATTAGCGTCAACGTTCCGGGCCTCCTCTTCATCGACACCCCCGGGCACCACGCCTTCACCACGCTGCGTGCGCGCGGCGGGGCGCTTGCCGATATGGCGATCGTCGTAGTGGATATCAACGAGGGCTTCCGCCCCCAGACGATCGAGGCGCTCCAGATCCTGCGCAACTATAAGACCCCGTTCGTCATCGCGGCGAACAAAGTCGACCGCATCCACGGATGGCGCGTGCAGAAGGGCCAGCCGTTCAAGAAGACGTTTTCGCAGCAGAACGAGCGCGTCCAGGGCATGGTCGAGACGAAGGTCTACGAACTCGTCGGCAAACTCTCCGACCTCGGGTTCAGCTCCGAGCGGTTCGACCGGGTCTCGGACTTTGCGCGGAACATCTGCATCGTGCCGACGAGCGCCATCACCGGCGAGGGCCTTCCCGACATTCTCATGGTGCTGATCGGGCTCGCCCAGCGTTACATGACCGAGAACCTCAAGGTCAGCGCCGACGGCCCCGGCGCCGGCACGGTGCTCGAGGTGAAGGAGGAGCGGGGGCTCGGGCTGACGCTCGACGTGATCCTCTATGACGGCACCCTCAAGGTCGGGGACGAGATCGTCGTCGCAGGGAACGACCAGATCATCGAGACCAAAGTGCGTTCTCTCTTAAAGCCCCGCCCCATGAGCGAGATCCTGATCGAGGAGCGGTTCGAGCGGGTCAAGTCCGTCACCGCCGCTGCGGGTATCAAGGTCGCCGCCCCGAAACTCGACGGGGTCATCGCGGGTTCCCCTCTCCGGGTCATCCGGGGTGGGAACCGGGACGAGATGATCGAGCGGGTCCGCCACGAGGTCCAGGACATCCAGGTGAACCTCTCCGAGATCGGGGTCATCATCAGGGCAGACACCATCGGCGCCCTCGAAGCGCTCTCCAAAGAACTCGAGGGCCACCAGATCCAGGTGATGCGGGCCACGGTCGGGCCGGTCACCCGTCACGACATCATCGAGGCGGGGACGATCAAAGATCCCCTCCACAGCGCGATCATCGCCTTCAACACTCCGGTCCTGCCGGACGCGGTCGACACCCTGGCGGACACTTCGATGTCCCATGTCAGCATGTTCGAGGGGGGGGTCATCTACCAGCTCCTCGACGACTACGTCGAATGGCGCGAGGCGAAGAAGCAGGAACTCGAGCGGCAGCAGTTCGAGAAACTGGTCATGCCCGCGAAGATAAGGATCCTCCCGAACTGCGTCTTCCGGCAGAGCAACCCGGCAGTGGTCGGCGTCCGGATCCTCGGGGGGAAACTCCAGAGCGGTGTCGACCTGGCCCTCCCGAACGGCAAGAAGGTGGGCCGCATCAAGCAGATCCAGGCGAAGAACGAGACTGTCCAGGAAGCGGAGGCAGGCAAGGAGGTGGCGATCTCCATCGAGGGGCCGACGGTCGGCCGTCAGATAAACGTCGACGACGACCTCTACGTGGACATACCGGAGCGGCACGTGAAGGTGATCGAGCGGGAGATGATCAGCCACTTAAGCCCGAGCCTGCGGGAGACCCTCGAGGAGTTCACCATCCTCAGGCGGCGGCAGGACCCCTTCTGGGGGAAGTGAACTGCCCTGCTCCCGGGCGCGGGGCCTCTCCCGGCTATCACCCCTCTTCAGCCCCGTAAAGGTAGACTTTTAATACCATATTCTCAAATTGTATAGGTACTTTCGAAGGAGTCGTTAACATGGTAGATTTCAAAATTATACTATCAGAACCAGAAACCGGGCGCTCATATAAGGTTGATGCGACCGGCCCCGCGGCAGGAGCGCTCATCGGCAAGCGCATCGGTGAAGAGATCGACGGGGGCGTCCTGGGCCTTACTGGCTACACGATCAAGATCACCGGTGGCACGGACAAGACCGGAATCCCGGCACGCCGCGACCTTCCCGGACCCGCACGGAGGAGGCTTCTTCTCTCTGAGGGCGTCGGGTTCCACCCGGTCATGGACGGGGAGCGCCGCAGAAAGTCGGTGCGGGGCAACGAGATCAGCGCCGATTTCGTCCAGATTAACGCCGCCGTGAAGACGAGCGGTGCAAAACCCTTAGCCGAATACTTCAGCCAGCCCGAGGCGGCGGCTGAATAAATCAGCACCCATCTTTTTATCGAGATCTGTTTTTCCTGGAGGAGCTCCGGGACGATCCACCCTGCATTCATACCCCGAGGTCTTCTCGATCTGCAGCCCCGCCCGTCCCAACCCCGTAATCGCGACCGTTGTTGCGTTGCATGCGCGGCGGACGAACGTTCTCGAAGTTATCGGGGCTCGACGCTGTCGACGGCAGCCCCGTCATCGATACCAAACCCTGCGTCCCGACCCGGTACCGATGTGCGGATCCCCGCGTGGATGGACCGGCTCATTGAAAGAGGTCGGCGAGCGGCAGGCGTGAATTGCTCCTGTGTGGCAGAAAAAAAGATTGAGGTTTATCTCTTCTTTGCGACCGATCGTTCCAGCGCAGGCAGTTTGTCCTCGAACGCCACCCCGTATTTCCTCGCGAGGATGACCACCGCCGCCTCGACCCGGAGGTTGCCATCGAAGTGGTCGGTGACGACCCGGTGGAGCTCGGCGACGACCTCCTGCGGCGGTTTTTCGGTTGCGGCGGTGATTCGCCCGATCAACTCTTCGTAGGGGCTCTCCGCCACTGCGAGGACATCGGAGGTGGGCTTGAACCCGAGTGGTATCGAGACTTCCGCGACGTCAAAGAGCGGCCGGATAGATCCCCCGTCCACCTCGATGAGCCCCTCCGACCTCGCCCGGTCCAGGAGCTGGTTCGCCTGCTCCTTATTCATCCACTTCCGGTCGATGGCGATGTAGAAGACGAACTCGCTCCTCTGCAGCCGATCTTTACGCATGTGTTTGAACGGTGCGGCAACCGCAATCTTGACGCTCACTCGCAGGCACCCTTGAGCATTCTTCGCAGGTCCATCGCATCCAGATCCCCAAGACGGCTCTCCTTGGCGACGTAGCACTCCGTCACCGGACCCTTGTCGACGACCCGGAGAAAAAAGACGTTCTCCGAGACTGGCAGCCGTTTATCCGGGGTAAGGAGCGTCCTCTGCAGATCGACCCGAAAGTCCGCCATCTCGGTGACTTTCTCGGGGAGCGGTGCCAGGGCAGCGAGGTCCAGGAACTGGGTCCGCCCGTCCGCGACCTGGATCAGGGTCCGCTCCTTGACGAGGCCGTCGGCCCCCCGAACGGTCGTATGGGTGTCGTGCATCCTGACTATGCAGGCAAGGACCTCCCGGAACGGCCGGACGAGTTCGAAATCGAGGTCGATGGATTGGGGGAAACGATGGTATATCCTGCGCATCACTAGAATTGAGGTCTGCGGAACGTAAAAAGGATGTGATCCGCTGGAGACACAAAAGTTTTTGGCACACCTCTCCCTCCCTGCACCCATATGACGGACCATCTTACGCTCCTGCAGATGAACGACTCGCACGGGTATCTGGAGCCGCACCAGGAACTCTTCTACGCCGCCGGGCCGCCAGGGTACCGGACGGCGGGGGGGTATTCCCGGATAGCCGCGCTCTTTGAAGAGACCCGCGATGCGCACCCGGACCAGGTGCTCGCATTTGACTGCGGCGACACCATCCACGGAACCTACCCTGCCGTCCAGTCGGAAGGCGAGGCGCTCGTTCCGGTCTTAAACGCCCTCGGGTTCGATGCCATGACCTCCCACTGGGAGTTCGCCTACGGCCCGGAGCAGTTCCGGAAGGTGGCCGGGAGGCTCGACTACCCGGTCCTTGCCGACAACTGCTACGACGACGCGACCGGAAGCCTCGTCTTCCCCCCGTACACGGTCTGCGAGACCGAGGGGCTGCAGGTGGGCGTCATCGGCATCGCCGCCACGATCGTCGACAAGGTGATGCCGGATTCCTTCTCGAAAGGTATCCACTTCTCCCTGGGTAACGAGGAACTCCCGGGACACATCGCCCACCTTCGCGACGACGAGGGGGTGGATCTCGTCGTGGCGATCTCGCACCTCGGCTTTCCCCAGGAGGTGAAACTCGCCCGGGAGGTGGACGGGATCGACGTCCTCCTCTCGGGGCACACCCACAACCGGCTCTTCGAACCCGCGGTCGTCAACGACACCGTCATCATCCAGTCCGGCTGCCACGGCTCCTTCATCGGGCGGCTCGACCTTACGGTCGAGAACCGGCGGGTGAAACGGTTCGACCACGAACTCATCGTCATCGGGGAAGAGATCCGGCCCGATCCCGGTGTCGAAGAGATGGTCGGGAAGGTCATGGACCCGCACCGCGAGCGTCTCTCCCGGGTTGTCGGGGAGACCCGGATAGGCCTCAACCGGAACACGGTCATCGAGGCCACGATGGACAACTTCCTCCTGCAGGCGCTCATCGACGTCACGGGTGCCCGGATGGCATTCTCGAACGGCTGGCGCTACGGCGCTCCGGTGCCGCCGGGCCCCCTCACGGCAAATGACCTCTGGAACATCATCCCGGTGAACCCCCCGGTCTCGACGGTCGAGATCACGGGCCGGGAACTCCGGGCGATGATGGAGGAGAACCTGGAGCGGACCTTTTCACGGGACCCCTACGGCCAGATGGGCGGCTACGTGAAGCGCTGTATGGGGGTCACCCTCTACTGCAGGATCGAGAATCCGCCAGGCCTGCGGATCCAGGAGTTTTTTGTGGGCGGGAGAAGGCTTGACCCGGACGCGGTCTACCATGCAGCGTTCGTCACCGGCCAGGGCGTGCCGCCTGCCTACGGGAAGAACCGGGAGAACCTCGATATCCGGGCGATCGAGGCACTCGAACGCTACCTTTCGAGAGGGCCCGTCAACGCCGACCTCCGCGGGAGCGTGACGGCGATATGATCCCTCTCCGCAGGTCGTCATCCATCTGGACGAGCACGAGAAGGCGGGCCTGGCCCTGAGGAGCGCGAAAAACCTTGTCACCGACCTTGAAGGGGTCGAGGTCGAGATGGTGGTCCACGCCGACGGGGTGGAGGGACTCCGTGCCGGCGGCCCGAACACTGACCTCATGGGCCTGCTCGCGGGTCACGGCGTCCGCTTCGTCGTCTATGAAGATACGCTCCGTTCACGGAGTCTGTCGGAGAAGGACTTCCCCGGCTACGGGGAGGTTGTTGGGTCCGCTATCGTGGAACTGATCGTTAAGCAGGCGGGGGGCTGGTACTACATCCGGTCGTAAAAAAAGGGTATCCTATGCGAGCAGAACGGCGTTGACGACGCCGTCCTGGCCCGGTCTGCTGACAATCCGTGCGCGCCCGAGATCGGTCTTGATGATAGCGCCCTTGGTCAGGAGGTTCCGCCTGACGTAGTTGGGGTTGGCGCTGTTTGCTTCGACCGTCTCGATCTTCGCCTTGTGGGTCTCGCCGGTTGCGGGGTTCGCGACCGTCGCGTAGTCTACCCTGAGTGCCCGGACCTTCAGGTTGCCCCCGAAGGTGCGGACAATCTTCTTGCGTTCTTCACCGATGTGCGTCTCTGCCGGAGCTCTTCCGATCTCCGATCTCTTCTTGCCCTGGGAGGTGTGGTAGCGTCCACCCGATGGCTTTCTTACTGATCTTCCTTGCCACTGCATATGACCACCGAAAATACTCTGTTGAGGACGCGATACCCGTCGTGGGATAGCAATCTCTCGTTAAAGTGCTATAACTATTCGATACCGGGATATTTAACCCTGCTGATCAGGCGAGGATCGCGTCCAGCAGATCCCCAAGCCCCTCTCCGGTCTTCATGTTCGTCCGGATGACCTGCATCCCCGGGTTGTAGCGGTGCATATCCTGCTCCATCCGGTCGAGGTTGGCACCGACGAATGGAGCGAGGTCGACCTTGTTGATGACGCCGATATTGCTGCTGCGAAACATCATCGGGTGTTTGTTCACCACATCGTCGCCTTCCGTCGAACTGACGACAACGATCCGTTTCTCGGCGCCCAGCCGGAAATCGGTCGGGCAGACCATGTTGCCGACGTTCTCGATGAAGAGAACGTCGATCTCATCGAGCGGCAGGTGCTCGATGGCATGCTCCACCAGGTGAGCGTCGAGGTGGCACTCCTTCCCGGTGTTCGCGTTGTAGGCCGGGACGTTGAGGGCGACGATCCGCTTGAAATCATCGTCGCCATAGACATCCCCGGCGATGGCGCCCGCGCGGAGCCCCCGCCCCTGAAGCAGCGGCACAATGCGCTCGATCAGGGCGGTCTTCCCGGACCCGATGGCGCCGAGGAGGTCGAACGCCCGGATGCCGTGGTCCTTGAGGTGGTTCGCGTTGGCGTCTGCAATGCGGTTGTTGACGTCGTAGATGTCCTTCTCCACGTGGACGTCGATATGGTGCATGGTATATACTGTGATCATGATCTGTTTATAGGTTAACCACCCAAACCATACGACAATGAGCGTTGAGCGCATCCTGTATCCCTGTTATTTTGACGTCACGCTACAACGGCGGGAGGGGCGTCGCGTCCCGAGGAACCTTGGCGTGAAGTCGCCGGAACTCACTGCCATCGAGGCTGTCCTGCGGAAGATGAAGGTCCCGCACCGGGTGGAAGAGCACCACCACCCCGCCCGGTGGGCCGAGCACGAAGGCCGGATCGTGGCAGAATGGGAAGGGAGCAAGGGAGATCTGATCCGGAAGGTTGCCGGTAGTCTTGCCGGGCGGAAGTGACGGTGATGTACGACCTGCACACCCACACCCTCTTCTCCGACGGTGAACTCCTCCCGACGGAGCTGGTCCGTCGGGCCGCCGTGCTCGGTTACGACACCCTCGCCATCACCGATCACGCGGACGCCTCCAACCTCGCGCACCTGGTGGAGTCGGTCGCCGAGGTCCGGGATTCGGCGCGGTGTTACGATGTGGGCCTGCTTGTCGGGGTGGAACTCACCCATGTTCCGCCGTCCCTGATCCCGGCACTTGCGCGCGACGCAAAACGGCTCGGTGCCGATATCGTCGTAGTCCACGGCGAGACGGTGGTGGAGCCGGTCGCTCCCGGAACCAACCGCGCCGCCTGCACGTGTGATTACGTAGACGTGCTCGCCCATCCGGGGCTCATAGCGGCCGAGGATGCCCGCGCAGCTGCGGAGCGCGGGATTGTGCTCGAGATCACCTCAAGGGGCGGGCATAACCGCACCAACGGTCATGTGGTGCGGGTGGCCCGGGAGGCTGGCTGTCGGCTTGTGGTCGATTCCGATACGCATGCACCGTCCGATCTGATGTCTAAGGAGGCACGGTGGGCGGTCGCGCTCGGCGCCGGGCTGACAGAGGCGGAATCCCGGGAAATTCTCTCCCTCGATATAAATCGGCTTCTGCAGAAGTGAGATGGGGTATTTATATTTTAGCAAAATGTTTTTATACCCTAACGGTCAATATATATGTGTTACTAAATACTTCCAACTATAGTATCCCCTAGAGGTTGCAGTTTGCGGTTAATCGGACGTTCTGTAAGTGTTTGCGGCAATCGCTTGTTAATCTTGCGATGTGATGCCGCACAGTTGCCCCGCCTCTACGGTGAGGCCGTGGATCGCCGGTTAAAGCTCGTAGGGAAGGTAGTTGACATCTTTGGGAATATATCATCTCCCTATGCCGTAGTCCTCTGCTACAATGGCTGTTCCGTACAGGTTGGCGAGAAAATCTTTGCAAAATAGGTGTATAATCAATGGCAGAAGTTGAAAAATTAAAGCAGCTGCAGTTGCAGCGTGAGGCCCTGAAGAAGAGAGGGGAGCAGAAAGTCAAAGAGACGGAGAAGAAGCGCACTGAGGAGAGTGTTCAATCCGTCTGTCCTGAGTGCGGCAGCCGCCAGCTTGTCCACGACTACGAGCGCGCCGAACTCGTCTGCCAGAACTGCGGTCTCGTCCTTGACGAGGAGTTCATTGACCGCGGCCCCGAGTGGCGTGCGTTCGACCACGACCAGCGCATGAAGCGCTCCCGTGTCGGTGCGCCGATGACGTTCACGATCCACGACAAGGGTCTCTCGACGATGATCGACTGGAGGAACCGTGACTCCTACGGCCGTGCGATCTCGAGCAAGAACCGCGCCCAGCTCTACCGGCTCCGGAAGTGGCAGCGGCGTATCCGGGTCTCGAACGCGACCGAGCGGAACCTGGCGTTCGCGCTCTCGGAACTGGACCGGATGGCGTCTGCGCTTGGCCTGCCCCGGAACGTGCGCGAGACCGCGGCAGTGGTCTACCGCGACGCTGTGGACAAGAATCTGATCCGCGGCCGGAGCATTGAGGGGGTCGCGGCAGCGGCGCTGTATGCGGCATGCCGTCAGTGCAGTGTGCCCCGGACGCTCGATGAGATCGCAGAGGTATCCCGGGTATCGAGGAAAGAGATCGGGCGCACCTACCGGTTCATCTCCCGCGAGCTCGGTTTGAAGCTCCTGCCGACGTCCCCGATCGATTATGTACCGCGCTTCTGCTCCGGCCTGAACCTGAAGGGTGAGGTCCAGAGCAGGGCGGTCGAGATCCTCCGGCAGGCCGGCGAGCGCGAACTTACGAGCGGCAGAGGCCCGACGGGCGTCGCTGCGGCCGCCATTTACATCTCGTCGATCCTCGGCGGAGAGCGGCGGACCCAGCGCGAGGTCGCCGAGGTTGCCGGCGTAACCGAGGTCACGATCAGGAACAGATATAAGGAACTGGCAGAAAAACTAGATATCGAGATCATACTCTGATCTCCTATCTTTGGGCTCGTAGATCAGGGGTAGATCGCTACGTTCGCAACGTAGAGGCCGCGGGTTCAAATCCCGCCGGGTCCATTCATCTGTTTCGTGACTTCATTTTTGTATGAATTTTTCATATGTTCCTAGGCGACCGTAGATCGCCGGGGGTTTCGAAAGGGGCGGAGCCCCTTCGGTTGGGACAGAGAGGCCGCGGGTTCAAATCCCGCCGGGTCCACTTCGATTGGGGAGTTCGTCACAATCGTGGGCTAAATCTCGTTTCCGCTCTTTTTATCAGTTCTTCTATGAACTGGGGCGCATTTGGAACCCTGTTTCTCAAAGATTCGTGTGCCTTATCCGATAGGGTGAACGTATACCTTTTCCGCTTACGCTCGTATTTTTTCCCCTTTTCCTTTCCGCGCCATAATTCTCTTCTCCTTTCTACTGTCATGACAGTTGTGTATCTGTTCATACTGTTTCGGATAACCTAACTTCCCAGAGAGGGGGTCATACGTGAGGGGTCAACGTGAAAGGGAGGAACAGAGGCCGCGCACCTCCGCAGGGGCTGAAGAGGTCTAGTGCTTCTTCTCCCTCAAGAGGCGCGGCACACCGGGCCGGGGCTTAGTTGATACTGTACATTTAAGACCGGGGGTGATCTACCCACGAAGAATCAGATCTCTAAAGTAACAAACATAAGCTTATGCAATCCGCTGAGGGCAAATTATGTAGAGAATAAGCACCAGTGCGATTCGTTTAAAAAGGAAGGCATATATGTGCCTATGCATCACCCTCAATGATGTCTAGTAATCTCCTTTTCGCCCGAATAACCTTCAGCCCTACACTTGATGACTTCTTTGAGGAAGGAAACAAATTAGAACAAGAAAAGAAGCGCTTATTAAAGGTAATTTCTTGGGATACAGATATATTAAAGCACCTCGTCGGCCCTGGAAAGTCGAAAATAAGTAAAAAGAACGTAGAATGGAAGTTTGGGGGAGTACAAGAGGGGGAGGACTATATCTATGGCCGAATAGCAAAGTGCAAAGGACATATTGCATCAATAGCGGACAATGTAACGAAAGACTTTAAACCAGAATACCAACGAGAGGCATTTGTATGTAATTTCCTCATCGATCTTCGAAACCATGTATTCGCCTATGAGTCAAAGAGAAATGTGGGTGAAAAAGCTCCACTCTGGATCATTTCTGGGGTCTATAATGGCATTTATGGTTCAGAGATGATGAAATTGAACCTGATTACTGATAAAAGGAAAATTACAAAGAGAATTAACGAATTATCAGTAATCACCTCGGTAAAACTGAGTTTGGTCCCTACAAACCCTGATATGACTCCTTCTTCCACAAAGATGGATGCATTAATCAGAAATTTGCACGCAACTAGGATTACGATCGAAGCAAGTTCTGGAAGCGGGCTTGACCTAAAAGGAGAGGATGGTTTGCTAAATAGTGGATTGGCCTTGGCTGAAGAGGGCTATGGAAGTGCAAAAGTTACTGGCCTAAAGGAAAAATCTGATGGACTTCAGAAAGAAGAGGTCATAAACTCCTATAACCTTCCTGTAAAGGAGAAGGCCGAATTAGACAAAAATGATGGGGAGAATATTGTACGTTTGAAGAACATAATCTCTTCAGTAATAAATATTCTAAAAGATTTCATTCCAAGGTGAGTGGCTAGCATGTCAAAATCAACGGACAAAGAGAAGAGGCCTTAAATCAGGGACCTGCTAAGTAATGGTAATGACACTTTCCGATATGGGGAGATAGTTTCGAGAACCAGCCCCATTCAGGATGGTATTTGAGCATTTCAATTAGAAACTGGCAAGGCAATGTGTGACAGAAGTTTCCGAGGGAGGTTCCATCAGATAGGAGTTAGAATACTCTTCTCTAGTGATACCTATGTTGCACTAGCGTCATTTTTCATAATTGGATATCTTAGTTCTTGGAATATAGATGCTGAGGTTGCGGACCCCATACTAGGAGTATTTACAACAATCTCCGCGACGTTCTTTTCTATTGTATTAGCGGGACTAGCAATCGTTGTGTCCTTCACAGATAAAGAATTCATACTAGCATGGAAACGGATTAAGGAATTTGACAACATACTGACTGTTTTTCAATGGAATTTGTATATCCCATTACTTGTTCTAATGATCTCGTTACTGTTGCGTTTCGTCTTCTATGATCCTACGTTAATGGTATTTTCAGTATCTTTGTTTATCTATATGGTCTGCTCTTTGTTTGAATTAGTAAAATTCATTACAACATATGGACTTCAACGCGGAGACTTCCTTGAGGCAAAAAATGGTTGCGCTGAAGAGGATCCCCATGACACGCATCAGAAAGAAGAGGATATTCAGACTACATGGAAGATGTATGCGCTAGGTGGGCTAGGGGCGCTGTTCTTCGGAGTTTATTTGGCTGGAGTAAAGAGATGTATAGTAGATATTACCTTTTGCGATGCACTTTTCGGGATATCTATAGCAATCTTCTCTGTTGGACTCCTAATATGGCTGAAAAAAGAACTATTTAAAGCCGGATAATCAATGAGGCTGTTTTTGGGCTCTTCCCGCGGTTTAAGGCTGCAATTGAATCGTAACCTTTCTTCATGTCAGCGCTGCGGCCACTACCCCTTCCACACACTCCTCTGGAATGCCATACAGCGCGGAGTCTCGGGTCTGAAGGGAACATCGGCCCCACGTGCGGCGGCGCGGTGAGACCCGGACCAAGCAGCAACATTAATCAATCCGCCCCTCTTCGACCTTCTTCCATTTCGGAGGATCTTCCTTTCCCTGTATTCTTACCGAATTTTTCACACATTATCCACTGAATCCCTCCTGAGTTCATGGACGACCGCAGGGAGACGTCTGCGGACACTTTGTTCGAGTACGGGTTGATGCGGGTTTCGAGCGTCGTCAGTTCTCCGGATTCGTCCTCCCAAACGATCTCCAGATCCCACTGTGAATAGTTGCCGTCCCTGACCGCCGCGTCGCTGACGAACCGGTTCTCCATCGGGAAGCAGCACGACTCGACGTCGTTCCTGTAGTAGAGGGCCAGTTCGCCGCTGACGTTGGCGTCGCCCGCATCGAACTGCCAGCGCCGATCGATACCGGGATTGGATGGAGTCGCGTTCACCGCAGCAGTGATCGTGCCCGGCTCCGTCACCTCCGCGATATCGAGGGTTGCAATCACCCGCCCGTCGGCATCGGTGAACTAGACGGTACTCCCCTCCGGCTCAGCCGGTGGAGGTAGAGCCTGCCCCCCGGATCACCGACGCAGGAGAAGACCCGCGACCGCAACGGCGAGGAGCCCGAGGAACACACTCGCTCCTCCGGCCCGGGTCGGCTCCGCCGTGGCGTCATCCCCCGTCTCTTCCGTCGCCGCCGTCACCGGCACATCGGCCGTCTTGAAGATGAAGGCCCGCTCACCCGCACCCGCGGCGAGGTAATCGCCGCCGTCCGAGAGGGCGACCGCCCCGACGGGGGTACCGGCGTCAAACGACCAGCGCGCATCTCCGGTGTTGCTCCAGAGGCGGACGGTCCCATTGGCGGTTCCGGCCGCGACGGCCTCGCCTCGTCGGGATATGCCCACGGTGAGGATGTCGCTTCCGGTCCTGTTCGTCCAGAGAAGGGCGTCGCTCGGCCGGTAGCACTCCACGTCGCCACCCTCCTTGCCGACGACCACGAACCGTCCGTCCCCGGAGAGGGCAATCGTGAGGATCGGCGCTCCGGTGGGCATCGCCCAGGGGACCCCTCCTGGCCTGCCGTAAATCTGGAGGGCGCGGTCCCGGCTCCCGGCGGCGACGACCGACCCGTCACGGGAGACGTCGACAGCGGTGACGGCGCCGCGGGCGAGTCCCTCCCAGATCAGGTTCCCCTGCCGGTTCATGAAGAGGATGGCGCCGTTGCTGGTGCCGGTGACGATGTATTTGCCGTCGCTGGTGAAAGCGACGGACGTGAAGTACGGTTTTGTGCTGCTGGAGCGGGCGCCCGGTTGCACGGCACGGTCCCAGTCCTCATTCCCGAGGTTGTTGAAGAGGACGACGCGATCGCCCGCCACCGCGAGCGACTGACCGTCACCCGCGAAGGCAAGGTCGCGGACGGGTCCTGCGACGCTCTTCGTCCAGTATCGGCCGCCACTCCCGTCGAAGAGGAGTACGTCGCCCCTCCCGGTTCCGGCGGCGACGTAACCCCCGGCGTCCGCGACGGCAACCGCGGTCACCGCACCGGGGGCGCTCACGTTCCAGGGGACGGTGCCGTCCCGCTGCAGGCAGACGATGTTCCCCCCCTCCGTCCCTGCGACCAGATATCGGCCGTCTGCGGTGATCGCAACGTCGTTGACTATGCTTCCCGTCGGTACACCGTAGAAGGAGGCCTCCGCCCCGGTAGCCGCTGGAACCAGAGCGATAATCAGGGCGATGATCAGTGCTGTTCTTTTCATGGCTAACCGCTCCGTCGGAGAGTCTTACCGAAATACGTCTATTTTCTCGGGCGGGTTCTTAAACTCTTCCAGCACCGTGCCATGCCGCGGAAAATTGAAGCCGTCAGGAGCGCAATCAACCTCCAGGTGAATTGGATGGGCGATAGGGCAAAAGAGGCGGTCTCCCGCTTCATGCAGGGTTACAACTGTGCACAGGCGGTCAGCTCGGTCTTCGCGGGTGATGCCGGGGTGCCTGAAGAGGTCGTCCTCTGTGCGGCCACGGGGTTCGGTGCCGGGGCAGGTCGTACCGGGGGCACGTGCGGAGCGGTTTCGGGCGGGGTTCTCGCCATCGGGCTCTTGGTCGGGAGCACCGGTGCCGACGAGAAGGAGGCGAGGGAGTGGACGTATGGGCTCACCCGGGAGTTCATCACCCGGTTCACCCTCAAACGTGGCACCGTCTCCTGCAGCGAACTCCTCGGCTGCGACCTCTCAACCGGGGAGGGACTCGACCGGGCCCGTAAGCAGAACCTCACCCGGACCCTCTGCCCCCTCTATGTCCGGGACGCGGTCGATATCCTCGAAGAGATCCTCGCGTCCGTCACTTCCGGGCAGCCTCAGGCCCGGTGAGGGGCTCGGGCAGGGACGGCAGCCCGAGCACCCGCCGCAGGTCGGCGGTGCCGAAGTTCTTTGCCGCCAGCGCCCGCTTCTCGACGATGTGCCAGGAGAGGAACGCCAGGGGGAACGCCACCAGAAAC
Organism: Methanomicrobiales archaeon HGW-Methanomicrobiales-2; assembly: GCA_002839645.1. Classification (GTDB taxonomy): domain Archaea; phylum Halobacteriota; class Methanomicrobia; order Methanomicrobiales; family Methanoculleaceae; genus Methanoculleus. The sequence goes on along the minus strand of PGYL01000009.1, from coordinate 23,734 downwards.
GAGAGCCCACAGAGTGCCGGGAGGAGGAGCGTGTTCGCCGTGGCCTGGATCAACACCTGCTGGACCGGGTAGTGGTAGATGTAGATGCCGTAGGAGAAGTCCCCCGGCCTCCCGAATTCGTTCAGGAACGGGACCGGAAGGTGCGCAGCGTAAATGACGAGGTAGGGAATGGCGATCACCCCGGCGACGGTCAGGTATGGCGTCAGGGCCGAGACCCCGAGCAGCAGGAGCAGCGCCCCGGCGATGACCGGCCGGTAGGCGATGCGCTCCCGGTGCAGGTAGAGGTAGGCCCCGATCAGGAAGTAGAGGGTGAACCGGATCTTCGCCATCCGGGGGTCGTCGAACCAGGCGATCCAGAGGAGGATGTTTATTCCCATGACGCCGAGGAGGGCAGATCTCCGCCACAGCAACCCGGCTATCCCGAGGAGCCCGATGACTCCATACATCGCGATCTCGACGGGTATCGTCCAGAGCGAGCCGTTGACGTAGGTCCACGGGTTCGCCTGGAAGAGGCCTATCGCCGACCCGTCCTCAAAGAATGGGGCGGTGGCGAGCCCTGCCGGAGAGAAGATGGCGCCGAAGTACGCTCCCGGCGGAAGCGACGTCATCAGCGGCCCGATGACGAAGAGCGTGATGAGGATCGCGAGGACAAGGGCCGGAACGACCCGGAGGAACCGCTTCCAGGCGAACCGGAGCGGCGATGCGGTGGAATCCCAGCTCGCTGTGATGAGGTAGCCGCTGGTGACCAAGAGGCCGGCAAGCGCTGCCTGCCCGATGAGTATGACCGGATCGTACATCCCCACCCCTACGTAGCCGAGCCTGAGCGCGTAGGCGTGCGTGACGACGATCACCGCCGCCGCGGCGAACCGCAGAAAATCGAAGTTGTTCGAGAACCGGGCCCCGGAGCCCTTGCCTGTATGGCTGGAAATGCCCCCGCCTTCCGGGGTCGCTCCAGGGTGCTCTGTATTCATAGCGATCGGGATCCTTTCCTCACTTATTCATTGACAATTCTTAAATAATTAGTCAAAATACTCTTCCCTATGGACCCGCTCGTTGTCGCCACGTTCGCCGTCGTCGCCCTGCTTGAGATCATCGTGCCGCTCGCGCTCGGCTACTGGCTCGTCAAAAGGTTCGACCTCTCGTGGCGGGTCTTCGCCCTCGGCGCTCTCTTTTTCATCGTCGTGCAGGTCGTCCACGCGCCGCTCGTCATCGTGACACAGACCCCGCTCTACCTTGCCGTCCTGCCGTTCGGGGCAACCACGGCCCTCGCGGTCCTCGCCGTCTACCTCGGCCTCATGGCCGGCCTCTTTGAGGAGGTCGGCCGCTACCTCGTCTACCGCTACATCTTCCGGCGGCAGGATATCCCGCTCACCCGCGAGAACGGCCTCCTCTTCGGGACCGGGTGGGGCGGCGTCGAGAGTATGATCGTTGCACTCCTCGTGCTCACCAGCATGCTCTCTTATATAGCCCTCACCGGTGACGGGGGGCTGGTCCCCCTCCCCGACGATCCTGCCGTCCAGGCACAGGTCGATGCTCTCCTGGCTCTCACGCCGCTCGACCTCCTCCCCGGGCTCGCCGAGCGGATGATGACGATCACCCTGCACATCGCATGGTCGCTGATGGTGCTTGCCGCCGTCGTCTACGACAAAAAAGGGCTTCTTCTCCTCGCTATCCTCTGGCACGCCGCCGTGGACGCCGCCGCCGTCTACCTTGCAGAGACCCGGGGGATCCTGGTGACCGAGGCGGTGGTATTCGTCTTTGCGGTCATCGGGCTCGCGTATATCCTGTGGGAGTGGCGGCGGATGGGGGTAAGGGCCGCCTCTTAGCCCTTCCACTCGTGCAGGTAGCCCCGGCGTTCGAGCGGTTCTCCGTCCGCGAGGACCGCCCGCTCCACTATGACCTCGCCGATGAGATGCGCCGCGACCCCCGGGACCGGGAGGGCGGCGGGGGGGATGCAGAAGAGGAGTTCGAAGTCCCCTCCGCCGTAGAGTGCGAGTGCCCGCCCCTCGCCCTCCGGCACGCCGGCCGGGAGCGGGAGAAGGGCGGTATCGATCGAGAAGCCGCAGTCGTTCACTGCGAGAAGGTCATGGAGGGAGAGGGCAAGGCCGTCGGAGATGTCCATCATCGCCGAGACCCCGGCCCGCCCGAGCGCCTGCCCCTCCTTCACGCGGGGCCGGGGCTCCAGGAGTTCCTTCGTGTGCCGGTCATAGCCGTTTAAGGCTGCCTGTGCCTCCCCGAGCGGCCCGGTGACTGCGATGACGTCGCCCGGCCGCGCCCCCCGCCTTCGAGCGAGGTGTTCCGGTTCGACAGTCCCGAGGCCGGTGCTCACGATCGTCAGTTCCCGGTGGGCGTCAAGGTCCCCGCCCACGAGCTCGGCGCCGAAGGCTATGCAGCAGTCCCGGGCGCCCTCCATGATCCCCTGGAGACGTTGTGGCCGATCGAGGCCGACCGCGAGGAGCACCTGCCCCGGCGCCGCGCCCATGCTCGCGATGTCCGAGAGCGTGACCGCCACCGCCATCCAGCCCACCTGCCAATCGGTCATTCCGGCCGGAAAGTCGGTGGTCTCGTGGAGCATATCGGTGCTCGCGACCATCGCGAGATCGCCGCAGGGAATGACGGCGCAGTCGTCCTCGAGCCGTTCCGGGGCGATGACTGTCCCGATCAGCCGGTGCAGGCTCCGTTCATCCACCGCGACGCACCTCCTTCTCCCGCTCGCTCCGGTATTCCTTGAAGAGGTACTCGACCCGCTCGGCCTCCTGCTCGCGCCGGTACTCCTTCTGCTCCTCCTCCCATTCCCCGATGGCCTCCTCAATGGCCCGGGTCCTTGCGGCCCCGGTCCTGCCCCGGATATCCGGCTTCACGGTATCCGCGGGGAGGAGGGGGAGACCGGCCTCCCGGGCGACCCGGACCAGGTGCGGGTCGGGAGGCTCCTGTGGCCCCCCGCCGATCACCAGCGCCCGCACCCCCGTCCCCGCAAGGTCTTTCACCACGCCCCGTCCCCAGCCGTGGGCCCGGGGGACGTAGAGGATGTCTCCTTCGGCGATGCCGATCCCCTCCTGGAGGCTCCGCACCCCCTCCCGGGTGAGGGAATCGAGCACCTTGAGCGGGGTGTAGTCCTCGGAGACCTCTATCTTCGCGACGGTCTCTATCCGCTCCAGGCGTTTCTTCAGCCGCCGGGACCGCCGCCGTTCGCCCCGGAGCTGCTCGCGCAGGCTCTCGATGGTCGCGTCCTTCGTCGCCAGTTCCGCGTCCCGCCGGACTTTCCGCTCGGTCGCGGAACGTGCCCGCCGCAGGCTCTGCCGCAGCCGCTCCATCTCCCGGTCGTGCTCCCGGAGTTCCTCCTGCAGTTCCTGGACGTAACTCCGGAGCCGCTTGACCATCCCGTCGAGCGCCATCACCCGCTCGTCCTCGATTGGCCGCTCCGGGGCAACCGCCACGGGTTCGGCCGGCCTGGGTGCCGCCGGGACCCCCTGCAGGTCCGCGAGGACTGTATCGAGCGGCTGGCCCCGGAGCACCCGCGCCCGCACCTCATCGAGGTCGAACCCGGGCTGCACTCTCTTCGTGATATTCCGGAACTTGTTCTGGAGGCTCCGGTACGCGTCCAGCGCCGCCGAGAGAGCATCGCGCTCGTGGTCGTTCGTGTAGGAGAACGCGGCGGTCAGGTCGTACTTCGTTTCCACCGAGAGCGACTGCTTCGGTGTGTAGGGAATGGCGTTGAACGCCCGGCGGATCTTCTCGACCGAGTAGGGCATCTGGTGGACGTCGGAGGCGATGATGAGCGGTTTTCCCGCGCGGTAGAGTTCCTCGACGATGTCGGACATCGTCATCTGCCGGGAACTCGAGAGGAGGACCAGGTTGCCGTCGAGGTCCACGGCGGCGATGCCGGTGGTCGTTCCCGGGTCAAGCCCGACGATCAGGTAGCGGGGGCGACTGGAGAGCGGTTCGAACCGGATACGGTCGAGTTGTCTGCCCGCCACCCGGACCTGGACGTCGGCGCCCCGGGAGGAGTGGACCGGGACCATGTCGCGGGGAGCGACGACCCGGAAGGTGACCCGCGAGAAACCCCCGAAGGCCTTCGTCTCCTTCTTCTCGTAGTCGAGACCGGCGCCCCGGAGCCGTGCCTCGATCTCCCGGGCCTTCTGTAACACCCCGCCGTGGATCTTACGGGCGTAGCGGTTCTGGCTCCACCCGCCCCGACCCGGCGAGCGATGCCTGCTCACCACGATATCGGTGGTGTTCTCAAAAGCGATCACCTCGACGCCTGCCCCGAGGGAGGCCACCCGGGCGGTGGTCCGGGCCTCGGCGTATGGGTCGGATTTGTTGAAACTGATGTTGTAACGGGCGGCGACTTTCGCGAGACTCTCTTTCTTCTCGCCGCCGGTCACCTGGACGAGTTTTGTTGCAGGCGGGAGCGCCTGCAGGAATGCGTAGAGTTCGCGCTGGTCCGCAGCGATCTCCTGGAGGCTGTCCACCGCGAGAATGTCGGGCTGCTCGGCGGCGAGGAGGCGCTGGAGCCGGAACCCCGTGACCTCCTCGACACCCGTTATTTCGCCGTCTTCAACCCGGGCGAGGGCGTAGACGGGCCGTCGGGTACGGGAACGAACCGAGCCTTTGATGATGTCGATCCCGAATTCCCTCACTCCACCACCCTTGCCAGTGCTTCGTCGAAGGGGTATACGAGGGCGTATTTCCGTTTGAAGTACTGGAGGATGTTCTCGATATCGCGCGCGAGGGTCTCGCCGGCGTTCGGGTGAGCGGTCTCCACCCATTGGGGCCAGTCGATCAGCCAGCACTGCTTCTCGTCGACCATGATGTTGAACTCGCTTAAGTCGCCGTGGACGATGCCGAGGCGGTAGGCCTCCCGGACGTTATCGAGGATCTCATCGAGGATCATCTCCGGCTCCGCGACGGTCGCCCGCGAGAGGTTGATCCCGGGGACGTACGACATCGCCACGACATGCCGGTTCTGGTCTATGGGAAGCGGTACCGAGACGGCAGGATGGAGGATTTTTAGGGCGTCGTACTCCATCTTCGCCGAGTTGCTCGAAGCGAAGAGCCAGGGGCAGTGGCCGGTTTCCGGCATGTAGCCCCGCTTGACGCGGGCCGACTGGAACGACCGCTGCCCGACCCGGTGGAACTTCAGCACCACGACCCCGAGTCCCATCGCCTCGTAGACCTCCGACTCTTTCCCGACACCGATCAGGGTCCCGAGCGCCTGGATGCTGCCCCGGCGGGTGAGGGTGTGGAGGGCCAGGCTGTCGTAGCCGTTGAAGACGAGGGCGTAGCCCTCGTAGGGGACTTTCTCGTACCTGACCATATTCATGGTCATCAGCCTGCCAATCCGGTAGGAGAGTTCGGACTCCGAGAGTTTGGTGGCCGACTTGAGCACATCGAGCGGCACCCACTGGTACCGCCGCATGAGGCGTTCGAGGGCGAGCAGGATCCGGAGTTCGTAGGCGTGCAGGGATCGCACGAATTCTGCAGGAACAGGCATCTTCTACACCATTTATGGTGCTCGGTGATAAAAGGATGATCGAGAACGCATGCAGTGCAGCAAGTGCCGCCGCGACGCGGTCATCTACCAGCGATACTCAGGGCTGCACCTCTGCGAGCAGCACTTCAACCGCGATTTTGAGGCAAAGGCGAAGCGGGCGATCCGGGAGCACCGCTGGATCGAGTCGGGGGATACGGTGGCGGTGGCGCTCTCGGGGAGCAAGGACTCGAGCGCCGTCCTCTTCTTCCTCCACCGGCTCCTTCATGAGCGCCGGGACGTCCGGCTGATGGCGATAACCGTGGACGAGGGGATCGGGGGCTACCGCGATCCGGGTCTGGCCCGGGCGATCGCCGACACTATCGGCGTCCCCTGGGTGACGGCCACATTTGCGGAGGCGTATGGGCTCACGCTCGATGAGATCGTGGCGCGGAAAGGGACGAATCTCTCCTGCTCCTGCTGCGGGGTGCTCCGGCGGGCGCTGATGAACCGGATCGCCCGCGAGGAGGGCGTCACGAAGTTCGCCTACGGGTTCAACCTGGACGACGAGGCCCAGTCGGTGCTGATGAACGCCCTCCGGGGGGACGCGGAGCGGCTCACCCGCCCCGTGCGGGAGGCGGAGAGGATGGTTCCCCGGATCAAGCCGTTCATGTATATACCGGAGCGCGAGGTGGCGCTCTATGCCTTCCTCCACGTCGAGGGGTTCGACCTTGCGGGCTGCCCTTATGCGGGGGACGCTCTTCGGGGCGACGTCCGGGGCATCCTCGACGACTACGCCTACCGCCACCCGGCGACGAAGTACTCGCTCGTGAACCTGGGCGAGGCCCTCCGGGAGCCGGAGAGGGTTACCGGCGAAGGGCTCAGAGTCTGCGAGCGGTGCGGCGAGCCGTGCGGGAAGATCTGCCGGACGTGCCAGATCCTGGATGAGATGCGAAAGGGAACCTGATAGAGACTGGGTGCATCTACCGGTGGCGATAGTTGGTGGAAGTCCGTATATGGGATTTGCGGTGTTCTAAAGAACAACAGGTGGTAGAGTTGAACGGCGCTTGACCCTCTCTTCAACAGCGGTCTTGCCCTCTATCTCATCACCAGACATCCGCCGGTCACGTCGGCGAAGATCTCCATGAACTGCTCGGGGTGGTTCAAGAACGCAACCGACCGCGGCCGCCCGATCAGATCGTAGAGCCCGACCTCTTTCTCGATCCCGAGGTCCGGGACCTCCACCGGGTTGCAGTAGCGCACCGGCGTGGCGTCGCGGTAGTGGGGGTTCTTCACCAGCGCCCCGCCCTCCATCTCGTAGTAGGCGGCGCCCTGCAGGTCTGCGTAAGGGCCGTAGTTGCTCGCGAACTCCGACGAGACGAGATTTGCCATCACGAGATCCTCCCTGGCCGGGTTGATGGTCACGTGGCCGTACCCCGGCGGGATCAGGATCTTGTCGCCGGCGGTGCCCTCGATCATCACCACGTCGTCGGCGTTCTGGGTCTGGAGGAGGTAGTGCCCCGTCCCCTCGAGCACCTCGTAGATCTCCGGGTAGAGCATCCCTGCCGGGTTAACGGTGTGGTAGTGCCCCTTTGTCTTGACGTACTCTCCGCAGAGGGTCCGGGAAGGAATAGCGGTGATGTCGTAGCGGATGTGGTGCTGCCGGAGCCAGTTCCGGTCGCTCTCGCTCCGGGCCAGGTCGCGATACATAAAATAGAGGGGCTGATCGGAGGTGCAACCGGGATCTGCGAGAACCTCCCGCATCTCCTCGATTGTCCTTACCTGCGGCTCTGGTTTAGGGCCGTCCCAGTAACCGTTCATCCTCTTTTCTTACGGTACACGAATATATAATACCCTGCTCCGATGATAACGGCTGCAAGGACGACGAGGAAGACCGGGTTGGTGAAGAAAGTGCCCTGACTCTTCTCGAGCGCGACCTTTACCTTCATGGTATCCGAGATCTTGCTGTTGTCGAGGTCGTCGCGGTAGCGGATCTCGGAGTCGATCCCGTACTCCTTCTCGGTGCCCTCGCCGTCGACGTTCATCTCGAACCGTGCCGTCGCTGTCTCGCCGGGAGCGAGGTCGCCGAGGAAGGCGGTATCGTCGCTGCTGGTGAAGGGGTTGACGGCGCTGATCCGGGCCTGGGCGTTATAGACCGTCGCTGCTCCGGCGTTCCGATACACGACTTCAAGGACGCTCTTGCTGCCCAGGTAGAGCGTCGACGTTGGCGAGACGACCTCAAAGGCGATCTTGCCGCCGACCGGGAGTCCGATCGTCGCCGACCGGGAGGTCACCGTCTTCCCTTCATAGTCCTCGTAAGCGACCGCGACGTCCAGCGGATACGACTGAGGTTCGGCGCTGTTGGCAACCGAGACCTTGAACTTCACGTCCACCGTCTCTCCCGGTTCAAACGTCCCGATGTAGGCGCTGCCGTCGGTGGGGATGAGGGGGCTGTTGTCATCTCTCGTGACCTTCGCAACGGCCTTGTTTGCCGTGTCGTGCCCGATGTTCTGTAAGGTCATGTAGACATAGCCTTCCGTGCCGACGTTCAGCGACTCGGACCGTACGTCCAGGACCTCGACGCGGAGGTCGGGCGTGACCCGCACGGTCAGCGGCAGGGTCAGGGTCTTCTTCTGGTAGTTGTAGCGGAGGGCATCCCCGTAGTCTTCAGCATCCTGCAGGTAGGTGTAGGTCACCTCAAGCGGCAGCACGTAGGTGCCCGGCTCCGCAGAATCTGCCACCTTCACGTCGAAGGTGGCGGTCCGGGAGGCGCCGCCAACAATGTCGCTCAGGAACTGGGGGTCCGTTTTGATGGTAAACGGCGTGTCGGTGCCTTTGAGCGCCACGGTAACCAGTTTCGCGGTGTTCGGCTGGTCGTCGGGGGTGGTGATCGTCGAGCCGACCATCTTGAACGTATTCAGGCCGCTATTGGATATGATAACCGCGAGTTGGGTCTCGGCACCCGGTGCGAACTGATTGGTGCCGGCGATTGTTGCCGATAATTCGGGATTTCCATAGAGATACTTGGTGCCTGCCGCCGACCCCGGCACAACCAGGAGGGCCAGCAGGAGCATCAGTACCGTTACATATTGCCAACGCATCTCTTCACCTTGTTGTTATAGTAACAACAACATTTATCGCTGAACGGTATATATACGTGATGGCATGACTGCTCCCCGGGATATTCCAAATAACCTCCTTGAATCTCTTAAATCACTGGGACTCACAAAATATGAAGCCCTTGTCTATATAGGGCTCCTCAGGGTGGCCGGTGCGACTGCGACGGAGATCCACGAGATCTCCGGCGTACCGCGCGCGTCCGTCTACCCGGTTCTCGACCGGCTTGTACAGAAGGAACTGGTCAGCGTCTCGTACATCACGCCCAAACGGTTCGACGCGGTCCCTCCCGACCGGGGCGTCGAGAACCTGATGCGCCGGATCGAGACCGACGCGGAAAGTGCCCGGGCGGCCCTCGACGCACTCTACCGGGAGAAGAGGCCGGAAGGCCGGGGCAATCAGGAACAGGTCTGGACAATCTACGGGGAGGAGAACATCAGGACCCGCCTTGCCGATATGTTCCGGAGCGCGGAACGGAGCGTGGAGGTGCTGGCAACATGGGATCTCCTCCCGGAGAGCGTGCTCACGCTGCTCGAAGCCGTTCCCGACTCCGTGTCGGTCGATATCGTCACCGACTGCTGGGAGGGCGAGCGGCCCTCCCGGTTCGGGATCCATGTCCTTCCCCTCGCGACGCTGCGCGAGACTCGTTCCCCCCCCGGTAAACTGCTGCCGTATGAGAGCTCCGGAGTCTTTCTGGTGGATGACGCCCGTGCGCTGCTCTGGGTGGGGTCGGGTGGCGAGCAACCTTCGGCCCTTTACTCGGAGTCTGCGGGGCTCGTCCTGTTTGTCAGGCGGCACATTACCAGCGTCACGGAATGGGCGAGGACCGCCGCTCAGTAGTCCTCCAGATAACCCATCTCCCGGATATCGATCAGCCCTTTAAGTGCCCGGGTCACCACCGCCCGTCCCGTCTCCCTGACGGCGGCGAGCGCGTTCGTGCCCCCGACCATCGCCACTCCCACATACTGCGGACTCACCGGGACCCCGAGAAGGGGGACGTTCGGGGCGCCGACATCAAGGATCCCGGAGAACCCGATGGCCGAAAGTTCGTCGAGCACCGTTCCCATAAGCGGTTCGGCCTCCATGTGGCACTCCCGGATGTTCGCGAGGATGTTGCCGTTCCCGTGGCGCATGACGTCGAGGATCGATGTGGCCTCCTGGGAGATCAGGACCTCGAGGGGATCGAGCGTGGTGTCGCGGTAGAGGATCATGCTCGTGAACCGTTGCGCGACCCTCCCGTCGACCTCGACGATCCCACCTCCGATCGGGTTGAGCGGGATGCCGCGCCGGAGGAGGAGAGCGTCGAACGTGATGCTGCACATCGTGCAGATTGCGTGCCTGCCGTCCGGCACGATGTAGCCGTCGACCTGCTCCCCCGGCCCGGCGAGCAGGATCCTGTCGCTGATGGTGATACCTGTTTTATGGGCCTCTTTGATGATGGAGAGCGCGAATTCGAGGTCGTGGCTCTCGATGAGCGAGAGGTTGTAGATGATCTTCCCGGCGTCCTCCTCCGGGCGGTAGGTCACCCTGAGCGCGTACTCCTCGATACGGTGATTGGTGAACTTCAGGGGGACATGCATTGTCAGATCTCTCGCACGGCAGGGGAAAAATGTGTTGCCTTTGGAGTCTGGCAGATTCGCCCGGCAGGAGGTTTTGGGTGTCCAGATTCAACCCGGGTTTCGCCGGTTGCGGCTCGCACCCTGCCGTCATCCGTTTTTCGCTCCGCCCGGGACAATGCGCAGTCCCACCTCCCAACCCGGCAAACTCCCGGAACCTGCCCCCCGGTCGACCACGGATGCAAAACTTGTTCTACCTCCCTGTGGTATTGTACGGTGAATGGAGAGTGGGACTCGGGAAAAAGCCCGGAACGTGCTGAAGCGGATCCTGATAGCGGCCTCCTACGACGTCGAGGAGGTCGGCGATCCGCTGGATCTCTCCGCAATCGGGAGTGAAGACACCCTGGTGGTGCTCTGCTCGGACGACCCGGAGACGATTGAGAACTTCGATTCGATGACTTACCGCCTGCGCACCGGCGATGACAATCGGGTCTGCAGGAAATTACTCTTCGCCCTCGATCCGGCGGTGCAGACGGAGGACTGCATCCGGTGGGGCAGCGATGAGTTCGCCCGTTACGCCGGCAGGGCCGCGCTTGCCGATGTGCTCGGGCAGAGCCTGGTCCTTGACTTTGGCTGCCCGGCCCCGGCGCTCCGGCGCGAGCAGGAAAAGGCCGCCCCCGCGGCAGTGGAGGAAGAGACGGAAGCGGGGCCGGAGTTGCCCCACCTTCCGGTAATGGTCGCTGAAAAGCGCGCCTGCGGCATCGCCGGTCTGCATGGATCGGCGAAGTGCCGGTTCATCCCGTACTGGAGTTATCACTACGTGAGCACCGGCGAGCGCGAGGTGAAGGACCGGCTGGTCTCCTTCGACGCCGAAGGAGCCGGAGCAGTCAATGCCATCAACGGCATCAAGATGGAGATCGACCCCGGCACCGTCGAGCGCGGCCCGGTCCCGTTCGGCTCCGAGATCGTGCCCTCACGGCTCGTGCGGGAGGACGTGGAGGAGCAGCTCGTGCGTGATGTCGTCGAACGGCTCACCCAGCGGGTGCGGTTCCGCTTCGAGAAGGGCGACGCCATCTTCTACGAGGAAAAGACCCTCAAACCCGACCGGAGCAATATCAAGGTCGACCTCGAGACCGTCTACGTGCCGGTCTGGCAGGTCCGGGGCGGGAGCAAGATCGTCGAGGTCAACGGCTTCACCGGTGAGGTTCTCTCGATGCCGATGGACGAGGGCGTCGAACTGCTGTAGGTAACCATGATCGTCGTCATCGGCGGCGGGCCCGCGGGAAGGCTTGGGGCGATGCACCTCGCACAGGCCGGGGCGGAGGTCCGGCTCATAGAGCAGCGCAGCATCGGTGGGCAGTGCCTCCACGAGCGGTGCATGACAATCTGTGCCTTGAACGACGTCGCCCGGGTCGTCGAGTACGCCCGGACCCAGAAGGATCTCGGGATCCTCGACTCGGTTCCGGCCGTCTCCTATCCGGCGCTCCGGCGACGGGTCTGCGAGATCCAGGAGAAACTCGCCTCGGTCCTCGACGCCGAGACCCGCCGGGCGGGGGTCGAAGTCATCTACGGAGCCGTTGGCCGCCTGGAAGGCAACCGGGTCTATATCGATGACGAGGAGGTCCGGGCCGACGCGGTTCTCGCAGCCACCGGTTCGCGGGCGGCCGTCCCCACGATCCCCGGCACCGATCTTTTAGGCGTCTACACCTACCAGACCCTTCCCGCAATGCCCGACCTCCCGCGCCGCATGGTCATCGTCGGCGGCGGGGTGGTGGCGGCAGAGTTCGCCCACGTATTCCGGGCGTTCGGCTCCGAGGTCGAGATCGTTGCCCGGCACGAACTGCTCGGGGACCTCGATCCGAAGATGCGCTCCGCCGCGCTGCGCGACCTTGCGGGGGTCGGCATCCGCGAACAGACCGATATCGCAGGCATTGAGGGCGATGGGAGGGTCCGGTCGGTCCTTCTTGCCGGCGGCGAGGAACTGTCGGCCGATACGGTCCTCCTCGCCACCGGGCTCGTTCCCCGGTCGGAGTCATTGCAGGGTCTTCGCAAGGGCCCGGACGGCGCAGTCGTCGTGGACCGGCGGATGCGCACGAGTGTAGAGGGGGTCTACGCCGCCGGCGACGTCATCGGCCCGCCCTACCTCACCCCTGCAGCCCGCCGGGAGGGCGTGGTGGCGGCCGAGAACATCCTCGGTCACACGACCGTCATGGATTATACGGGCATCCCCCAGGCGATGAGCCTCCGCTACGACTATGCCTTTGCCACGGCCGGCACCGACGGGGGCGTCACTCTCTCGGCCCCCGCCCCGGCAGGCCCCGGCTCGTTCTGGGACGTGGCCGGGGGCTGGGCGGGACTTGCACAGGTCCGGGTCGATCCCGGGAGCGGCCGGCTCCTTGGGGCCGCCGCCGCTGTCCCCGGAGCGTCTACCCTCCTCTCCTACCTTGGCTACCTGATGAAGCGGGGCATCACCGTCGACGACTTCGACGATATCGTCGAGGTTCACCCGTCGACCGACGGCGTCTACGTTCTCGCCCGCTACGCTTCCGGGATGCTCAAGAAGAAAGAATGAACCGTCCCGGCGGCTCTAAAGCTGCCGGAACATCTGCCCGAATTTCGGGATGAAATCTTTTTTTCGGGACATGACACCCTCAAGCCGGACTGGCTGGTCCCGCAGGTCCAGTTTGGTGATACAGGCTTCGTCCCCGGCAGCGAAGAGGTCGCTTGCGTTACTAAAGACGTTCGTAAAGAGGGCGAAGAAGCAGTCGACCCCCATCGTCGTCCGCAGGCGGTCGAGTTCAGCCCGGATCTCTTCGGCGTGGGTCTCTGCGAATGCAAACGACGACGTCATCACCTGCGAGACCATGATGCTCCGGCCGAAGAGGTTGTAGCGCTTCATGTCCCGTGTGAGAAGTTCTTCCTTCGGGAGGCTATCGAGGTCCATGCCCTTCTGGATCAGTTCCGGGCCGAACTCGGCCGGGTCGACCCCTGCGATCGCCGCGAGGTACTCCGCTGCCCGGATATCCGCGGGTGTGGTCGTCGAGAGTTTCATCACCATTGTGTCCGAGAGGATCCCCGCGAGGAGGAGGCCGGCGGTCGACGGCGTGGGCTCAATGCAGGCCTCGATGAACTTGTTCGCCACGATCGTCGAGGTCGATCCCACGGGATCGTTGAGGAACTTCACCGGCTTTAAGGTGGAGATTGCGCCGAGGCGGTGGTGATCGATGATCTCGAGGATATCCGCCTGTTCGATCCCGTCCACGGCCTGCGAGTACTCGTTGTGGTCGAGCAGGATCACCGCTTTCTGGACGTCCTGCATCAGTGTCGTCCGGGATATGAGCCCGATGTGCTGCCGCCCTTCCCCGACGACGCAGGCCGTCCTGAACTTGGAGTTCGAGACGACCCCTTTCGCGTACTCAAGCGAGTCCTCCATCCGCACCGTCGGGACGTCGGTCTCCATGATCATGCTCGCGGGGAGAGAGAGACTGATCATCTTGCCGGCGCTGAAGGCGTCGAGCGTCGTCGCGAGCACCGAGGCCCCCCGCATCCGGGCGGCGGCCCCCCCCGCCGATATCAGGGCGAGCTGGGCCGGTTCATTGTCCCCGACGATCGCGATGTCTTCCGGCGTCATCCGGGAGAGGGTGACGTGCAGGGCGTCGATGACGGTGTAGACCCGGCCTTCCCCGAGTGTCTCGCGCGCCGGTACGACCGTCCGGGCGTCGAGGATGCGGGCGAGGGTCTCAAGCGGCATCGGGATGAGGGAGAGCTGCTCCCGCGGGTTCTTCCGGACGTAGGCCCGGGCGAGACCGTACTCGCTGACGAGACCGACCAGAGTCTCGTCCCCGTCCGTGATCGGCATGTTCCGCATGTCGTAGGTGTCCATCAGGGCGGCGACGTCGATCGTCGGGACGTCCTGTCGTGCGCTCCGGGTATCGAGCGGTATATCCGATACGCTGGGCTCGACGCTTGCTACATAGACCGGTGCCTCCGCGCTGAACGTCTCGAGCGCAAACCGTGTCTCCGGGCTCACCTCCCCGCACCGGGCGGGGATATACTTGCCGGGCTCAGCGTGGTTGCGGAGCTCGGCGTAGCCGATGACGCTGCAGATGCTGTCGGTGTCGGGCTGCCTGTGACCGATGATAACGATATTGTTCTGTCCCATATTCTCCTCAAATCCCCGGCGGGGCGACGGTTGTCTCAAGAGTTATCGCTCTCTGCCGTCAAAGGTTTTATGCCGGCCTCCGGGAGCAACGTTGAAGTAGAGGTTCTCTCCATTCTCCCGTGTGGGAACCGATCATCCCGGGTCCGTTGCGGCCCTGCTCATCCTGGTATGCCTCTTCGTCTCCCCCGCGGCCGCGGCCCCGGGAGACGTGACGGTGACATCCACCACGGTCGACCCGGCGGTCCTGATGCCGGGCGATGAGGGGACCATCATGGTCGTCGTGCAGAATACCGGTCCTTCGACCGTCCCGCTCGGCGGGGCCCGCCTCTACGAGGACGGTGTGCTCCCGGCAAGCGATCCCTACCCTTCGGTCGGAGATATCGGGGCGGGCCTCAACCGTACGTTCACCTTCCCCGTCCGGGCGGATGCTCCCGACGGGACCTACTACCCCCGCTTCTCCCTTGATCTCCGGGAGAACGGGACCCTCAGCCACCCGGTCCCCGTCCGGGTCGACGGCACGGTGCTCCAGGCATCGGTGGCCGGGAGGCCGGACGCTTTCTCCGAAGGACGGACGGCCGCCATCACCGTCCGGGTCGGGAACCCCCGCCCGAACGCCGCCTCCGGTGTCCAGGTGGCGCCGCTCGGCGAGGGCTTTACCGTCACCCCGACCGGGGCGTTTGTCGGGGCTCTTGCCCCTGACGGTGCTGCGACCGTCCTCTTCAACCTGACACCCAACGTGGAGACGAACGCCACCTTCCGGGTGGTCTGGCGTAACGGTATCAACACCCACACCAGCGACCTGGTGCTGCCGGTTGCGTTCGGCGAGGATAAACAGCGGGCAGACCCGGTCATCACCAACGTCGAGGTCGCGCCCACCGCCGGGGGCTACCGGGTTACGGGCGACGTCATGAACGCGGGCCTCGAGTCCGCGCGGTCGGTACTTGTCACCGCCGGTGCGCCGGCAACGCCTATCGATCCGTTCCGGGTCTACGTTGTCGGGACCCTCGACCCCGACGACATCTCAACGTTCGAGGTGACGTTTCAGACCGACACGGGCGTGACCGCTATCCCGCTCGTCATCGAGTACCGGGACGACGACGGCAACCTCTACACTGCCACACGGCCGATCTCGCTTGAGAACCGCACCGGGGAGGAGGAAGGGGATGGGGGGATAGCGGTCCCGGCCGCCGTCGCCGTGGTGCTGATCGTCGCCGCCGGCCTGGTGATCTTCTGGTACATTCGGAGACGGCGGCGATGAGCGGCGATCCCATCCTCCTGTTCGAGGACGTCACCAAGGTCTATCCCCTCCCGGCAGGCGACGTCGTGGCGCTCGACCACGTCTCCCTCACCGTCGAGCCGGGCGAATTCATCGCCGTGATGGGGCCTTCAGGCTCCGGGAAGTCGACGCTCTTAAACATGATGGGGTGCCTCGACGTCCCGACCGCCGGGAAGATCTACCTCTCCGGGCAGGAGATCTCCCGGATGAGCGACGACGACCTCACCCGGCTCCGGCGGGACCGCATCGGGTTTGTGTTCCAGCAGTTCAATCTCATTCCGCTGCTCTCAGCGATTGAGAACGTCGAGTTCCCCATCGTCCTCACCACCGGCCGCGAAGAGAGCCGACGGCGTGCAATCGAGGTCATGCGGGCGATGCACCTCGACGATGCCCTCTTCTCTCACAGGCCGGGCGAGCTCTCGGGGGGCGAGCAGCAGCGCGTCGCGATCGCCCGTGCGCTCGTGAACGACCCCGACCTCCTCCTCTGCGACGAGCCGACCGGCAACCTTGACACGAAGACCGGGACCGCGATCATGGACCTCCTCGCGGCGGAGAACCGGGAGGGCAAGACGATCGTCATGGTCACCCACGACCCCCGCATCGCCGGGTATGCCCGCCGCACGATCCGGATCGTGGACGGGAGACTGGCGTGATGTTCTTCTCGTTCGCGGTCAGGAATCTCCGGAGGCACTGGATACGCTCGGCGCTCTCGATCATCGGGATCGTCATCGGGGTGATCGCGATCGCATCCCTCGGCATCATGGGCAACAGCATCAACCTCCTCGTCGCGAACATCATCACCGATGTCGGCGACACCATCGTGATCACGCCGCACACCGCGATCGGCGAGACCTTTGCCGGAGATCCACGGACGGCGGTGGACGCCGCCATCCCCGCCCGCGAGGTCGAGGAGATCCGGCGGGCGGCAACCCCGCATCGCACAATCCCGGTGCTCCAGGGAGCGGACGAGGTGGAGTTCGGCCGCGGCGAGAGCGGGTATACCCGGATCATCGGGCTTGCATCGGACGATATCCCCATCCTGCTCGATCTTGAAGAGGGGCAGTATCTCCGGCAGAACCAGGCGGGCGCGCTTGTCGGGACCTACCTTGCCGCGGAGTACGGCATAAGCCCGGGTTCGAGGCTCACGATCGGGAACGAGAGCATCCGGGTGGCCGGCGTGCTTGCAGAGCGCGGGTTTGCCGCCGACATCAACCCGGATTATGCGATCGTCGTCACCGACGGCTGGTACGAGAGCCACTTTGGGACCAACGACGCCTACCCGCTGGTCATCGTCCGGGTCGGCGATGTGGAGCAGATCGACGCGGTGAAGGAGGCGATCGAGGATCGGATCAACCGGCGCGAGGAGAATGTGGATGTATTCGACTCGCGCGACATGCTCCGGCAATACGAGGAGATCTACCAGCAGATTACGGTGTTCCTTCTCGGGATCGGGGGGATATCCCTCATCGTCGCCGCCGTCAACATCTTAAACGTCATGTACATCTCGGTGACCGAGCGCATCCGGGAGATCGGCGTCATGCGCAGCCTCGGCGCCCTCAGGCGTGAGGTCCTCCGGATGTTCCTCTACGAGGCGATAATCCTCGGGCTCATCGGAAGCGTCATCGGCGGCATCGCGAGCGCCGCCTCCGGCTACCTGATCAGCCTCGCCGCGGTCGAGGTCTTCACGGCCGGGACGACCTTCGGCGAGAACTTCACGGTCTTCGACCAGACCGCGGTCGGGTTCATCGTCTTCGGGATGGCGTTCGGCATCGGAACCAGCATCGCCGCAGGGTTTTACCCGGCCTGGATTGCCTCGCAGCTGGCCCCGGTCGATGCGATGCGGAAGAAATGAAGAGGTGTGATGGAGCATGATCTTCCTCGATCTCGCGGTGCGGAACCTCAAGCGCCACAAAGTCCGCTCGGTCCTTGCAACGGTCGGCATCATCATCGGCGTGATAGCCATCGCCTCTCTCGGCATCATGGGGAGCAGCCTATCGGCGCTCGTCGGCGGGCTGATATCGGACGTGAGCGACACCGTACTCGTCACCCCGCATCTGGCGGCATCGAGCGGCGATCCGTTCGACCCCAGAAACACCCTTCCCGCGCGCATCTCCGGGAGAAACCTGGGGCTGATAGAGAAGGCAGCCGGGCAGCACCGCGTCATCCCCATGATCCTGGCTACGGAGCGGCTGCAGGTTCGGGATACGGGGGGCTACGTGACGATGTACGTCGTACCTGCAGACGATATCCCCTTCCTGCTGCAGGAGGAAGCCGGGATCTACCCCCAGGGAAGGTCTTCGGGGGTGATGGTGGGCTCGCTCCTTGCCGACGAACTCGACCTGCATCCGGGGAGCCGCATCGATGTCGGCGGCGAGAGCGTCCGGGTCGTGGGGATCGCGGCGGAGCGGGGGATGGGCATCGACATCAACCCCGACTATGCCCTCATCGTCACGGAAGACTGGTATACGGAGCGGCATGGGGATCAGGACTACAGCCGGGTCGTCGTGAAGGTCAGCGATCTCTCGGAGATCGAGGGGGTGAAGGCCGCTATCGACCAGCAGATAAACCGCAGAAAAGAGGTCGTGGACGTTTTAGACTCGCGCGAGATCCTGGAGATCTACTACGAGACCTTCGACGCCATCAACATCTTCCTCCTCGGCATAGGCGCCGTATCCCTCCTCGTTGCCAGCGTGAGCATCTTGAACGTCATGATCATATCGGTCACGGAGAGGACGGGAGAGATCGGGCTGATGCGGAGCATCGGGGCGCGGCGACAGGAGGTGCTCGTTATGTTTCTCTACGAGAGTCTGATCCTCGGGATCGCAGGAAGCCTCGTCGGCGGCATCATCAGCATAACCGTCGGTTACTATGTCAGCGCCACCGTAGCGGAGTTCTTCACGGGCTTCGCCGTATCGGGAGGAGCCGGTGTCCCTATCTCCGTGGTGATCGGCTACGTCGTCTTCGGCATGGCGTTCGGGACGGTAACGAGCATCCTGGCAGGCTTCTACCCGGCATGGAAAGCGGCGCGCCTGAATCCCATCGAGGCACTCCGCTACGAGTGACGGTCTTCTTGGCACGGTCCCGGAGGGTAACGATCACCGTGCCGGCAATGTCGCTGAGGCGGTCAGGAAGGTTCTGTTCGGGGCACTTCCGGAACGCTGCCGTTTGCCACGAGCTCTGGATCGCCGCGCCCGGTCCGGGATGTGAACCCCGGGTGCTTCTCCTCCTGAGAGCAGGCCGTAAGAGCGATCATGGTGATGCCTCTCCCCGTGATGAAACCATGCGTAATTTCATAGTCCCGGAGACCGGAAACTCTATGAGCACTTGTAGGATGATAGACTTCCCTGTCAGGGAGTGCTCTGACCCCCATCCGGTCCTCAATACGATAGCAATACCCCAGTTGTGTGAAACGAATGTTACAGATGATTACGTGGCTCGACAAAAACTTCAGCTCGCTTAAGCCGACGCGGGCGATCATTATGAGAGCGCTGCGCCACCTGCGCCCCGCGGACCGAAAAAAGCTCTTCTCCGAGGATATCCCCGAGATGCGGACCGCCGAAGGGCGGTGGTTTGAGGCAATCGTCTACGAGATGGTCCTCGACCTCTCGCTCCGGACCGACCTCATCCGCTCTGTCGTGGCCCGGGGGGCAGACGGGCCTGGAAAGGTCCGGCGCGCGCAACTTGGTCAGAACGGGCTCTTCTACTCGAACATCGGGGATATCAAGGTCCGTGGCAACGGCCAGGATCTCGCCGAA
This sequence comes from Methanomicrobiales archaeon HGW-Methanomicrobiales-2, assembly GCA_002839645.1. Classification (GTDB taxonomy): domain Archaea; phylum Halobacteriota; class Methanomicrobia; order Methanomicrobiales; family Methanoculleaceae; genus Methanoculleus. Next base: position 4,398 of record PGYL01000009.1, on the reverse strand, counting down.
GTCGATATGATGCTCGTCGACCATACCGGGGCGCTGACGTTTGGCGAGATCATCACCTCTCCTGCTGACTTAAAAGAGTTCGAGGCGGAGATCCGCTACAAGAAACAACTCTTCGGCTACCTCTACGGACAGCCGACCGTGCCGTTCCTTCTCATCTCCTCGGTCGACATATCCCGGACAGCCGTCGTCCGCCGCCTTCTGCGGGAGCCCGACAACGCTCTCCTCACCACCCCCACCTGCGAGGAGTTGAAGTCACTGATCCGTCCCCGGGACCTGAAGGGGAGCCTGACCCACCAGGTCCGGCACACGAAACTGGTCTCGATCACCGATATTCCCCCGCGGCGGCCGTTTGACTACAAAAAACTGCACGATGAGCGGATGCAGAGCATCATCGCCTCCGTCACCTCCCGGCGAGGCATCGGGGAGCTCGGGACGCCGGACGAGATCCCGCCGATCGTGAAGAAAGTCCTCTTTGGGGGGCTCTACCCCTCCGCCCTCAGGATGCTCGACGCCCGGTATCCCATCCGCGTCAAGGGGAAGACCTACGACCCGGATACAATCCAGAAGCAGTTCTCAAAGGTCATCCTGGCGGTGAACATCCCGGAATACCGGCCGATCATCTATCTCCGGACGCGGAACAAGAAGGAGTACCTCAAGATGGTGCCCAATCGGGCGGGTGGGTTCAAGTTCGAGAGCCGGCGGACGCCTCACATGGCCGGGTTCTTCCTCTGGCTCGAGTCCGTCCAGCCGTCGCTCGGGGCCGAACTAACGCGGGAACTCCTCGACGCGTTCCCCGCGATCCACGTTCCCGAAGCGGCCGAACAACCGTAAGATACCTATGGAACCGGGGTGCATATGCTGTCATGGTCGCGTGGCGTGGTGATCAGGTATGGACCTGATAACGGAGATTGCGACGTTTGTGGGGTTTGCCCTGGTCTCGGTCGCGTCGATCGTCGCGGTGATGAACCCGGCCTCCACGGTCGCCGTCTACACGGCGCTCACCGAGGGGATGAGCGGAAGCGAACGCACGAGGGTCATTCGGACCTCTATGGAGATTGCCTTCATCGTTCTCGCCTTCTTTGCTCTCACCGGGCAGCTGATCTTTACGATCTTCAACATAACCGTCCCGGCGTTCCAGATAGCCGGCGGCATCCTGCTCGTCAGCGTGGCGACCGGGATGCTCGGGACAAAGGGCGAGATATACTCGTCAGCGAACGAGCATATCGCCGTCGTCCCGCTGGCCTTTCCGCTCTCGTGCGGCCCGGGGACGATCACGACGGTGATCCTGCTCGCCTCGGGGCCGGAAGGCCTCTATGGTCTCGTTGCCGTCTTCCTCGGGATTATCGTAGCCCTCGGCATCTCCTATGTCGGAATGCTCTATGGGCCCCGGATCTTCTCTCTCATCGGGGAAGGAGGGCTGCGGGTCGTCCCGAAACTGATGGCGATCATTGTGCTCGCGATAGCCATCCAGTTCATCATCAACGGGATCGCGGCGGCAATGCCCCAGTTCCTCGCGAACCTTGACCTTTCCGGGGTGATATGACCGACTTCCAGATCGTGCTCATCCAGGCCCTCCAGGATCAGGCGGCGTGGCTCGCGGTCCCGATGCAGTTCTTCTCATTCCTCGGGCAGCCGGAGTTCTACCTGCTCGTCATCCCGATCCTCTACTGGTGCTGGGACCCGCGCCTCGGGCTCCGTCTTGGGCTCCTCATGGGGATCTCGGGCGGGCTCAACGAGGCCCTCAAAGTCGTGTTCCACCTCCCCCGCCCCTACTGGGTCAGCCCGGAGGTCAGGGCACTCGGGAGTTACCCGTCGTTCGGGCTGCCGTCGGCGCATGCTCAAGGGTCGATGGCGCTCTGGGGGCTGATCGCCGTCGATGCCCGGCGCTGGTGGTTCTCTGTCTTTGCGGTCGCTCTGATCTTCCTCATCGGCGCCTCAAGGGTCGTTCTCGGTGTCCACTTCCCGACCGACGTCATCGCGGGCTGGGCGATCGGCGCCGTCGTCCTTCTCGGGTTCCTGGCTCTCGAGGAGCCGGTGGGCCGCCGGGTCGCCGCCCTCCCGCTCTCCCGGCAGATACTCGTCGCGTTCGCAGGTTCCCTCGCCCTGGCGCTGGCCTCGTTTGCCGCCCTCGCGGCCCTCGGGGACTGGGAGGTCCCGGCGTCCTGGGCGGCGGGGGCGCTTGAGAGGTCGGGGGAGCCTATCCATCCGCTCTTCCTCCGGGACGCTGTCACGGCCTCAGGGCTCTTCTTCGGGTTCGCGGCCGGCGCGGCGGCAGAGCACCACCGGGGAAGCATGTGCGTCATCGGGAAGGGGTCGGTCCGCCTGCTCCGCTATATCTTCGGGATCGCCGTGACCGGGGCGATCTGGTTCGGGCTCGGGCTCCTCGTCCCGCCTGACCCCGATGCCGCCATCTACCTCTGCCAGTACCTCCGGGCCGCCGCCGCCGGCGCCTGGGTTTCGTTCGGTGCCCCGGCAGTCTTTGCCCGGTACAACCTGGACGGGGCGTAGGGCAGGAATATATATCCGCGGCAGGCGAGGATCCTGTATGAATCAGGAGGAAGGCGGTTTCACGGTGCTCGAGGGGGCGATCCTCGGCGTCGTGACGGTCCTGCTTGCCATGCTTGCAGTCCCCGCCCTTCCCGCTCCCGCCGGTCCTCCGGCAGGCCTCGTCTACTCGGCCCTCGGCGAGACCGGGGGATGTCTGGTTGTCTCCGGTGACGTCTATGGGTATGCACTCGCAAACGGGAGTGTCGGCGGCACCGACCTCTGGTGCGCCCGGCCCGACCGATCGAGAATGGGGTCGGTCGCCTGCAGCGTCCGCCTCTTTATCGGCGATATGGGGAGCGTCGATATGAGCCGGATCGCGGTCGTGGTCACCACTCCGGACGGGACCGAACGCCTCGGGAGGACTGCAGAGACGCCAGCACAGCCCGGGAATTGGACTATTGTCCGAATGGCGCACACGGTCCCGTTCCAGCAGGCGGACGACGACTCCCTCCTCGAACCGGGGGAGCAGTTCGACCTGCTTGTCTACCCCGCACGATCGCTTGCGCCTGGCGAATCGTTCCGGATCAGTATCATCCCGCCCGGCGGCGTCCCGATCGTGGTCGAGCGGACCGTGCCGCCGCGGATCACGCCGGTGATGGATCTCGGGTGAAATCGTCCTTCAGCAGGCTTTTATAGCCGAAAGCTGACTCAGGTTCTATGCTTGCAGAGGGGATCGCTCTCGGCTGGGTGCTGATCGTGCTCGGGGCGATACTGCTCCTGGTGGAGGTCTACCAGCCCGGGTTCTTCATCGCTGTCCCTGCGACAGTCCTGATCATCCTCGGGGTTCTCCTCCTCCTCGGCGTCGATATCCTCAGTTCTCCCGCCGGCCTCATCGTCGGGGTTCTTGCGGCAATCGTTGCGGCCTCGGTCACTGTCTGGCTCTACGGCCGTCTCACGCCCGGTCGGGGACCCCCGACGACCCTCTCCCGGGACTCGCTCATCGGCCTCGAGGGGACGGTGATCGTGCCGGTCGATCCGGAGACGCTCGCGGGGAAGGTGCGGCTCGGGAGCATGGAGTGGAGCGCGCGTTCCGAGTCCGGGAGCATCCCGGCTGGGAGAAAGATTATCGTCGTGCGCTCCGAAGGGGTGCACGTCGTCGTGAAGGAGGTTGTGTAAGATGCTTCTTGCAGAACAGATTCCGTGGACCGGATTGATTACGGTCTTTCTCATCATCGTCATCATCATCATCTTCGCCCGTGGCGTGGTGATCGTGCAGCCCTACGAGCAGGGGCTCCAGATACGTCTCGGGCAGTACATGGGGAGGATGAACCCCGGCTTTAGGTGGGTGGTCCCGTTGATCACGGTGGTCAAGAAACTCGATCTCCGCACAGAGGTGATGGACGTTCCGCGGCAGGAGGTGATCACGAAGGACAACTCCCCGACGAACGTCGACGCGATCGTCTACGTCCGGGTGATCGACCCCGAGAAGGCTTTCTTCGAGGTGATGAACTATCGGGCGGCGACGATGGCGCTGGCGCAGACGAGCCTGCGGGGGATCATCGGCGACATGGAGCTCGACGAGGTCCTCTACAACCGGGACGTCATCAACGCCCGCCTCAGGGATAATATTATCCTGATAGGGATAGGCAAGGCTTCCTGGACAATGGCAAAAGCAGCCTCTGAAGAGCTGAAAGAAAGGATAGTCTGCGGGGCCATCGTTACAAAATACAGACATTCAGGAGGCCCCCTTTCCGGGATAGAGATATTTGAAGCAGGACACCCGCTCCCTGACAGCAACACATTGAAAGCGACCGAGAGGATACTTGAGATCACACGAAAAGCAGGAAGGTACCAAACCATTCTTTTTCTTGTTTCGGGAGGAGGCTCGGCTCTTTTTGAAAAACCCGCACC
>PGYL01000008.1 GCA_002839645.1 Methanomicrobiales archaeon HGW-Methanomicrobiales-2 | reverse complement strand
AGTGCAGGATGCGGCCCGAGTCATCCTGCATGAAGAAGATATCGTTTGACTGCTGGATGAGTTCCATCAGGCGTCCGTTCGACTGCAGGAGCTCGGCATTCTCACCCTGAAGCCTGCCGGTATCCACGACCGTGCACTCGAAGAGGTTCTCGGGGACCAGCGCCCGGCAGGAGAGGAGGACCATACGGGCGTCGCCGTTGTGCGCACATATGCTCACCTCCATATTGCCGATGTAGCCTTCCCGCCTCATCTCCTCGACGAACCTGGCCCTGTCGGCCTCATCCGCCCAGAACTCGTCGGCCGGGATGCCGACGAGTTCCTGGGGCGCGTAGCCGAGTATATCGGCACACCGTCTGCTGGCGCAGAGCAGCTGGAGGGTCTTGGGGTCACAGAGGAACTTTGCGTCGCGGGTATCTTCGACGATCTGCCTGCACCGGGAGAGGGTCAGGTGGGAGTTCTGTGAGAAGAGCATCGTGGCCCCAAAGACCCAGAAGAAGAGCATCGTGTGCAACCCCGTCATCACCGGATCTATGGTAAAGCCGAGGACCGACAGATATGTCCGGATGAGTACAAACCCGGCAACCAGGAGCGTGGTCACCAGGAGCCTCCGCCGGGGGAACCAGAGGGCGGCAAAGAGAATGGGGATACAGTATATCAGGGGAGAGACCGGGTAAGCGTTGTAATCCGGTGCAACAGCTGTCAGCATGAGTGATATCGCCGAAAACGACACAACCACAATCATCTTGACGATATCCGTCCCGGTGAAGAGGTCTTGTCGGAAACGGCTCATGAAGCACCGGTTTAGGGACATAGCGGATACAGAGAGTATCCCGGAAGGCGTATTTAAGCCATTCGGAATTTTACGGGGCAGAATAAATAATTTTTCCGGAAAAGAAGTATAATTTTCTGAGTCCGGGGAGTAAATACCAAACATTTCCCCGATCCGCGAAGAGGGGCTGAGAAGGCCGTGACAGACCCCTACCGCCTCCGGAGGGGAGCATATATGAAGATCGTCGTTTAACCCTAGAATATGCGCCCGTTTGTCTTCGTCAACATCGCCATGAGTGCTGACGGGAAGATCTCAACAAGAGAGCGGCGGCAGGTGAGAATCTCAGGTAACGAAGATTACTCACGGGTCGACCGGATAAAGGCAGAGAGCGATGCCATCATGGTCGGCATCGGCACCGTGCTCGCCGACAACCCCTCCCTCACCGTCAAGTCTCCGGAACTCCGCGCCGGGCGGAGAGCGGCCGGAGAGGGTGAGAACCCCATCCGCGTCGTGGTGGACAGCAGAGGGAGGATCCCCCTGGATGCGGATATCCTCCAGAAGGGAAGCGGGAAGCGTGTCGTCGCCGTCTCACGTGAGGCGCTCCCGGAAACGGTGGAAACCCTCCGGCAGCACGCCACCGTCGTCCTCGCCGGCGACGAGACCGTCGATCTCGGGATCCTGCTCGATGAGTTGTACCGGCAGGGTGTCCGGCGCCTGATGGTCGAGGGGGGCGGGACCCTGATCTGGGCGCTTTTTGCGCAGGGGCTCGTCGACGAACTCCAGACGTTCGTCGGCAACATCGTCATCGGCGGGAAGGACACCCCCACGCCTGCCGACGGAACCGGTTTCCTCCGGGAAGCGGATTTTGCACGGTTACGCATCATCGAGGCCGTCAGGCTCGATGAAGGTCTGCTCATACGGTGGAAGGTGGAGAGAGCGTGAGGGGGGAAAATCCTGCCCGGCCACCCCGTTGATCGACGGGGAGCAGATACCAGACCTCAACCGTTTCCCGGACGACCGGGCTTCGGATCAGTCATCAAAAAAGAGAGATCGTGCAGGTTACGCGACTTTTACGATCTCGTCTGTGATCTTGTAGGAGCCTCCGGTAACGAGAGCGACGGTTATCTCAACCCGGTTCTCACCCTGTGCGTTCTTGATGATTACATTTTCGCCCTTGATGGGCTGCATCTTCTCGGTGATGACCTCCCCGGTCGATTTGGTCACGCGAAGATCGATGCCGTTCACAAAGTCCTGGCCTTTGCCGCCGTTGAAGGTGATGGTGAGGTCATGCGTATACCGGGAGGGATACCCCGGCTCGATCCCGAACACAACCTCTTTTCCCGGCGGCACTGTCTGCGTCGGGCCGGGCGTAAGCGAGACAGGGGTCGTGGGCGCAGGCGTTGCCGTGACCGCCGGGGTCTGGGTCTGGGACGGTCCGGTGGGCTCGCCAGAGCCGGTGCAGGCGGCGCAGAGCGAAAATGCGACCAGAAGTACAATCAGAGCTGATAGCAACCTGAAGTTCATAAAGCATTCATGCACATCAAGGTATTTCACCTTTTCGTCGCGCTCCCCCAACACCGGGGATACGACGGTATAAATAACCGGTGTTGTTGCAGAGCCGCCGACCCGGCGGATCTCGCCCGATTGCAGGAAAACCCGGATGCGGCAGCCCCCAGCACAGAAAGGATTATATCCACAGGAAGGAACCTTCTATCCACACATAGGTGCGACAATGAACCTGCGAAGACCTAACGCTAACGAAGCAACGGGAACGGCCAACCGTTCCCGGGATGTTGTGCCCATGTCCGGCATCTGCAGCCGGTGCGTCGATGGGTGCAAGGGATCCTGCGAAATCTGGCTCTCTTCCTTCCGGGGCAGGGAAGTGCTCTATCCCGGCCCGTTCGGCGAGATCACCGCTGGCGCGGACAAGGACTACCCGATAGACTACTCGCACCTGAATATCCAGGGCTACGCGCAGGGTGCAAAGGGACTGCCGGAAGGCGTCGAGGCCGGCCCCGACACCGCCGTATTCCCCGACGTCGATACCCGGACCGAGTATGGATGGGACATCAAGGTCCCGATGCGGGTTCCGATCTTCACCGGAGCGCTCGGGTCGACCGAGATCGCCCGGGCAAACTGGGAACACTTCGCCATCGGAGCCGCCATATCGGGTATCACGCTCGTCTGTGGAGAGAACGTCTGCGGGGTCGACCCGAAACTGGAGCTCGACCACAACGGCAAGGTCAGCAAGTCCCCCGAGATGGACCGCCGTATCGATATCTACCGGCAGTTCCATGACCGGTACGGCGAACTCCTGGTGCAGTTGAATGTGGAGGACACGCGGCTTGGAACCGCGGAGTATGTCTCCTCGAAGCACAACCTGGAGACGATCGAACTGAAGTGGGGTCAGGGTGCAAAGTGCATCGGCGGCGAGATCAAGGTCGGGAACCTCGACCGGGCAAACCAACTCAAGAATCGCGGCTACATCGTCCTCCCGGACCCGGGATCCTCCGAAGTGCAGGCAGCCTTCAAGGATGGCGCCATAAAGGAGTTCGAGCGGCACTCACGCCTCGGCTTCGTCAGCCGGGAAGGATTCCTTGAGGAGGTCGACCGGCTCCGCGACGTCGGATTCAAGCGGGTCACCCTCAAGACCGGCGCCTACTCGGCCGTCGAACTCGCAATGGCAATGCGGTATGGTGCCGAAGCAAAGATCGACCTCCTTACCATCGACGGCGCGCCCGGCGGCACGGGGATGAGCCCCTGGCCGATGATGAATGAGTGGGGCATCCCGACCTTCTACATCGAGTCCCTTGCCTACCAGTTCGCCGAGCGGCTGAGAGCACGGGGCATCCGCGTTCCGGACCTCGCCATCGCCGGCGGGTTCGCAGACGAGGCCAACATCTTCAAGGCTATCGCTATGGGCAGCCCCCACGTCAGGGCGGTCTGCATGGGCCGCGGCCTGATGATCCCCGGCATGGTCGGGAAGAACATTGCAAAGTGGCTTGAGACCGGCGAGATCCCCAAGACCGTCTCGAAGTACGGCAGCACCGTCGAGGAGATCTTCGTCTGCTACGAGGAACTCAAGGAGAAATACCCCGGTCGGATAGACAAGATCCCGCTCGGAGCAATCGGGATCTACACCTACGCCCAGAAGTTCAGGACCGGGCTCCAGCAGATCATGGCCGGGTCGCGGAACTTCAACCTCAAGACAGTCGGCCGGAACGACCTGATGGCACTGACCGAGGAGGCGGAAGCGGTCTCCGGCATCCCGTACGTGATGCGGGCCTACCGCGACGCTGCCGAAGCAGTCCTCGATTCGTAAACATGGGATGGTGCGAGCAGGTGAATACCCCCGGTGGCCGCACACCGCGTCCAGAGCGCTGGGCCGGGGAGTAAAGCAACCGGGGGAGATACAGATACCCCGGATAACTGTTTTTTAATAATATTTCGCATCCACGATAATATTTAATGCAAAGAGTGCCATCAGGTGTGCCTGATACATCATGCAGACGGATAATCCGACCATTCTCATCACCGGGGGAGCGGGATTCATCGGGTCGCACCTCGCAACGGAGTTGCTTCAGCATGGCTACGGGGTCCGTATCCTCGATAACCTGACGCCACGGGTGCACGGGCCGGAGAGGCAGCGGCCCGACCATCTCGACCGGCGGGCGGAGGTCTTCGTCGGGGATATACGGGACCCACACCGGCTACGGGAGGCCCTGGAAGGAGTCGACGCCGTCATTCACCTGGCAGCGGTCGTCGGGGAGCGGTCGAGCATGTACCGGATCGAGCAGTACATGAGCGTCAACACCGCAGGGACCGCCGTCCTCCTCGAGGCCCTGCTCGACCGCCCGGTCGAGCGGCTCATCGTTGCTTCGAGCAGTGTCGTCTACGGGGAAGGCTTATACTGCTCGTACAACGGCACCATCTACCCGAAGATCCAGCGCTCGCCCGACCAGACGGCACGGGGAGACTGGGAGCCCCGGAGCCCGGACGGGGAGGTGATCTATCCCCTCCCGACCCCGGAGACAAAGGAGGCGTCGCCGCTCTCGGTCTACGCCCTCTCCAAGTACGACCAGGAGGAGATGTGCAGGCTGATCGGGGCGACATACGGCATTCCGACGACCATTCTCCGGCTTTTTCCCGTCTACGGTCCGCAGCAGGCATACTCCAGCCCCTACTCCGGCATGCTGACCGAGTATGCATCCCGCCTGCTCCAGGATCTCCCGGTGCATCTCTTTGAGGACGGCTACCAGCAGCGTGACTTCGTGAGCGTCTACGACGCGGTGCGCGCCTTCCGCCTGGCTCTTGAGTCGCCCTCTGCGACCGGCGAAACGTTCAACATAGGGAGCGGCCGCCCCTATACGTTCCGGACTGTCGCCACGCTTCTTGCGACGATAACCCGGCGCCAGCACCTCCCCCCGGGGATCATGGGGACCGGCCGTATCGGCGATATCCGCCACTGTATCGCGGATATCAGCCGTGCCCGGGAAGTCCTCGGCTACGCCCCGGAGGTCACCCTCGAGGCGGGCCTGCTCGACCTGGTCGCCTGGGTCGAGGCGGAGATCGCAGAGCGGCGGAAGGTTCCCGCACCCCTTGAGGTGCCAACGCCGTCGCGCCTCCCGGTCTGAGGGGCTCCCGGGGCCCAACCTTTATTTTTCCCACCTGACGTATCTTCCTGTATCATGCGCCTCAGCCTCCGGACCTGGGAAGTACGGCTCGGGATCGTCCTGATCGCCTTCGCGGTCGCCGTCTACACCGCGAAGTACCTCCTGCTCGGCGATCCGGTGAATACCTACCAGTACATCTTCAACGCTCTCGGGTTTCTGCCGATAAACGTCCTCCTGGTCACGTTGATCTTAAACCAGCTCCTGAGTGTCCGGGCAAAGCGCGAGAGGCTGGATAAGCTGAACATGGTCATCGGGACCTTCTTCTCGGAGGTCGGCACCGGGCTCCTCACCTTCCTCTCGGACCACGACCCGCACCTCCCGGAGGTGCGGCAGGACCTCGTCGTGACGGACGCCTGGACGCCGGAGATCTTCTCGGCGGTGCGTGATCGCCTCCGGCATCACCCCTGCAGTGTCGCCGTCGACGCCGCGGACCTGCAGGAACTCTGCCGGTACCTCAAAGAGCGCCGGGGCTTCCATCTCCGCCTGCTCGAGAACCCCGTCCTCATGGAGCACGAATCGTTCACCGACCTCCTTCGTGCGGTATTCCACCTCACCGAGGAACTCGAACGGCGGGGAGACTTCACCGGGCTCCCGGAGAGCGACCTCAGGCACCTCAGCGGGGACATCGCAAGGGTGTACAGCCTGCTCGTCGGGCAGTGGCTCGGCTACATGGAGTATCTCCAGAAGAACTACCCCTACCTCTTCTCGCTTGCGATGCGGAGCAACCCCTTCGACGAGACGGCGTCGCCGGTTGTCCGGTGAAGAGGCCGGACACAACATATATACCCGCGGGCAATCTACGCCACGCCCGATCACCATGACCGAATACTCCGTACTGATCGGCGGGAAGGCCGGGGAGGGCATCAACACAGCAGGCCTCTCCATCGCCGGCCTCTTCTCCCGCCTCGGCTACCGCACCTACATGTACTTCGATTACCCTTCGCTCATCCGGGGCGGGCACAACTTCGCGATCATCCGGGCTTCGGAAAGGACCATCGGGGCGCACCGCACCCAGGTCGACGTCCTCCTCGCCTTCGACCAGAACAGCATCGACAACCACCGGCAGAGGGTCCACGACGCTACAACCGTCGTATACGACGCCTCGCAGGTGATGCGGGCCGAAGGCTACGGCCTCCCGCTCGACCGGATCGTCGAAGAAGAGAAGGCGCCCCCGATCACGGGGAACTCCGCGATGCTCGGGGCGCTCACCCGGGTGGCGGGCATCGGCCGGGAGGTCCTCGAGGACGTCATTCGCGGAAGCGTCCCCGCAAAGCACCTGGAGGCAAACCTCCGGGTCGCCGGACGGGGTTACGACGCCGCAGGAGACGTCTTCACCGTCGAGCCGCTCGAGCGCCCGTCGCTCCCGGTCCTGACGGGAAACGAGGTCACGGGGCTCGGGCTCGTCCACGGCGGGCTTGAGTCCTACGTCGCCTACCCGATGACCCCGACGTCGAACCTCCTCCACTTCCTTGCCGGGCACGCAGAAGACCTCGCCATCAAGGTCCTCCACCCGGAAAACGAGATCAGCGTCATCCTGATGGCCCTCGGGCTCGCCTATGCCGGCGAGAAGGCGGCGGTCGGCACCGCGGGCGGCGGGTTCTGCCTGATGACCGAAGGGCTCTCCCTTGCAGGGATGTCCGAGATCCCCGTGACGATCGTGATGGGGCAGCGGCCCGGTCCGAGCACCGGCATGCCGACCTACACCTCCCAGACCGATCTCCACTTTGTCCTGAACGCAGGACAGGGGGAGTTCCCCCGGCTCGTCGTCGCCCCGGGCGACCTCGCGGAGACCTACGCCTGGTCGGCGACCGCCCTGATGCTCTCCTGGAGGTACCAGGTCCCCGCGATCATCCTCACCGACAAGACGCTCGCGGAAGGAGCCTACTCCTTTGATGTCGGGGCCATCATAGAGCCCCCGGACCCCGAGCCGGTACTCTGGGACGGTACAGGGGAGTACCGGCGGTATGCCCGGACGGAGGACGGGGTCTCGCCGCTCGCCTTCCCGGGGAGGGAAGGCGCCGTCGTCAAGGTGAGCAGTTACGCCCACGACGAGATAGGGTTCACCACGGAGGCGGTAGAGGGCGTCACGGCGCTGCAGGAGAAGATGTTCCGGAAAGGCGAGAGCCTGAAGGCGGAACTCAGCACGTACCCGACGGTGAGGAGTTACGGCCCCCGGGACGCCGGGAAGACAATTATCTGCTGGGGGTCGGAGAAGTCGGCGTGCATCGAGGCCGCCGAACGGTTCGGGGCGCAGGTTGTCCAGCCGCTCGTTCTTGCGCCGTTCCCCGCCCGGCAGTGGAAGGAGGCGATGATCGGGGCGGGGAAGGTCGCCTGCGTCGAGAACAACGCCACCGGGCAGCTCGCCCGTCTCCTCCGGCAGCAGGGCTTCGACCCCGGCCGTCCGGTTCTGAAGCACGACGGGCGGCCGTTTGCGGTCGATGAACTGGAGGCGAGGCTTCTGGAGGTCTTCGCATGAGCCCACAGCAGCCTGCCGGACGACCGGCCGGGGGGCTCATCAGCCCGGCAGAGAATACCTGGTGCCCCGGGTGCGGCAACTTCTCGATAGAGCACATGATGAAGTCGGCCATCGCCGAACTCTCGGAGGAGGAGGGGATACCGCTTGAGAACTTCGTCCTCCTCGGCGGCATCGGGTGCCACGGGAAGCTGGTCGACTACTTAAACGTCAACAGCTTCTACGGCATCCACGGCCGTTCGGTCCCGGCAGCCACCGGGATACGCCTTGCAAATCCGGATCTCAAGGTGATCTGCCACGTCGGAGACGGGGACATCTTCGCCGAGGGCCTCGATCACCTCATCTTCGCGGCCAAACGGAACAGCGACATCACCGTGGTTGTCCACGACAACCGGGTCTACGGGCTGACGACGGGGCAGTACACCCCGACGTCGCCCACCGGCTTTAAGGGCCGCTCCACCCCCGGCGGGATAACGGAGCACCCCTTAAACCCGCTCGAAGTCATGCTCGCCACCGGGGCCACCCATATTGCGCGGGGCTACACGAAGAAGATCCGGCAACTAAAAGACCTCTTCAAGGAGGCGATCATGCACCGGGGGTTCTCGTTCGTCGACGTCCTCCAGATCTGCGCGACCTACTTCAACCTGACCGACTACTATAACGAGCACGCCTACGAGCTGCGGGAGGGCGAGGTCGACACCGGCCAATTCGAGAGCGCTCTTGGCAAGATCCGGGAGTGGGACTACGACCGGGATGCGCCGATCCCACTCGGCACGTTCTACTCGGTCGAAAAACCGGTCTACGAGGAGAAGTTCCAGGCGCTCACGGCCGGGAAGCCCGACCGGAGGGCGCTCGTCCGGAAGGTGCTCGAGGAGCGGCGGTGAACAGGGCCGAGACCATCATAACCCACCCGGGACGGGCAGGGTGCCGGCCGGATTCCCGCAGGCGTTCAATCCCAACGGGCTCCAATCGGCGCCGCCCAAAACCCGGCACAAGATGGGCTGAGATGAATTAGAACCCCACTAAACCGGGAGTGGGCGGACGACCCCGAGAAGAAGGCGCTCGTTGAGGGGCACATCCCGATGGGCCGCGCCGGAGAACCCGAGGAGATCGCCGCGGCCTTCGCCTTCCTCGCGTCCGACGAGGCCGCTTACATCACCGGACAGACGCTCTACGTGGACGGGGGGCTGACCCTCTGTGCCGACTTCAGGACGCCGTGGTCGTCGGGGAGTTGAGGGAGCCGCGGCAGCTTCCGGGGGAGTTACCACAGAGAGTCTACCAAAAAATAGCCTGGACCGCTCCGGGGTCCCCACCAAAAATCCCCGGAGGGTCGCGGAATTTATTCAAACAGATTAATATAATTCTATTTTTATACAATAAGACCCGAGAAACGGCGTCCGCCGCAAGGTCTGCCGCGGGAGTTCCGGCAGGGATCACCCTGCCGCCGGGCGGTCCTTCGAGGGGAACGGTTCCGTGAAAAGAGGGTACCCGGGTGGAGCATGGTCTTTGATACAAAAGAGAGCCTGACGGACGAAGAGGTCGGCCACGGGTTAAAGCTCGTCATCAGGGACGGCCTTGCCACCCAGGCGATGGTGACGCTGACCGGCGGCATCTTCCTCGTAGCCTTCGCCCTGCAGCTCGGGGCGTCCAACACCGTCATCGGCCTGATCGCCGCCATCCCCCCGCTTGCAGAACTCCTGCAGATACCCGCCATCTACATCGTCGACCGGGTGCGCAAACGAAGGCTGGTCGTCGTCGCGGCTTCACTCGCCGCGCGCCTCTGCTGGATACCCATCATCGCGATACCGTTCTTCCTCTCGCCGGAGCAGGGGATATTCGTGCTCATCGCATCGATCGCCTTCTACGCGTCGTTCTCAGCGGTCTCCCACTGCGGCTGGAACTCCTGGATGCGGGACCTGATACCGCAGGACAGGCTCGGGAGTTTCTTCTCCCACCGGCTGACCCTCTCCACGGCAATTGCGCTCGTCATCAGCCTCGTCGCCGGTTTCTTCATCGACTCATGGGAGGCCGTCTTCCCGGACCTTGCAGCCTACGGCTACTCCATCCTGTTTCTCCTCGGGCTCATCGCCGGCCTCATCGGGATCACGTACCTCGCCCGCACGCCCGAGCCCCGGATGGCCGTCGACAACGGGGAGGACGGCCTGTTCGCCGCCATCAGAAAACCGTTCCAGGACCTCAACTTCAAAAACCTCATCATCTTTCTCGGCTCGTGGAACTTCGCCGTCAACCTTGCCTCGCCGTTCTTCACGGTCTACATGCTGCAGAGGATCGGCCTTGAGGTCTCGCTCGTCATCGCTCTCAGCATCCTCAGCCAGATCATGAACATCGTCTTCTACCGGTCATGGGGTCGGGTCTCCGACCGGTACTCCAACAAGTCGGTCCTTGCTGTGAGCGGCCCGCTGTTCATGCTCGCGATCTTCGCGTGGATGTTCGTCACGCTCCCCGGCGTCTACGTCCTGACTTATCCGCTGCTCATACTCATCCACATCCTGATGGGGATCTCGCTTGCAGGCGTCTCGCTTGCTTCGGGAAACATCAGCCTGAAGATGGCCCCGCAGGGTCAGGCAACCAGTTACCTTGCAGCGAGCACCTTCGCCAACTCGGTCGCCGCCGGCGTCGCCCCGATCCTCGGCGGGCTCTTCGTGGACTTCTTTGCCGAACGGGAACTGATCTGGACCCTGATCTGGAAAGACCCGGTGCAGGAACTCGTCTTCGTCACCCTCGACGTCCAGCAGTGGGAGTTCTTCTTCCTCTTCGCCTTCATCCTCGGGCTCTACTCCCTTCACCGGCTGGCGGCCGTGCAGGAGGAGGGGGAGGCGAAGGAGCAGGAAGTCGTCGACGAACTCATCGCGGGGGTCCGACGGGATATGCGCAACTTCTCCCCCGCAGGGGGCCTCCGGGACTTCGTGAAGTTCCCCTTCTCAGCTGTCAGGAGCCGCCGGGAGAAGCGCCGTCAGGAACCACCGGAGGAAGAAGCAGCCGAGGAGGGGGAGGGGGCAGAACCCTTAGATCCCCGGCGTCCATAGCCCCAATCCGGGGGGGCAGGAGCATGGAGGGAAGACACACCATCCAGGGCCTCGTTATCGGATCTTTTCTCGGAGGAGGTGGAGCCGCGAAGGGAATTCCAGGCGAATGATTCAAGCCACAACCCACCCATAGAGCGCCACAATGGATGCCCTCGAAGCCATCATGACCCGACGGAGCGCCCGGGAGTATGCTGCCCGCCCGGTTCCGGCGGGCACTGCGGAGCACCTCCTCGCCGCCGCGATGCAGGCCCCGTTCGCCGGGAACGAGGAGCCCTGGCACTTCATCATCATCGACGACCCCCGTATCCTCGACAGTATCCCGGCGATCAGCCCCTACGCAGAGGTCCACACCCCCGCACCGCTCGCGATCCTCGTCTGTGCAGACCTGCAGCCCCCGAAAGGGGCCGGTTTTACGGTACAGAACTGCGCCGCGGCGACGGAGAACCTCCTCCTCGCCGCCCACGCGCTGGGCTTCGGTGCCGCCTGGACCGCCGTCTACCCGGACCCCGATAGGATGCTCGGGTTTGCAAATCTCTTCTCGCTTCCGGAGGCCGTCGCACCCTTTGCCCTCGTCACCATCGGTTACCCGGCCGCACGCCCGCCACCTGTCGACCGCTACCGCGAGGACCGGGTTCACCGAAACGTCTGGTGACGTGTCGTGTCCGCCGGGTGCAAATGATCACCCCTTATCAGGTCGGCCCCCCCAACCTGGATCGAAAGATGGAGCAGACGGACGGCGCGAGCCAGGCCAGTATACCACCGGGTTTTCCGAAGAACAGGATGGAGGCGCTCAGCGACGGCATCTTCGCCTTCGCCATGACCCTGCTGGTCCTCAGCCTCGACGTCCCGGAAGGCGCCCGGAATATCTCCAACGCCGCCGTCGTAACGATGCTTATCGGCCAGCTCCCCGGCTTCTACCACTACCTCCTCGCGTTCTTCATCCTCGCCTCCTTCTGGATAGCCCATCACGTCCAGGTGGACCGGCTCCGGCAGATCGACCGCACCTTCCTCTGGATCAACATCGCGACGCTCATGTTCGTGACGTTGGTCCCGTTCTCCGTCTCCCTCATCGGCGACTACCCCGACGAGCTCTTCGCAGCGATTGCCTTCGAAATGAACCTTCTCGCCATCGGCCTGCTCTTTGCCATCCAGTGGCGGTATGCCACGCACAACCGCCGGCTCGTCCATCCCGGCACCGACATACAGCGCGGGAAGCAGCGGGTGATGGTGGTCCCGGCCGTCTCCGTCGTCGCGATCCTGCTCGCCCTCGCCGGAATGACCTGGAGCACCGCGGCCTATGCGCTTATTCCTCTCGTGATGCACTTTCTGCCCGGGAAGAGGTGACGTCCGGCACGATGGACGGCTGCTGCTGACTGATGCAGTGGATCGCGCCGAGACCTGCGACCATCGCCGTGCAGTCGATGCCGACGACCTCCCGGCCGGGGAAGACCTGCCGGATCCGTGCCAGGGCGACCTCGTCGTTCGGGTGCCCGAAGATCGGCACCAGCACGACGGAGTTGCCGATGTAGAAGTTCGCGTAACTTGCCGGCAGCCTCTCCGCGCCGCCGACCCTCCCCGGCATCGGGAGGGAGACGACCGTTAAGGGGTTGCCGTCCTGGTCGGTCGATGCTGTGAGGATCTCGTAGTTCTCCTGCAGGAGAGCATAGTTCTCGTCGTCCTCGTTCTCTTCGAGGGCGCACAGAACCGTCGTCGGGTTCACGAACCGAACGATATCGTCGATGTGGCCGTCGGTGTCGTCGCCGGCGATGCCCCGCTTTAACCAGATGACGTGACCTGCGCCGAGATAGGTCTCCAGGTACGCCTCGATCTCCTCCCGGGAGAGGCGCGGGTTCCGGTTCGGGTTCAAAAGGCAGGCCTCCGTCGTGATCACGGTGCCGCACCCATTCACCTCGACCGAACCGCCCTCGAGGACGATCCCGGGCGTGAAGACGGGGAGACCCATCTCGCGGTTCATGAAGAGCGGGACCCGGGTATCCTCCATGAGCGTCGGGTACTTCTCTCCCCAGGCGTTGAAGATCCAGTGCACCATCGCGAGGCTCCCGGTCTTTCTGTTGACCACGAACGTCGGCCCGTAGTCCCGGAACCAGACGTCGGCATAATCGGCGGAATGAAACCTGATGCCCCCCGTATCGACGCCCTCCTCCTCGAGCATCGCCTTCACCCGGATCTGCATCTTCTCGTCGGTGACGAGCAGGTCGACGGTCTCTGAGGCGCGGAGCGCCGCAATCATCTCGACGTAGGCTGCCTCGACCGTTGCAAGGTCGGGAAACGTCTCCCGGTCGTGGGGCCAGGAGAGCCAGACAGCATCGTGCGGCTCCCACTCCGCCGGCATGCGGTAGCCGGACGCCAGGGGGGTTTTCCCCGGCGGGAGCCTCCGGGTGAGCGCCCCGTAGGTCTCCGGCCGCCGGTTCCCAAAGAAACCCCAGCCCTCCCGGACAGCCTCGTTTTCTGCGAGGTCGACCTCCACGACGAGGACCTCTTCGTTGGTCTCGCTCGCCCGGGCAAGGACGTTCCCAAAGGCGTCGGCGACGAACGAGCTCCCGAAGAACCGGATACTCCCCTCGTCGCCCACCCGGTTGACGGCGGCGACATGGACGCTGTTTGCTATCGCGTGGCCCCGCTGCACCGTCTCCCATGCCTCGCGCCAGTCGCCTTCAGGCGGCTCCTCCCCGGCGATTTTGCCGATGGCGGTCGGGTAGAAGATGATCTCTGCGCCCATGAGCGCAACCGCCCTCGCGGCTTCCGGGAACCACTGGTCGTAACAGATGAGCACGGCAATCCGGCCATACCGGGTATCGTAGACCCGGTAGCGGTTCCCGGGCAAAAAGTAGGTCTTCTCGTAGAAGAGCGGGTCGTAGGGAACGTGCACCTTCCGGTAGGCGGGGAGCAGCCGTCCGTCGGCATCGATCACCACCGCCGTGTTGTAGTGCTCGCCCGATTCGGTCCGCTCGTAGAGCGGCACGACGATCACCACGCCGTGCTCCCGGGCAAGTGCCGAGAACGCTTCGGTCGAGGCTCCCGGGATCGTCTCGGCGTAAGCGGAGGCGTCCATATCCTCGTACTGCGGGAAGTAGGGGGCCCGATAGAGTTCCTGCAGGCAGAGAATCCGGGCGCCCTTCGCGATCGCCTGTTCTGCCATAGCAAGGGTGCGGGCCAGGTTGCGGTCGGGGTCGTCGCCGACCGCCGTCTGGATGAGGCCGATCGTTTGCATGCTCATCTTCATCATCTCTCCGTATCGGTAGGGCACTCAGGCGCCATATAACAACCGCCGACCATAGCGTTATCCGGCATCGCGTTGGATTTATGCGTAAGCAATGGAGTTCGCGACAACCCTCCTCATTGCCGTCGGGCTTGCGATGGATGCATTTGCCGTCTCGATCAGCGGAGGCGCCACGATACGGGAGGGGCGGGCCAGGTATGCCCTCATCGTCGGAGCACTCTTCGGCGGGTTCCAGGCGGGGATGCCGGTGCTCGGGTGGCTCGGCGGAGTGACTCTCGCCTCGTTCGTCGGGGCTTACGCCCCCTGGATCGCCTTCCTGCTGCTTGCCCTGATCGGCGGGAAGATGATCGTCGAGGCGGTGCGGGGGGACGACGAGAGCGTGCAATTTGCTGCCAGCATGGCCACGCTGCTTCTGCTCGCCGTTGCGACAAGCATCGACGCGCTCGCCGTCGGCGTCACGTTCGCCGTGCTGGATACGCCGATCTTCTGGCCCGCAGTCACGATCGGCGCTGTGACCTTCGGCCTCTCCGCCGCCGGCGTGCTGATAGGGAGTTCGCTTGACCGGGTATTCGGACGGAAGGTCGAGATCCTCGGCGGTGTGATCCTGATCGGCATCGGCCTGCGGATCCTGCTCGAGCATCTCTTCTTCTGACACTTCAGGCAGTCTGGTCCAGGATCCGCCGCATATCGAGGACGAGATCTTTACTCTCGGAGTCGAGCGCGACGAGCCTGAGGTCCTGGGCCGACTTAACGCCGATACCGAGTTCCGCCGCCCGGGCGATCGGGTCCATTCCAAAGATCCTGCCCTGCATCACCTCCGGCGTCGAGCCGTAGTGCCGGAGCAGCGCAATCCCGGCAGCATCGAGGGCGACCCGATCGGTGCTCGCGAGGATGACGTTTGGAGCGATACGGTTGCCCTGCTCGGGGCCTCCGGTCGAGAACCCTTCCGTTGCGTCCATGATAGCGATATCGCAGGGGAAGAACCGGTTGATCTCGGCGATCATCCTCCTCTGGTGCGGCGACGAATGCAGCTCCGCCATGTAGTTGTAACCGTCCGCAGGATCCCTCTTCGCCACGGTCCCGACCGGGTTCTTCAGGGAGAGAGAGACATGCCCCCCGAACCGGTGGGTCTTCAAGCAGCAGGTCTGGACCACCGCATCGGCCTCCCGGAAGATCCGGGCGATCAGGAATCCCCGTTGCCAGTGGAGGCCGTCTGAAGGGATCGCTTCCCACCCCTCCGGGGGGAGGGCGTCGAGCGCCACCACCTCCACCCCCGCCCGGGCCGCGACGTCGGCGGCGCCGCGGTTCTTCAGCACCGTGCGGGTCTCCCCCATCCCGCTCCGCTCCCCGAGCCGGACCGTCCGGGCACCGGCATTCTTCACCTGCCCGAGGACCGCCTCCAGCATCCCGGGATGGGTCGTCGCCGGGAACGGGTCGTCGCTGTTGAAGTTTGCCTTGACCGCAACGGTCTTACCGTCGAAGGAGGGGAGGCCGACCTCGTGCCAGAGCGCTTCAACGACGTGGTTGCGGTCCGATGCATCGATGATGTAGACTTCAGATGCCGCCGGGGATGCCATGCGCGCAGAGTGCCCCGGCAAAATATAAAAAATCTATGCTGCCGGCCCGGTTCACGGGAAAGCGGCTGAATCGAGGTTGCGAACGTGGTGAGCTTGAGCACCCTCAGGTGCGAGGTGCGACGTTCCGGAGGGTGCGATGTTCCAACGGAACGAGGAGCACCGAAGGTGCGAGTCCGGAGCTTGAGAAGACGCGGAAGCGCCTTCGAGCCGCGACGGACAACGTCTGGAGCGTGAGGAGACCGGAGGCCTTCCAGCGACGCCGTCCCCGTCACGGATCTCCGGATCCCGAACTCCCCCTACGGAGTGGATCCGGGCGCCGCATTCGACACGTATAAGAGCATCACGCACGCAATACGTAGTAAAACCTCAGATATCGTAGCGACCGCGCATTCTGCGTGGAATGCTTTCAGAAGGCACGCGGCCCCGCCCTGTGTCTCTGGAAGAGTAAAAGATATGAGGCCGGTACAATCATGACTTCCAGAATGCATACCCCCCACACCACCTGTCCCAGCTGCCACGAAGAGGTCTTCCTGGACGAACTCGTGGGCGGGCGCTGTCCCCTCTGCGGGTACTCCCTCGACGAGGACGACGGAGCGTGCAGCGAGTACGAGGAGACCCTCGAGCGCTCCGACCTCGGGTGGATGATCTTTCAATTTTATGTCTTCAAGCGGTTCTGCAACGAAGGAGCCAACCCGCTCCAGGTCATGCAGATCCTCTCCCGGTATGAGGAGCTAACCCAGTGCAATCCCGCTGACGCGGAGAAGATGCAGTTTTCCCTGGAAGTTCCGATGAGCCGCTGGGAGCGACTGCTCCCGAAGAGATGCTCAAAGTGCGGTAGAATATTCCTCTCAGGAGGAAAAGCGGCGATCTCGGGAGATCTTTCGTCCCCCGAACACCAGAAAACGTATACCTGCCCGTCCTGCTGATCAGTAGGTCCGGGCAACCAGGGCGGACGTCCCGTTTTCGCCGCAGGCGATGCATGGGCCGTCCGAGACGGTGATCAGGTCCGACCGGATGTCGGACCCGAGGATGCTCGCATCCACTGCCGCCTCAATCTTTTCTGCACACGCCTGCGACCCGCACCAGTGCACGACTGCAACGCCGGTCTTCACCGCTGCGGCAGCCTCTTCCAGGGTTCCGGTCACGGTGATCCGGCTGGCGACGGCCTCCACTGCCGCCTTCGAGAGTTCCTCCCCGAATTCTGCAAGGACAGAGCAGACCCCTTCAACGACGCCCCGGCGGTCGAGCGTGGTCTTCCTGCCGTTCCGCGTAACGGCGACGACCGTGTTTGCGTCGATATCACGCGGCCCGATCTCGATCCGCAACGGGACGCCGCGCATCTCCCAGTGATAGTACTTCGCGCCCGGGCGCATATCGCGGTCGTCCAGTTTCACGACGAACCCGGCGTTCCGCAGGTCCACCTCCAGCGCCGAGGCCGCAGAGAGCACCTCGTCGCGCCGTTTCCCGACGATGATCGGCACGATGACGACCTCTATCGGGGCAACTTCCGGCGGGAGCACGAGCCCTTTATCGTCGCCGTGGACGCTTATCGTGGCCGCGATCGACCGCTCCGAGATGCCGTAGCAGGTCTGGTAGGCATACTGCCGCTCCCCGTTCGCATCCTCGTAGGTGATGGCGTAGGTGCGGGAGAAGTGGTCGCCGAGCATGTGCACCGTCCCTATCTGGAGCGTCTTTCCATCGGGCATGATGGTATCGACCGCGATGGTGTAGTCGGCGCCCGGGAACTTGTCCCAGCCCGGGCGGCGGGATACGATCACCGGGACCCGGAGGCGGTCGTAGAACTCCCGGTAGAGGCCGAGCGCGACCTCGATCTGCGCCGCCGCCTCCTCCCGTGTCGCGTGCACGGTGTGCGCCTCCTTAAACGACGTGATCTCCCGGAGACGGATGAGCGGGCGGGTATGCTTCGTCTCGTAGCGGAACGTATTGACGATCTGGTAGAGTTTTAAGGGCAGGTCCGTGTGGGACCGGATCCAGAGCGAGTACATCGGGTAGATGGCGGTCTCGCTCGTGGGCCGAAGAACGAGCGGCACGTCGAGTTCGTTCTTGCCGCCGTGGGTGACCCAGTAAACCTCGTCCTCGAAGCCCTTGATGTGCTCGGCCTCTTTCATGAACTCGGTCTTCGGGATCAGGAGCGGGAACATCGTCTCCGCATGGTCGCGGTCCATCAGGTCCCGGAGTATCCCGTATGCACGTTTCCGTATGGCGAAGCCGTGAGGATACCAGACGTACAGACCCTTTACCGGGTAGCGGACGTCCATGATCTCGGCTCGCCAGAGAATCTCGTTGTACCACTGGGAAAAATCGTCTTTCCGGGGGAGTACGCCTGTATCTTCTTCCATCCGTCTCGTACCTCAAAAACTATCGATCTGCCTCTCTAAGCTATCATACTTAGGATTGCCGGCGTAATAAAAGCCTCTACAACCGCCGCAACCGCGAGGAGCGGGACGACTGCCCGGAGAAAGAGGCGAGCCAGGTGCGGGGCTCCGGCAGCGGCATCGCCGACGCCCTGCCATTCCGCGAGGAGCTCGCGGCCGAGGAGGAGCCCGAGGCCCCCCGCGATGAGGAGAGCAGGGATCTCAAAGATGCCGTGCGGCAGGAGCGCCGCCGCGATAAAGAGCAGGCCCTGCTGCTGCCGCACGAGCTCCGTCACCGCACCGATCAGGAGCCCGTTGACCGAGAGGATCAGCGTCGTGACCACGCCGAGCGAGGCTCCCCCGAGGAAGAGGAGGAGGCAGGTGGCCAGGTTGTTCAAGAACAGTTTTCCTGCAAGGACCGCCGGGGAATCGGCGAGGAGTTCGGCTACGACCTGGTCGCGGAAGAGACCCATGACCTCCGTGCCGACCGCCGGGTCGCGGGCCACGGCAACGACGCCGAGGCCGACCGAGATGGCAAAGAAGGCGGCCGCAAGCCCCGCAGCCCGGGCGAGGGAGTCCTCAGACATAGAGCACCATGCGCACCAGGTCTCGTATTCCGGGGGCCATGCCGACGACGATCATGGCGAGCAGGATCAGGTGCCAGAGGTCGGGGTTTCCCTCCCGCCGGTACATCTCAAGGACGTATATTGCAGGGATGAGCACCGCGAGTTTGAGGAGATACATGGAGAACGCGGTGCCGGTCGCCTCGATCAGGCCCGAGCCCACGACATGCTGCTCCACGTAGTGGACGGGATGGATATCGATCCCGTAACTTGTCGCGCTCGCATCCAGCATGTGGCCGAAGATGAGAAGTTTATAGAGGATGTTTGAGGCGTAATCCCATTTTAGCACGTAGACAAGGAACGCCCAGAGGGCGAGCGACGTGACTGCCGCGAGGGCGAGGATGACGGCGAGGACATCGAGCGCAATCGTCGCTTCGGTGAGGCCGAACCAGACGAGCGCCGCTGTGGCGAGAAGGCAGGCGACGACGCCCACTCCCCCGTAGACCCGGCTGTAGCGGGCGGTGAGCCCGGCGTTCTCCGCGAGTTTCCCCAAAAAGAGGGCGCTCGCTGCAACCGCAAAGATCGTAAAGAAGATCAGGGGCGTGATCAGGAGGAAATGGAGGTCGGAGGTGATCATCCCGGTATCCTCGACGACCCGGAGGAGCCCGCCGAGGACGACGAAGGGCAGGGTCGCAAGCACCAGTTCGTCGTCGATGGCGATCTTATACCGCCGGAGCCCCCGATAGACGAGATAAACGGCTACGATAAGGATCAGGGCATAGGTCAGCGTATCGACGAGCGTATACGCCTCACCGTAACGGATGGGATCTATGTAATATTTGTAGAGGAACTCCCTAATCATTACTGATCTAAATGAGCGCAGACCGCATAAACCTACTCAGAACCAAGGTCTTCGACAAATCCAAATGGATGCAGCTCCCCCGTGATGTCCTCATCGGCCACGACGTCCTCGAGCAGATCCCGGCTGTCTGTGAAGACCTTGCTCTCGGCGACTCTGTGCTCATCGTAACGGGTGGTCGGACGCGGGACGTTGCCGGAAGCCGGGTCGAGGCGCTTCTTGCCGGCTCCTACGACGTTGCAACGTTCTCCGCAGACGGCAGCGACCCTATCGAGACGATCGGGAAGGCCGAGACGGCGGCGGCAGAGGCCGGGTTCGTCATCGGCGTCGGCGGGGGCCGGGTCATCGACACGGCCAAGATCGCCTCCTACAACGCGGATCGTCACTTCATCAGCGTTCCGACCGCCGCATCGCACGACGGCATCGCCTCGTCACGGGCCTCGGTCCCGACCGCCGAGGGGAACGTCTCGCTCGCGGCCGAACCGCCCATAGCCGTCGTCGCCGATACCGCCATCATCGCATCGGCACCCCACCGGCTGCTCGCGTCCGGGTGTGCGGACATCATGGCGAACTGCACCGCAATCCTCGACTGGGAACTATCCCATCGTCTTCGGGGCGAACCGGTCTCGGAGTATGCGCTGACGCTCTCCCGGATGACCGCCGAGATCCTCTTTAAGAACGCCGACCTCATCAAACCGCACTCCGAGGAGAGTGCCTGGATCGTGACGAAAGCGCTGGTCTCCTCGGGTGTCGCGATGAGCATCGCAGGATCTTCCCGGCCCGGGAGCGGCGGCGAACACAAGTTCTCCCACGCACTGGAGAGGCTCGCGCCGGGGAAGGGTCTCCACGGGGAGAAGTGCGGCATCGGGGCGATCATCACGATGTACCTCCACGGCGGGGACTGGGAGGGGATCCGCGACTCACTGCGGAAGGTAGGTGCACCGACCCCCCCCGCCGAGATCGGGGTCGACGACGAGACGGCTGTTGCGGCGCTCCTCGCCGCCCGGACGATCCGGCCGGAACGGTTCACCATACTGGATATGGGGCTGACGGCAGAGTCGGCGCGGGACCTCGTGAAGATGCTCTACCGGGAGTGAATGAGACTTATGGTAAAACCGAAGACAAAGGTGACGCTGATCGGGGCCGCGCTCGCAAAGGCGGGACTTGATTTCGTTTATGAGGGGAGCGTGTGCACCGAGTGCGAGAACTGCAAGGTGCGCAAGGTCTGCCATAACCTGCAGTCCGGAAAGAAGTACCGGATCCTTACCGTCCGCTCCAACACCCGGCATGACTGCCCGGTCCACCACCAGGCAGTGGTCGCGGTCGATGTGGTGGAGGCTCCCATCGTCGCGCTGATAGGCGCCGACATGGCGATAGCGAACTCAAAAGTCAGTTACGAGTTCTCCTGCCCGAGGAGCGCGTGCCGGAGTTACCGGCTCTGCCGCCCCGACGGCATCATCGAAGGGGAGAAGTACATCGTCGGCGAGGTCCTCGGCAACGCCCCCGACGTCTGCGAACGTGGCCGGCCCCTGAAACTGGTGGAACTCCGCCCGATCTGACGCTACGGACCGCTCGCCAGGGTGAGCCGCCGGGCAAGGTCGAGGAGGTCCTCCCGATCCTGGAGCGCCGAGAGCCATGACGCCGGGATGGCCCGGCACCCAAAGCGCGCCCCGGCGAGTCCGCCGACGATCGCGCCGACGGTATCGGCGTCGCCCCCGAGGTTGACCGCCGTGACCACCGCTTCGCGGAAGGAGACGGCGTCCATGAAGACCCTGACGGCGCAGTGTGTGCAGAGGACGGCGTCGAGCGAGGGCTCGAGCGGGTACGCCCGGTAGTCCTCGAGCAGACCCCGGAGTTCCGCGTTTTGACAGGCGGCGAGGGCCTGGCGGAATGCTATAGCGGCCCCTTCTCCCCGGCACATCCCGCTGACCATCCGGTTGACGAACGCCGAGGCTTCACCGGCGACGGGGTCGAAGTGCGTGACGGCCGATGCGGCGAGGCTCACCTCCCGGACCGCATCAGGCGGGTAGAAGATGCCGACCGGGACCCCGCGCATCACGCTCCCGTTGCTCCTGCTCCCTCCCCGCGCCTCGTGCACCGTCCTCGCGGCAGCCGACGGCCGGACGCCCCCCTCAATCAGGTCGAGGACGGCCCGGGACGTCGGCCCGAAGAACTGCGGATTGGCCCGGTATACTAAAACCAGGCGCCGGGCGAAGTCATCCGGATCGAATTTCCCGCACCCGACGAGGGTCTGCGCCAGAGCTGACGCCTGCAGGGTATCGTCGGTGTACTGGCCGGGGAGCGTGTTATGGATCCCGCCTCCGGACATCTCCGTTACGGCTATCGGCCCCGGAGGAAGGCCCTCCAGGGGCGCGCCCAGTGCGTCGCCGATTGCAAGCCCGATGAACGCCCCGACTGCCCGCATCTCATCCATATAAAAAGATCACCAACAAATTATATCTACCCGCGGACAGTAGTATTCTTCGAGGAAAGGTGATATCGTGCAAAAGGAAGAGCTGCTCCACTTACATATGCTATTAGTCCATGTCAGAAAGTACTATGAAAGCACTACCGGAGAGGATGTCCCGACCGACCAGTATAACGCTCTCCACATCTCACCCGTCCACATCCATAAGAATAAGGTCACCCATAAAAAAGCTATCCTGACCCTGGGCGACGAGATCGTCCATCACATCCGGGCCAACCACAACCCCTACATCGAATATCACGCTGATTTTCATTCCGAACGGATTGCAACCGAACACTAAACGATGAACGATACCGATACTCTCCGGGAGATGATCTCCCACATCCTTTCTGCCGGACCCGGTCCTGCCGACATCCAGAAGATCAAGCTCGACGTCTGCCGGAAGTACTGCATCAGTATGCCCAAAAACTCCGCGATCCTCGCCGCCGCCACGTCTGAGGAGCGCGAACGCCTCCGGCCGCTCCTCCTCGTCAAACCCACGCGGACCATCTCCGGGGTGGCGCCCGTCGCGGTGATGACCTCGCCACACCCCTGCCCCCACGGGAAGTGCCTCCCGTGCCCCGGCGGGCCGGAGCACCCCTTTGCGTCCCCCCAGAGTTACACGGGAGAGGAGCCGGCAGCACTCCGGGCCAGGGAGCACGCGTTCGACCCCTACAACCAGGTGCAGGCCCGCCTCGGGCAGTTTGAGGCGCTCGGGCACCACGTCGACAAGGCGGAACTGATCGTGATGGGCGGGACGATGACCGCCCGACCGGTCGATTACCAGGAGTGGTTTGTCGGCGCCGCCGTGCAGGCGATGAACGACTACCCCCGGGCCGGGGTCCCGGCGGCAAAGCCCGACCTCGAGGCGATCTTCGCCGCGAACGAGTCGGCAAGGGTGCGGTGTGTCGCCGCCACCTTCGAGACGAGGCCGGACTGGTGCAAACAGGAACACATTGACCGGATGCTCGCGATGGGCGTGACCAAGGTGGAGATCGGCGTCCAGCACGTCGACGACCGGATCCTCGACTACAACCGCCGGGGCCACTCGGTCGCGGACTCGGTCACGGCGAACTGCCTTCTGCGCGATGCAGGGCTGAAAGTCGGGTTTCACGTGATGCCGAACCTCCCCGGAGCGAGCGTGGAGGATGACCGGCGGATGTTTGAGGAGATCTTCTCCGATGAACGGTTCCGGCCGGATTTCCTGAAGATCTACCCGACCCTGGTGACGCCGGGCTCAGAGATCGAGAGCCTCTGGGAGCGGGGAGAGTACCGACCCTACTCCGAAGAGGAACTGATCGACCTCATCGCCTATGGAAAGTCGCTCCTCCCGGAGTACGTCCGCCTCCAGCGGATCCAGCGTGACATCCCGGCAAAGCTGATCGTCGCGGGTTCACGGCACAGCAACTTCCGGCAGCTTGCAGAAGCGCGGCTCCATTCGCAGGGGCTCCGTTGCCGGTGCATCCGCTGCCGGGAGGTGGGGAGGACGGTTGCGCCGGAGGCGGCAGTGGTCTCGACCTACGCCTACCGGGCCTGCGGCGGCGAGGAGCGGTTCATCCAGGCGGGCTCCGATGACGCCCTCGTCGGGTTCGCCCGGCTCCGGTTCCCGCACCGTCCCTTCCGCGACGAACTTACCGACGCCGCGCTCCTGCGCGAGCTCCATGTCTACGGGAGCGTGGTCCCGATCAGCACCCCGGCATCTCCCGACGAGTGGCAGCACCGCAGTTTCGGCGCCCAGCTCCTCTCCGCGGCCGAGGAAGAGGCCCGCGATCACGGTTACCGGCACCTCGCGGTGATGAGCGGTGTCGGGGTCCGGCCCTACTACAGGAAACAGGGATATGAACGAGTGGGCCCATACATGATCAAGACGTTCCCATGAAGCCCGCGACGCTCGAGTTTGTGAAACAGAGGTTCACCGAGTACTACCAGAGGCAGAACCTCACCGTTCCGTCCTCCCTTGAGCAGCGCGAATGGGGTTTCGTCTTCTTTGATGCCGCGGCAGAAGTCCGGATGCGGCGGCATATGGCGTTTATGGATCCGCTGGAACTGGCGGCATACGTCAAAAACCTGGTCCCCGCCCACGTCTACTACTCGACGGCCTACTACCAGACGCCGTCGGCGCCGACGATGAACGACAAGCACTGGGCCGGCGCCGACCTGATCTTCGACCTCGATGCCGACCAGATCGTCCGCGGCCCCTACGCGATGATGCTTGCGCGGGTCAAGGAAGAGACCGAGAAACTGCTCGGGATGTTGACCGACGAACTCGGCTTTGCCAAAAACCACATCAGGATAGCCTTCTCCGGGGGGCGCGGCTACCATATCCACGTCACCGATATCGCGGTCCGGGGATGGGGGGGCCCGGAGCGGCGCGAGATCGTCGACTACATCTGCGGCATCGGGCTTGACCCGGGCGTGATGCTCGGTCCGGGGAGCACCCGGACCGGGTGGCGACAGCGCTACGCCGATACTCTCCGGTCCCACCTGCTCCATCTTGCGGCCCTCGACCCGGCGGAGGCGGCGGCCTACCTCGCGGGGCTTGAAGGTGTCAGCAAGCGGGCGGCCGCGGAGTTCCCCGCGGATATAGACGCCCTCCTCGCGAAGGACCCACAGGACCTCCTGCAGAATCGGGTCGTCCGGGCGATTGCGGGCGCACCCGACTTTGAGGAGAGGCTCCGCGACGCCGGAGCACGTGCGGACGAACCGGTGACGACCGACATCAAGCGGTTGATCCGGACACCGGGATCGCTGCACGGCGGCAGCGGCATGCGGGTGGTGCCGCTCGATATCCGGGACTTCGCGGACTTCGACCCGCTCGTGGATGCGGTGGTCTTCGGCGACCGGGAGGTGCGGGTGGCGATGAAGGCAAACTTCACCACGTCCCTGCTCGGGAACACCTACACGCTCAAAGCGGGACCGGCGAGTGTCCCTGAGGCGCTGGCGGTCTTCCTCTGCTGCCGGAACATGGCAGAGATCACCGGGGGTGCGTGATGGCAACCGACCTCCTTGAGAGGCTGCGGCAGATGCTGCTCGACA
This sequence comes from Methanomicrobiales archaeon HGW-Methanomicrobiales-2, assembly GCA_002839645.1. Taxonomy (GTDB): domain Archaea; phylum Halobacteriota; class Methanomicrobia; order Methanomicrobiales; family Methanoculleaceae; genus Methanoculleus. Next base: position 67,351 of record PGYL01000008.1, on the reverse strand, counting down.
TGCACCACTCGGGAAGGCTCTCGCATATCGAGCCCGGCCTCTACGACGATGCCCGGGCGTACGTCGAGAAACTCAAGACGGACTACTACGGCCTGACAAACCCCCTGGAGAGCCGGGCGGGGAGCCTGCTCATCGAGGAGATAGGGAGCGTCACCGACACCGTCCACGATATCTTCTCGGTCCGGACCCGGCAGATCCTCGATCTCGCCCTCCAGCAGATGGAGGGGCAGTACTTCGACAAGGAAGAGGCCCGGAAGATGCTCCCGGCAGAGCGGGTGATGTACGAGCAGGTCGTCGACGCCATCGAGGTCTGCCGGGAAGCACTCGTCCACGGGGAGGAGTATGCCTTCGGCCGAAGCGGTGCAGCCGCCGCTCCCCGGGTCGACGAGGACGACGGGATCCCGGAGGACCCCGGGTCGGAGGTGCCGGCGACCGCCGCTCCCCGTCCCATCTCGTCTCCCTACGCCCTCGTGCATATCCGCTCCAACATGGAGTCGTTCATGGGAGTGGACGGCAGGACCTACGCGTTGGAACGGGGGGATATCGTCACCCTGCCGGAGAACAATGCAGACGTGCTCTGCGAGCACGACATAGCCTTAAATATTAGGCTTAACAAGTAATATAGGTACTCGTATCAATCGAATAGAGGCTACTATCATGAAAATGCCATCCAAATTCAAGACATACTGCCCGTTCTGCAGGAACCACCAGGTCCATGAAGTCGTGAAAGTAAAGAAAGGCAAAGTACGCCATTTTAACTGGATCGACCGCCAGAAGGGGCGCAGGAGCATGGTGGGCAACATGGGCAAATTCAGCAAAGTGCCCGGCGGCGACAAGCCGACGAAGAAGATCAACGTCAGATACCGGTGCACGGTCTGTGGAAAGGCGCACCTCCGGCCGGGATTCCGGGCGGGTAAATTCGAACTTACGGAGTGAGGTTATTATGGTCCGTGTTAACAGAGAGAACAGGAGCACATTCCTCCGGGTAAAGTGTCCTGACTGTGAGAATGAACAGATAGTCTTTGAGAGAGCGAGTACCATTGTGGGGTGCAGTGTCTGCGGGCGTGTCCTTGCAGAACCTCACGGTGGGAAAGCAGATATAAAGGCTGAGATACTGGCAGTACTTGAGTGAAATTCCATGTATGAGAGAGAGTGGCCCGAAGAAGGAGAACTCGTTGTCTGCACCGTCGTGGACGTCAAGGACTTTGCGGCGTTCGTGACCCTGGATGAATACAACGAGCGAAGAGGGCTTATACCGATATCCGAGATAGCACGGGGCTGGATTAAGCACATCCGGGACTACGTCAGAGAAGGACAGAAGGTCGTCTGCAAGGTCCTGAATGTGGACCCCGATCGTGGCCACATCGATCTCTCACTAAAAGACGTAAACGAGCACCAGCGGCGCGAAAAGATCCACGAGTGGAAGAACGAGCAGAAGGCCACCAAGTGGGTCGGATTCGCCTCCGAGGCAGCGGAAGTGGACAGAAGCGTCATCGAGGAGGCCATATACCGTGAATACGGCCAGCTGTACCCTGCCTTTGAGGATATCGTCACCACCGGCGGCGAGGCGGCAGACCGGCTGAAACTCGCTGATCCGGTCATGAAAGCGCTCGTCACCGTCGCGCACGAGAACGTAAAGGTCTCAAGGGTGACCATCACGGGGCATCTCGTTCTGACGTCAACGAGACCCGATGGCGTCAACGTAATCCGCCGGGCGCTCCGGAGTGCGCAGCCCAAGGTCGAGGATGTGGAGATCGACCTGATCTATGTTGGAGCCCCGAAATACCGGATAAAAGTGACCGCACCCGATTATAAAGAGGCCGAGAAGGCAATCGAGAAGGCCGCAAGCGCCGCCGTCGGTGTGGTCGAGCGGGCGGGCGGCTCCGGCAAGTTTATCCGGAAGCAGAAGGCCGGATAGAACCCTATGAGCAATCGCATTCGCCGCTGTCCGGATGACCTGAGATATACACTCTCTCCGGTCTGCCCGGTCTGCGGCCAGCCATCCCGGCCGGCCCACCCGGCACGTTTTTCCCCGGAGGACAGGTACGGCGACTACAGGAGGGCTGCACGCAGATGGAACACGTCAAAGTAACCTTTTTACGAGACGACAACATCGGCGCCCCGGTCCTGGTCGAAGGCCTGCCCGGCGTTGGACATGTCGGGAAACTCGTTGCCGACCACCTGATCCATGAGCTCGAGGGCGAGAAGATAGGAGAGATCTCCTCGCTCCACTTCCCGCCACAGGTGATCGTCGACGAACAGGGCGTCACCCATCTGGTCAACAACGAGATCTACCGCTGTGAGAAGGACGGGAAAGCAATCCTCTTCCTCATAGGGGATTTCCAGAGCAACTCGGCCGAAGGCCACTACATCCTGGCTGAACGATACCTCGACATAGCACAGGACCTCGGGGTCCGACGGGTGTATGCACTTGGCGGCTACGGTGTCGGCCACCTGGTAGAGAGCCCGAGGGTGCTCTGTGCCGTCAATATGGAGGGGCTCCGGCCGGAGGTAGAGGCGGCCGGCGGGTCGTTTGAGAACGCCGGGAGCGACGGGGTGATCGTGGGGGCGTCGGGACTCCTGCTCGGCCTCGGCGAGGCGCGGGGCATCGAGGGAATCTGCCTGATGGGCGAGACGAGCGGCTATATCGTCGACCCGAAGAGCGCCGACAGTCTCCTTGCGGTCCTCTCCCGCCTGATCGGGATCGAGGTCGACCATACCCCCCTGCAGCAGCGTGCCGAGAATATGGAGCAGATCATAGCAAATATCCAGGAAGCAGAGGAAGCCCGGGGCCGGGAAGAACTCAGTTATATCGGATAATTCATTTTTTTTGCCGCAGGGCCTTTTGGCAGGTAGCGATTCATCTGCACCTTCACCGGCGGGTTGATCGCAAACCGACCGTGCGCCCGGGCCTTACAGAGGCAACCACGAATTGACCGATACCAACCCTTAAGTCCAGTGGAGGGGGACAGAAGGAATGATATGGTCACCCTTTATCTCGCCCGATGGGAGACCCGGTTCTGGGCCTGGCTCATCGACGTGCTCCTGATCGGGCTGCCTCTCTGGGCGCTCTCTGACCGGCTCCCGCCCGCCTGGCAGGTCACGGTAGATCCCGGACTCTTCTCCATCAGCCTCTCTTCGATCATCCTCTTTCTCTACTGGACGCTGCTCGAGGGGTACCGGGGCCAGTCCATCGGCAAGATGGCATTGAAGATCCGGATCACCGGCCCCGCCGGAGAGAGCATCGGCTATCCTACCGCTGCGATCGCGAGTTTCGGGAAGGCTTTTCTCCTGCTCCCCGACTGCCTTATCGGATGGCTCGCCATGCCGGGATCAAAACAGCGGCTCTTCAACCGGATCTCTCACACCGTCGTGATAGAGACCCGGGAGAGGGAAGAGCCGGAAGGCGTCACCTACGTGAAGAGCAAGGAGTGAGGATCAGTCCTTGACCACCGGGAGTCCGGCAGCCTTCCAGGCGCTCATCCCGCCTTCGATATCGTAAATCTCACGAAACCCGGCCTCTTTCATCAACTCCCGGACACCGGCGCTCCGTCCGCCCCGCTGGCAGCATATGACGTAGGTTCCTTCCGGATCGAGGTCCTGGAGATGCTTCGAGAACTCGGCCGAGTTGATATTGATTGCACCCGGGATATGCCCCCCGGCGAACTCGTCCGGTCTTCTGACATCGATGATGACAAAGCCCGGACTACTTCCCATCTCCTCGATCAGGGCGAACGCTCCGGCGGGCGGGATGGTCCGGACAGTCGAGTTATCCGGTGCGGGGCCACCGCCGAGGCACCCGCCGGCGAGCACGGCCACAAGGGTGCTCCCGGCAACGAGCAGGAAGACGAGCGGGAGATGAGGGTCGGTCATACACCTATGTCATGACCGCAGAGATGAAAGGGATTTTGGTCCTCCCGACCGCTTCTGTCACCCGCCTTCGCCGGTACGGGAGTGGGGTGCCTTAAGGAGTATCGTCGAATTCGAGCGGCGTATCAAGCGCCATCACCGCACGGAGGGTATCCGGCGTATCCAGGGCTACGACCTCCCTGCCATCCATCACGGCAACCCGGGTGGAGATCGCCTCCGCTTCATCCAGATCGTGCGTTGTAAAGACGATCGTCACTCTTCGCTCGCGGTTCAGCCGCCGGAGCAGGCCCCAGATCTCCCGACGTCCGGGGTCGTCCAGCCCCTTCGTCGGTTCGGCAAGGAAGAGGACCTCCGGGTGAGTAAGATTAGCCCGGGCGATCTCAAGGTGCTGCACCATCACGGGGGAGTAAGTCTCAACCGCGGCGTCGGCACTCCCGGCGAGGCCGACAAATCCCATGACCTCGGGGATCCTCCGTCTCCGGACCTCGTCACCCAGGCCGTGCAGTCGCGCGTGGAGGTCCAGGTTCTCCCTGCCCGTCAGCGCAGGGTCGAGCACCGGCTTCTCAAGGACGATACCCATGTTCCGCCGCATGTCCCCGAGATTCCCGAGGATCGCAAGCGGTGAACGCTCGGCAAACCCGGAGACCGGGAAGATCATCGTCATGAGAATGGCGAGCAGAGTCCGCCGGTCCTGCCCACAGGGACAGAGAATACCAAATACCTCTCCGCTCTTCACGTCAAACGGGATCGGGCCTCGTGCCTGGAGCCGCTCCAGATGCCGGATCAGGTTCTCAACAGTAAAGGCGGTCATGTTGCTCCGCACAGATGCAACCAGTCGGATAGAACAGAATCGTTGTCAATCACCCACTACCCCGACACGTACATCCAGGAATGCCGGCTCACCTGCGGGATATCCCCCGGGGATGTGTTATCCGGTTTCCGTTATCCAATTCGAGGGAGGAACTATTGTTTTAGTATTATTTTTGGTTATCCCTATATGAACATATCTATTTATAAATGAATATAAAATAGGCCATTTAACTTTTCCCTATTCTATTGAACCCCCCTTTCCCCACATGGCTGGTGAGACGCACCTTTACCGGAGAGAGCAAACCTGGCTGGCCGGGCAAGGCCGGCCGATATTGTCCCGGCCAGGAGACCCTCCGATCGAAGCCACGGGAACGCCCTCCGCATCGGCCGGGGAGACCCGCCGGGGCGATACTGCTGAAACTATTTATGGTATGGACCCGTCCGGTATGCCCGCCCTATGGAGACCGAACTGTCCACGATCGCGATTATGCCGGTTCCCTTCAGTCCGGAGCAGATCCTCATCGCGTTAGCCGTCCTCATACCGGCACTGGTCATATTCAACCTGCTCCTCATCACCGAGGGGGTCTTTGAGTCGATCGGGCTCCGATTCTACCAGGCGGTGCTGGTGACCACCGGAGCGCTGCTCGGGAGCCTGATCGACATCCCGCTGGTCCCGGTGGGCGAGGCAGTCATCGCGGTCAACGTCGGCGGCGCCGTCATCCCTCTCTTCGTGACGATCGGGATGGTCGGACGGGGCCGGGTCTCTCGCCCGAAGATCCTCGCTGCCGTCGGCGTCGTATCCCTCGTCGCCTACATCTTCGCAACACCGGTCCCCGGCATCGGGATCACCATGCCGTTCTACATCGCGCCTCTCGCCGGGGCTGCCGCAGGACTCCTCCTCGCCGGCGGCTGCCACACCGCTCCCGGGCTCGCCTACGCGGGCGGGACCATGGGCACCCTGCTCGGCGCCGATATCCTCAACCTCGCAAACCCCGACGTGCTCGCGGCACTTGCCGGAGGCCAGGCGACTGTCCTCTCCATCGGGGGGGCGGGGATCTTCGACGGCATCTTCATTACCGGCGTCATCTCGGTCCTGCTTGCGGCGTATGCAGGAAGAGGCCTGCGGAAGAAGGGGGGAGTCTGCCAGGAGGAGGGGGAATGATAGTATCAAAAGAGGGGCGGGGGATTCGATCCCCGGCCATATAAACGGCCGCCACCCGCCCTTCAGCCCATCGCAAACTGTCTCAACCACAGCTCCGCGCAGGCTATCCGCCAGAACTCGGTGGAGTACGCGCTCTTCCCCAAAAGGAACTCCCGGTAATTCCGGAGAACCTGCTCCGCGTCCCAGTAGGGCCGCCCTGCAAACTCCGGTGAGGAGAAGAGCGCGAGGATGTGGGATGCAAGTTCATCCTTCATCCAGACCTCTTCGGGGGTGACGAACCCCATCTTGTCCATCCTGCACCGGATGGCGTCGGGGACCAGCCCGTGGATCGCCCGCCGCAGGACGTACTTCGTAACGCCGTGGCGGACCTTCTGGTCGAGCGGGAGCCCTGCGAGGTACTCCACCAGCCGGTAGTCGAGGAACGGGACCCGGGCCTCGATCGAGAAAGCCATCGAGTTCCGGTCTTCCCAGTGCAGCAGGAGAGGGAGGTTCGAGGCGACGACCTCCCGTTTCAGCACCTCCTCAAGCGATCCCGCGTACCGGAGGACCTCCGGCGGAGAGCCGCGGAGAAGCCCCCTCCGCTCCGACCGGACCCGGAACTGCCGAAATGCCCACGAGAAGAAGGACCCATGATGCCGCACGCTCCCGAGCCCCTCCCGAAGGGCCGCGAGGATCTCCCGGCGCCGGAGGAGACCGCGGATGTAGGGCGCCTGGTAGGCGATATATCCCCCGAGCTGCTCGTCGGCGCCCTGCCCGTCCAGGACCACCTTCACCTCGCTTCCGGCGAGCCGCATCACGCAATACTGGGCGTAGATCGAGAGGGACGCAAACGGCTCGTCCTGCAGGTAAAGGAGCCTCTCGATATCCTCCCAGAGCCCCTCCGTATTGGGAGTGATCCGGCGGCTGGCGACCTCTGTCGCCGCAACCACCGTGTCGATATGCCTGCTCTCGTCGAACCGGGGATCGTCGAAACAGACCGAGAACGTCTTTTGCCGGGCGCCGACGCTCTCCGGGCTCTCCGCCCGGAGGAGAACGTTGATCAGGGCGGTGACCGTCGAGGAGTCGATGCCGCCCGAGAGGCAGGTGCCGACCGGGACATCGCTCCTGAGCCTGAGCCGGACCGCATCGGTCAGGAGGTCGCGGACCCGCCGGGCGGCGGTCTCGTCGTCGATGGCCGCCCGCGGGGCGGGGTTCATCGCGACGTCCCAGTAGCGCTCCGGCTCCCCGACGCCCCCCTCCGAGACGACGAGTGCGTGGGCCGGCGGGAGCTGGAAGATGCCGTCGTACATCGTCTCGGCGGGATGGTCCGCGACCCCCCACGCAAGAAACGTCGAGAGCATACGGTCGTTGGGCCTTTTACCGGCCAGAGGATGTGCAAGGAGCGCCTTGATCTCCGAGGCGAAGAGGAACGACCCCCCGACCACGGTGTAGTAGAACGGCTTGACACCCAGGCGGTCACGGGCGCAGAAGAGTTCGCGGCGGCGCTCGTCCCAGAGGCCAAACGCCCACATCCCGTTGAACCGGGCGAGGCAGTCCCTCCCCCACTCCTCGTAGGCGTGCAGGATCACCTCCGTATCGGTTGCCGAGGCGAAGCGATGGCCGGCGGCGAGGAGTTCCTCCCGGAGCTCGCGATAGTTGTAGATCTCGCCGTTGAAGACGATCTGAAGCGATCCGTCCTCGTTTGCCATCGGCTGCCGGCCTTCGTCGGAGAGGTCGATGATCGCGAGACGGCGGTGGGCAAGGCCGACCGGGCCGGAGAAGTGGCTCCCCTCGCCGTCAGGTCCGCGATGAGCCAGTCGCTCCGCCATGGCCCCGACGAGGACCGCGTCCGCCGCATCTCCGTTCAGGGCAAACTGCCCGGCAATACCGCACATACCAGAGTCAATCAGTCGTCGGAACAGGTCTTATCGAGGCCCGTGCCGTTGATGTCGCAGGAAGGGCAGGGACCCGAACCGTTCACCACCCGGTAGGCGTCCGCGAGGACCGCGGAGTTCGCGAGCATCCCCGCGATCAGGATCACCTCCAGGATCTCGGCCCGAGTTGCGCCCTTCGCCATCGCCGACTGCATGTGGTACTCGACGCAGTGACTGCACTTGAGTGCGGCGCCCACCGCGAGGCTGATCAGTTCGATCACCTTCGGCTCGAGCTGGCTGGTCTCGGTAACGGCGCCCTTGTACAACAGGTGCGAGATGAGGATCTCGGGCCGTTCCGCCATCCGCTCGAATATCAGGGGAACCCTGCCGTATTCGGCCTCGATCTCCCGGAGAAGTTCCTCCGCGATGACGTCCGACCCCCGCTGTGCAACCCTCGTGAGTATCTTCTCAAAATCCATCGTTACACCAAGATTCTGGTCTCAGAGAAGGGTTTAATCCGGATCAATATGTAGTTGCGCATCCGTGACGGCGTAACGCTGGCAATATCCCCGATGGTGACCCCGCTGGCGACCTCAAGTGACCGTACGCCATCGGCATACAGGTCATAGGGGAGTTTCACCCGGAGGCCTTCCATCTGGGCGGTCACCGGCGTCGGGTGCGTCAGCATGCTTATCTCGTGGATCCGCTCCTCGAGGATCGCCATCAGGCGGGGCGGGAAGATAGAGAGCGGGTCCCTTGCGAGGTCGTCCCGCCGGGCATCCAGGGTGCGGGAGACCTCGTCCACCAGTTCGTCGAGCTTCGCGAGTTCCTCGGGACGCTTGAACCGGTGCATGATCCTGCCGACGCCTCCGACATACCCCTCGACGGGCGGGTCGATGATTCGCAGCAGGGTTTCGCGGTCCGGGGCGCCGGTCACCACGATCGGGACGTGGATCCCGCGCCGGAGCACCGGGAACTTCTGCTGGATACACTCCTCGAAGTTGCCGAGAGCGTAGACAGCGAGATCGTGCTCGTTGATGACGTCCCGCTCCTCATCGTTGAGGTTTGCTATCCGCTTCCCAAACCCCCTCGAAAGCCCGACCATGTTGGTCTTCGCGCCTGAGCGCCGGAGGTACTCGGCGATATCGCAGGCGGTATGCGGGAGGTGATGGATCTCCAGGCTCGGGCTGACCACGGCGATCTCGGTCCCGACCAGGGGTGCCTCGACCACCTCGCCCGCGAGCGGTTTTGCGATCTCCCGGATCAGGTCGATATCGTCCCGCGGCACGAACGACTGGAGCACGACGTCCTGGGCCATGACGTGTTTCTGGACGATGTAGCCCCCGAGGTCGTCGATCAGGTCCATGATCTCGTCGTGCCGGTAGACGCCTCCCTTGTAGGTCACCGGCACCAGCGTCGTCACAGCGTCACCCCCATCTTTGCAAAGATCGGCACGATCATCGTCTCCACGATGTCGGCCGGCAGGGTATCCTCGCTTGCCACATAGTAAAACTTCTCATCCCGGATATACTGGCGGCGGACCTTGAACCCCTCGGGTGCGATGTACTGGAGCGCGTAGATGACGTCCATATAGAGCGTCTCGCTCGGATCGGCGACCACCATATGTTCGAGATCCTCTTCTCCGGCAACCCCCGCAGGGAGGACGACCGTGAACCGGTCGGGCTGGTCGACGTTCTCCTTGCCGTAACGGGCCCAGAGGTTCTGGAGCAGCGGCGCAAGGTAGGTCTCGTCGCCGATATCAAGCACGATCTCCTTCTCACCAGGGTTGATATTGGCAAAGTCGCTGATACGGATAGCACGCGGCATATGGCGCAGCACTCCTGCGGCGACGAAGATCGGCACCTTCGGGTCGACGTAGATGTGCAGCCGGTCGACCACCTTGATCAGGTCGAGGTCCTGGAGGACATCGGCCACGATCCGTTCGTAGGCTTCTCTCCCGATCTCATCGGGAGACTCGACCACGAAGTAATTCAAGGGGGGCATCTACTCTCCCTGGACGAACCCGGACGCGAGCAGGGCAGACCCGACCGCACCGATGTACTGCGAGTAGGGCGGGACGACGATCTCGGTCTGCAGGAGCTGGCCCATCGCATAGACCAGCCCCTCGATCAGCGAGGTGCCGCCGACCATGATCACCGGCTCCTTGATGTCGACCTCCTGCAACTGCTGCTCAAAGACCTGTTCCGCAACGCTGTGGCAGGCTGCAGCCGCCACGTCCTCACGCGAGCTCCCTGCAGCGAGCGCGTTCACCAGGCTCTGCGTCCCAAAGACGATACAGTAACTGTTCATCGAGACGTTCTTCCCCATACCCTTCATGGCAAGGGGGCCGAGTTCGGTGATATCCACGCCGAGACGCTTTGCGGTCATCTCCAGGAACCGGCCGCTCGCACCGGCGCAGATCCCGCCCATCGTGAAGGTTCCGGGGATGCCGTCGATGACGCTGATCGCCTTGTTGTCCATGCCGCCGATATCGATGACGGTCGCGGAGCCCCGCTGGTGGCCGGCAAGGTAGACGGCGCCTTTCGAGTTCACCGTCAGTTCCTCCTGAATAAGGTCGGCCCCGAGGTGCTTGCCGATCAGGAACCGGCCGTATCCGGTGGTGCCGATCGCCTGGATATCCTCACGGGTGAGGCCCGCCATCGCAAGCGCGTCGGCAATCGCACTCTCGGCGCTCTTGATCACCTCGGTCGTCGGGTGCCACCCGGTGCCGACGATCTGGTTATCCTTCATCACGACCGCCTTTGTGGTGCTCGAACCCGAGTCGACGCCCATCGTGATCCCGGTCTGCTCCTCGCGGGCGAGAAGCGCTCGGCGGCGGGCGATGGTGGTCAGGGCTTCCATCCTGGTGAGAAGGGTCCCGGAAGTCGTCCGCTCGGTGAAGGAGTAACTCACCACCGGCAGCTTCGAGTTCTCGGGGATATACCGCCTGAGTTCGTTCCTGACGATCGCCGCCTCGGCGCACCGGAAGCAGGTCCCGATGAAGACCCCGTCCGCCTCCACTTTCCCTTCCACCAGAGCCATGCCCCGGGCGATCATCAGTTTTAAGTCGGCGCTTTTGACGTCCAGCCCGAACGTCTTGACCGCCCTCTCGACGTCGGCGAGCGCGATATCGGGGAAGAACATCTCCGCGCCCACCGCCTCGGCGGCTTCGTAGATCTCCTTCTGGACGCCGCTGTACTCCGACCCACAGGTGAGCTGGGCAATCCGGACCTTCCGGCTCATGCTTCACCTCCGTTGGGGAGACCAGCGAGGAATTTTTTGATGGCGGCGACGAACTGCACGCCCTCCTCCTCGGTTGTCGGATACTTCAGTTCCAGGATCGGCATGCCCTTCTGGCGCAGGGAAAAGAGGATCAACTCGTCGGTGCGGGCGCACCCCATGCACCCGAACGCAAGGTCGGCGTCGGTGACGATCACCGCAGCCTCTGCCTCCTCGATGAGAGGTCCGTAGATCGCCATCCGGCCCCGGACACCGGACGGCACCTCGACGGCAGCGTACTTCAGGCCGCGTTTCGGCTCTTCGGGGGTGATCTGCAGGGGCGGGGAGTCAACCCCGGCGGTCTGTATCCGCTCCCGGATACCGAGGGCTGCACCGAGCGGTTTATGGCCGAACCGGGCCACCAGGTCGGAGAGTATGAGGCTCGTTGCAGGGTAGATAAACACCTTTGCCATTCTATTCAGGGCTCCTCTGTCTCAATAATTTCTTGTAATCGCTTGATATCAAACACGGGTTTCTTCTCGCTTACGGGAGCCGTCTCCGGCACCTCCGCCTCCTCTCCCCGCCGGTCGAGTTCCTCGAGGCCGTGGGTGATGTAGCGGAGGATGCGGAACTCCCGCTCGTGGCCGAGGTAACCCGGCCTCGCACCGCCGAGGTTCGCCCGGCACCGCCGCGGATCCCCGGGCGGGAACCCCCGGTCCTTGATGAAGATGTGAGTGGGGTCGAAGGCGCGGATCTCTTCGATGAGGCGGTCGACGGACTCCGGTTCACCCGTCACCTGCAGCCCGAAGCACGTCTCCTTGATCAGGACGCCCTCGGACGCCTCGTATGCCCGCAGCGCGAGCTCGCCCGGGGTCATGGACGGGGACTCGACGAAGACGTACTTGGTCACCGTGCCCACGTAGTCCGGTGTGTATTCGGCCATCATTTAACCTCCTTCACGTATACTGTCGCTCCTTCACGCATTCCGGCAAGGTTCCCCATGTCGAGCACCTTCCCGATGATGTTCGTGCCCGTGAACGGCTCGGAGGTCGGGCCGAACTCGGCGTTTGGTTTCGTGCGAACGCCGACCATGCCGGTGCCCCGTCGCGAGTCGTTGGTCATCGCGAGGGTGAACGCCGGCGTCTCGCCCGCAGGAACATTCTCGGGGATGATCCCGATATTTTTGGCGATCTTCGGCTTGAAGAGGAAGACGTCCTCGAACATAAAGACAAGCGGCATCTTCCCGACGGCGTGGTGTTTGAGCCCGGTCGCCTCGCGGAGGATCGCGACCGATCGGGGGGCGGCCGCCTCGTCGAGGGTGATGCTGATGACGTGGTCCGGGGACTCCGTTGCAACTTCGACAGTTTTCGCGGCCAGCACCTCGAGCGTCGTTGCCGGCATCTGGCCGATCACCACGCGGTCTTCCCCGGCCGTATCGGCGGTGAGCGAAACGCCGCGACGGGCGGCGACCGCCTCTGCCTCGGCGAGCGAAAGACCGACCAGATCGAACTGTTCCGGTTCGGCCCGGATGGCGAGGAGGTCGCCCTCGCCGGCAAACCGGACCAGCTCGATGCCGTGGACAACCTTGCCTACGACGGTGTGCGCCGGGCTGGCCGATACGCCCTGCGTATAAATGTAGACTGCTCCCGAGGATTTCCCGGCAGTCCTGACGGTGATGGTCCCTTCAAGCCTCGGACCGGAGAACTCCATCGGAACTCTCGTCGGGACCAGATGCGTATCGGCGATGTAGGTGCTGCCCGAACGGTCCACCGGGAATCTGCCGGTCTGCACGGAGAGGAGAAAGTGCTCGACGCTCCGTGCAGTCTCGGTATCGACCTCGCCTGCCTCGAAGCCCAGCACTTCCGCTTCGACGTAGGAGACGATCTGCATCCCGTCTTCGAGCGGGAACTCCGCATCGTGGGTGACGATCGCATGCGACCGGTCGGCACGCTGGAATATCCGCTCGACCTCGATGACCCGGTCACCGTCGCCGATGCGGTCGAGCAGCCCCCGGCCGCTGACGACCCTGCCGATGACGCCGCCGTCTGCCGGGGCGCCGTAGTCGGCGGTATGCCGCATGCGTGCGAAGATCAGGTAGGATTGTGACGGATCGTAGCCTCCGCACCCGAGGATCACATCGCCACGCTCGTACCGGGCCGGTTGCCGTGCCGGTCGGACGCCGGACGCAAACGGCCCGAAGGCGGCGGCGGAGCGGTCCTGCCAGTGGAGGCGGAGCGGTTCGGCAAGCCCGGGCAAAAAGAGGCGGGAGGCCATCCCCGGGTCGGCCATCTCGACGACCATATCGCCCGCAGAGGTGACGAACCTGACTTCCTGCGACTCCGCCGCATCCTCATCGAGTGCCGGCCGGATGACCGCGACGCTGCATCGCACGTCCCGCTCCGGGAGGAGAGCCCCGAGCCGGGAACCCGCCGGGACTTCTCTACGTTCTCCGTCCAGGTGGATCTCCATCTTTTCACACCTCAGGGAGCGCCGGCCCCCATCACCTGTCGTTCTTCCTCGGTGAGGTGAGCGAGCACCTCCTCGGTCGGGCCCATCTGGATGATCCTGCCCCCCCGCATGAGGGCCACGCGATCGCAGATGTCTCGGACAAAATCCATGTCGTGCGAGACCACGATAAATGTCTCGTCCATCTCTTCGCGGGCATGGAGGATCGAGTGTTTCACGTCGATCTTCGTGATCGGGTCCATCGTGCCGGTCGGTTCGTCGAGGACGACCAACAGGGGCTCGCGAATGAGGACCTGGGCCAGCGCCACCCGGTGCTTCTCGCCTTCAGAGAGCTGACTTGGGTAGCGCTCCAGGATCTCCCGGCTCTTCTCGGGCGTAAACCCGGCCATTCCGAGGGTGATGATCGCCTTCCTCATTGCAAGTTCCTTGGGGAACTCAAGGCCAATGGCATCGGTGAGGTTGTCGAGCACCGTCCTGTGCGGGTAGAGGTCGTACTCCTGGTGGAGAAGGCCTATGTAGCCCTTTGCCCGGCCGCGGTTCTCGATGCCGGGTTTTGTCATATCGATCCAGTCGTCCCCGATCCGGATGTTCATCTCGCCGCTGGTGGGCTCGAGAATCCCGGATATGATCCGGGAGAGGGTCGTCTTCCCCGCACCGCTCTTGCCGATGATCCCGAAGATCTCCTGCTCGGCGACCTCGAAGGAGACACCGTTGACCGCCCTGACGACGCCCCGGTCGACCGAGAGGTAACGCTTGACCACGTCGCGGGCGATCAGGATCTTCTCGCCGACCTCCCCGGCCTCGTGCTGCTCGACATCGCTGTAGTTCTCCATGAACTTGTGGATGACCTGCTCCGGGGCCCCGATCTCCTTGATCTCCCCGTTTTCAAGGAGAATAGCCCTATCCACGACATCCTCGATGACGCTTGAGAAGTGCGACGTGATCACCATTGCCATATCGTTCTGCTGCGCGCTCTCGATGAGCATCCGGTGAACGAGTGTCGCGGTCTCCGGGTCGAGCGTCCCGGTCGGCTCGTCTGCAAAGAGCATGAACGGGTTCTTCGCGAGCTGTCGGGCGAGCACCACCCGCTGCTTCTCGCCGCCGGAGAGGTCCCGGGCGATGTGCATCATCCGGTGAGAGAGCCGGACCTGGTCGATTAAGTCGGCGGCCCTGCTGACCGCCTTCTCGGCCGGATAGCCGATGTCATCGAGTGCCCGCAGGATGTTCTCGATCACGCGGTCATCGCCGTAGAGGGCGAACGTCCGTTGGAACATGATGGCGGTCCTTCGCATGATCCGCCGTTTCATCATCGCGCTCTCTTCGGCCCAGAGATCGACGTCTACCGGTTTGAGTTCGCCTCCACAGGCAGGACAGGGTTTCCCTGCCTCGCCCGGGACGCCGATGTATTCGCACTTCTCACAGGCGACGACATGATAGATGATCGCACCGCGTGTCGGGGGCTGGTCCACACCCCGCATAAGGTGCATAAGAACAGTCTTACCGGCCCCGCTTCTTCCGATAATACCGACCGTCTCTCCCTCTGCTACTTCAAAATGTATATTTTTGAGTACAACGCAGCCATTGAACTCCATGCAGAGGTCCTTTACTGTAATGAGTGGGGTCATCTTGAGCTCCTCGTTAAACTAATCTTCTCGTGGTATCATATTAGGGTTTATATTGTTGCACTTTTCCCGGACTCCGCGGTATCCGTGAGGAGTTCCGCCACAATACCGGGCACCTCGCTGACATTCCGGATCACCCGATCCGCGGTGGTATAGAGTATATCAGGCTTGAGATCAGACTGCTGTTCGGTGAGTACCGCGAGATCGGCCTTCCGGAAGGCGTTTAAGTCGTTGATGGCATCTCCAACCATAACAACTTTGTCGTACTGCTCTTTGAGGTCTTCCACGACCCGGGCCTTCATCGAGGGCGTGGCGACGCCGTAGACCCTTTCTCTGGGGATGCCGAGGTAATCCCCCATTCGTTCGAGCTTCGCCACGCGGTCCCCGGACGCTATGTATGCGGGGACGCCCATCCGGTGCAGCTCGCTGATGGCCTCTCTCGCACCGTCAAACGGCCTCCCCCCGGTCGTCACCGTGAACTCGATGCGGGCGAGGTCCATGTTTAAGATCACGCCGCTGTTCATGGTGACGATCGACTCTCTCTTGCAGCAGCTCCAGACCTGCCGGATACAGGCCTGCATATCACCGATACGGGCATGCCTGTCGTTGTAGAGGATCTCTGCAACCTCCTCGGCGGGGATGATCCGCCGCGAACAGGCCACCCCGAAGCCTATCGACCGCTCCAGGAAGAACTCCGAGAGGAGCTGGTCCTCCGGCGCCTCGATGACGTCCCGCGAATGGAGGTGAAGGACGACGAGCACTCTCGCCTCGGCCCCGAAGGTGATGGTGGTGGTCTCGACCTCGGTCAGCATCTCATCGTGGAGGAGATCGCGTGCCACACGGTAGGTCCGGAGAAGTGTGCCTGCACTATCGAAAACAACGGCTACCGACATTTGTTCTCACGTCAATAAATCTATGTAGTGGTCGTCTGAATGAATGACTATGGTACTGAGTGAGACGGCAGCAAGCATAAAGAATATGGAGATCCGGGGCGCCGGCAGGATCGCCCGGGCGGCGGTGGAAGCACTGGCCGATTATGCCCGGAATCTTGACGTATCCGACCCGGGGACGTTCAAGACCGAGATGCAGAGGGCGGCCGATATCCTCACCGCCACCCGTCCGACCGCTGTCTCGCTCCCAAACGCTGTGCGAAGCGTGATGCGGGCTCTCGACTCGTTTGAGTCGGTAGAGGCTGCACGGGACGCGGTTCTTTCCCGGGCGGCGGAGTTCGTCGACCACTCGGAGCATGCGGTCGAGCGGATAGCGGCAATCGGGGCACGCCACATCTCCGACGGCGACGTTCTCATGACCCACTGCAACTCCGAGGCGGCGCTCGGGTGTATCCTCGAGGCACACCGGCAGGGCAAGGAGATCGAGGTCTACGCGACGGAAGTCCGGCCCCGGGGCCAGGGGCTTGTCACCATCAGGACCTTAAACGATGCCGGGATCCGCACAAACTATATCGTCGACTCGGCGGTCCGCTACTTCATCAACGACGTCGACCTCGTCATCGTCGGCGCCGACGCCATCGCGGTGAACGGCGCGGTGGTGAACAAGATCGGGACCGCCCAGATTGCGCACGCAGCACACGAGGCCCGGACGAACGTCATCGTGGCGGCGGAGACCTACAAGTTCGCGCCGAGGACCATCCTCGGGGAGTTGATCGAGATCGAGGAGCGCGACCCCTATGAGGTGCTCCCCCGGGCGGAGGCGGAGAGGCTCCCGTTCGTCCGGGTCAGGAACCCGGCCTTCGACGTGACGCCTGCTGAGTACATCGACCTGATCGTCACCGAGCAGGGGGCGATCCCGCCGGGACTCGCGTTCACGGTGATCCGGGACTACCTGGGGTGGAAGGTCGAGGAGCTGCGATAAAGACATAGACGAAGAGCCGCTCGATGAGGAGACGCTCCGGAAGATCGAACAGTCGTTTGAGGATCTCAGGGTCGGGAGGGCCTATACCCTGGAGGAGGTCATGGCGGAACTGGGGGAGGGATGAATGCGGCGCGGCCGTCGCCGCGACGGCCCGCCGTGACGTGAAAAGCGCACCATGATCCGTAGCGGTGCGGGTAGGCGGCGGGCCTGCACCGCTCGCCGGCGAAACATCTGGACGGATGTGTCTCAGGCCTCCGGGAGAACTTCAGGAATATACGACGGGTATGTCTCGTAAACAGCATAGACCATGCAGGAATCGTTGACCTGAACGATAATCATCGAGGCGGTCATGTGGTCGTCGGGGTCCGGGTCCAGAGGACGGAAGACGATCTGGGTATAGTTCATGTTTCTCTCGCTACAGGGGCCTCTTGAGAACGCGATCGTGCTGATACTCTTATCCTCCAGCAATTCGACGACCTCTGAATCGTGAAGCGCCACGGTCAATGCATCGAGGGACGTGATCTCTGCCGGGCATGTGCCGGCAGTCGTTGTGTCCTGCGTGGAGAGAAGATAGCCGGTCCCGGCTCCGACTATGAAGGCCAGGATTATGAGGCCGACGGTCAACGATTTCATATCATCCATGATTCACCAAATACATCTTTCCCATGCCCCTGGGACCAGGGGCGAGAGAGGGCACACTTTGCCCGGTGCATCTTCCATCGATGTCGTTGCCCATCCTACCGAATGCTCGTCGCAGAGATCCGAAATGCTCCCTCACCCGCCTCCTCCGCAACGAAAGAAACGGATAAGGTCTTTGTACCGGCCCGGTCCAGGGTGACGGATTCGCTGTACGGCCTGCCCCCGACATCCCGGACAGTCAGCGTGAACGAGGCACGGGCGGGATCAAAGGGCCCATAGTTCCGGTTGGTGCAGGTCGCCGTAAACGTGTTCCTGCCGAACCCGGTCACGATATCCGCGCCGGGAGAAGCAACCGTCTCGTTGAGGTCCGAGTCGATCCAGGCCCGCCCCAGAGGATGGGTGCCGGTGGCGACGTTCTCACTAAAGACGATACGCCCGTTTGCGGCGTCTATAACGTGTACCTCTCCACCCGGCCAGAACAAGGTAACTACCATACAGACCACTGCGATGAGAAGGAATGCCAGGGAGCCACGACGCCAATCGAACTTCCCGACCCCGCGGGATACCGCATGCGGTATCCCCGACGGACTTTGTTGTTCTTCCTTATACCAATTCTCGGACAAACACCGATTCGATCGTGCACCCAGAGGTACCTGGCCCGGGGAAAAAAACCTGGCTCATGCAGTACCGGAGCGCGGTGCTTCAGCGTCTGAGCTGGATACCAGTTGCAGGCGGAGACGTCTACAGGCTTGCTACACGTGCGCGTATCCAGGGCGGGGTCGGTCCCTGCCGTCATCGGATATCCATCCGCATGAACTTCACATACGCAACTGCAAAAAATACGGTTGGTAGAAGCAGGAGTGCAACAACATTTGCCCAGATCCTGCCGAGAATCTCGTCCAGGCCGGGCTGTGTCTCCGGTGGCCCCTCGGTGAACGAGTAGGGATTGTTGTCCATGGTCATGGCGATCCTCGGGTTGGTGACAGCCGTTGCAGCCTTCTGATAATTGACGTTCGGGGAGAGCAGACAGATCAGGGACGATGCAGCCGCCCGTCTCTCCCAGTATGACTGCATCTCCTGCTCATACTGCTTGAACTCCTCCGGATTGGCATTCATCGAGGTGTAAAGAGCACCCTGGGCCCCGGCAGGCTGTTCGGGGAGCGGTCCGGCAATCATCTCGGCGGCCGTCCATCCGAAGATCGGTATGGCCGAGGAGAGGAGCAGAAAGATTACGAGAGTGGAGATGAGGGCGGTTCCGCTGTCCAGCGCGACGGTGGACATCAGGAGAGCCAGCGCGAAGTAGGTCAGAACGAATATCGCCGAAATCCCGGTGAACACCAGGATTGCACCCAGTTCACCCATGGTGGGTACGATGCCCATTATGAGGAGGATTGCGACCGATACCGCGATCGTCGCACCGAGGGCAATCGCCAGTACCAGGGCACCGCCGAGTGCTTTTCCGTTCACAATCTCGTCCCTGAACACCGGGTGGGAAAGGAGGGTTTTGAGCGATCGGGTCTCCTTTTCCTTCGATATAAGGTCAAATCCCATTGCGATGCCGAGGAACACCCCAAACATCACGAAGTAATCGGCTATCTTCGTAAATATAAGCAGGGGTGATAACTTTTCGGGCATATACCCTGTAACCTGAGTGTAGGAAGAGACGGACTGCATCTGTTGTGCATACGACGCAAGCATATCGCTGTACCGGTCCGCTCCATCGTGGACGCCGATCACGGAGATGATCAGGAACAGCGCAAATATGCTGAGGAAGCGCCGGTCGGTCAACTGGTCGACGAACTCTTTCTGCAGCACCACGAACAGGCGACCTGCAGTCACGAGAAGCCACCCCCGGTGGAGGGGAGAGGAGGCAGGACGTCCCTATACCGCCGCGTGCCGACGGGGTCTGTCGACACCGTGATACCGTCACCCGTATGTCCCATCCCAGGTGGCAGGGCCCGGGTTGTCCCGGCAACCCGGCATATTACCGGAGAATACCTGATTGTTGTCATTTTTCATCCCAAATCCGATTGTTACCGCAGGTCGAGCCGCATGAACCGCACGTAAGCGACGGCGAGAAAGATCGCCGGGAACGCAACGAGGCCGACGATATTCTGCCAGAATTGGCCCAGCGCCTCCGCCAGATCCGGCGTTCCCGTAAGGGACCCGGTCGTCGCGTCCCCGCCGTGGTGGGGATCGACCAGCATCCCTGTTATCGTCTCATAGTTGCCGTTGGGGCTGAGGGCCATAACCGAATTTTTGACCCAGTTATACGTCGCGTAGTAGTCGCTCCGCTCCTCCAGGTACCGCTGGATCTCGTCAGGCAGGGTGTCATCGAGGGGCCATTCAGGCAGAGAACCGGCGGCTGAACCGGCCGCATATGATGCGGCATAGGGCACAACCGTCGAGAAGAGGATGAAGACCGCCATCGCCCAGGCAAGCGCCCGGCCGCCGTCTTCGCTGAACGCGGAGAACGCGATGGCGACGCCGAAGTACGCGAGCAGGTAGAGGGCCGTGGCGCCCCAGCAGAGCATCACGATCACTGTATCGTAAGGCGTAACAGTGAGCCCGGCGACGAGCACCGCACCCAGCGCCAGAAGGTACGGCACGACGGATGCGAGCACCAGCACGGCGGTGCCGCCCACGGCCTTGCCGGTGATGACTTCGTCGCGATAGACCGGCCGGGAAAGGAGCATCCGAAGCGACCGGGTCGAACGCTCCCCGGAGATGAGGTCGAAGCCTGTGGCGATCGCGAGAACCGGCCCGAAGAGGAGGAGCTGATCCCCCACGCTCAGGAAGATCCACAGCACCGACGGGAGGACAAAGGAGGAAGAGGTAGTGAGCGGTGATGTCGACACGGTATCGACGTTCCCCGCCCTCTCCAGAAGAAACTCATACCATTGCAGCGCACTCTCGTAACTGGCAAGACCCCGCTCCAGGGCAAGGAAGGTCAGGATGCCGAAGAGCGCGAGCACCAGAAGGAACGTCCGGTCGGTGAGGTGGTCGGCGAACTCCTTTCGTGCGATGATCGCCACACGGGAGAGGTCGATCTTCATTGGCACATCACCGGACATCCATCCTCTGGAACGCCATATAGGCGAGCATAAAGAGCACGTGCGGTGCCATGAAGAGCACCAGCGTGTTCTGCCAGAACCGTGCGAGGGCGTCCGCCGGGCGTGCCGTCCCGTCGTCGGGGAGGAGGACTACGGAACCCTCAATGAACGAATAGGTGGTAAGCCGCGGTTCAAGAGCACTCTTTGCAACCAGTTCGTAGTTCCACTGCGGTGAGAAGACCGTCGCGACGCTGTTCACCAGTGCGAGCCGTGTCTGGTAGTCTTCCCGTTCGGAGGGGCTCGCGCCCAGAGGGTGGGCACCGGCAACGACATCCTTCGCAACCGCGCCCGTGGTCGGGACGAGGGCGGAAAAGATGAAGAACGCGATCAGCGCGTACAAAAATGCCTTCCCGGTCCGGGGCACCACCGTCGAGATCGCCAGGGCGAGACTGAAGTAGAACGCCAGAAACGCAACCGTTGCGATCCCGAAGAGAGAGATCGAGACCAGGTCGTCCGGGCCGGGCACGATCCCTTCGATGAGAAGGACTGCCAGCGAAACGGCAAGCCCCGCGGCGATGAGCGCCGTCAGGGCGAGGAGGCCTCCGAGCGCCTTGCCGGTGATGATCTCGTCCCGGAAGATCGGCCGGACGAGGAGCAACTTAAGCGAACCGGTCTGCCGCTCCCGCGAGACGAGATCGAACCCCATGGCGATCGCAAGGATTGCCCCGACGGTAGAGAGTCCTCCGGGGAGGCGGGCGTAAACGTCCGCGGCGTTCGGAAGGCTGCTACCGAACTCTTCGACACCCCATGGGGTGACGACGGGACCAGCAGCATACGCCGCCTGAGTTGCCCGGTATCCGGTAAGACCCTGCTGGAAAGGGAGGACGCAGACCACGACGAGCAGGACCGCAAAGACGAGGAACGTCCGGCTCGTCAGGTGGTCGGTAAGTTCCTTGCCGGCCACCGTTAAGAGACCACTTCCGACCGGTTTGCTGCTCAGGGGTATGTACAGAGGGTTGTCAGTGCTCATATTCTCACGCTACGGGTGCCGGGAACACGGTATACTGGAGCGTTGACCGGAGTCACGAGATCCACGTGCAGTTCAAGACGCTTCCCGGGTCTCCGTGGCGATCTCGGGGATATACGACGGATATGTTTCATAAGCGGCAGAAACCATGCACGACTTGTTGATCTGAACGACGATCATCGAGGTGGTCATGCGATCGTCGGGGTTTGGGTCCCGGGGATGGAAGACGATCTGGGTGAAATTCACACCTCTCTCGCTGTAAGAGCCTTTTGAGAACGCGATCATATCGATGCTCTTACTATCCAGCAGCCCGACGACCTCTGGGTCGTGAAGCGCTATAGTTAATGCCTCAAGGGATGTTATTTCAGTGGGACATTTACCTGCTATCCCTGCTTCGTAGGGCTCACTCTGTATTGGAATCAGGTATCCAACCCCAACTCCCACAAAAAAGGTTAGAATTAGGAGACCAGCCATCAGCTTACTCATACGATCCATGACCTAACCTGATACGCCTGTGACCACCAAGGAACAGCAAAATCCAACTCTGGCGTTCCTGCAGAACAACCTACAAGGTGAGAAACTGTACTATCCTGAAGGTTGCTGTTCCACCATAACGTATTGGAACTGTAACTGGTATACAGATATGAGCTGCAAAAGTATGCCTCGGATACAGGAGTAAAAGAATTACCATTTAAGGCAAAGTATTCATGGTTTTCATCTACATCCCCAAAACAAAAAGGCACATGTCCTGTTCTAATGACTGTACCCTGCCACAGTAGCATGTATGGGTATCCCTCAGACGCTTGTGATGTGCTGATGTAGATTTCAAAGCCGTAATCACTCGATCCGCTTGTAAACGTTTGATGAGCGATATACTGCTCCCCTTCCGGTGCCGTACTATCGTACGTGAACACAACATATTCAGAAGGATCGCCTCCAACTGCTGGGGACTGCTTTGTCACACCTACCTCAATCCAAGTAGGGGTTCCACTGAGTTCCTTACCAATGTGAGATGTCAAATAATGATATGCCGTTCCACTGGAAGATACTTCCAAGTTCCCAGGATGGTTGTAACCGCTGATCCCATTATAGTGATGCTCATTAATTCTAATGCCCGAGTCTGCCTGTGCCTGCGTAGATCGTAAGGAGACATCTACGTTGTTATCCATTGTAACAGATCGATATTTATGCAACTGACTAAGTCTTTCTGAGATTTCTTTACTCTTCTCTTCGTCCATGCCATCAAGATACGTTACCGCGGGCATCGTTTCGATCATTTGAGAAATTTCTTTGTCACTTAACCTGTTTCCCATACTGTCAAAGAGATAGGGATTTCTCGCCAATTCTACATTCTGGCCCACCAGATTGCCTTCAGAGGACCAAACAGCATCCAGGTTGTTCTCATCCGCACTCACCGCCGGCACGAAGATCGCACCGACGAACAGCAGCGCCACGATGAGGGCGCTGATTCCGGAAAGGGATTTCCTTTTCATGGTTCCATTCCTCCTTTATGCATACCCGGGACGACCACGGAGCCGCAACGGCTATCCCCGATGGCAGCCAACAGCCCTATTGCCCTCCGGGCACGCTGTGGGGTCCGGGACACGACGCCAATCGAGTTCCCCGGTCCCCGCAGGATACCGTTCCGGCATCCACGCTGTTTTGTCAGGGGACGGGGTTTGATATAGTTTACGGCCACTGCAGCTACGGATCGCGCGACATGTAGCTTCGGTGGCCGTAAAAGACATATAGACGTTTTAGAAACTCCTCTACGATGCTCTATGAAGCTCGACAGATTCGCAACAATTATCATGATCATCGCGGCGCTGCTGGTCCCGGCCGTTGGAGCGCAGGAGACAGGGAGTCACACCTACATCGTAACCCCGGCCGGGGACACGATGCCCGAAGACAACCCGCTGTTCATGCCTATGAACATCGGCAGCATTGCGCAGGGCGAGACGGACTGGTACTCGACCAATGTTGCCGCAGGCAAAACGGAACTCATCGTCGACCTGAACTGGGGCGACTCGTCCGACTCGCTTAGATTGACAATTTACGCACCGGATTCCGTAATCGGGCCGTATTATGATGCATACGATGGCGTGAACGGAAGGATATACGTCCGTATACGGGATTCAAACGGTCTGTACCCCGGGACATGGCAGTTTGCGGTCTACGGGGACGACGTGGCCGGGACCGAGGACTACACGATCACCTGGCGGTGAATATCGAAACGTTGAACACCTCTTCCGGCGACGATCCGGTATGGTGCGGTGGAGCCGGATCTTTTCCATTCTTCTCGCTGCCGTGGCCCTCGCAGGCCTTGCACTCCCGGGCACGGCAACCGCCGGTTACACGGTCGAACCGGTGACGGAGGAGTACCCCGGCGAGATGCATGATTTCGAGGAGAACACATTCTGGGACCTACCGCCCCGGGTGATGCTCCTCAACTTCATACTCCTGGTTCTCCCCGCATGCTTCTTCCCCGGCGAACTCTTCTACATTCTCAGCGTCCTCCTGCCATTCGGGTTCCGGCGGATAACAAAGCGCACCGTCCTCGACGACGACTTCCGGAGCGACCTTTACCGGCAGATCGTCGCCAACCCGGGTGCCGGTGCCGGGGAACTCAGTGAGTTGACGGGTGCATCGCGAGGGCGGCTCCGATACCACCTCGATCTGCTCATCCGGGAAGGCAAGGTGGCCGCCGTGGACCACCGGAACCGCACCGGGCACTTCGCCCGGAACCAGAGGTATACTGACTTAGAACAGCGCATTCTCATCAGCCTGCAGGAAGAACCCTCCCGGACGATACTCACGCATCTCCTCGAAGCCCCGGACACAACCCGGAGTGATGTCGCAGAACGGCTCGGGCTCTCCGGCCCTACGATCTCCCGGCACATGCAGGAGTTCGAGGCAGAAGGGATCGTCACCGCAGAGAGGGACGGGCGGTTTGTCCGCTACAGGCTCTTCGGGGGCGCACGGGAATTTCTCAACCGGTATACGGGAGACCTCCCCGTTTCCAGGCATCCCGGCACGGGGAGTTATCCTGCCGCAAAGGGCCACGAGGTCCTATCAGGTTAGGTCCCGGCGACAAGGTGTTTGCCCTCCGTCGTTTGGCGCCTCCCCGGCTCCCGGACTGTAGGGGTTACGTTCGGATATGGAGTCGCTCTCGCGGACCCGACGCGTAGATGCGTGTCGCCGGGATCACTTGCAGCCGAAACCCGAGTCTCGATCGGGAGCCACAGCGCTCAGCGCACGGCTCGGTCGGGATCGTGCGCTGCTGCCAAGCAGGATGTCGTCCGGAACCCTTCCCTACCGGGCAGGCACGACCCCAAAGCACCGAGTCTCCCCTGCCATGCAGGTTCCCTTATCGGCCGGTGCAACGCAGGCCCCGGCCGGCTGCGGCATGCTTTGGGGCAAAATGGATTGAAACGCCTCGACGTGTAGCTGATTGGGCCGGAAAAGGGATATAGAGGGACGTTGAGTTCTCAATCGTAGGTGCCGCAGGCAGCGCCTGCACCAGTGCGGAGGTTCACCCGGCCAGTAGCGAATCGGATGGGTGAACGTCCCGCGCGCCCGGAGGCAAAGGGAATGTGTGCGCTTCCCGTACTTGAAGGTATGCCTCTCCTGCCTCCGGGAGTTATCGGAGGAAAATGAAATGAATGGAAAGATTGGAATGCGGGCACTTTCTGGGCTCCTCGCCGTGTTTCTGGTGAGTATGGTTGTGGCGCCTGCGGTGAGCGCAACGTCGATAAACACCGGAAACAGTGATGTTTCGTCAGTTTACAGAGTTACAGATTTCACAAATCCGATAACTCTGAGTGACTTGAAAGAGATGAGGGAGAGCGTGATCGACAACTCCCAACAGAGGACCGAAAGTCATGCGCCACTCGTATTGGCCGATCCAGTTGTGCCCGAAGGCGCCGAAATCGTGGCCTATGGTTTCACTCTTGACGCTCGTGGAGTCCCTGTTCAGTACGTCGGGCTTGCAGGTGATGAGGAATCTGTTTCCATCATCCAGAAGAAAGCACAGGAATGGTATGACTCAAATATTGTCAATCCACAACTTGCGGTTGCTGAGCAAGCAGGAGCACTGGCTAGTGCTGAGTGGGTAACAATTGGTCTCATGACCGGTGACTACTATCTGAGCCCGTATGGTGGTGTGACGGACAATTATGAACTTCAACAGTTGTCAAACGATGGAGACAGTACGAAAGATTGGTTTGCGATCAAACAGATTTTTGCCATGGAGCCAGGTTGTCAGGCTTTTGAGATGATCTCATGGAAGAATAGAATGGGGACTATGCTACACGATTGGTCTGCAGGAACATTCGGTAGCCCCGAACTGTATGAGTGGGATCCTCTTGGAACCAAAACGGGAGCACAAACAATCGGGGTATCCATAACGGGGGGCACCGGAGGCGCTTCAGCAACATGGAGCTGGAGTTACGATCAACCCGAAGTGACGACGTACGACCGGAGCAGCACTGGCACCGAGAAAGCAAAGTGGGAGATGTTCTTCAACAGCGATGATGCGAAAGAAACGACTGGGGGTATGAAACCAGGGAGCGTCGGTTCAGTGAGTCAGCACAGCAGTGGCACGTACAGGATCTTGAATCTTCAGGCCGACGGGCAATTCTACAATGGAGTGACCACTTACCATACATTAAGCCATACTTGGAACATTAATTTCCAGTATTGATGGTTGAGTAGGTGAAACATATCTTTTTTAATATGCTGTGAGTGTGAAGATGATCGAAGGCCCATCACAAAATAAGCAGAAAAAAATCATCGCTCTGGCGATCTGCATTGTGTTCGCTGCCGCCGGGATTCTATCCATATCCGTGCTCATTTATGACCCCGGACCCCCCGCAGTCTCTCTTCCGCAGAATATCTATGGCACCCCGCTCTCGGGGATGTGGGCGATCATAGAGGAGTGGACCGGCATCGAGAACACAACAGCGGTCCTTGGAGACCTGACGCTCGTAGCCACAGATGACGGATCGATCAAATCGTTGCATATGAGCTTCTACGGAGACAATGAAGATCTCCATCAATTCTACCGGATTAGAGTCAGCCCTATGAGCATCATGACCTGGGATTCCTGGACTGTCGATAGAGTACCAGTAGGGGAGCACCCGCTCGTCCTCCTCTCTGAGATCGAACGGATCCCTTACCGGAAACTGACCGGCGAGAACACGGGGCTGATCATCGAGGTCGATGCACAGTATGGAGATCTGGCATATGAAGCATGGTACAGAAGCCTCTTTGCCCTGCACCGGGGTGAGGTCGTTCCCCTGGAGAGGGTGGCGTTCTCTACAAATGACCCCTGGTATGACATTGCCGTCTTTAATAGAACGAGTGACGGTTCTACCGGTATATCAGGAGGGCCTGCCCCCGGAGAGAGTAGCCACTGCTGCACGCTGTTCACGCTTCGTGACCTTGGCAAGGCTGAGACAGTGGAATACCGGGATGCGGAGTCCTTGTTGCATGCCTGATGACCGAACCGCGGTGACGGGTATTTTCCACCAATACCAGGTGTGCAGAGGGAACCAGGTGCTCTTCCGTTAACGAAATGAGGATGCATAGTCATGAGTAAATTTTCAGTCCCGATACTGCTTTTCGCCCTTGTGCTCAGCCTCTCCGCAGGACTGTGCCTCTCCGAAGGCCTGCGGGATCAGGGGCCGGCAGCGTCCGCCGCGAAACTCCAGCCATATCAGCCGGCACTCGCCGGATTGGACGTCGAGCGCCTCAAAGCCGGCCTGAACAGGCAGGAGCCCATCACCATCACGCTCGGAGGGCTTCCCTTCTCGAAGGGTGGAAAAAGCGCATCGCTTCCGGATCTGGAGAATTTCACCACCGCCATAGAAGATCGGATACAGAAAGACTACCTCTATCCCAACGGGTCTCTCATCGGTTTCGGCTACGATCTTGACGGCTATCTCCGGGTGAGCATCTGGAACGGCCCACCTCCGCCGGAGAATGTCTCCTCGATAGAAACAGTGTATACGATGCTTGATACGCGGGCAAAGGAGATGGGGATTGAGGATATCCCGGTGAAGTTCACGGTGTTCATTTCCCCGCCGGAGCCGGTCCTCGGTCCTCGAATGGAACCATAAGGATGCACCGCTCCCCTGCCGGACCCCATCCCCCACGAACCACCACGGTTTATCACCCGCCGCTCCCAATACCTACACTAGCGAGGCTACACTATGGAGATGGAGATCGGATTTACCAAACTGCAGGGAAACGGCAACGACTTTATTCTGATTGACGAATTCGAACAGGAAGCCATCCCCGAGGAGATGAAGGGAGCGTTTGCGGCGCTCTACTGCGACCGCAGGTTCGGCATCGGCGCCGACGGCATCCTCTTCCTCCAGGCATCCGATGCCGCCGACATCCGGATGCGGCTTTTGCAGCCCGACGAGAGCGAGGCCGCGATGTGCGGAAACGGCATCCGGTGCCTCGCGAAGTACGCCCATGACGCCGGCTACGTCAAAGAATCCTGCTCGGTCGAGACCGGGGCCGGGATCGTGGCGGTGACGATGGGCTACGCGGAGGATGAGTTCACCGCGACGATCACGATGCCGGCGCCCGCGTTCGAGCGGAACGCCATCCCCGCCACCGGGAACGGCGAATACAAAGAGGAGATCCGCAACTTCACCGTCTATGCCGCGAACACCGGCGTCCCTCACGCCGTTGTCTTCGTCAAAGAAATAGGCGCCGTCGACATCGCCACCGCCGGCCCCGCGATACGGAACCACCCCTCCTTCCTTGAGGGTGCGAACGTCAACTTCGTCGAGACCGCCGGCGATGTGCTCCGGATCCGGACGTTCGAGCGCGGTGTCGAGGGCGAGACCGAAAGCTGCGGCACAGGCGCCACCGCGGCGGCAGCGGTCGCCCGCCACCTCGGCAACGCCGGGGAGACAGTAAGGGTCGAGACAAAAGGCGGGCCGCTCGTCATCCGCTTCGGCGAGGACGTCACCATGGAAGGCCCCGCCGAAACAGTCTTTGAGGGCACTATACTTTTCTGATCCCGTCCTCGGTGATCAGAAAATCAAACGTGAGCCCTTCCGGCCGGGACCGGTGCTTCCTGAGCATGGCCCGCCGGACACTATCCTTCTTTTCGAGCCTCACGATGGCCTTCGAGAGATGCTCGAGCGCCGTCCCCCCGAGACCGGAGACCCGTTCGCGTTCGATATCCATGAAGATCTGGTTGGTGATCAGGACCGGGATGTTGTACTTCTTCGCAAGCCCGAGGAGTTTTATCATGTGGTGCAGGAGCTTCCGCAACGCCTCCCGCCCGAGATCGAGTTCCGTCCGGTAGAGGGCGGTGGCCGAGTCCATCACCAGCAGTCCGATGGGGGCATGGTCGCTCGCCTTGAGCAGCCCTTCCGCATCGGCGATCATTGTCCCCTGCTGGGCAAAGTCGATCGGCTCGAAGAGGTAGAGCCGGTCTGCGAACTCTGCGGCTTCCGTCCCGGCGATCTGCGTAAACCGCTCCACCGAGAACCCCTCGGTGTCGATGTAGACGACCGAGTTCCCGGCCCGGAGAGAGGCCACCGCGGCCATCAGGCAGAAGGTGCTCTTGCCGCTCGCGGACTCGCCGTAGATCTGGGTGATCGTCCGCCGTTCAAGCCCGCCCCCGAGCAGGTCGTCGAGAGCCTGGCTCCCCGTGCTGACCCGGTCCGGTTTCATGGTGCGAGCACACCCCGCTCGACGAAGAGGCGGCGTGCAGCCGCTTCGACGGTGCCGGCGACCTCACGGAACGGCACCCCGGTCTCCCGGGCGCACGCCGCCGCCTGCTCGTATTCCGCCTTGAAGGAGGTGATCTTCTTCCCCGACCAGCCGCACTTCACGTCGATCATCCACTCCCGGCCACGTATGGTCACCGTGACCGCTTCAACCGTCCGTTCGGCGACCGACCGGTGAACCATCGGTATGCACCGTATCCCGAGCGTCCCGAGCTCCCGGGCCATCACGCCCACGAGGTTGTCGGTCGCATCGGGGCGGCATACCACCCGGACGAGGTGCCCGCTCCGCCCTTTCTTCATCACGAGAGGAATGGCGCTTGCGTCCCGTGCCCCCTCCTCCATCAGGCGGCCGAGCGTGTAGGCGAGGGCCTCCCCGGTGACGTCGTCGACGTTCGTCTCGAGGATATCGACGCGGTCCCCGGTGACCTGGCCCGCCGTCGCGACGAGCATCGACCGGAGGACGTTCGGCTTCCCTGCGGGGTTTCTGCTCCCGGCCCCGTAGCCGACCGCCCGGATGGTGCGAGAGCCGAGGTCTTCGGGCCGGACCGTCGAGAACTCGGCGAGGAGTGCGGCTCCCGTCGGGGTGCAGAGTTCCCGCTCCTCGTTACCGGGGGCGGTCGCGAGGTCCGATGCGGCGAGGATCGCCACGGTCGCCGGGGCGGGGATGGGGAAGGTCCCGTGAGCCCCGACCGCAAAGCCACGGCCGAGGGCAACCGGGAGGACGGCCACGCCGTCGACGCCGAGGGCGTGGAGGGCGGTGCAGGCCCCGACCACGTCGGCGACGGCGTCGTCCGCACCCACCTCGTGGAAATGCGCTCCGGGCCCGTGGATGCTCTCCTCGGCCCGGTGTATCCGGAGAAAGACCCGCCGTGCCATATCCCGTGCAGGGGCGGGGGCGTCGCTCCCGGCCACCCGGTCGAGCACCTCGTCAAGAGTGCGGTGATCCACCGGGGCATGCGCTTTCACCTGGACCGCACGGATGCCGGAGCGGTCTACCCGTTCTATTGTCGGTTCGCCGACGACGGAACGCATGGCTGTCCTGACAGGTTCTTCATCGGCCCCCAGATCGAGCAGAGTTCCGATGATCATGTCGCCTGCGGCTCCGTTGAACGGGTCGAAGAGAAGTATGTTCATGCGTCTCCAGTACTTATAAATCCCCGAAATATAAGAACTAGAGGTAATGCCCGAGATATACTTGAAGGTGGATAGCGCTTATCCGGAGGATCAGGGGGCGGGCAAGGCACGGCTTGACCCTGACACCATGCTGCAGCTTCGGCTCAACCCCGGAGACCTTGTCGCCATCGAAGGGAAGCGTCGGACCGTGGCCAAGGTCTGGCGTGCCATGGTAAACGACTGGCACCAGGGTAAGGTTCGGATCGATAATTTCACCCGGCTCAACACCGGCGCGAGCATCGGGGATCGGGTGAAGATAAAAACGCTGGATGCGGAGGACGAGGCGAAACGGGTCGTGCTCGCGCCTCCCGAAGATCTCCCCAAACAACTCCCCATCAACTACGGCAGCGTCGTCAACAAACTGATTGACTTCCCGATCGTGAAGAACGACTCCGTACCGATCCAGGCGGGGCTCCCGTTCATGCAGCCCCAGCTGGTCGCGTTCAAAGCCGTGGTGGTCGAGCCGGAGACCGCCGTGATCATCACCAAGAACACGAAGATCGAGTTCTCCGAGAAGCCTGCGGCCGGGTTTGAGGGCGTAAAGAGGATCAGCTACGAGGACATCGGCGGCCTGAAAGGCGAGCTGCAGCGTGTCCGCGAGACGATCGAACTGCCCATGCGCCACCCGGAGATCTTCAGGAAGCTCGGTATCGAGCCGCCGAAGGGTGTCCTCCTCTATGGTCCGCCGGGGACCGGAAAGACCCTGATCGCAAAGGCGGTCGCAAGCGAGAGCGGAGCGCATTTCATCTCCATAGCAGGACCGGAGGTGATCTCGAAGTACTACGGTGAGAGCGAGCAGCGGCTCCGTGAGGTCTTTGAGGACGCACGGCAGCACGCTCCCGCCATCATCTTCATCGACGAACTCGACTCCATCGCCCCCCGGCGCGAGGAGGTGACCGGGGAGGTCGAACGGCGCGTAGTGGCCCAGCTCCTCACCATGATGGACGGGCTTGAAGAGCGGGGACAGGTCGTGGTGATCGGGGCCACGAACCGGCTCGACGCCATCGACCCCGCCCTCCGGCGCCCGGGACGGTTCGACCGGGAGATCGAGATCGGGGTTCCCTCAGAGGACGACCGGACCCAGGTGCTCCATATCCACACCCGCGGTATGCCGCTTGCCGACGATGTCTCGATCGCCGCCATCGCCCAGCAGACCCATGGGTTTGTCGGGGCAGACCTCGCCGCCCTCGCCCGTGAGGCGGCGATCAAGGCACTGCGGCGTTATCTCCCCGAGATCGACCTGGAGGCCGAGGAGATCCCGCCCGAGACCCTCGAGAAGATGGAAGTGCTCGGGCGGGACTTCCGCGACGCCCTCCGCGATGTGGGCCCGAGCGCCATGCGGGAGATCCTCCTCGAAGTGCCCCACACCTCCTGGGAAGACGTGGGAGGCCTCGAAGAGGCGAAGCAGGAGATCCGCGAGGTGGTGGAGTACCCGCTCACCCAGCGGGAGCGGTTCGAGAACCTCAGCATCGAACCGCCGAAGGGCGTCCTCCTCTACGGCCCGCCGGGGACCGGAAAGACCCTGATCGCAAAGGCGGTCGCGAGCGAGAGCGGCGCGAACTTCATCCCGGTCAAGGGCCCCCAGCTCCTCTCGAAGTGGGTGGGCGAAAGCGAGCGGGGGGTCCGCGAGATCTTCAAGAAAGCCCGGCAGGTAGCGCCGGCCATCATCTTCTTCGACGAATTCGATGCGCTCGCCCCGGCCCGGGGCGGCGGCAGCGAGTCGCACGTGATCGAGAGCGTCTTAAACCAGATCCTCACCGAGATCGACGGTCTCGAGGAACTCCGGGGCGTGGTGGTGATGGGAGCGACGAACCGGCCGGATATGGTCGACCCGGCGCTTCTCCGGCCCGGCCGGTTCGACCGACTCGTCTACATCGGCGAACCCGGGTGGGAAGACCGGCAGAAGATCCTCGCTATCCACACCCGCTATATGCCGCTCGAGGGCTCGACGATGGGAGAGCTCGTGGCGATCACCGAGAAACTCTCGGAGAACGAACTTGAAGATCTGATTCTCGCCGTCAGGGCCAATAACCATGTCAGCATCCAGTACTTGAGGAATCAAATTGCAAGGAATCGACTCGCCGCGATCGCAGCGAGAAAAGATGAGGGATTCCAGCGTGAACTCCGGAGAAGGAAACTCGTCGACCTCCTTGCTCGGCAGGAAGAGTCAATCAAAGACTCAACAGTAGAAGACCTCATGGAGATGGCAGAGGAGATCTGGGAAAGTGAACTCAGTGACCTAGCCTTGGTCGTCAGGGCCCGTCGAGTGAACACCGAAGATGTGAGGAATCAACTTGCAAGTCATCAGTTCACTACAAGTGTGGCAAGAAAAGAGGAGGGACTTCAGCATGACGTTCGAAGGAGGATACTCATTGACCTCCTTTCCCGGCAAAAGGTGCCAATCGAAGGCTCTATTATCGAAGACCTTGTGAAGCTGACGGAGGGACTTTCAGAAAACGAACTTCATGATCTGATCCTGTCCATAGGGATCTATTACCGGAGGAAGGCTTTCAAGATTCTCGCCAAGTACATGCCTACTATCAGGGATTCCACGATCGAAGACCTCGCGAAGTCAACGGAGGGAATTACGGAGACTGAACTTGAAGACCTGTTCTGCGCAATTGGAACCAACAACCAGGAGGATATCCGCAAAGCCCACACTAGATACAGATCTATCAAGGATTCTACGATCGAAGACCTCGTGAGGCTGGCGGAAGGGTTTTTGGAGAGCAGACTCAACGACCTGATCTTGTCTATTTGGGTTAATCACCGAAAGGAGATCTTCGCGAATCTTACTCATCACATGCCTACAATCGAGGACTCCGCAATAGTAGATCTTGTGGGATCGACAGAGAAAATTACAGAGAGCGAACTCGAAGAACTGTTCCAGGTCATTGGAACCAAAAACCAAGAAAAGATCCGCGAGAGCTTCCTCCACTATACACCCACCATCAAGGACTCTACGATTGGAGTCCTCGTGAAGTTAACAGAGGGGCTTTCAGGGGACACACTCAAAGACGTGAGCCGGGACGTTATGACTACTTATCAGGAGACCATCGAAGATGTGGGTAGACATCTCGACGCGATTGCACCAGATGGCGAGAAGCTCGAGAGCAACATCCGGCGGAAGAAACTCGTCGACCTCCTCGCCCAGCAGAAAGTGACCCTCGACGATCCTGCACGGGCCCGACTCCTCAAGAAGATAGCGACCGATGCCGAGGGGTTCGTCGGCTCGGACCTCGAGGCGCTCGCCCGGGAGGCAGCCATGCTCGCCATGCGGGAGGATGCCGCCGTCGTGAAGCCGTCGCATTTTGAGAATGCACGGGACAAAGTGCACGCGACGATGAACGAGAGGCTGCGCCAGTACTACGGGAAGGTGCAGCAGCACTTCAAGGGCGGCCTGCCAAAAGAAGTGCAGCCGCTGGAATACCAGTAAGCGGATCTTCCGGGGGATAACCCCCGGAGGACTCTTTTTATACGGGGATCATCCCCATCCGGAAAATCCCCGTCTCTTCCGGCCTGGAGCAGACTCCTCCCACCCTTACCGCCGACCGTACCAGACAGCAATAACCGCAAACGCCGCGAGCACGGCCGCCCACCCGGGTGCCGCCGCCGTCGGGGCGGGGGAGGACTCTCTATTCTGCCCTCCGATCCACTCGACCGCATACGCGAGCTGGACGTCCTCCCCGGCCATCGCCCGTGCCAGGGTCTCCGTATCGAGCGGCACCCGCACCGTCGGGGCGACCCCGCCGACCATCGAGGCGTTGCTGTCCACCTGAATACTTCCGCTCTCATCGAGCGATGCGCCCGTCGGGAAGGCGGTCAGGATACCGAGGGGGAGCAGCGGCCCCATCGATTCCATGCCGAACGCCCCGTTCGTCCCGTACCACGAGACGATCGCGCCTGTTCCGGATTCGGCAAAGACCTTCGGGAGACCTTCGCCCGAACTGATGGTGTAGGGGCTGACCAGGAGGGCGACCGGACCGGTGTAGCGGTCGGGCCGGGGCTGTGTCCAGGACTCCCAGAGGACCGCGGGCTCCCCGGTCCCGGGGTCGTAGGTGGTGCCGTATTCATAGAAGACCGGCCGGTCCACGAACCATCCGGCGTAGGCGGCGGCCAGGTTGTCGTCTCCACCCCGGTTGAACCGGAGATCGACGACGATGCCGGGCGCGCCGCTCGCGATCGCGTCCTTCACCGCCGCCCTGAAGGGCTGGTAGACATCATAAAACTCTTCGTAGACAGCGATGTAGGCAATGCCTCCCGGCAGGGTTCGGGAAGTCACGGTATCGTTCGAGATCATCCCTTTGAGTTCCGCCGACGAGCCGGCCTTTCCGTCGTTTGCCTCGCGGCCGAGGAAGATGCTCGTCCGGGCGAGGGTCTCGTAACCGTCGTCCGCCGCGGTCAGGTTGATCGTGCGGGGGGCGGAGCCCTCCGGGCCGGCGATGCCGACCTTCGCCGGAGTGCCGACGGGCGCCCGGGTCAGGAACCGCTGCTTCTGGAGGAGGATCCCTTCTCCGGTCGAGGGCTTGACCGGGGCCCAGATGATCGAGGCCGCGTCGATCGCCTCCCCGATGGGCCGGCCATTCCAGGAGACCACCTCATCGCCGAACCGGACCCCCGCCCGTTCAGCCTCGCTCCCCTCCGCGACGTAGATCACGATGACCTTGCCGGAATCGAGCCTTGCGACGGCGAGCCCGTAACCCCCGCCGATATCGGCGTACTTCGCCCCGAAATCATCGGGAGCGAGGACCATGACGTGCCCGTCCGGGATGGCGCCGGAGAACTCCCGGAGCGTGCGGTAGTACGCGGCCCTGTCACCGTTCTTCTCGGCATCCGCGATCTTCGGCGCGTAGGTCGCATAAAGCGAATCCCAGTCGACGCCGCGCCACTCCGTGAAGGCGTAGCGCTCCTCCATGTAGGCGCAGGTCTCGCGGAAGGCATCACTCCAGGACATGTTGCTGAGGTCGGGGGCCTCCGTCAGGTTCGCCGCAATCGGCGCGAAAGATGCGAACAACTCCTCGTTGTAGGCCGTCTCGTTGTTCCGCTCGAACGGGATGCAGGCATCCTCCCAGACCATCCCGCACGACTCGGTGTAGAGGCCGGCGGATACCGGCAGCGGTATGGAGAAGAGGAACAGAGCCAACAGGACCAGTCCTGCTCTTATCACGCGTAAATTTCTTGAATGCACGATCTTCTACCTTAAATATCAATTCTGTGCGGCGTGATTTGGGCTTTGTGGTTTCTTGCGGCAGTTTGTAGCCAGCGTCCGGAAAGATTGCCGGAAGAGGAGGTCCGGTAATCTCCTTCTGGTTTTACCCGCCGGGGTCGCGGCTGCTCCCATAATCCCGGGGCAACCTATTTACCGGGTTATGAACAAGCATATACATCAAAGCGCATACCTGCTGCGCGGAGCCCCCCATGCCGAACTGCACCACATTTCTCGACGCCAACGCCTGTAACCCCCAAAAAGTCGCTCTCGTCGTCCCCTCCACCGGAGAGTCCTACACCCGCGCCGACCTCCTGGACCGGGCCTCCCGGGTGGGAAACGGCCTCCTCGCTCTCGGGATCACTCGCGGGGAGCGGGTCTGCATCTACCTGGACAGTTCGGCGGAGTACCTGGTCAGTTACCTCGCCCTCTGGCGTATCGGCGCCGTCGCCGTCCCGACGAACCGGGTCTACCGGGAGAGCGAGGTACTCTACGCCGTCCGCGACGCAGGGGCTGCCGCCGTCATCACCGACGCGGAGGGCGCGGCCCTCGTCGACCGCATCCGGGACCGGGCACCGACGCTCAGGCAGGTCGTCGCCGTCGGTGGAGCGATCGCGGGCGCCACCCCCTGGTCGGACCTCCTCCGTGCGTCTCCGGACCTCCGCGCCGCCCACTGCCGGTTCGACGACCTCTGCCAGATCCAGTACACCTCCGGCACCACGGGAAAGCCGAAAGGCGCCATGCTCACCCACGGGAACTGGATAGCGGCCATGGACGCCGAACGCGACGTTCTCGGGATCACCGCCGACGACGTCTACCTCGGGATCTACCCGATGGGGCACGTCGGCATCAGCTGGGGTATCGCCACGCTCCGGGCCGGCGGGACCTACGTCGTCATGGAACGGTTCGATCTCTCCCGTTACCTCGACCTCGCCCGCGACTACCGGGCCACGATCGTCGCCGGCATGCCGCCGGTGATCCACTCCCTCCTCCAGACCCCGCCGGGGACCGAGACGGCGC
The DNA here is from genome assembly GCA_002839645.1 of Methanomicrobiales archaeon HGW-Methanomicrobiales-2. Lineage (GTDB taxonomy): Archaea > Halobacteriota > Methanomicrobia > Methanomicrobiales > Methanoculleaceae > Methanoculleus. The sequence continues at coordinate 30,605 of PGYL01000008.1, read as the reverse complement.
TCGCCACCGCCCGGGTGATGATCAGCGGCGGCGGACCCCTGACGCCCGGCGTCTGGAAACCCTTCCACGAGCGGTTCGATATCCCGATCGTCAACGCCTACGGCCTCTCCGAGACGGTCGTCGTCGGGACCGGGACCGCGATCCGCCCCGAACACTACGCGACCGCCGACGAATTCCGGAGCGTCGGCACCCCGGTCGGGTTTTCGGAGGTGAAGATCGTCGCCGCAGACGACCCCGGCCGGGGACTTGGACCCGGTGAGGACGGCGAGATCGCCCTCCGGGGGCCGGCGGTGGCGCTCGGCTACTGGCAGATGCCGGAGGAGACCCGCGCCGCCTTCCTCCCCGACGGGTGGTTCCTGACCGGCGACGTCGGCCACCTGGATGAGACCGGGATGCTCTATATCACCGACCGGAAGAAGGACATGATCGTCATGTCGGGCTGGAAGGTCTACCCGACGGAGGTCGAGGATGTGCTCGTCCAGCACCCGGGCGTCCGGGACGCGGCGGTCTTCGGGTGCACCGACGAGCACCGGGGAGAGGTGCCGGTGGCCGTGGTGGTCCCTTCCGGCGAGGGCGTCACACCCGGGGATATCATCGCCTTCGCCCGCGAGCGCCTTGCGGGCTACAAGGTCCCTCGCCGGATCATCTTTGCCGGCGAGATCCCCCGGGTGAACGGGTGGAAACTCATGCGGAAACGTCTCCGGGAAGAGTACTGTGCTTCAGGCGGGGCATAAGGCTGTACCTGACGGGTAGTATTAAGAAAAGGGCGGCAAATAGATATCTTTGAGGACCCCTTGCAGGTAGAGACATGACAGACACCACCAGACGTTCGACAGGAATCGCGGGCCTGGACCTTGCACTCGACGGAGGATTTCCACCGGGCACCCGCATCGTCATCTCCGGATCTCCCTTGAGCGGCCTTGAACTCCTCTCACAGCAGTTCTGGCAGGCGGGAGAAGCAGGTGCTTACCTGATGCTCGATGCCGTGCCGCTGGAGGGGATGGTCGACGCACGGGGTATGGATCCCGCGGCGCTGGTCGGGGCCATGCAGGGCGAGAGGATCGTCGTAGACTCGCTCTCCACGCTGATCGCCGCCTGGGGGATAGACGCAGCCACCAGGTTCGTCCTCGAGGACACCCGGGGGATCATCGAAGGAGGGGCAAACATCGTTTACCTCCTCTACACCGGCCTCCACACCCCCCTCGAGGAGGCGCGGATGATGCGTGCCGCCGACATCTACATGACCCTCAGGCACCAGGTCCACGGCAACGAGTTCGAGCGGACGCTCGCCATTGAGAAACTCAAAGATGCAAACGTGCCGCAGCGGGTGATTCCCTACAATATCATCGCGAAGGGCCTTGAGCTCTCGACGACGAGCAGGGTGGTCTAGTCCGTATACTCGGCCCGGACCAGTCCCGCTGCGACAACCATATTCTTCAGTTTTCCAGACGCCGCTTCCCGCGACTGCATTCGCAGGCCGCAGTCGGGGTCTATGAGCATGGCATCGGGTGAAAATACGTTTACCCCTGCTTCTATCCGCTTTTTGATGGTCTCGACGCTCTCGACGCCGGGGTCGGCCGAGTCCACGCACCCGTAGCCGATCATCCGTCCCCGCAGATCCTTTTCCGAGAGCACCTCAAGGTTCTCCGGGTTGTTCGCGAACTCGAAGTCGAATACGGCAACATCCGTCCGGAGGACGTCATCCACGACGTCCTCGAGGTTCCCGCAGACGTGGAGGCATACCGGCACCCGGAGCCTCCCGACGATCGCGTTCACCGCCTCGCGGCCGATGGCTATGTTTGCGGCCCCCGTGGAGAAGATGGGCTCATCGATCTGGAGGAGGGTGACGCCGGCATTCTGGAGGTAGTCCGCCTCGACCACGAGCGCCTGGGCGAGGTCCAGGACCAGTTCGTCCTTGTTCCGGTAGAAGGGGGTCTCCAGGGCAAGGCCGTGCGCGAGCGTGCTCGGGCCGGTGAGGATTCCCTTCACCTTCGGGTGCTTCGAGAGGGCATACTTCGTGTCCGCAAGCGTGATGGGCCGTGCGGCCGGCTGGACCTTCCCGACGACCGCAGACCCGCGGATGCCGGGGAGGTGGGAGGTGAAGGCGCGGATCATGTCGCCCCTGACCTGGCCGTCGGAGATGATATCGATCCCGGCAGCAATCTGGTCGGCGACCGCTACCTCCACCGCATTTTTCAGCGGGTCCATGCGGGCGAGAAGCCCCGAGCCTTTCACCACCGGGTAACTCCCGACTACCGTGGTCGGGAGACATTTGCCTGTCAGGGTCATGGCGTCAGTCTGTGCCGGTCACGCGGGAAGAGCACCGCTTCGCGGATGTTTGCGAGGCCGAGCATCGTCATCACCAGGCGCTCGATGCCGAGCCCCCATCCGGCGTGCGGGGGCATGCCGTACCGGAACGCCCTTAAGTAGAACTCGAAACTCTCGGGAGAGAGGCCTTTGGCGCGGATCCGCTCCACAAGGGCATCGTGGTCGTGGATACGCTGGGCGCCGGAGGAGAGTTCCATCCGGGGGTGCATCAGGTCGAACGCCTTGCAAAACTCGGGCCTCTCCGGGTAGGGCATCGCGTAGTAGGGCCTGATATCCGTCGGCCAGTCCACGATGAAGTAGTGCTGCCCGATGACGTCCCCGATCGCCCGCTCGCCCGCCGGGGAGAGGTCGTCACCGAAGGAGAGTTTCTCCTCGATGGTGCGGTTCGCGATCTCGATCGCCTCCGTATACGGGATCCGGGGGAACGGCTTTGCCGGGACGGCGAGGTCGACTTCGAGTTCCGCGAGGTGTTCGCTGCAGTTCTTCGCGACGTAGTCGTAGACATAGACGATCAGGTCTTCGAGGAGTTCCATGACGTCGTTGTGGTCTGCAAACGAGACCTCCACATCGAGGCTCGTCGCCTCGTTGAGGTGCCGGACGGTGTTGTGCTCCTCGGCGCGGAAGATGGGACCGAGATCGAAGACCGCCTCAAAGCCGGCAGCCATCATCATCTGTTTGTAGAGCTGCGGGCTCTGGTTCATGAACGCCTCTTTCTCAAAGTAGGCGATCGGGAAGAGTTCCGTACCGCCCTCGGTGGCGGCGGCGACAATCTTTGGGGTGGTGATGTTGATGCAGCCCCGGGAGGAGAGGAACGCGGTCGCGGCGCAGGTCACCGCCGAGCGGATGAAGAAGATGGCGCGGACACGCGGCTTCCTTACGTCCAGGAACCGGGAGTCGATCCTCGTATCCATCTCGGCGGGCACCTTCTCGGCGACGTCGAGCGGGAGCGGACTCTCTGCGATGCTGATGATCTCGAGTTCTTCGGGGACGATCTCGCGCCCGCCGGGGGCTTTCTCGATCGCCTTTACCTTCCCCTGGACCCTGACCACTGACTCTCTTGAGACGCTCCGGACGGTATCGAGGATCTCTGCCGGGACCTTCTTCTTCGGGATGGTCACCTGGATGATGCCCGTCCGGTCGCGGATCAGGAAGAACGCAAGTCCTCCGAGATCGCGGACCTCGTGCACCCAGCCGATGATCTCGGCAGATTCAGTTTCCGGGGTTACGGCCCGTATTGGTATACGCATATGAAAAACCTGGATACAGTGTGGGTCCCGGGAGGTATTTTGCTTTACGCTCCTTCACCGGGGGAGCGCGCCGGGGGGTGGCCGGATATGGCCGGTCCCGCCGATGAGGAAAAAGAATGGCTGCCCCGGGATGTGGGGGTTAGAGGAAGACTGCTGCGGAGATGACCGTCGTCCAGCGGCCGTCCATAACCCCTTCCGCCGCCTGGCAGGTGTGGGTCGTGTTGATGATCCGGCCGCTGGCCTTATAGATCTGTTCCCGTTCCTGCCACGCCTGATCGGGGTCGAACTCGATCCCGAGCGTCGTCGCAAGCATGGTTGCCGCAAGGTCTTCGGCGTATTCGCCCGAGACCTCCGCCGTCTCCCCGAAGGCATGGTGCTCGGAGAGGTAGCCGTAGGCGTTGCTCTCCTTCGGCATCGCGTGACCGATGGCGGCGGAGGCGAGCCTGCTGGGTTCGTTGGTCTCGTTCCGGGCCATGACAACGTAAACAATGCTGCCCGGAGAGAGTTCCTTTAAGCCCTCCTCCCTGGAGACCAGCTGGCAGTTCGGGGGGAAGATACTCGAGACGTAGACCAGATTGTACTTCTCGATGCCCGCCTGCCTGAGAGCCAGTTCAAACGAAGCCAGTTTATCTTTGTGGACGCCTACACCTTTCGTAAAGAAACACTTGGTCGGAACGAACATTAAGGATCTTCTTATCGCTTGAGTTTTTTAAGATTTTCGGTAATAACAGTCACAAATTAAAAAAGGAGCGGAATCTCCACTTTTTTAGACATTAGAGGAGGAAAATGCGGGTAAAGGGGAAAATACTCAAAAAACTACGGATTACCCGGGCACAGTGGCGGGATCGCGGCTGCGCTCGAACGGGCCGATCCCCACAAGGAGAGCGGCCTGAACCGTAATCGTTACCGGAACCGGCGATATCGGAAAACTCCCGCGATCTTACCGGGGCAACGGTGGAGCGCATCGGTCAGGCGAGATCTCCCCGTGCCTTGATCGTCTCCAGCGCCTCGAACGCCTCCCGCCGGACATCCCTGTCGGAGTCCTCGAGGAGGGACTGCAGGGTTCCGGAAGCACCCGGGGCCCCGATCTCACCGAGGACGATGGTGGACCGGAGCCGGGTCCCGGCGTCATCGGCACCGGCAAGATCGATCAGGGCCGGTGCTGCCGCCTCTCCCACCCGCCAGAGTGCTTCCATCACCCGGTGCCGGGCGACCTCGTCACCGTCACCGAGAGCCTGAACGAGCGGGCCGACGGCGGGCGTTCCGATCTCGGCAAGCGCACCGGAAGCATTCCACCTGACCTCGCGGTCGGGGTCGGAGAGCGTCTCGATGAGCGGCGCGATCGCCTCTCCGGCCCGGACCTCGCCGAGCACCCACGCAGCCCACCGGCGGACGGACGCCCGTTCGTCGTGGAGGGCAGCTGCCAGGGGACCGGTCGCCGGAGCACCGATACGGACAAGAACCGCCGCACCCCGCCGACGGAGATCCTCGTCGTCGTCGCCAAGCGCCTCGATACAGAGAGATACCGCATCGCCCCCGAACAGAGAGAGCGCATCGGCGGCGAGAGACCTGACCTGCTCGTCCGGATCATGCAGGAGCCCGACCAGACCCTCTATGCCACGCTCGTCCCCCGACCGCTTCACCCCGGCGATCGCGCACCTCCGCACCCGGGGGTCGTCGTCCCCAAGCGCCTCCAGGAAGATATCCCCTGCAGGGAGGTCCGCAAGCGCCTGCAGAGCGTTACACCGGACCGTTGCATCCCCGTCATGCGCCGTCTGCATCAGGGCGTCCACCGCCGGGCTTCCGATCAACCGGAGCGCCCAGACGGCGTCCTGCCGCACAGCGTCATCCGCGTACGAGAAGGTGCCGATGAGGTGGGGGATCGCCGCCGGGCCGATCCGGCCGAGGGCGCCTGCCGCCACCCTCCGGACACACCAGTCCTCATCGGCGAGCCCTTTCATCAGCGGGAGCACCGCTGTTTCCCCCATCTCCCCAAACGCCCTGACCGCCCTCCACCGGGTCCCGATATCCTCGCTCTCGAGCAATTTCTCAAGCCCCGCTATCCGGGCATCCTCTTCTGCATCAAACGATGCAGCCGCTGCCTCCTCCTGCTTGCGCACGCCAAACCGGTTCCACAGTCCCATGATCATACTCCAGGTGATCGGTCTTCTCCGATGATGGAAAGTAGCAGGAGATGGAGTATAACTCTTCTGATCTTCTCCCGGAGCCCGAACGGCCTCCCGTTGCCGTCCTCTACCACAGGCACCCCCGGAGGAACGCTTATAAGGGATGGTGCACGATCCGGTGCAGCCGGGAGCGTGCCGTCGACGTGTCACGGTGCCCGGATTCCCACGCGCGCCCCGCAACGGAAGGTGGAGAGATGGAACTGGAGAAGAAACCTGCTGCGGTCGTGGACTGTATCGGGCTCTACTGCCCCATGCCGATCGCGATGACCAAAGAGGCGATCGAGAAACTCGACGTCGGAGAGGTGCTCCTGGTCGAGGCGGACGACCCTGCCGCGGAGGAGGATATCCAGCGCTGGGCGAACCGGGTGGGGCACGAGATCGTGAAGTTCGAGAAGGATGACGGAGTCATGAGGTTCTCCATCCGGAAGATGAAGTAGGTGATACAAATGATGTACGCTGATAAAACGGTGAGCTGCGTTGGCATCTGCCAGTCGCCCATGCTCTCGATCGAGACGGAGATGAAGGTGCTCGACGAGGGGCAGATCCTGCAGGTGACGACCGACAAACCGGACCTTGTAGTGACGGTCAGGTCCTGGGCCGGTGAGAACGGGCATGTTATCGAGGAAGAGCACGTTGCCTCGGGGGTGACGACCCTCATCCTCCGCAAGGGAAGGGCGGCAGCGGTAGAGGCGAAGTGATCGGATGGCTGCCGACGGCTACGTGGATGCCCGGGGAGCCTACTGCCAGGCGCCGGTGATCATGCTCAAAGAAGAGATGGACCGGCTGCCGGCCGGGGGGGTTTTAAAGGTCGACGTGGACAACGCCCCCACCGGGGAGGACGTCAGGGTCTGGGCAAGACGGATGGGCCACGAGATCGTGGGCGAGGAGAAGGCCGGGGAGAAGACCACCATCTCAATCAGGAAAGGGGCGTGAAAGGTATGGCACGGATACTGTACATCCAGACCAGCGGCACCGATACCCCGGAGCGGCTGTATGCACCGTTCGTCCTCGCGATGACGGCACGTGCGACGGATATGGACGCCGACATCTACTTCATGATCAAGGGGGTGACGGTCGTCAAGAAGGGCGCAGCGGAGGGGATCCAGGTCGGGAACTTCCCGAAACTCTCCGAGATGCGGGACCAGGCGATTGCTGCGGGCGCAAAGATCTACATCTGCGAACAGAGCACGCAGCTCCTCGGTATGACACGGGGCGACTTCATCGAAGAAGGGCAGGTCGTGGGCGCGCTCACGTTGAACGACCTCGCGGTCGACGCCGACGCGGTCATCACGTTCTAGGGACGGCCGGATATGGAAAAACGGATCTATCTCGATCATGCGGCGGCGATGCCGGTCCACCCGGGAGTTGCCCGGTTTGCCGGGCAGTTTCCGGACGGTTTCGCCGGCAACCCCTCCACGATCTACCGGGAAGGGCTCGTGGCGCAGGAAACCCTTGCCATAGCGCGGGAGAAGGTAGCGGGGCTCATCGGCGCGAGATCGGCGGACTCGATCATCTTCACGAGCGGCGCGACCGAGTCGAACAACATCGCCGTCCGGGGGACCGCACTCCGGAACGCAAAGAAAGGAAAGCGGATCGTGGCGAGTGCCATCGAGCACATATCCGTGCTGAACCCGGCAAAAGACCTCCAGAAGGGCGGGTTTACCCTCACGCTGGCTCCGGTCGACCGTTACGGCACCGTCGATCTCGACGCCCTCGGCGCGGCGGTCACGCCGGAGACCATTGTTGCGTCGGTCCACTACGCGAACAACGAGATCGGGACGGTTCAGCCGATCCGGGAGGTGGCGGAGATCGTCCACGACCGGGGAGGGCTCCTCCACGCGGACGCCACCGATGCCGCGGGAAGGATACCGATCGACGTGGAGCGTGACGGCGTCGACCTTCTCACACTCTCGGGAAACCAGCTCGGGGGGCCGGATGGCGTGGGGGCGCTCTACATCCGCCCGGGTATCCGGGTCCAGCCGGTCATCTTCGGGGGCGGGCAGGAGCGCGGCCTCCGGCCCGGGACCGAGAACGTCTTTTCGATTGCCTGCATGGGAGAGGCGGCCCGGCTTGCAGGGGAGGAGATGCCGGAGGAGAGCAGGCGGCTCCGGGCAGTCCGGGACAGCCTCATCGCCGGGATCATGGAGATCGAGGAGGCCCACCTGACCGGCCACCCGACAGAGCGGCTCCCGCACCACGCGAGTTTCCGCTTCTCCCGGATCGAGGGGGAGAGCATCCAGCTCGCCATGGACATGCTCGGGATCGCGGTCGCCACCGGGTCGGCATGCACCTCAAGGACGCTCGAGGCCTCCCATGTCCTCCTCGCCATCGGGCTCACCCACGACGAGGCGCACGGGTCGATGGTCGCGACGCTCGGGCGGGAAAACAGCGAAGGCGAGGTGCCCCGGATCGTCAGGGCCGTCGGAGAAACAGTTAAACGCCTGCGGGCTATTACATCGCTGTAGGTGAAGAGATTGGCGGAACAGATCGGATACAGTCAGAAGGTAATGGAGCACTTCATGAACCCGCACAACGTCGGGGTGATCGAGAACCCCGACGGCTACGGCAAGGTCGGCAACCCCGTCTGCGGCGACCTCATGGAGATCTTCATCAGGGTCAAAGAGAACGTCATCGAGGATATCCGGTTCCGGACGTTCGGGTGCGGATCGGCGATCGCCACGAGCAGCATGGTGACCGACCTCGCGAAAGGAAAGACGCTTGAGGAGGCGATGAAGATCACCCGCGACGACGTGGCGACCGAACTTGAGGGGCTGCCGCCCAAAAAGATGCACTGCTCGAACCTGGCGGCGGACGCGCTCCACGCGGCAATAGAGGATTACCGGGAGAAGCAGAAGAAAGAGTGAAGGTTGTTAACACCGGTATATCAGTGTCAGTATGTTTTTGGCGAGGTCCAGGCTCTTGCCCCGGTTGACCATGAGGGTGTCGAGGCGGAGAGCCCCCTCGATCCCGACCGGGTCCCGGACGTCCTGGATGAATACGTCCACAAAGTCCTCGTAGAGACCGCAGGTTCCTGCCGATGAGGGTTCTTTGCCGAAGGCCCGCATCAGGGCCGCTGCCGGGCCGCTGACCGGAGCATCGCCGATGAAGGGGCTGACCGCGATGACGTTCTGGTGGCGGAGCGCCTCCCTCACCCCGGCGCACTCGAGGATCGGCGATATGCTCGTGACCGGGTTGCTCGGCCCGATCACCACGGCGTCGCTCGCCTCGATCGCCCGGATAACCTCGCCGGTCGCGACCGGCGGCTCCGGGAACCGCCGGGTCACGCCGTCGATCGCCAGGTCCCCGCGGTGCTTCACCCAGTACTCCTGGAAGTGTATCTCTCCCTGGTCGGTGCGGACGTAGGTCGTCACGGGGGAGTCGGTCATCGGGAGGACGGTCGCCCGGACGGCCAGACTCCTGCAGAGCATTGCAGTCGCCTCGGTGAGGCGCATGCCGCCCCGAAGCATCTCTCCTCGCGCAACGTGGATCGCCCGGTCCTGGTCCCCGACGGCGATGTACTCCTCGACGCCGAGTCGCGCGAGGAGGTCGTGGGTGATGTAGGTGTCGTCGCGGATCCCCCACCACCGGCCGGTGTCGAGGATGCCTGCAAAGAGGTACATGACCGTATCGAGGTCAGGGGAGAGGTGGTTGCCGGAAAGCCACGTGTCCTCGGCCGTGTTGACGATGACCGCAATATCCCGCTCATCCAGCAGTTCCTGCATGCCGCGGAGGAGCTTCGGGGTTCCGGTCCCGCCCGAGAGGAAAGTTATCATGAATAATTAGCGTATCAAATGCAACCGTATATGTAATTTGTCAATTAAGCCGCGAAGTACAATCATCCCGGTTTACGAAACCGCGTGCCGTATGACCGCCATGATGTCCCAGGCGAGCGATTCGGCCTGCCGGGTATGCAGGAGACGAGTCTCAAGACGGAGTGACCCGGGGACCTCGTCGGGGTCGTGGAGGTCCTGGACGAAGACATCGACGATGTCCTCATAAAGCCGGAAGACCGCCGGGGAGGTCGGGGTTTCGCCGATGGCATACATGAGGGCGGCATCCTTTGGGTCCGGCGGACTGCCGCCCCGGAACGGCGAGACCGCCACCACGAACGTATCGCGGAGGAGGCTGCGCATGCCGGCGCAGTCGAGGATGGGGAGGATGCTCCGGGCGGGGTTTCCGGCACCGATCACCACGGCGTCGCTTGCCTCGATCGCCGCCCGGACCTCGTCCGTCACTGCCGGGGGCTCGGGCCTGACGAGTTCCCGCACTTCCGTCCCGGCGTCGGCGGCCATCCAGTAGGTAAAGAGCGGCAGCCGTTCGGTGCCGGTATCGACGAAGAGGGCGGAATCCCCGTCGGTCACCGGGAGGACGGTCGCCCCGATGTTGAGTGAGCGGCACTGCGCCTGCACCGCCTCCGTCAGGGTCCATCCCTTCTTGAGGAGCGCCGCCCGTGCGATCTGGACGGCCCGGGCACGGTCGCCGATCACGAAGGGTTCGCCGCCCGCCACCTTCGGGAGGTAGTTGTGGGTGGCGTAGGTATCCCCCTTGATCCCCCACCACCGGCCGGGATCGAGGATGCCGGAAAAGAGGAAGATGGCGGTGTCGATATCCGGCGCACAGTGGCTCCCCGAGACCCAGAGATCCTCAGCGGTATTCGCGACCACGGCGATCTCGCTGTCGTAGAGGATCTGCCGGGCGCCCCGGATGAGCGCAGGTACTCCGGTTCCGCCCGAGAGGAAGGTGATCATGGCTGAATGCCCTGTATGTGGGGGGTCTGGGGGGTTAACAGTTTCATTTGCTGTGGTGGGGAGGGGTATGGGGTCGGGGCGGAGGTTGAGTGTTGATGGGCGCGCTCTCCGGGTTCCTGGCCACTTATAAGAATCCGGCTTTCCGTCCTCGTCACGGCAGTCAGCCTCCCGGGATCGCAATAGCCCTCGGGCGTACTGCCTCCCCGACCCAACATGGATCTCGGCGGTCAGCGTTGTGGTGCTTGGTCGGGGGGTGTCCGTCTATGGGGTCTGGGCGCGCCAAGAGCTCAAGGAACATTTCTCTATTTTATATCTTATCCGAGACTACGTCCACTACATCCTAATTTGGGATTTCCTTTACAACATATATAGCAAAGAAATTGCCAAACGGTATAGTTCATACATGCCGCATCTAGGACACGATGCCATAGTAATCGTTCATTCTGACGTTGCAGGCATGTCTATGTACGGGAGTGGCATAGGTTTATTGATAAACCATTTTAGGAAAACATCACCGATCACTCCTTATGCTGTCTATCACTGCACCACAATAGAACAGTTTAGAGATGTTGTGAGAAAACCCTTGGCCGAAAGCCTGTGGATCTTTGGTCATGGTTATCGGGGAGGAGTAGGTTTGTACTCTTGGAAGCGAGAGATCTGTAACTATTCAGAGTTTAAGAACATGCCTCAATTGCGTAAAAAGTACATTTATCAATTCCACTGTAATCACGGTGATGAGGAATCACTTACCGAAACACTATCTAGTGGCCGTGGATTTGTTTCAAATCAGATAAACAATCCAACAAGAAACAGAAAATTCATTAAACAAATCCTGGAAGAGTTTAACATCAATTAGCAGACAGATATGGGAATTAACATGGACAACAAAGAGATTGACATAATCGGCGATGAGATTGCAGTCACAACAAGAAACATGCTCCTGAACCTAGCCCCTGGCGTTGGTCCGATGGTGAGGGAAGTAATTGAATGTCGAGAGCGGATTATTCAAAAGCGTATCAACTACTTCGTATTAGGATTTGAGGCATTTTTAAAATCGGTCGATCCTGCATGCATCGACAAAGAATACATCAAATGCGAGGATTACAATGATTTGTTTTACTCCATCCTTCAAAGAGTCATTACTACAAAATCAGAAGATAAAATAAAGCGATTTCAAAAAATACTGATCAATGAAGCTGTATGCCCCTATACTTCCGACTTCAAAGAGACCTTCTTGGATTTAGCCTTACGGATTAATGAGGATCAAATTCGGGTTCTCAGTTATTACCGAAATCTGCGAAAAGAACTGAAAGAAACAAATCAAGGTGAGCAATCACCGGAAGTTCTAGAAAAAATCCGAAGTGCCTGGGCTGCTACATGTCTAGGTCTGGACTACGCTTTGCTGAAATTTTACAATCAAGATCTGATATCAAAGTCTCTTCTCAGTGATGATGGTATGGGTCGGTTAAGCACAGGGGCATATGAAATTGTGGAGATATCTGCGTTTGGATTGGAATTTTTAGAATTCATTGAAGGAAGCAGCGAAATGAAGACTCACCTCCCTACTTTGACGTAACATTTGGCGGTGACGGTTCGAGCGTCCATCTACAGCCCTATAGTACACCGGGAGCCGGGGAAGCAGGTACAGTCGTGAGAGAAAAGGAAACTATCAGGTCAATCATCATATCCGGGAGTGACTGTCAGAGTCATGGCCGTGGGACTTCGGTTTACATGACGGATAAAACCAGATATCGTCGTTCGAATGAACTTTGAATTCAGGCCGACCGTATGTCAGCGCTAGCTTTAATCTATAAGATCATCGGGTAGAGCCACTTGAGTTCCACTCTTGCATCTTCAGCAGTGAACTGCCAGTCGACACCCCTCTGTGCCTGGTTGCGTTGCCGTTTCCATGTATCTGTTTCCGTCCGGAGTGCTCCGATGGTCGGGATTCTTCGCTTCACGCACTGGCGTGTCAGAGCACTGAGTTCAATCTCGGCAATATTCAGCCAGCTCCCTCTCATCGTCAATAGAAAGTATATTTTAATCTCGAGTTAAGAGACTTTCTCGATATTGTTCTGCAGGTGATTCTTTTACGAAATCAATAACCTTATCATAGTTTTCCCTAATTACTTTTTCAAGCTCATTGACATCGGCAACAAAAAATTCTCGTCGATTATTGATTTTATTCAACCTATTTTTATGAAAATGCTGATGAATTATAGCCTCTAGAGCTGGAGCATTATCAGAGAAAATCATTGCATGAGTATCAAATGGAAATGGTACAGAAGAATCACCTAGCTCATATACTCTTTCATAAGGATCTAACCTGCGAGTCATACCTATCTTAAATACATTTTTGCCAAATGCACCGATGTTCGAAATGATATAAATATAACCTGCTTTAGCATTTTTCTCTCGATAATCTACGAGTTTCTCTTCCTCATCTAAAGCTAACCTTTCTTTTTGTAATTTTTCCAATTTTGAATTTAAATCGATTAACTCTTGTTCATCAGTAGAATCTGAGATTCTTTGTGTAATTTCCGCAATAACTTGTGCATAATGCTTCTTTTCTTTTGCGATTTTTTCTCTGGCTAATTTTATTTCCTTTTCTAATTTTTGTTGTTCTCTGATTTCCTCTCTTAGTCGTGCTTGTTCTTCTTTTTCTTCCTGTTTCTTCAGTTGGTATTCATATGCGAGATGAAGCTCATCAAATTTTAATTTTTTATATTCATGCGATAAAGAGATCTGCGTTATTTCACCCAGTTTATTAATAGTGTCAAATGAAGTGCTCATTCTTTTTTCGCTTTGGTCAATATTACTAAATTTTACATGGTCAACGCAATAATCACATTCATTATTGAAAGATCTTAACAGTAATTTTTTTAATGATTTTACAAACTTTTTACCTTCACTTTTACTATTATTTACGGTCCATTCTGTTGGACAAGATGCGGCGCGGTCAGTTTTAATCATTTCTTTTTGTTTTTCTCTGATTTCATCGAGTTTAAGTTTGTATTCATGACTATTGTGAAAAGCGAAATGTGGTTTGTATAAAGCAAAAGATTCAAGCGTTATTTCTTCATCAGACGAAACAATTTGCATTCTAAGTTTGTTTAATTCCTGTTCAACTTGGTTAATTTCGTTCTGGCTTTTCTGCTTATTTAGTTCTAGATTTTGGATATCAGTTTTTAATTTATTAATTGCATTGTTGAGTTGAATAGGATCCATTCCCTGAAACTGATTAAAATACGATTTTAACTCCTCAATTTCTTTCTTTAACTTTTCATTTTCGTTTTTAATATCAGAAATTTTGAATATATCACCAATTCCCATTGAGCATAGCCTCCCTAACTCCTAAATGAATTTAATATAATCCTTATATGGGCACGTCAACGGCATATACTAAAAGCATATCCATTTGCAATTTTAACCGTTCTACTTCACAATATCGACGGTAAAAATAAGGTATGATACATAACGATGACAGGATACAAGTGAATCCCTCATATCACCAATCCTCAATTCGCACTCAGAAACGTTTATTCATCGTGAACGGTCCCCCCTTTGGATTCTCCTTTAAGAGATCGTCCCACAATTATATGAGGTCTTGAATAAAACCCGAGATGTATGGCATTCCGGGAAACCGATGACGATCTCTGGGCAATCATTGAGCCGCATCTCCCTCCTCAGAAACCTCATGTCGCGCGACCCCGAACCGACCATCGGGCGATGTTCAACGGGATTCTGTATGCCCTGACCACCAGTTGTATCTGGAGCGACGTCCCTCGGCAATACGGCACGAAATCGACGGTACATCGGTTTCACCTCTATCTTGCCGAACATAGTATCTATCAGGACATTTTCCTCGACCTTCTTCGATCGGGATATGAGATCCGGAAAATCGATCTCACCCACTGTTCCACCGATACCAAGGATATCCCGGCTAAAAAAGGGGATCGACTGGTTATGATGGCTATAAGAAAGTAAAAGGGAACAAGCTGAGCGCTCTGGTCGATCGAAACGGTCTTCCTCTTGTCTGCACCATCTTCCCGGCAAATATCCATGATTCCCAACTTTATGAACCAACCGTTGAAGCGTTTACGATTCCGGAGATGCAGGTTCATCCCTCAATCATCTCGGCGGATGCAGCCTACGATGCCCAGATGATCCGCTAGTACAACTGGAAACGAAGGATCAAGAGCAATATCCCGACCAACCCGAGATCCCGGTTACACCCGAAGCGGGGAAGACCGCGCTGGTTCGATCTGATACTGTACAAAGAAAGAGGGGCGATTGAACGGTTCTTCAGCTGGATCGAGGCATTCAAGAAGATTGTTCCTCGATATGAACGCTATGAGCACTCATTCCTCGGATTGATCCACCTGACACGTGCCATCATGATCTGGAGGGTTATGGGATGACCTCCAATACAAAGCCATCTCGTTCCGCAACCCTTTTCCTCTTCTCCCCGCAACTATCCTTGTTGGTCTAGGGGAATCCCGCTACGAAAAGGCGATAAGGCGATAAAATGGCACTAAAGGGAGAAGAACTCCAAAAAATCTCGGACGTTTTTGACGGTCATATTGATAGGATTGAAAAACTAATAGACCTCGATTACCTCGACGAGGCAGTCATTTTGATAGTATCAGTTACAGAAGTTCTCTTACGTGATACCTTTAGATCATCCAAAGAACTGTGGTTTTACCATCAACCCTATGTCATGATTGCTACCTTGGATAATCACGATCATATGAAAACTAGGGAGAAAATTAAAAACTATCTCGATAATATTGGCATATTTGACGAATATTTAAAGAATTATTATGTATACGAGCGCGGCAGTCTAGATCCTGAAACGGATAGTCTAGATAAGACGCTCTTTGGCGGAGACATACCTCGTTTGAGTTTCCAAAGATTGAATGAAAGAAAAGGGGCAAAGAGTGCATATAAAGCGTTTTTTGATATCGAATTAGACAAAATGCTAGATTCAAACGTTAAAAAATCTCAAGAAAATTGGAGTAGTTTGATTAAATTGTTCAAAGAAAGGCACCAAGTAATCCATAATGGAGCAACAAGTCGATTTTCGAAAGATAAACTACATGAAATAATTTCAATTTTAAAACATTTACGAACTTCATTATTATCCACATTGATCAGTTGTTATGGACTAAACCCATTTTGGGATGAGACTCCAAAATTTTTTGATCCTCGCTATAGAGTTGGCATAGAGAATTCGTCAGGCATGCAGTAGATTACAGAGAGTCAATACCCCATTTACTCAGTATTCCAAGTTACCTCGAAGTAATCTCTTGCCTTCTTCTGATCACAAAAATTCGACAACCTGCATCCGGATCTCCTCCAGTGTCTCTTCCTGCACCGACCCTCTGCGAGGGAAGGCTCCTGGGAGCGGCAGGTAGAGATAGCCCTCGGCCAGCCGAGATTTCCTCGGCAACTTGGATCTTTCTAGGTCGGACGTCCGGGATGTCATCGCCTGGGATCTGATCTACATATCGAGAACTCGGTTTGCAGAGTTTCAGCACCTGAAAAACCAGGCTGATCCCACCAGCACCTCCGGCCGGTTCGGCCCAGCCGGGGGCCTTGCCGCTCCCCAGCAGGGCCTATCGCAACTACTGCCCGCCCCCCTCGCGGGGGAACGACTGGCCGAAGGGCAGGAGTTTGAGCACCGAAGGCGCGAGTGAGGAGCGCCCTCAGGCGCGGGCGGTGGGGGGGGAGAGACCCAAGCTTCCCGGCGCATGAGGGCTGCAGTCCTATAGACAAACGAGATCCATGCGAGCGCCACAATTTCACACTCCGCGCGTTGTCAAATACCTTTATCACTCATCTCCCAAAAATCTTAACAGAACGGGTCAACTACCCCGCCCTGAAGGGCAGGGCTTGTAGCTATGTCAGAGACACGCTACATTCGGCTGGTTGACAGGCAGCCTACTCAGGCAAGATATACCTGCTTGAGCAATGTTACGAGCAGCATTGAGGTCAGCATGGAGTTGGAATCCGCACTTTCGGCATTGGAACGACGAGCCTTCCCGGTTTCCCTTGTAGGTATGCCCGCACACCGAGCACTTCTGCGAGGTGTACCGGGCATCCACCAGGAGAATTTGCTTTCCGAGTGCCTCGGCCTTGTACCGGAGGAACTGCTCCAGTTCGTGAAATGCCCAGTTGTTCAACTTCCGGTTGAACGACCTGCTACGCCGCTTCTGGACCCGGATCTTGCTCAAATCTTCCAGAGCAAAGACCGTGTAATCAGAATTGACAATCTGCTTCGCGATACAATGGTTGGTGTCAGTCACAAACCGTCTTTCCCGGCGAGACATCGTGCGGAGTTTCCGCGTTGCCGACCGGGTGCCTTTGGACTGCAACTCCGCGCGAAGATGAGCATACTTTGCTCGCGCATTCTTGACGCGCCTGGAGTTGAAAAAGGAGTTATCGGAGCAGACCGCGACGTTCACGATTCCTCGGTCGATACCAAGCACTCTGACCTCCTGTACCGGTTCGACATCAGGATGCTCCATCGAGATATGGAGATAGAACACTCTCTTCCCTCGATCATACGAGATGGTCGAAGAAGTGACGGTCCAGGAAAGGTACTGGCGATGGTACTCCGAGATCGGGAATACTACTTTGATTCGTCCTTTTACCGATGCAATCGTAGCGATACCATGGATCAGGTTCACCGTGATGACCCGCTGGTTGTACCGCATAGCGGCGAGTGGTTTCCGTTCCGGCAAACTCTTACACTTGGTGGCTTTCAGGGCTTCACACGCACAGTCTCGCGCACCCTGCACCAGAGAGGACGGAAGATCAGGAACAGTATCACGAACAGCCTTGTAGGTTGCCTTGTGGTTCTCCACCTTGTTCCACGTACGGTTCTCATACCCCCATTGGGCGGAAGCAGAGAACGCCGTGGAATAGGCCCTCATCGTATCGAGGAGAGCCGTGGACCCGCCATCGGGCAACTGAAGTTTGAACGTGATTGTCCTAATCACATTCATATACTGATTAGGTTAGGAGAAAGATATATCGGAGGTGACAGGGCAATTTCTCCCCGGCCTAAAGGCCGGGGTCTCCTTGCCCAATTCAGATGAAGATCATCAAAGATCCGGTGCACGGCTACGTCGAGGCGGATGCGCTCGCGCTCCGGCTGCTGGACTCGGGAGTTGTCCAGCGGCTCCGCCACATCACCCAGCTCGGGTTTGCAAACCTCGTCTACCCCGGGGCAAACCATACCCGCTTTGAGCACTCGCTCGGGACGATGCACCTCGCAGGCCTCATGTGCAAGGAGCTCGGGCTCGATGCGGGCGAGACGAGGCTCGTCGCGACGGCCGCCCTCCTCCACGACATCGGCCACGGCCCCTTCTCCCACGTCACCGAACCGGTGATGGAGGAGTTCACGGGGAGATGCCACCACCAGATCGATCATCTGGTCTGCGAGGGGGCAATCGCCGGGATCCTCGAAGCGGAGGGGATCGACCCCGCCGAGGTCTGCGCCGTCGTCGCAGGAGAGCACCGCCTCGCAAGCATCATCCACGGGAGCCTCGACGTCGACCGGATGGACTACCTCCTGCGGGACGCCCACTACACCGGTGTCCCCTACGGGACCGTCGACGCACACCGGCTGATCAGGTCGACGATCCTGGCTGAATCCGGTATCGCCCTCTCCGAAGGCGGGATCAACGCCGCCGAGTCGCTCCTGATCGCCCGGACCCTGATGCGCCCGGCGGTCTACTTCCACCACGTGAGCCGGATCGCGACGAGCATGTTCGTTCACGCCCTCCACGAGGAGGTGCAGAACGTCCCGGGTGCGGACGCCCGCGAACTCGTCCGGATGGACGACGCCGCCTGCATGGAGCGGCTGAAGCACTCAGAGCACGCAATCACCCGTGACCTTGCCTGCCGGGTCTATGTCCGGGACCTCTACAAGAGGGCGCTCTACGTCGGCGAAGACCGGGTGAACGCCGCAGCCCTCCAGCAGGACCTCGGGGCCGCCCGCGAGCGGGACCTCGCCATTGCCATCGCCGAGACTGCAGGAGTCCCGGGGGACTGCGTCCTCGTGGACATCCCCCGGCTCCCCCGCGCCCTCTCGATGGAGGTCCGGGTCAGGAACAGCCACGCAATGGTGGATATCGAGGGGGTCTCGCCCCTCATCAACACCCTAAACGACACCCGGCGGCAGCAATGGCGCCTCGGGATCTACACCACCGAGCAGCACCGCCATACCGTGGAGCTGGCGGCGATGGAGGTGCTCCGGGTGAAGCGGGCGACGAAACAGGATAAACTCGCAGTTGCATAATCGATGAGGAGCATATGAAGAAGGAATTTGTCGTCGGGGTCACCGGAGCAAGCGGGGTCATTTACGCCCATCGCCTGCTCGAGGTGCTCTGCGATCAGGCAACGGTGCATATCGTCATCTCCGATACCGCCCGGCAGATAGCCGGGATCGAGCACGTGGACCTCTCGGGGTTCGACGCTATATACGCCGAGAACAGCAACCTCGCGGCCGATATCGCCAGCGGGTCGTTCTGCTACGATGGGATGGCGATCGTCCCCTGCAGCATGAAGACGCTTGCGGCGGTCAGCAACGGGTTTGCCGACAACCTGATCACCCGGGCAGCGGACGTCTGCCTCAAGGAGAGGCGGCCCCTCCTCCTCCTCCTCCGGGAGATGCCGCTCTCCCGGATCCATCTAAAGAATATGCTCGCAGCCGATGAGGCCGGCGCGACCGTGATGGTCGCAAGTCCTCCTTTCTACCAGCACCCGGAGACGATCGACGACCTCGTCGATATGGTGGTCGCCCGGGTGCTCGACCACATGGGGGTCAAGCACCGTCTTGGATCCCGATGGAGCGGATACGATGCGTGATTTCATAGCGATGATGCGAAACCAGGGCAGGGTTGAGGATATCGAGAGGACCTGCTCGACCGTCTACGAGGCCCCCCGTATGGGGAGCCGGACCGATAAGATCCTCTTCTTCCACGACCTCGACGGCCACCGGGGAGTGATGAACCTCCTCGGCGACAGGCGATCGCTTGCAGCGGCGCTCGGCGTGGAGGAGCGCGATCTGGTCAGACACCTTGCGGCCGCCACCTACAGCGGCCGCGTGGTGGACGCGGGACGGTTGCAGGGCGGCGTCCCTGCCGATCTCTCCCGCCTCCCGGTCATGAAGCACTTCCCGGGGGACGCCGGGCGCTACTTCACGTCCGGGATAGTCTTCTCGCGCTATGACGGTGTGGAGAACGCCTCCATTCACCGGATGATGGTCCTCGATGACCATCGGGTCGTCGCCCGCCTGGTGGAGGGGAGACACACCCACACCCTCCTTAAGGCGGCGCTCGCCCGGGGGGAGAGACTCCCGATCGCCGTCACCGTCGGCACCCACCCGCTCGTGACGTTTGCCGCCTGCACCCGTGTCCCGGAAGGAAAGGAACTCACCTACGCGGCGGAGCTGATGGGCGGGGAACTAAGGGTCCGGGAGTGTGCAAACGGCGTCCGGGTCCCCGACGCCGAGATCGTGCTCGAGGGCTACATCGGGGCCGAAAAAGCGGCGGAAGGGCCGTTCGTCGATATCACCGGCACCTACGACCCTGTCCGGCAGCAGCACGTGATCGAGTTCACCCGGATGTACTGCAAGGAGGACCCCATCTATCACGGCATCCTCCCCGCCGGCGACGAGCACAAACTCCTGATGGGAGCCCCCTACGAGCCGAAGATCTACCGCGCTGTCGGCGAGGTGACGACGGTCAAAGACGTCCTCCTCACGAAAGGCGGCGCCGGCTACCTCCACGCGGTGGTCCAGATCCGGAAGAACACGCAAGGTGACGCCAAAAACGCCATCATGGCGGCGTTTGCCGCCCACACCTCGTTAAAGCACGTCGTGGTGGTGGACGAGGATATCGATATCCACGACCCCCACGACGTCGAGTACGCGATCGCGACACGGGTGCGGGGCGATACCGACATCATGGTCATCACCGGGGTGCGGGGCTCGTCGCTTGACCCGACGCGCCTTGCCGACGGGACGAACGTGAAGGTCGGGGTCGATGCCACGATGGTTATGGGGAGAGAGGACGAATTCAGGAGAGCGGAGTGGCTGTAGTTGTACCTTGATAACGATGACGAGAAGGTGCTCGCCGGCGAGTTCGGCGAGACACGCCAGAAGATGATGGAGATCCTGGTCGCGCTCGGGGGAGTCTACGACGCCGAGAGGCTCGTCCCGATTGCGAGCGCCCAGGTGAGCGGTGCATCGTATAAGACCATCGGGAGATGGGGGCTTGCCTGGCTGCAGAGCCTCAACGCCCGGGTGGCGGTCCCGACCGTCTTGAACCCCATCGGTATGCCGCAGGAGGGGTGGCGGGAGTTCGGGATCGCCGAAGAGTTCGCCCGCCACCAGACGGAGGTCGTCGAGACCTACCGGAGGCTCGGGATCCGGCTCGAGTGCACCTGCACGCCCTACTACCTCCGCATCACAGAGTTCGGGGAACACCTGGCCTGGTCGGAGTCCTCGGCGGTAGCCTACGCAAACTCGGTTCTCGGCGCCCGGACCAACCGCGAAGGCGGACCGAGCGCCCTTGCGGCGGCGATCATCGGGAAGACCCCGTACTACGGCCTCCATATCGTCGCGAACCGGCAGCCGCAGGTCGTCGTCGAGGTCGAGAGCGGGACGGGCCCGCGGTCCGACCACTGGGGCGCCATCGGGCACGTCGCCGGAAAGAAGGTGGGGAACCGGATACCGATATTTCAGGGTATCCGGCCGGGCCGCGACCAGTTGAAGGCGCTCGGCGCTGCGATGGCCGCGACCGGCGCGGTCGCTCTCTTCCACGTCGATAAGATAACCCCGGAAGCGAGGGTCTTTTCGTTCGATACCGCCGACCTCGACCGGGTGACAGTAACCCGGGACGAGGTCGAAGCCCTCTTTGTTGAGACCCCCGTCGAGGCGGTCGCGGTCGGGTGCCCGCACTGCTCCCCCGACGAACTCCGCGACCTCGCGAATCTCCTCAAGGGAAAGAAGACGACGAAACCTTTCTACATCTTCGTCTCCCGGGGGGTCGCGCGGGAGAACGCCGACCTTGTGGCCGCCATCGAGAAGAGCGGCGCCCGGGTGATACCGGACACCTGCATGGTCGTCTCGCCCCGGATGGACGAGTTTGCATCGATCATGGTGGACTCGGGCAAGGCGCTTGCCTACGTTCCGGCGATGTGCGGGGCGCTCTCCCGTATCGGGACGAGGAAGGAGTGCGTCGAAGTCGCGACGTCGTGAGGGCGTTACGCCCCCACCGACTCGACATCGAGCACCTGCATCAGGTTCTCGTCGAGCATATAGCCCCGGAGCCGGTCGCGGTTGCCCCGCAGGCTCTCGATGCTGTTGATCCCGGCCGCGCCGAGCAGTTCGGAGAGTTCGAGCGTCCACGCGTGGAGCAGGTTGGCCACCTGCTTCGATGCGGCATCGGGGTCTAAGCGGTCCACGAGGTCCTGGCGCTGGGTAGCGATCCCCCAGGGGCAGAGGCCCCGGTAACAGTTCCCGCAGACCCGGCAGCCCATCGCCACGAGCGCTGCGGTCCCGATGTAGACCGCATCCGCCCCGAGGGCGATCGCCTTCGCAACATCGGGGCTCCCCCGGATACCCCCGCTTGCAATGATGGAGATCTCGTTTCTGATCCCCTGATCGCGAAGTTTTTTGTCCACGCTCGCCACAGCCGCCTCGATCGGGATGCCGACGTGGTCGCGGAAGACCTTCGGCGCTGCGCCGGTCCCACCCCGGAACCCGTCGATGACGACCGCATCGGCGGGCGTTCGGGCGACCCCGGCGGCGATGGCGGCAGCGTTATGGACGGCGGCGATCTTGACGAAGACCGGCTTCTTCCACTCCGTCGCCTCCTTGAGGCCCCGGACGAGCTGGGCAAGGTCTTCGATGCTGTAGATGTCGTGGTGCGGCGCAGGGCTGATCGCATCGCTTCCTTCCGGGATCATCCGTGTACAGGAGACTTCCTTGCAGACCTTCTCCCCGGTGAGGTGCCCGCCGATCCCGGGTTTTGCACCCTGGCCGATCTTGATCTCGATGGCGGCCCCGCGCTCCAGGTAATCGATGTTCACGCCGAACCGCCCGGACGCGACCTGGACGATCATGTTGTCCTGGTAGGGGTAGAGCGTGGAGTGCAGGCCGCCTTCCCCGCTACCCATGAACGTCCCGACTTCTTTCGCCGCCCGCGCCATGGCCGTCTGGGCGTTGAGGCTGACCGCCCCATAACTCATATGTCCGATCATGATCGGGGTTTCGAGGCGGAGATTCGGGGTGAGGCGGGGCCCGGGGTCGACGGCGCCGCCCTCCCCCCCCCCGGGGGACAGGCTCGCCGGGCTCTTCCCCCGGGGGGGCACGGGGTCGGTCGGGCCCCACGTCGCCGCTCTCCCGCCGCCGGAGGTACAGCTTCGCCGGCTTCTTCCCGAGGTGGGTCACGAGTTCGATCGGCTCGCGGAGCGGGTCGAGGCTGGGATTCGTGACCTGGCAGGCGTCCAGGACCAGGCGGTCGAAGATGACCGGGTAATCGAGGGCGTTGCCCATCCCGGCCAGGATGATCTTCCCCGTCCGGGCCTGGTTGTAGATCGCCTCCCGGGCTTCCCGGGTCCAGAGGGGATGGCTCCGGTAGTCGCAGGGGTGTTCTTCAAGCATGATGGCGTCCCGGGGGCAGCAGGCGATGCAGCGGTGGCAGGCGGTGCAGTTCCGGGAGTTGACGAGGATCCGGCCGTTGTCCTGCCAGAAGACGCCGTAGGAGCAGTTCCCGATACACCGCCCGCACTCCATGCACCGGACAGGATCGACGCTGATCCGGTACCGGGGAGGAAGACTCCCGATCATGGGGCAACCCTCCCGATCACCGGCTCTCCCGCGGCCGGCATCATGATCGATTCGACGTTGGGCTCCATCGCCCGGATCGCCGCCTCCTCGCTTGAGATGTAGAGGCGGTCGCCGCACTCGCCGACGACCATCGGCCGGAGTTTGCTCCGGTCGGTGAACCCGACCATCATCTCGGCGTTCGCAGCCACGATGGCAAACGGCCCGTTCATCATCGCAGGGGCATAGGCAAGCCTGATGGCAGAGTTCCATTCACGCTCCGCGTCGGGCATCCGGTCGATCTCCTTCCAGAAGGGCGGGGCGAGCGCACGGACAGCGAGGTCGACGTCAAGCCCGTGCCGCCGCACCAGGAGGTCGACTAAGTAGGCGACGACCTCGGTGTCGGTGAACATCGTGCAGGTGTAGCCAAAACTCTCGATGTAGCGCCGGTTGGTCCCATACGAGGTGATCTCGCCGTTATGCACGACGCTCCAGTCGAGGAGGTTGAACGGGTGCGCACCACCCCACCAGCCGGGGGTGTTCGTCGGGTAGCGGTTGTGCGCGAGCCAGGTGTAGCCCTCGTAGTCCTCTATCCGGTAGTAGTCCGCCACGTCCTCGGGCCAGCCGCCGGCCTTGAACACCCCGAGGTCTTTGCCGGAGGAGAAGATGAGTGCGCCGCGGCGGGCGGCGTTGACCCGCATCACCAGGGCGCTGACGATGTCGTCCTCCGACGTCGTGCTTCCGGGAGCAAGAGTGGCGTCGGGCTTGAAGAAGTAGCGCCAGGGGGTGTGGGCTGCCCGGAGGTTCGGCTGGTCGTAGGTCGGGATCGCCTCGTCGTGCTCGACCGTCCCCCATTGCGCGAGCGCCGCGTCGAGAGCCGGTTTGTTCTCACGGATGTTGTCGAAGAAGACATGGAGGGCGTAGCAGTCCCGGTAGTCGGGGTAGATGCCGTAGGCTGCGTACCCCGCCCCCTCGCCACTACCGCGCTCGTTCATCATGGAGAGGGCCTGTCGGATGCCGGAACCATCCATCGTCCGGCGAGATTTATCCATTACGCCAATTATGCCGCACATTGCCATCACGGTCGACCCGCCCCCCTCCACCTCCGGGTGGTCGGGGAACGCTCTGATAGATATAGATCAGTCAAGTATAAATACTATTGGAAGGAAGTTTCCTTCCACATGAGTCCCGACAACATCTCGGCAATGCTCGAGCGCATCGAACAGGACAACGTCCGGTTCCTCCGGCTGCAGTTCACCGATCTCCTGGGCATGCCCAAAAACGTCTCCATCCCGGCGAATCAGGTCGGGAAAGCGTTGACCGACGGCATCGGGTTCGACGGGTCGTCCGTCGAGGGCTTCGTCCGGATCGAAGAGTCCGATATGGTGCTCAAACCCGACCTCTCGACCTACACCCTCCTGCCCTGGCGGCCCCGGGAGAAGAGTGTCGCCCGGTTCATCTGCGATGTCTACAAACCGGACGGCAAACCGTTTGAAGGCGACCCGCGCCACGTGCTCCGCCGGGCGATGGATGACGCCGCGAAGGACGGCTACGTCTTCAACACCGGGCCGGAACTGGAGTTCTTCCTCTTCAAGATGATTGAGGGTCGACCGACCACGCAGTTCCAGGACGCCGGCGGCTACTTCGACCTCGCGCCGACCGATCTCGCGGAGGATCTCCGGCGCGAGGCGATTCTCGCGCTCACCGAGATGGGGTTCGAGATCGAGGCATCCCACCACGAGGTCGCCGAGAGCCAGCACGAGATCGACTTCAAGTACAGCGACGCCCTCCACACCGCGGACAACGTCATCACCTTCAAGTTCGCGGTCAAGACGATGGCGCTGATGCGCGGCCTGCATGCGTCGTTCATGGCAAAGCCGATCTACGGCATCAACGGGACTTCATCGGCGGGCTGCTCCGCCACGCGCCGGCCATCACCCGGGTCGCAAACCCGACGATCAACTCCTACAAACGGCTCGTCCCCGGCTACGAGGCGCCTTGCTACGTCAGCTGGAGCGCGAGCAACCGTTCGGCCCTCGTCCGGGTTCCGGCGCCCCGCGGCAACAGCACCCGGGTCGAGTTCCGCAGCCCCGACCCGACCTGCAACCCCTACCTCGCCTTCACCGCGATGCTCGCCGCCGGGATGGAGGGCGTCCGGGAGGAGATCGAGCCTCCGGGCGGTGCCAATGGGAACATCTTCCACATGACGACCGCTGAGCGGGAGCGCGACGGGATCGCGACCCTGCCCGCGAGCCTCTATGAGGCCCACCAGGCCCTCCTTGCCGACGACCTCATCTGCAGGGCGTTCGGCCCCCATGTCGTCGATGCCCTCACGAGCGTCGCACAGGCCGAGTGGGATGCTTTCCGGACGGCGGTCCACCCCTGGGAACTCGACCGCTACCTGGCGGCATATTAACCTCTTTTTATCGATGCTTGAAGCTCCGGACGTTCCGTCCGTCGCTTCCCACAATCTTCTTAACAGAGCAGGGCCAGATGCGTTGCACCGGCCGACCGGGGAGATCTATGACGCAGGTAAAAGATATCGACACGATGCGGAGGGCCCGGGATATCGACGGGCTGATTGGAGCGCTTTTGGACCCGGCTGAGGCTGTGCGGCTGACCGCGGCCGAAGCCCTCGGCACCGTCGGCGACGAACGGGCGCTTGAGGCGCTCGAGCGTCTGAAGTTCTCGGACTCTAACATGGGCGTCAAGCGGGCCGCGTCGCTCGCGCACGCCCGGGTGGTAGGGAGGCTCGCGGAGAAGAAGGCAGTGGAAGGCTGGCTCGTTGATACGTAGGCAGCCGGGATTCTCCTCCCATGAATACGGACGGGCCGGGGTCACCTGCAGTCCGCCCGCAAAGGCATATATACCGCCAGGACGCCTACGCGAAACGATCAGGAGATTGTTATGGCGACACTGGACGATATCGATACCCTGCGTGACGGCCGGGACATCGACGGGCTGATCCGGGCTCTCGACGACACAGACGAGCAGGTCCGGGCGCAGGCGGCGCTTTCCCTCGGGACGATCGCCGACCCGAAGGCGAGAGAGCCGCTTGAGAAGATGCGAAACGAGGACCCGAGCCCCTCGGCCCGGGAGGCGGCCGGGACCGCGTATAAGTGGTTGGTCGGCCGGCTCCAGGAGGTCGAGGTGGTCCGACCCGGGACCCCGCCGAACCGATAAAACCGGCTCACAGCACGACGAAGTTGAGCCAGAGGAACGCCGAACCAATCGCTACCGTGACGAAGAGCACGAGCATCCCGACTTTCAGGAACTCCACGAACGAGATCGTGAAACCGTTTCGTGCGGCGATCCCGAGCACGACCACGTTTGCCGACGCACCGATGACCGTGCCGTTCCCACCGAGGCACGCACCGAGCGAGAGCGCCCACCAGAGCGGGTAGACATCCATCGATCCGCTCATGCCGTGGATCAGGGGGATCAGGGTGGCGGTGAGGGGGATGTTGTCCACGATCGCCGAGGCGATGGCGGCAAACCAGGCGATGATCAGGATGGCCTCGCCCTCCGAATGGACGTTCGCGACCACGAACTCCGCGACGCTCGCGATGACCCCGGTCTCGACGAGAGCGCCGACGACGACGAAGAGCCCGCCGAAGAAGAAGAGGGCGGGCCACTCGATCTTCTCAAAGATCTCCTCCGGCGACTGCCTGCTCCAGAAGAGAAGGATGGACGCGCCGATCAGGGCGACGAGAGCGGGTTCGAGGCCGAGCTGGTCGTGGACGAAGAACATCCCGATGACGAGCGCGATGACGATGACCGACTTCTTAAAGAGCGGCCAGTCCCGGATCGCCTCCCGGTCTTTTAACTCCGCAAACGTCCTCTCGATATTCTCCCGCTCGTCGGGCGAGACGTGGAGATCCTTTCTGTAGATGAGGGCGAGCATCCCGAGGACAACAACCAGGTTGACGGCCATCATCGGTGCCATGTTGATGATGAACTCGTTGAACGTCAGGCCGGCGGCCGAACCGATCATGATGTTCGGGGGGTCGCCGATGAGCGTTGCCGCCCCGCCGATGTTGGAGGCGAATATTTCCGCAATCAGGAAGGGTATGGGGCTGGTCTTCATGACGCTCGCGACGTAGAGCAGCATCGGGGTGATGAGGAGGACCGTCGTGACATTGTCGAGGAACGCGCTCGTGATGCCGGTCACGAGCGAGAAGAGGAGCAACACCCGCATCGGGCTCCCTTTTGCAAGTTTCGCCGTCTTGATGGCGATATACTCGAAGAGACCGCTGCCGCGGGCGGTGTTGACGATGATCATCATCCCGATCAGGAGGAAGATGGTCCCGAGGTCGATGTACTCCGGGATCATCTCCCAGGGGACGATGTGGAGGAAGACGACGACCGAGGCACCGACCATCGCGACCACTGCGCGGTGAATTCGCTCGTCGATGATGAGCGCGTAGGTGATGATGAAGACCACGACGGCGATCAGTTCCGGGCCGACGATCATCTTCCATCACCCCGGCGACGATTGGAGCGATCTGTGGTGGTTTGTGCTACATGAAAGGTTCTGACAGTCATGGGATCCCTGGATACCGATAGTAGGATTCAGTTTAGCGTAATCCGCGTATAATCATGCCGATATCTATCGCCCGCCGGGAGAGAAGAGCCCGGTGCTTCCGGCGCTCAGCGTTTGAGACCGGCAGGGGCGCGGGGGAGGAAGGACCCATTCAGTCCGACGCGGGTGCCTCACCCCCGACCCGCAGCCTGAGAATCTTGTAGGCCTCCCCCGCGAGGAGCACCGGCAGGCCGAGCAGGGCGAGCAGCCCCCAGTCGCCGGGGGTCAGCGGTGCGGTCCCGAGGAAGGTCTGCAGGATCGGGACATAGACCACCAGCGCCTGAAGGGCAAGGGTTCCGAGGATCGCGAGGAGCAGCGCGGGGTTCGAGAAGAACCCGATCCGGTGGAGGGGGAACCGGAACGACCGGAAGTTCAGCACGTTGTAGAGTTCGAAGATGATGAGCCCGGTGAACGCCATCGTCCGCGCCCGGTCGAGGTCGACCTCGTAGAGGCCGGAGAAGACGTAAATCGTCAGGAGACCGAGCCATGCCCCGAGGATGAGGACGACTAAGTAGGCATTCCGGGTGAGGATGGACTCCCCGGGGTCCCGGGGCCGTCTCTGCATGACATCGCGCTCGGCGGGCTCGAGACCGAGCGCGATGGCGGTGACGCCGTCCGTGACCAGGTTGATCCAGAGGATCTGGATGGGGATGAGGATCAGCGGCAGGCCGAGGAGGAGCCCGCCGACGATCGCGACGAGTTCCCCGACGTTGGAGGAGAGGAGGTAGCGGGTGAACCGGGCGATGTTGTCGTACTCCCTCCTCCCCTCCTCGATGCCGGCGACGATGCTTGCGAAGTTGTCGTCCACGAGCACCATGTCGCTCGACTCCTTGGCGACGTCCGTCCCCTTGATGCCCATGGCTATCCCGATGCTTGCCTTCTTCAACGCCGGAGCGTCGTTGACGCCGTCGCCGGTCATGGCGATAACCGCACGCTCACGGGCAAGGATATCGATCACCCGGAGTTTGTGCTCCGCCGTGACCCGGGAGAGGACCTTTGTGGTCCGGAGACGGCTCGCAAGTTCATCGTCGCCCAGAGCCTCGAGGTCGGCCCCGGTCAGCGCCCCCTCACTCGAGAGGCCGAGGTTCTGGGCGATGGCGTAGGCGGTCAGCGGGTTGTCCCCGGTGATCATGATCACGTCGATCCCGGCGCTCCGACAGAGGCGGATCGCCTCCGCCGCTTCGGGGCGTGGGGGATCGAGGATCCCGGCAAACCCGAGAAAGATCAGGTCTTCCTCCACCGTCTCCTCGGTCAACAAAAGACCGTCCGGGAGCGGGCGGTATGCCGCCCCGAGCACCCGGAGCCCGCCGGACGCATATTCCGCGATCTCCGCGAGGATTGCATCGCGGAGGTCGTCGGTGAGCACCACGACGGAGTCCCCCCGGAGCAGCCGGGACGACCGGGAGAGCAGCACCTCCGGCGCCCCCTTCACGTAGGCAGTGTTCCCACCTTCCTGGTAGACGATCGTCATCCGTTTCCGGGTGGAGTTGAACGAGAACTCCTGGACCGCCTCCGGGGCACCTTCGCGGGAGAGGCCGGCTTTGGCCGCCGCGACCACGAGCGCTCCCTCGGTCGGCGTGCCGAGGATCCGCCATCCCCCTTCCGTGAGAGAGAAGGTTGCGTGGTTGCAGAGGAGCACGGTGCGCAGGAACTGCCGGAGCCCCGGTTTCTCGAGCGGATCGATGGTTTTCTCCCCTACGAGGAACTCCCCCTCCGGGGCATACCCGGCCCCGGTCACCGCCACCTCACACTCCGGTGTCCTCACCCGGACGACCGCCATCTCGTTCCGGGTGAGGGTCCCCGTCTTGTCGGTGCAGATCACCGAGACCGCACCGAGGGTCTCCGATGCCGGGAGATGGCGGATCAGGCAGTTCCTGCGCATCATGGTCTTGATGCCGAGGGCGAGCGTGAGCGTCACGACCGCCGGGAGACCTTCCGGGATCACCGCCACCGCGAGCGAGACGCCGATGAGGAACATCTCGAGGAGTTGTCGCTGCTGCAGGAGACCGACGGCGACCGCAACCACCGCGATACCGATGGCGATCAGCCCGAGGTCCCGGCCGAGGCGGTCCATCTGCCGCGAGAGGGGCGTCGTTTCGTCGGCGACCCGCTGGGAGAGGCCGGCGATCATGCCGAACTCCGTCTGCATCCCGGTGGCGACGACCACGCCCCGTCCCCGCCCGTTGACGACCGTCGTGCCCGCAAAAGCCATGTTGCTCCGCTCGGCAAGGCTGGTCGCGACCGGGAGCGAACCTGGTGCCTTATCGACAGGGGACGACTCCCCTGTCAGCGACGCCTCATCCACCTCGAGCGATGTCGCCTCGACGATGAAGAGGTCGGCGGGCACCCGCTCTCCCATCTCGAGGACGACGAGGTCTCCCGGCACGATCTCCGAGGCATCGATCTCCTGCTGCCCGGCGTCGCGGACGACCACGGCCCGCTGGACGAGCATCTTCTTCAATGCCTCGATCGCCTCGCCGGCCTGCCACTCCTGGGAGAACCCGAGGATGGCGTTCAAGACGACGATGATGAGGATGGCGACAGCATCCAGGTACGCGCCGACGAAGAACGAGACGCCTGCCGCGACGATCAGGATGACGATCAGGACGCTCTTGAACTGCCGGAGAAAGACCTGGAGACGGGTCTCCCGGGCTTCCTCGCGGAGGACGTTCT
>PGYL01000007.1:89195-97556 GCA_002839645.1 Methanomicrobiales archaeon HGW-Methanomicrobiales-2 | reverse complement strand
GTCGTCCTCCTTCTCCTGCCGGACATACACGAGTATTGTATCGCCGGGCTTCACCCGCTGCATGAGGGTTTTGTTCCGCTTTGGAACTCCCCATATGTGCTTTTTTTCGAGGATTTTCCAGTTGTCCCGGTTGGAGGAGGCGATCCAGTGGGTCATAGGTGGAATTTGATCGTTTGTATTTAAAAATACTCACCGAGCAGAGACTGTTCGAATAATCTACCTTTTGATAGGTCACTATAACCAAGCAGGAGGACAATTCTCCCATAAGACCTTGCTGAGAGGGAACGTTCCCCCTCGCTCCCTCCCCCGTGGCGAGTTCCGTTTCATTAACTATATCATAGCATAACTATTATTTTTGTAACAGGCGTGTTCAATGTCTTCGGATCTGACTTTTATCACTAATGAGAATGGCAATACGTTACTCGATCGTTTTAATGCACTCGTTAAAGATACCACACTTTTTGACTGTCTTGTTGGATACTTCTATTCAAGCGGGTTCTATGCTCTCGAGAAGGCTCTGGAGAATACCGAGAAGATCAGGATCCTCATCGGTATCAGTACCAACAAAGCGACATACGATCTCATCCAGGCTGCCTCATTTGATGGCCACCCTACGCTGCTTCTTTCCAGTAAAGACCTTAAACATCAGTACTCCGGCATGGTCAAAGATGAACTGGAGCAATCCGAAGACGCCTTTGAGATAGAAGAGGGTATTCGGACCTTCATTGAGTGGTTGAGGAGTGGAAAACTTGAGATCCGCGTCTACCCCTCAGAGAAGGTCCATGCAAAACTCTACATAATGACCTTCAAAGAGAGTGACAGGGATAAGGGGCGCGTTATCACCGGTTCAAGCAATTTCTCTCAATCCGGGCTGCAGGATAATCTTGAGTTCAACGTTGAACTCAAGATGCGGGGGGATTACGAGTATGCGCTTAACAAGTTCAATGAACTCTGGGAAAACTCGGCCGATGTGTCGGAAAATTATGTCGAGACGATACGGACCCAGACCTGGCTCAACGACTCTATCACCCCGTACGAACTCTACTTGAAATTCCTCTATGAATACCTGAAGGAGAAGATCAATCTCGATAAACAGCAGACCGGTGACGAGTACATCCCGGAGGGCTTCATGGACCTGCAATACCAGAAAGACGCGGTGCAGGACGCGAAGTTAAAACTTGAGGAGTATGGCGGCGTTTTTATCTCCGATGTGGTTGGTCTCGGGAAGACGTACATAGCAACCCTCCTTGCCCAGCAGCTTGATGGGAGGACACTCGTTCTTGCCCCTCCGGTCCTGATAGACCGGGAGAATCCCGGTTCATGGCCGAATGTCTTCCTCGATTTCGGCGTGCGCCAGGCAGATTTTGAATCGGTCGGGAAACTGGATCACGTCCTTTCAAGGGGGACCGAGCGGTACAAGAACGTGATCATCGACGAGGCTCACCGGTTCCGGAACGAGATGACCCAGAGCTATGAGAGCCTGTACCGGATCTGCAGAGGCAAGCGGGTGATTCTGGTAACGGCAACCCCTCTCAACAACTCCCCCAACGATATTCTGAACCAGATCAAACTCTTCCAGAACGCCAGAAAATCCACCCTGCCTAACCCGAAGGTGCGCAATCTCCAGGGATATTTCAATACCCTCCAGGGGCGGCTTGACACACTGGACCGGCAACGGGATCGCGAAGAATACGTGAGGGTTGTCAGGGAAAACGCCGAGGAAATCCGTGAGAATGTGCTCCAGTATTTGATGGTCCGGCGTACGCGGGCGAGCATCACCAAATACTACAGTGAGGATCTGAAGCGGCAGAACCTCAAGTTCCCCGAGGTCGAAGATCCTCAGCCGGTGTATTACCGTTTTGATGCACACACGGATTCGATTTTTCTGGAGTCGATTGACCTGATCGTGAATAAATTCAAATATTCCCGCTACACCCCGCTCCTGTACCTGAAGGAAGGAACCTCGCATCCCGAGGAACTGGCCCAGAAGAACATGATGAAGTTCATGAAGATCATGCTCTTGAAGAGGTTGGAAAGCAGTTTTTTCGCATTTAAGATGTCTATCAGCCGTTTCATCGAGTATTATAAAGTATT
This sequence comes from Methanomicrobiales archaeon HGW-Methanomicrobiales-2, assembly GCA_002839645.1. Lineage (GTDB taxonomy): Archaea > Halobacteriota > Methanomicrobia > Methanomicrobiales > Methanoculleaceae > Methanoculleus. The sequence goes on along the minus strand of PGYL01000007.1, from coordinate 95,462 downwards.
CATCCGGGAGGTCGAAAGAGGAAATGTCTACATCAGCACAACGCACACGAACGTGATCTTCGACCTCCTTGAAGAAGATAACATGGATAAAGTCGCCGCTCTCGTCGACGAGAAGAAGGTCTATTGTCTGCCGTCATCCAGTTTCACTCCGGCGTATCTGGAGGATCTCAAGTATGATATCGAGATCCTCAAGAGACTGCAAACGCTATGGGATACTGTTGAAGACGACCCGAAGATGGCCGCGTTTGTTGAAGCACTCTCAACGGATCCCCGGCTCAAAGACCAGAAGTGCATCATCTTCACCGAGGCGAAAGAAACGGCGGATTATCTTACGGATTCCCTGAAGGAACGGTTCGGGGACTGCGTTCTTGAGTATCATGGGTCGTCCTCCGAGAGTGAGAGGATCGCGATCATCGAGAACTTTGATGCGAAGGCCCGGCGCCCGAAGGACGATTACCGGATACTCGTGACGACAGAGGTTCTCTCGGAGGGTGTGAACCTTCATCGCTCCAACGTGGTGATCAACTACGACATCCCGTGGAACCCGACACGGATGATGCAGCGGGTCGGGCGCATCAACCGGGTGGATACGAAGTTCGAGAAGATCCATGTCTTCAATTTCTTCCCTGCAGGGCCTATCAACGAGGAAATTGGTCTGCAGGAGGCTGCTGAGGCGAAAATTGCAGCGTTTATCGAGATGCTCGGAAACGATGCTCCCCTCCTGACCGACGAGGAGATCAAGTCGCACGATCTCTTTACGAAACTGACGTCCCGGAAGACGATCACGGGAGAGGACGAGGAAGAAGACCTTGAACTCGGTTATCTGACGTTCCTGCGCGAGATACGGGATTCTGATCCTGATCTCTTTAAAAAGATAAAATACCTCCCGAAGAAGGCAAGAACCGGCCGGGCGGCCGGCAGGTCCGGGCATTCGGTGGTTACGTTTTTCAGGCGGGGAAAACTCCGGAAGATCTTCCAAACGGCTATCAGAGGGGCGGAGGCCGTTACCGAGGAGGTGGATTTCCTGCGTGCGGCAGATCTTCTCCGGGCAGAGGCCTCGACGAAGAAGCATGCTATTGGATCGGACTTTTACTCGTTGCTGGTGTCCAACAAAGCCGCTTTTGAAGATGTATTTGCCATCGAGGGTACCATTGTGCCCTCACGTGGTAGTAGAGGGGGCGAGGTTAAATTCATCGGCATACTCAGAGCGATCCAGCACTCGCCGGAGTTTACGGATGAGGACGAAGAGTACGTGGGAAAGGTCCTTGGGCTGATAGAAGACGGGGCGCTCCCGAAGGCGACCATCAAGAAGATCCTCACAAAGATTGCGTATACTCCGGAACCTCTCCCCATGCTTGCAAAGATTAAATCCGAGATCTCTGAGGAGTTCTTCCGCCCGGCATTCGGGCCGGTGGATATCTCGGGGCCAAAAGAGGTCATTCTGTCTGAGTACTTTGCGGGAGGCGATCTCCCATGAAGGAAGACCTTGCTGTCAGGTTTCTTGACGACGTCTTCATGAACGCCTTTAACCCGGGCCGATATACGCATTTTATCCAGGAACTCTTCAATGATTTCCGCGTGTTTCCGCAGCGGTTGCCGATATGGCAGGAATTCAAGAACTATATTGATGAAGCATACAGTATCGGGACCTATTTCGACGGAAAACACACGATCGGGGTGCTTTACGTTCGGCTGAGGAGATCGACGTCTCGTGACCGCGCCCGGACGATGCAGCGTAACTTCATCGCGAAATTCCTCAATAACGAAGGGAAGGATGCGGTCCTGGTCGCATTCTACGGCGATGACCATGACGACTGGCGCTTTTCATTTGTCCGGCTTGAGCACACGATCACGACCGGCGACGACGGGAGGATCCGCACGAATATGAAGCTGACGCCCGCACGCCGGTTTTCGTTTCTTGTTGGAAAGCACGAACCGAACCACACCTGTAGAAAACAGTTCCTCGACCTGATTAAGGAGGAGCAGACGAATCCGGTTCTTGCGCAGATCGAGGACCGTTTCAGTGTCGAGAGTGTCACAAAAGAGTTCTTCGAGATGTATAAGGGTTGCTATCTCAATCTGAAGGAGTCCCTTGAAGCGGCCCTCGCAGCTGATCCTCACTGCAAGAAGGAGTTTGAAGAGAAGAATATCTCAACTGTCGATTTCTCGAAGAAACTCCTCGGCCAGATCGTCTTTCTCTATTTCCTCCAGAAGAAAGGGTGGCTGGGTGTCCGGCAGGACCCCGAAACCGGGCGGTTCCAGGAATGGGGTACGGGCCCGAAGGATTTTATGCGTCGTCTCTATAACGGGGAGATTGTCCCCTACGAGAATTTCTTCAACGACATCCTTGAACCACTCTTCTACGAGGCTCTTGCAGAGAATCGCTCAATAAATGAAGACTATTACAGCAGGTTCAGGTGCAAGATTCCGTTCCTGAACGGTGGTCTCTTCGAGCCGATTCAGAACTACAACTGGGTCAGCACCGATCTCCAGATCGGGAATGAGGTATTTGGGAAGATTCTGGATACGTTTGGGCTGTTCAATTTCACCATCAAAGAGGACGAGCCCCTGGAGCGGGAGGTGGCGGTCGACCCGGAGATGCTCGGAAAGGTCTTTGAGAACCTCCTCGATGTGACCGACCGCAAATCGAAGGGGGCATTCTATACACCCCGCGATATTGTGCACTATATGTGCCAGCAGAGCCTGATTGGCTACCTCGCGAACCACACCGAGATCCCCGGCGAGGATCTGGAGGTGTTTATCCGACACGGTGATGTGGCGCTCGGGATGACCCTCCATAGCCAGGAGACCGGCGGTCGGGACGAGGAATGGTACAGAGATGCCCGCTTTACCCTGCCGGAGTCCATCCAGAACCATTACATCGAACTTGATACGCTGCTCTGCTCGATCAAGGTGGCGGATCCGGCGGTGGGTTCAGGTGCTTTCCCCGTGGGGATGATGAACGAGATCGTGAAGGCCCGTTCCACCCTGACGCCGTTCTTTGCGGGTGACAGTTCGAGCCGGTCGATATACGAGTTGAAGCGGCAGACGATAGAAAATTCCCTCTACGGTGTGGATATCGATTCGTCGGCGGTGGATATCACCAAGCTTCGGTTCTGGCTCTCCCTGATCGTGGACGAGGAGAATATTGCGACCATCCGGCCGCTCCCGAACCTCGACCATAAGATCATGTGCGGGAACAGCCTGGTGGACGAGTTCGAGGGAGTCAGCCTCTTTGATGAGAAACTACTGAGTGAGCCCGACGATGACCGGGAGGCTCTGGTAGCGCCCATCGATGCCCGGATAGAGGAGTTGGGAGAGGAACTCCACCAGATCCTCACAGGAGCACTGGATGGCGATTCGGCCGGGGTTCGGCGGGAGATCGCGCGCCAAGAGAAGAAGAAAAAAGAGATCCTCGCGGGTCCGAAGACGGCCGCACGGCAGATAACCTTCGATCAGACAGTCTCCCACAGGGTCAAAGTATCCCGGCGCAAACTCCGGGAGTTGAAGAAGTACCAGCGGCTCTTCTTCAACGAACAGAACCGTGCGAAGAAGAACGAGTATCGGGCCACAATCGAGCAGATGGAGTGGGACCTGATCGAGGAGACCTTAAAAGAGAGCGGCAACACGGACGCCTGCACGAAACTGGCGGTATACCGGAAGAACAGGGTGAAGCCGTTTTTCCTCTGGAAACTCTACTTCTCCGAGGTCTTCCTGCGCCAAAACCCGGGGTTCGATGGGGTGATTGCAAACCCGCCGTATGTCCGGCAGGAGAGTATCAAGGATCAGAAGGATTACTTCAAGAACCACTTCCGCGTCTACCAGGGCACTGCCGATCTCTACGTGTATTTCGTTGAACGGGGGGTGAGCCTGCTCGCGGCGGGCGGGGAGTTCGCCTACATCCTGCCGAACAAGTGGATGCGGGCGAACTACGGGAAACCTCTGCGGGCGTGGCTGAAAGAGCAGCGCATCGAGGAGATCATCGATTTCGGCGATCTTCCGGTGTTTGAGAGCGCAACGACCTATCCCTGCATCCTCCGGATCGGGGCCGGGTCTCCCCGCGAGCGGTTCGATGCGGTACAGGTGGAAAACCTTGATTATCCGGACCTCACCGACTACGTGAAGGCTCATGCGTATCCGGTAAACCTGACGTATCTCGATGAGGAGGGATGGTCTCTGGCCGACGAGAAGACGCAGGCGCTCCTTCTGAAGATCAGGGCCGCCGGGGTTCCTCTGGGGACGTATGTGGATGGGAAGATCTATTATGGAATTAAGACCGGCCTGAACGAGGCCTTCGTGATCGACGAGGCGACGAGGGAGCGGCTGATTGCGGCGGATCCGCGGAGTGCGGAGATCATCAAGCCGTTTCTGGCGGGGAGAGAGATCAAGAGATATCAACCTTTAGAGGTGAGAAAATACCTCATCTTTACCCGACGCGGCATTAACATCAAAGATTATCCCGCTATTGAGAGGCATCTTGAGCAGTTCAAGGAGGGACTTATACCCCGGCCAAAAGACTGGCCGTCGAGTAAATCGTGGCCCGGTAGGAAACCCGGTCCATACCGCTGGTATGAGATTCAGGATTCAATTGATTACTATCAGGAGTTTGAGAGCCCGAAACTCATCTTCCCCGATATCGCCTCCCGGCCGAACTTTACTATTGATGAGGCCGGAGGGCTTTTTAACGCAAATACGTGTTACAACCTATTTTACAGCGACAAGTTCCTGTTAGGGCTGCTTAATTCCCAAGTCATCAATTATTATTACCGTTATCTGGCTGCTGTCTACCGTGGCGGCTACCTGCGTTTCTTCTCACAATACGTTGAAATGCTTCCCATCCGCACCATCGACCCTGCCAACCCCGCCGACGTCGCCCGCCACGACCGCATCGTCACCCTCGTGGAGCAGATGCTCGACTTGAACAAACGCCTCGCGGCGGCGAAGGCTCCGCACGAGAAGGAGGTGCTCGCCGGGACGATCGACGCGACCGACCGGCAGATCGACAGGCTGGTGTATGAACTGTACGGGCTCACGGAGGAGGAGATCGCGGTTGTGGAGGGGGTTGTGTGAGATTTTATGATGATCCGTTAGAGATCAGCACTGACATCTGGGCTGAGTTGCTCACGGATAGCGAAGTCACCCGGAAAGATGACCTGGAGGTTTTAAATCTCATATATGAGAGCAGAAATCACGAGATGCATGCGGCAGAGATTGCATTAAAGCTAAACCTCTCCCATCACGTGACGCTGAACTCACAAATCCCTCGATTCAGCAAACGTGTGATTGCCAAAACAGGAGTCCAGCCCCCTACAAGAGAAGATGGATCGATCCGGTGGTGGCATGTCCCCTTTTGGGGCTACGATAAAAGGAACGGCACGGGCTCCTGGATCATGCGACCTGAACTTGCGGAGGCGTATAAGCGAGTTTTCGTTCAGGGCGACTCGGAACTTGTTTATCCCGGAGAGCTGACCGTTCAGGATAGCGCCGTTCTATTCGAAGGTGCCGTGAGTAAAATCGTTGTAAACCGTTACGAGCGGGACAAGAAGGCACGAACCGAATGTATAGATCATTATGGGTGTCGATGTGTAGTTTGTGGTTTTGATTTTGAGAAGGTATACGGGCCGATAGGGCAGAATAAAATCCACGTGCACCAAGAGAGAGCCCTTCACAATCGACGAGGTAAAAGAAATGATCGGGCCCGGCAGCGATCCCGCACCTCACTTGCCTCTCTCCACACTCCTGTGAGCGCAAAAGCCGGGTCGAAAATGACCATACAACAAACTGTTCATCTCAGAAGGGATCGTCCAGGCCGGATACAGGACCCGATGCAGTTTGCAGGATTTATCTGCCGCCCTTTCTTGCAAGACCCTTGAGGTCGCCCCTCACAACGTTCTTCTTCGACGAAAAATAATCAAGAGACGCATCCCCCGACTCATCGATAACCCTCTTCAGGGTCTCAGTCTCCAGGCATTGCTGTTGCATGTTGATGATCTGTAAAGACCTCTTCTGCCGACTTATGGTCCCGGAAAGACTCTCCTCATACCCGATCAGAGCCCCCTCCGGGTAGACCGTCCTGCCCGCCTCACCCAGGAGGTCAGCCCTGTAGTAACCATAGTCCTGTATATTCAGCAGGCGCGTCGTATTCCGGGCAACGGCTTTTTGCTTCTTCAACCACTCATAGAACTCAGGATTTCTCTTCGACCCGACATGGTTCCCGCCGAGACAGTCCAGCCCGTGCCCATAGGCGAGGAGATCGCGCGCCGAGAG
>PGYL01000007.1:26524-89170 GCA_002839645.1 Methanomicrobiales archaeon HGW-Methanomicrobiales-2 | reverse complement strand
GACATTCTGGTCGTTGATGGCCTTTCCGAAACTGACGTTGATATAGCAGAGGAGGTTATTCTCTTCATACCCTCTTACCTTGAGGCGCCGCTTGAGCGCGTTCAGGGAGTCGAGATGGCTCTGAACCATCGTTCCATCGAAATCGATGTAGTATGCATTGATCCCATGATCCAGGTAGAAATCAACGATTGTCTGGGTGTAAAGAGCGGTGGCTGAAGGCATGTACCCGAGGATGCACTTTTTGTTCCGGACCTCGATGCTCTCGATACAGGATGAGAGATATTGCAAAAACCCTTCGATGTTCTCCCTGTTGATGGAGCGCCCCATCCTCGGAACCGAGGGGATGGGCGTGATAGCCGAGTATGAGTAGGCAGCGTTGGCCAGGATATCTATCTCATGCGCAGTAGGATAACGGCCTTCCGGCCCGCCGGTTTTGAACTCCACAAAGCAGAGACCCGGGCAGTCATGCGCTTTCTTTCTGCACCTGCTGATCTCCTTGTTCTTCTGCATGGAGTATGCCTTATCCTCATCCATACGGTGCAGGCTCTCATCGTTGAACTTAAGGTATGTCTCGTGAAGGTTCGTCAGGTTTTGCGGGAAATCAGTATCGGTGTAGAAGTCGCGAGGGTTTATCGTCTTTATCGGTGTCGCAATCTTTCCCGCTCCGATATCGGCGGAGAGCGACCTCAGGTCGGTATCATCCGCACATAGGTAATCGATGATTCGAACTTCCTTTGTCACCGTAACAACTCCTGCAGAACTTCCTTTTTGATGTGGAAAGATGATTGTAGAAACCTATTGTAGAGATCCTGGCACTCCTCGCCCGTCAGGGCAAGCCGCCCCCTTTCCCAGAGTATGAGGCCGATGGTGCCTGTTACCCTGATCTGCAGTCTATCCCGCAGGTTCCGGGCTCGTTCATCGATGATGCAGTAGTATCGTTTTTTATCCCGCTTTTCCGCGACGCCGGCACAGATGACACTGATCTCACCCTTGTGCAGCCAGGGGTAACGTCGGGCAAGTCTCTCAGAACATTCGGTGTCGCCGTCATCTATGATCTCGACACCCCCATACGCCTCAAGGCATCGAAGAGTCTCAGGGTTTTCCGTGATCTCCTCATACACCTGGGGGGTGATGCTAAGCCGGTACCCAAGATCATCACAGATATCCAGGATTTTTGGGTACTCTATCTCCCGAAAGACACAGACGATGGATGATGTATCAAAGATCTTCATGCACTATCTCTTGAGGTAATCAAGGTACGACTCCAGGTTCATCCCGGCCAGAAACGCAGCTTTTTCAAGACTTACTTTCCCTTTCCGGTACAGTGAGGCAGAGAGCGGCCTCCTCCTTCGCAGGATATCGCGAAATCTTGCAGACTCACAGGTGTATTCAGGATAGGTGACGTAAACGAAGAGGAGGACCTCATCCACGCTGAGGTCGTTGATAAAAGCCTTAAAATCTTCGATTGCCCCGGACTCATCGTTGGGAAATGCAGAGCGCACCCTCTCCCAGACCCTGACCCCATCAGGGGTGAGGGTATAACCTCCCGCGTTTCTCCTGACCAGACCCAGGGAGGAGAGCTCGTCCAGCGCAACCTCAGCGGGTTCGCTATACGGCCCAAATATGTGAGGAGTGAAGTCCGCGTCGTCTCCGATCCGTTCAATGTAATCCCCGATGAGAAAGAGTTCTTTCTGGAATATAACATCCCCCCGGACAGGGGATCTGCCTCCGGCATGCAGTAGGTGCAGGATTGCCACACCGAGACCCGGGAGGTTATCGGCAATCTCATCAATAGTGAACTCCATAGCCACCATCTCTCTCTGTCAGGGTCAGATTGTTCTGTATGTGGATTACAGTGTAGTGATATGAATTATATGGTTGTTATGTGTTGCTGTCGTACCCTTCCTCCATTGCCACTCCGCATGGGCGCAGGGCATGACACCATCATCTCCCGGCACTCGCTCTCTCCGGCCTGCTCCTCCCCTCCTACCTCCCCGCCTCCCGCGACCGGATCGTCGCCCTGGTCGAGAGCCTCCTTATGATGAACAAAGCGCTTGCCGAGGATGTCCCGTCGGAAGAGCGGCCGCGGCGGGAGGCAGCGTGCGAGAAGGCCGACCGGCAGATCGACCGGCTGGTCTACGAACTCTACGGGCTGACGGAGGAGGAGATCGCGGTTGTGGAGAGGGCGGTCTGATGCGATGAAACCGCTCCGCAGATGGACAGTTAACGGTTCGACGGTGAGCCGTGAGGGGAGCATGCCGGGAGAGAAACGTCGTTACCGGGATGGTGAACGCCTGCCGGCACAACCTCGGGGGGAAAAGCGTTATCCTGATGGGCGGGTAACAGGAGTATGATACGGTATGCTTACGGCTGACGGCATCCTCGGTGCGCTGGCAGCACACCGCGAACGGATCAGGAGCCTGGGCGTTCGGCGGATCGGGATCTTCGGGTCGTTTGCCCGGGGCGAAGAGCGCGAAGAGAGCGATATCGATATCCTCATCGAGTTCAAGGAAGGAGGGCGCTCCTTTGACACGTACATGGACCTCAAGTTCTTCCTCGAAGACCTCTTCGGGAGAAGAGTCGACCTCGTTGACCGCGATGCCATAAAACCGGCTCTCGCACCGCACATCCTCCGGAGCGTTCGGTATGTCCCGGGAATATAGTCTCTATCTCAATGATATCCTTGAGGCTATCGGGAGAATTGAGCGGTATACCAGGGGAATGGATTACGAGGGGTTCCTGGCAGACGACCTGGTGCAGGACGGAGTGATCCGGAACCTCATGGTCATCGGTGAGGCAAACTCATCCCTGAACCGCTGAAATGCGAACACGCCGATATTTCCTGGAGAAAGGTTGCAGGAATGCGCGACATCCTCATTCACGCATACTTCGGGATCCATAACGAGATCGTGTGGGGCGTTGTCAGGAACAAGATCCCGGAACTACGGGGCGCAGTCAGGCAGATGCTTGATGACGAGGCCGCCTGATCACCCTCTGCCGGGGTTCGGTGCCCGAAAACGGCTTGCCCCACCGATTTCGCCCGTCACGACTGCTTGCCCGCCCAAAACTACCCCCGCCGCTCCCCCCGGATCAGCACCCTCCACCGGTGCAGCATCCGCCGGAGCCCTGCGGTCCCGACGGGCGCCGGGTACGGGAGGGGGATGGCGGTCCCGTCCGGGGCGACGGTGAGGCCGAGGGCTTCGGCGCATTCGGTGCAGATGGTCTCTGCATCTGGATCGGCCTCGAGCATGGGGTGGGGAGACACGAAGTGCACCCGGCTCCCTGCGATGTCCGCGAACCTCTCAAAGATCGCTGCCTGGCAGGCGCGCTCCTCTTCGACAGCGGCCGAAGCGTCGATGCCGCAGATGCGGCCGACCTCTTCGAGGAACCGGCACGTCCCCGCAAGGCCGGCCGGGAACGAGTCCACATAAGGCGTGGCAAACCTCTTTTGGAGGTCTTCGCCGACCGGCCGGAGCGCCGGTTCTCTGAGGATGTTGACGGCGGCGGACCCGAGGCGTTCGATATCCCGGGTGCCGATCCCCCGCACGAACCGGAGGTTGATGCCGATGCCGAGCCGGGAAAGAAGGCGTGCGATCTCGGCTGCGTTCTCGTCGACGCCGAACTCCAGGTTCTTCTCGCCGACCAGGTTTGCCGAGAGCGTCGTCTCGGCAGGAGGCCGGGCGAGCGACGCTGCCGAAGCGAGGGCGTTTCTGATACCGGTCTCAAACACCCCCCCAAGGAACCCCGCGGTCGGCACGGCGATCACCGGGACGCCTTGGGCCTTCGCACAGACCGCCGCGGTGTCGTCCCCGATCGTCTCGACAATGCAGGTCGAGAGGACGAAGACGGAAGCAGGGGAGAGCGAGAGCGCCCGTGCGATGGTCTTCTCCAGCGCCTCTTCGCCCCCGAAGATGATATCGTTCTCCGTTAAGCGGGTGGAGAGAAGGCGGGGGGCTTCGAGCCGGTCGTTTGCGAGCAGTGTGGCGTGGAGGAGGGAGAAGTTATGGTGTGTGCACCCTGCCGGACCGTGGACGATGCAGACCGCGTCCCGTACCTCCGAGAGCACCGAGAGCGCTCCGGTCAGGGTGCACCCCTCAAACCTGGACGAATTCGAGGGCGAAGGATTCGAGTTCATCCATCTCGAGGGGGGTGGGGATACTCGTCGTTTCGTTCCCATAGATCGTGCGTGCAAGTTCCTGGTAGACCGCCGCCTGGTCCGATTCGGGGGCGTACTCGACGACCGTCTGCCTGTGCAGCTCCGCAACCTGCACGTCCCGGGACCGGGGGACGTAGGCGATGATCCGGGAGTTGATCCGGCGGGCAAACTCCTCCACCAGTTCCCGTTCGCCTTCGATGTTCTTTGCGTTGCAGATCACGCCTCCGAGCGAGCATTTGCTCCGCACCCGGTTCGAGAGACGGGCGATGGCCTTAGCAATGTTATTTGCCGCGTAGAGGGACATCAGTTCGCCGGAGGTGACCAGGTAGACCTCCTGCGCGTATCCCTCCCGCATCGGCATCGCAAACCCGCCGCAGACGACGTCCCCGAGGACGTCGTAGACGATCACATCTCCTTTGAGGGCCTCCAGGCGTTCGAGGAGCTGGAACGTTGCGATGATGCCCCGTCCGGCGCACCCGATCCCCGGCTCAGGCCCGCCGGCCTCCACGCAGCGCACCCCCCGGTATCCCTTGTAGACGACGTCATCGACGGTGATCCTCTCGTCTCCGCGCTCCCGGATGAGGTCGAGGACCGTCGGGATCCAGGTCCCGTGCATCAGCATCCGTGTGCTGTCGTGCTTCGGATCGCAGCCGATCTGCAGGATATCGAGCCCTTCCCCTGCCAGTGCTGCCGATAGGTTCGCTGCAGTGGTGGATTTCCCGATTCCCCCCTTCCCGTAGAGGGCGATCTGTTTCATTGTTTCTACTATGCGCTTGCATGGGTAATTAGGTGTCGGATGGTGTTCGCACACTTGATCTATATCTACTTTGTTGTGATGACGGATGTATTTCTGGTGGCACCTTTTATGGAAAAAGGGGCTAATTTCAGTTTTTTCGATAATCGGAGATTTATATTTCGATTTTTAGAATTGAAAAAGTATATAACAATGTGGTTGTAACTCTTGTTAAGCAGAGGGAAAACCATGGACCCACGATTCCGATCACGGTTGATTGCGGCGATCATTCTTCTGATCATCGTCTGTTCGGCCTTCTCAGTGAGCCCGGTCGCCGGTTTCCATCTGGAAAACAGGGATGGAAGCGGCGCTGAAGCGGCACTTGCAGAGGCCCTGGTGCTGCAGCAGAGCACCAAAATACGAGAAGAGTTTATGGAGAACCTCACCGTCTACATCGACAGCGAGAATGCGGTGTTCCGGCAGCAGAACAGCACCGCGAGCGGCCTGTATGTCCCTGGAGAGAACGCCATCTACATCCGCTCGGACAGGAACCCGTCGCAAGCCGACGAGGCCTTTGCCGAGCAGGTCGGGTACCGGGTCTACCGCACCATGGGATTTGAGGAGAGCACGGTCTTTGCGGCGCTCGCCGCGAACTCCGGAACCTACCTGACCGGTATCAGTGCATCCTCCGGTGAAGAGAGAGAGGCGGCGGTCTTTGCCGATGCCTTCATGCTCTACCACACCACCCCGGCACTCTTAAAGAAGGATGCCCCCGGCGTCTACGCCTACATGGACCTGCTCGCAAAGAACGGCGGAGACAGGGTGGCGGTGGACGACCTCTACGCCCGGCACCCGCAGGCGTAACCGATATCTCTTTTTTTGCGGCTCACTCGAACCGCCTGAGGAGGCCCATAACCAGCATGATCACCGGTATGATCTCCAGGCGCCCTATCCACATGGTCAGAATGAAGAGGACCTTCGCCGGTTCGGTCATGTCGGGCGAGACGAACCCCGTGGAGATGCCGTTGTTGCTCATCGCGGAGACAACCTCGAAGATCACGTTGCTCGAGTCAAAAGACGTCGGCTGCAGGTGCATCGCCAGTATCGTGGCGACGAAGATGATCAGGAAGTAGAGCATGATGATCAGCATGTTCCGCGAGACCTCGAGGTCGGCGACGTTCTTCGGGATCACCCTGCCGTCATACTTGAAAGGCACGAGCACCTTCCCGGAGACGAGCATCCGCCGGAACCACCAGAGCAGGCTCTGAAAGGCAAGGACGACCCGGGAGAGCTTGATGCCGCCGGCGGTGCTCCCCGACGCCCCGCCGATGACCATCAGCATCGAGAGGAAGAGGACCGTCACGCTCGCCCACTCGTTCGGGGCGGCGACCTGGAACCCGGTACTGGTGATCGCCGCAGTCGACATGAAGAGTGCCTGGCGGATGGCGGTAGGAACGTCAGTTGCGCTGAGCGTGATGAGGTCCCACGTTATCACCACGATCCCGAGCGCGACGAGCATAAGGAGGAGGCGTGCCTGCTGGTCCTCGAAGAACCGCACGCCTTTCTTGCGGTAGAGGAGGTAGTAGAGTTTGAACGGCAGGGCGCCCGCGATCATGACCGGGACGATAAGGACCTCGAGAAGCGGGTTGTTGTAGAAGGGGATCCCCTCCGCGTGGACGGAGAATCCGCCGGTGGAGATCCCGACAAGAGCGATATTCACCGCGTCCCAGAGGGGCACCCCGGATACGAGGACGAGGCCGATCGACGCGGCGGTCAGCACCAGGTAGATCTTCCACATCTCAAAGCCCGTTGCGACAACGCTCGGCATCAACGCCTCCGAGCGCCCTTCCGACCGGTAGAGGCGGAACTGGGTCAGCCCGGTCCGCGAAGCCATCGCGACGGTGAAGGCGACGATCCCGATACCGCCGAGCCACTGCATCAGCGATCGCCAGAAGAGGATCGTCCGGGGCAGGTCGTCGACCGACCGCATCATGGTCAGACCCGTATCGGTCCACCCCGACATCCCCTCAAAGACTGCGTCGAGGTACGGGACGCCGAGCCCGAGGCAGAACGGGAGGGCGCTCACCAGCGCGATGATCAGCCAGATCAGGGCGACGGCCATAAGGGCGGCGGATAGGGGTGCCTCACGCTCTCGCCGGGGTATCCGGGTAAGAAGCGTCCCGAGGAGAAACAGGGTGACGGGGACGGAGGCCATGGGCAGGATCATATCCCACTCCCGATAGATCACCGCCACGATAAGCGGCACCGCCGTGGCGATGCTCATGAACCTGAAGATTTTGCCGATGTCGGGTGCGATGATCGAGAACTGCTCGATCCTATCCATCGATACACATTCTCCGGACGCTCTTATCTACTTTCTCCTGCACGTTCTTTTTGCTCCCGGCGACCCAAAATGCCTCGGAATCACCGGCGGCCGCATTCGCAGCCGCCGTTCCCGGTCGATGCCGCCTGCTCGCCGGCCGTCACCGGCGTGCTCTCGATGAAGATGCGTCGGTTGACGATCCGCCAGGCGAGGATGAGCTGGGCCATATCCCCGGCCGTCAGGTAGGCGCCGCTCTCGACGAGGTCGATAGGCCGCACCTGCGTCTGGATCTCGATGTTCTTCTCCAGTTTCTTCACCACGGCATCGTTTAACTCCCCGTCGAACGTGAGCGCTCCCATTGCCCTCCCCCCGATCTCTTCGACGGTGAACTCGACCATGAAGTCCCGCTGCGAGAGGGAGAGGAGTCCGAAGAGGTCGATGGAGAGATCAACGTCCCGGATGCTCTTTTCAAGTTTACTCTGGCAGAGGGTGACGTGGTAGACGTTGCGCTTCTCGCTTGCCTCCCGGCCGTACTTCGAGAAGGCGATCCGGATGACCGCGTCTGCAAACCGGCACTGGGGTGCGACGTACTGCTCGAAGTCGGGTTTGCGCTCCGTCATCTCCCGGAGGACGGCCTCAGGGGAGTATCCCCGCCGCTCCACGTCGCGCTTGATCTTCCAGGCGCGTTTGACGTCGGGGTCCGGGTCCACGTAGAGCTTGAAGTCGATCAGGGCCCGCATCTTTGGGGTGATAAACGGGTGCAGCCCCTCGAGGATCAGGATCTTCGTGGGTTTAAAGGGCACCGGGGGCTCGAACTTCCCGTTGTCATGGTTGTAGACCGGTTTTTGAATCGTCCGCCCCGCCTTCAGGTCGCCGAGGTGCTCCTCTAACAGGTCGAACCGGTTCGCCTCAGGAACAAGCGGCGTGATCCCGAGTTCCTTGCGTTCCCGGCGGTCGTACCGGTGGTAGTCGTCGATGGTGATGGTGGAGACGAGATCTTCGCCGAAGATCTCCCGGATTGCCCGGGTGAACGTGGTCTTTCCGCTTCCGCTGTCTCCCGCTACGCCGATGATGAATACATAAGACGACTCTGCAATGACTCTCTTGAAGTCGGATCGGGACATAATCAGATCGAGGTGTGGTCGGCATCCTTACACTGTTAAGATTTCGGTGCCAGGCCGAGACCTTACCCGGGAAAAAAGAAATAGGTGTAGAGCCTAGGACGGGATGATCCCCGCTTCCTCGTGCCTCTTCTTGATCTCGTCGGCGAGCCGGTCCAGCGCCGCGAAGTCCTCCTCCTTCGGGTAGCCCTTGATATAGACCGGTTCGATCCCCTCGATCTTGAGCCGGCCGAGCATGCCCGCCAGGGTATCGACCGTCTTCCCGCCCCAGCCATAGGACCCGATCACCGAGACATACCGGGTCTTCGGGCGGAGGAGGTTTGCGAGGTACGCCGCGTAGACCGCTTGCGGGTGGGGGCCGAAGATGAGCGTCGGCGTCCCGATCACGATCGTCGCAGCATCCACCATGGCCTTTGCAAGTTCGCCGATATCGGTCTTCGTCAGGTTGAACGGCTGGACCTGGACGCCGCGCTCTATCAGGGCGCCAACGAAGTGGTCGACCATCGCCTGGGTGCTCCCGTGCATGGAGACGAAAGGAAGCACCACCGTGTTTTTGACGGCGTCGCCTGTCCAGTCGCGGTAGGCATCCATGATGAACGCCGGCCTGTCGTAGATGGGGCCGTGGCTCGGGGCGATCATGGCGATATCGCGGGGCTCCAGTTTCGCAAGGTGCGCCGTGATGCTTGACCGGAAGGGCATCATGATCTCGGCGTAGTAGCGCTTCGCGGATTCGTAGATCACGCCCTCGTCGGGGACGTAGAGGGAACTCGTCGCGTAGTGCGAGCCGAAGAGGTCGCAGGAGAAGAGGATCCGGTCTTCCTGGAGGTAGGTCAGCATCGTCTCCGGCCAGTGGACCCAGGGGGCGATGATGAACTCAAGCGTCTTATCTCCGAGGGTGAGCGTATCGCCGTCGTCGATGACGATGACCTGATCGGCGGAGATGTGGAGGAGGTCGACCAGGAAATCCCGGCACTTTGCGTTTGTCACCACCTTCGCCCCGCGGAACCGGTCGAGCATCGCCGGTATCGAGCCCGAGTGATCCTGCTCGGCGTGGTTGGCGATGATGTAGTCGATCTTCTCGACGCCGAGCCGGTCCAGGTTTTTCGTGAGGTCCGCAAACTTCGGCGGATTGACGGTATCGATCAGCGCCGTCTTCCCGCTGCCCCGCACGAGGTAACTGTTGTAGGAGGTACCGTCGGGTGTCGGGATCAACTCATCGAAGAGACGGAGGTCCCAGTCGATGGCCCCGATGGAGAAGACGCCCGGCACGATCTCACGCGGGGTCATGCGCTGCCTCCCGCGGGTGCACTCCGGCGGTAATACAGTGTATGTGAGTGGTTTTCTGACATTATTCACGCTCCATAAACTGCAACCGGCCGCGGTTTTCCGCCGTGCCGGTCGGTGAACGCTTATTCAACTCAAACGCAGATAACGGTTTCGTCTTCCTTACCGGGTGGGGAGGCCGGTCTGCCTGCCGCCCCGGCTCCCCTCCCTCCGGACGACGTTCGCATAGAGGTGGGCCTGCCGGGTCGGCTCCGGGAGCCGGTATCCCCGGGCGGTCGCGAGGACGAGGTCGACCGCGGGCAATAGAGCAATCCGGTGACCCACCGAGACGTAGACCGGTTTCGTCTTCTCTTTCGTCCGCACTGCCATCCCGACCGTCTCGCCGTTATGGAGAACCGGGCTCACCGACCCCCTGCCGGGGCCGGGCTCCGTCGCCGTGCCAGAAAGAAGGCTCTTTGCCACCCCGACGGCAGGCCGGTCGAGCAGGAGGCCTATGTGGCTTGCGATACCGAGCCCGCGGGGGTGGGCGATCCCCTGGCCGTCGAAGAAGATGATATCCGGCTCGGATTGCAGCCTCCGAAACGCCTCAAGGAGGGCAGGGCCTTCCCGGAAGGTCAGGAGGCCCGGTATGTAGGGGAAGGCCGTCTCGGCCGAGGCGGAGACCCGCTCGACGACGGTGAGGTCAGGGTAACTGAGGGCGACGACGACTGCGTAGATCTCGTCTGAGCCCTTCATGTAGGAGGCGTCGGCGCCGGCCACAAGGGAGACCTCGCCAATATCGCCGGAGGGGCGGATCCGGGCCCGGAGCGCCTTCTGAAGAAGGATCGCTTCGGCCGGGGAGAGGTCGAACGGGTGGCTCTCCTTGATCTCCATGATCACCAGATGGATCCGGACTATTACTGTCTGTTGGTGAGTACGGCCCGGACCCCCGACAGCGGGTGAGGAGGCATTTTTATATGTATTGAAAAATGGTATGCCCGGAGAGTCATCTTTGGAGTGTGGACAGTATGGCACGGTGGGTGTGCAGTGTCTGTGATTACGAGTACAATGAGGAAGCGGGGGACCCGGCAACCGGCATACCGCCGGGTACGCCGTTTGAGGATCTCCCCGACGACTGGAGGTGCCCGCGTTGCGCCGTGGGGAAGGGAGCGTTCGTGCGGGTCAACGAAGAGGAGGAAGAGGTGAAGACGAATGAAGAAGACTACCTTTGAAGGGGCTGCAACGACGGTGGCCGACGTAATGGTAGCGGAGCTGGAAGCATGGGGGGTCACCCTCTACTTCGGTATGCCCGGAGCGTCGGCGCTCCCGCTCGTGGATGCGGTCAGGAAAAACCCGAATGCCCGGTATATCGTCGTCCGGCACGAGCAGACGGCGGCCTTCGCCGCGTCTGCCTACAACAAACTCACGGGAAAGATAGCGGTCTGCCTGACCATCGCCGGGCCGGGAGCGACGAACCTTGCCACCGGCCTGTACGACGCAAAGGAGGACCATGCGAGCGTTCTCGCTCTCTCCGGGCAGGTGAAGACGCAGTACGCCGGCCCCGGCGGTATCCAGGAGATCGACCAGGACGCGTTCTTCCGGCCTATCACGGTCTTCAACAACACCGTCGCCGACCCGACGACGGCGGTCAAACTCCTCACTCGCGCGTTGCGGTACGCTATCGTCGCCCGCGGCGTCGCCCAGCTCTCCTTCCCGAACGACGTCCAGCGAGAACCGCTTGACTCAGCTTACTGCGAGCGCGAGACCTGCCTCCCGGAGGTCGGGGTTGCGCCGACCGAAGAAGCCGTCGCGGCCGCGGCGGAGGCGATCGACGGCGCCGCACGACCGGTCATCCTCGCGGGGTTCGGGGCCATGCGTGCGGCCGGAGCGGTCCTTGACCTCGCAAAGACCATCCAGGCGCCGATCGTCACCACCTTCCGGGCGAAAGGGATCCTCCCCGACGACAACGAGTGGGTTGCCGGGCTCCACGGGCAGCTCGGGACGCCGCATGCCCTGACACTCGTCCTGAAATCGGACCTCGTGATCGCCTGCGGCGCAAGTTTCTCCGACCTCACCGGGATCCCCGGGAGTAAGCGGGCCGTCCATATCGATATCGACCCGCTTCAGCTCGGGAAGCACCCGCTCGCGGTCGGGGTCTGGGGCGATTGCGCCGTTGCGCTCCCCCGGATCCGTGAGCGGGTCCGGTCGCGGGATGACCCCGGGACCCGGCAGTGGCTCGCGGAGAAGAAGCAGGAATGGCGCGGCCGGCTCGACCGGGAGGCCGATCCGGAGGCCGTCCCGATTCGCCCGCCCTACATCATGAAAGTCCTCTCCGAGACCCTGCCGGAGGATGCGGTCATCTCACTCGACGTCGGGGAGAACCAGTGGTGGTTCGGGCGGAACTTCCGGATGAAGCGGCAGCGGTTCGCGATGTCGGGCTACCTCGGGACGATGGGGTTCGGGCTCCCCGGGGCGATTGCGGCAAAATTGGCCTGCCCTGATGCAAAAGTCGTCTGCATCACCGGTGACGGCGGGTTTGCCATGGTCATGGCCGACTTCCCCACGGCGGGCAAGTACGACCTTCCCATCACGGGCATTGTCTTAAACAACCACGACCTCGCCATGATCCGCGAAGAGCAGCGGGAAGCGGGCTACCCGCCCTTCGGCACCGACCTCTCGAACCCTGACTTTGCCGCGTTCGCGGAGGCCTGCGGCGGCGCCGGGATACGGGTGACCCGGCCGGAGGAACTCGCCGGGGCGGTTAAGACCGCGGTGGAGATGAACAAGCCCGTCGTCATCGACATCGAGACCGACCCGAAGCGGTTCAAGTGAGGCTCTGCCCCGCGATTGCAGGGGGCCCACCCGATGAAGTCGGAGGTCCGGACGGGATAGGTCTCTGACAGGCGGCAGTGGGGCGTGGCACACCCCTCCCGAAATGTATAAGTACCTTCCACGGGAATGAGGCTCCGAGGGTATATGTGAACATCCCGGTGCGGGCGCATAACGTGTGGCGCCCATACCGGGTACGCGGGGATTTCCGGATGTCGATCCGGGTGGGAGCATCGGATTCTCGTTATCTGCTCCACGCTAAAGGGTTCCCGGGTGCCCGTCCGTTTGACGGGCGTTCCGGGGAGACTTGCGGCGAACCGGATCCATTCCGGTTCACTGCTCTTGCCGGCAAACGGCGGGATTTTTTTCGGACCATGATAGATAGGCCTGACTCTCTTCCGGCGGAAGCATGAAAAAGAGTGGAATTGGATTAATCGCCGGAGAGGTAGTCGTAGAGGAACACAGCGAGCAGCGCGCCGACGATGGGGCCGATGATGTAGATGGGGAAGAACGCCCAGAGGTTCTGCCCGCCGAGGAGCCAGTCCCCGAGGTACGGCCCGAACGTGCGGGCGGGATTCAGGGAAGCCCCGGTCAGGTTCCCGGTCGTCGTGATGATGCCGGCAACCGCAAGACCCACCGCGAGGCCGGCAAAGCCCGGCGTGGCCCGCTCGTCGACGGCAGCGCCCATGATGACGAGCATCAGGAGGAACGTCCCGATGGCCTCGATGACGATCGCCTGCAGGTAACCGATGCCGGGGAAGGGTGCCGTTGCCCCGAGGCCCCCGACGGCGACGGCGTCCGGGCCGACGGCCCAGGCAAAGAGCAGGCTTGCGGCGGCTGCGCCGAGGAGTTGTGCGACGATGTAGGGGGCCACGTCGCGTCCGGGGAACCGCCCGGTCGCAAAGAGGGCTATCGTCACCGCCGGGTTGATGTGGCATCCCGATATCCTGCCGAGGGCGTAGATGGCCCCGGCGATGGCGATGCCGAAGGCGAGTCCTATGGCGAGCCAGTCGCCGAGACCCCCGAGCACCCCGATCCCGATGTTGAAGGGAGTCGACGGGGTGGTTCCCGCGGCGAGCATCAGCGTGACGGCTGCTGCACCGGCCCCGAAGAAGACCAGGATGAAGGTGCCGACGGCTTCCGCGACGAACCGCTTTCCAAGAGATACAGTCATTATTTCACCAGATAATCATATCCTCTTTTCAGGGTAAGGTTTTTCCTAAAATTGTATGGGAGAGTGCCTCATTTCCCGTACAGGGCAGCGTAGCATGCGGGGCAGAGGATCCTCGGCAACGGAGCCTTCACGCGCTTGCTGGGGAGCGGGTAGCCCCCCTCCCAGACGTCGACGTCCTTTCGGATGGCGTGCTCCATGCAGAGCCCCATTCCGCAGACGATGCAGATCGCCACCGCCTCGCTATCCCCCCCTTCAAGGGCGCAGTAGTAGCACTTCATGGCTCAGACCGCCTCTTTCCACTGGCAGTACTGGTGCCGCATGTCGACCAGGCACGCCGAGGCGCAATTCTTACAGGCCCGCACCGGGGCGGCCGCCGTCTCCTTCTCGAGAGCGATGATGTTCGTCATCATCGTCGCGGTCACGGGCTCGCTCGTCAGGAGGCACGGGTAGTCGGCAAGACTCATCAGGGCGGCGAACCGGACGGATATCGCGCAGGCCGCGTAGACATACCGCTGCGGGTTCATCAGCACCTCGTTGTTGCGAATGGGCGCAAGATCGACGGGGTACTTGCCGACCATGGGGACCAGCGCCTCACCGGACCCGTTCCGCATCCGCTCTGCCTTGTCGAGGAGTTTCCACCCGCGGTAGATCATGTCCATGAAGTCGCAGTTGTGGAGTTCCGCCGCCGCGCCCCTGGCCGGGTAGATCTGGACGTAGTTGTGGAACCTCTTCGTGAGCAGGTCGACGATCATGGGAGCGTTGAACCCGTCGAGCTGGAGGAGATACTCGGTTGCGGCGGCAGACGACCCGGTCGCGACCGAGAGAACGTCCCAGTAACTCTTGTAGGAGTCGAGCGATCTCCGGAGCGAGGACTCCATCACATCGGTGACCGCCTCGATTGTCGCCATGACGACGTCGTCCTTGCACATGTTGAAGGTCGTCTGCGCGATGTGGTGGGAGACGTCGCCGACGCTATAGGCCGGGATGGTCAGGATGTTGCCGTAGTGGACGCCGTCGTCGACTGCGGCCTTGATCGTCCCTTCCATGCGGCGCCGGTACTCGCTCATGTACTTCCGCTGGTCAAAGGAGGTCATCCCGGCATCATCCATCAGTTCCGCCTGGGCGTTGACCGGCTCGCGGTAGATCTTTTGCATGGTGGCGATCTCTTTTGCCGTCGCCTCAGTGGGAGTGGCTCCTGCCTCGAGGGCGTGGGAGAAGTGGTCTCCAAAGCCGTAGGAGGTGTTCATCCCCCATGATTTGGCGGCGAGGATCGCCCGCTTGTGCTCGACCGGGATGTCGGTCTTCTGCAGCACCTGGTTCACGACGTTGCTCGTGCTCCCCGGGATCAGCGCAAAGTCGACGACGCAGGTAGGACCGTAGAATCCGCCGTAGCGCCGCACCGCCTCAAGGCCGATCCGGGCCTCTGCATCCGCGATCGCCTGCACGAAGGCATCAACGCTCCTCGCGAACGCCTCGTCCTGATCTTTTAAGACTTCAAGCACCACGGGTGTCTGGTAGTGTTCGACGAACGGGTCGTCTTCGGGGCGGACGGTCGTTGTAAGGCTTTTCAGGGTCTCGAAATGCGAGACCACCGAGTTCTTGTGGAGGTTGATGACCGCCTGGCTCTGGTTGCCGATCGCCGTCATCTTCTTCGCCACGTCGACGTAGGGTTTCGTGTCCTCGATGACGAACTTCTGGCCGCGTTTCGCCTTTACCGTATCCACATCCGCCCGCTGGGCGGCCATGGCCTCGTTTATCATCTTCTCGTAGAGTTCTCTCATATCAATCACCTCTTGGTATCGTTTAACGGCGGTCCGGCAGGGGCCACCGTGGTTACAGGGCGACGCTGGGAGACGGAGGGGAGTTGGTCCCGGGAAGAGCCCGGACGAACCGGGAGAACGAAAGGTCGATAATAGTCTGGGAGACTGAACGGTAGAGATTGTGCGTGTCCGCTTTCGTCCCTGCACTCCCCATCCTGTCTTGAAGACCTGGGAATTCTTCGTCAATCGGCTTACTTGGTCGTTCTGGCATATATCTGTTGTGTCGTCTCCCTATGCACTCCTATGGGTAAAAGAGAGTCGCCTTCCGGGATTCGCCGTCTTTTGGGCCGTCCCGGGAAGAGGTGGCGCATCAGGTGTATCAGAACCAGGCATCCAGCGTCTTCTGCGTCGCCTTCACCGAGACCTTGGCGAGAGCGCTTTCGACCCGCTCTTTTGAGAAGTCGTAGCGTCCGCAGAGCATCTCGATAACCCCGTCGACGTCCGGCGACCTCCACTCGAGGGTGTAGTCCCCGGTGACCGGCGGGTTAAGGAAGAAGTCCCGGATTGGAGCGGGGTCGAAGTCGGGCTGCTTTTCCGCGATCACAGACTCAAATTCGCCGTTTCGCACGACCTTCAAGGCGGTCTTGCCGCCGACGCCCCGGATGCCCGGATTGAAGTCCGTGCCCACCAGGATGCCGATCTCGACGAGTTGCTCCCTTGTGACGCCAAGGCAGTCGAGGAGGGAGGAGAGGACGATCCGCTCGGGGTTCACGGTGATCGTCCGCCCTCGCATCTTTCGCCGGCCGCTGACGGTGAGGTTGCGCACCAGCACCGGGGAGCCGAAGAGGAGCGAGTCGTAGTCCTGCGAGACGGCGTAAGTAACCTTTCCCTGCCGCGCCATGTGGGCTGCCTGCGCTTCGCCTTCGCTCGGTGCCTGCACCCAGGGGATGCCGAGCAGGTCGAGGAGTTCGTGGGACGACGCAATGATATGGCTGTCGATACGGGTGGAGGCGCTCGCCTGCTTATACGCCTCCTCCATATCCCCTTCCCGGAGCGCCGTCTTCCAGGCCTCGTCGGCCCTGGTACGGACGAGACGCCGCTCGTCGATCGTCTCCTGCTTGAACTCCGGCGGCTTCCCGTCGAAGACAAAGACCGGCCTGATGCCCTTTTCCAGGAAGTTGATGGACCGGAAGAGAATGCCGGAGAGGTGCGAGGTGACCCGGCCCGCGCCGTTCATCAGCGGGGTGCCGTCGGGCTGCCGGATGATGGAGAGGAATTGATAGAGTGCGTTGTGGGCGTCCACTGCGGCGGTGCCGGAGAGGCCGTCCCACGTCAACGTCTCTTTACAGTCTGCCAGGATATCTCGGATAGCAACGCCCATGCTACCTGATCATGAGAAGGGGAGAGGGCATTAAGATGGCGGTCCGGTTCACCGGTACATCCGCCGGGAGAGCCCGTCGACGATCTCCTCGATGTGACTGACCGTATTGTCGTATTTGGTGCTCATCGTCCTTCCCATCTCCTCCATGTTCACGCGCATGGTGCGCTCCCGTTGTGCGACGCTCTTCTCGAGGCTCATGATCTTCATACCAAGAGAGATGAGCAGCCCCCCGAGGGAGAGCATCATGAACGTCGCAGCAACCGCTATAATCAGGTCCTGCCAGAACCGCATCACCAGAACGATGGTGGAGACTACCATCACGATGGTGAGAACAATGTCGCCGATGAGTTCGCGAATCTCCATATTTTAAAGTGATGAGGATGCATTAATTAACCTACCTAAAATGAATGGAGTTTTGTGATGCAGATACGCGACTGGCTGCCACTTCTTGGAATGCCCCTCATGCTCTTATCCGTCCAGTTGATCGCCCTCGTTCTCGTTCTCCCCATGCAGGCGGCGGGTCTTGTGGCATTTGAAGACCCCGAGTCGGTCGCGAATCCCCTGATATTCATAGGCATGCTGCTCGCCTTTACGCTGGTCCTGCTCCTCCTTATCCGGGCGGGAGGGCGGCGTTTCATCTCGATCATCATCGGCATCTCCATATTCCTGACGTTCCTCTACATCTTTGCGGCGCTCTCCAACCTCGCGCTCGGGACCACCGATGCCGCTGTCATCGGGACGCTCATCGGTGCCGGGGCGGCGACGGCGCTCCTCTATCTCTACCCGGAGTGGTACGTCATCGATGTTCTCGGCGTGCTGATATCTGCCGGGGTTGCGTCTATCTTCGGGATATCCCTCGCCATCCTGCCGGTGCTCGTGCTGCTCGTGCTGCTCGCGGTCTACGACGCAATATCGGTTTACCGGACAAAACACATGATCACGCTTGCCGAAGGCGTCCTCGAGACAAAAGCTCCCATCATGGTCGTGGTCCCGAAGAGAATGGACTACTCGTTCCGGCGGGAGGGTCTCAACATAGGAGAGGGGGAGGAGCGCGGCGCGTTCGTCATGGGTATGGGCGACCTGATCATGCCCTCGATCCTCGTGGCATCGTCGCACGTCTTTCTGGATGCGCCTGCCGTCCTCTGGATCCTCTCCGCACCGACACTCGGTGCGATGGCAGGGTCGCTTGCCGGCCTTGCCGTACTCCTCTTCTTTGTCAACAAGGGAAAGCCCCAGGCGGGGCTCCCTCCCTTAAACGGCGGGGCTATTCTTGGGTTTCTGGTTGGGGCGGCTCTCGCAGGTTCGTTTTCGTGGCTTCCTTTTTGTGTGTGAGCAGGAGGTCGAAGACCGCCTCCACCCCTTCGCCGGTGAGCGTGGACATCTCCAGGTAACCCTCGATCCCCTGGATATCCGCCTTGTTCGCAACCGTCACCACCGGTACGTCGACGATCCGGTGTATCTCATCGAGGAGCCGGATCTGGTCGTCGAGCATGTACCCGCAGTGCTCGCTTGGGTCCAGGATGAAGAGCACGACATCGGCGGCGTTGATGATGGCGCTTACCGCCTGCCGCTCGATGGGGTTCCTCTCTTCGGCCGGGCGCTCGAGGACTCCGGGCGTATCGACGAGCTGGACCCGGTCGCGTTTGCCGATCTCGTGGTGGCCGACGATGATCCCCTTGGTGGTGAACGGATAGGCGGCGATCTCGGGTTCTGCTGTTGAGACAAGCCGGATAAACGAAGATTTCCCGACATTCGGGAACCCCGCCACCACCACGGTGAAGTCGTCGTCGTTCACGTGCGGGAGTTTCCGCAGGATGTTGCGGGCCTCGTTTAAGTATACGAGATCGTCTTCCACCTGGTGAACGATGGAGGCTATGCGGGCGACGGCCTGTCGCCGTTTTGAGGGTGTGTCTACTCCGGATCGCATACTCCGGGTGTAATCGGAGCCGATGATCCAGACCTGGTCGGCCGCCCAGTTGACGGCGCCGAGGGATCGTTTCAGCCGGTCGAGCGAGACGAGGATGTCGGTCGCCTCCTGGTAGAAGGGGGAGAGACGCTCGAAACTCGGAAACGAGCTGACCACGCTTTTTAACTTGTCGTGGATGGCTTTCGCGACCGCTCTCACGAACTCTTCGTTTGCGCTATCGACGTTGGTCTTCAGCTTCCTTTTGGCAGCTGCTCTGCGAAGACTGCGGTCAAGCAATTCGTCTGCCGTCGGAACGGTCGGGATGGTTTCAAATTCCACTGTACGCACAACCTAATGTATTTAAACAACGTATAATGACTGATAATTATGGATCTCTCTCCCATTCAGAAGGACATCCTGATAACTCTGATAACTCTATATCATCAGTCTTCCCACTCTATAAAAGGTGAGGAGATCGCGGATGTGCTCAAGCGCAACCCCGGCACAGTCCGTAACCAGATGCAGGCGTTAAAGGCGCTCGGGCTTGTCGACGGCGTTCCCGGGCCCAAAGGGGGCTATAGCCCGACCGCAGGTGCATACAAGGAACTGAATCTCGGGGACCTCGAGCACCAGTCCGAGGTGCCGATCTTCCGCGATGGTGAAAGAGTGAAGGGCGTGCGGGTCGCCGAGCTCGGTTTCACCACTCTCTGCCACCCGGACCTCTGCCAGGCGATGGTCAGGATCATCGGGAGCGTAAAACTCTTCCGCATGGGGGATATGGTCTCGATCGGGCCCACGCCGGTGAACAAACTCCTCGTCCGCGGTGAGATCTTCGGGATGGACGAAAATCAGCAGGCGCTCCTGATCAGTGTCGCGGAGATGATATCTCTGCCGAAACAGTCGATCAAGCACTATATGAGCACCCCGCTCCTGACCCTGCCGCTCTCCGCCACCCTCCGCGATGCCGTTCACCTCTTCACCACGCACCATATTCACGGTGCCCCGGTGGTGGTAGAGAACGGCGACCTCGCGGGCATCGTGACGTTGAGCGATGTTGCCCGCGGTCTTGATCGGGGCATGACGCTCGATGCGCCCATCGCAGAGGTCATGACCGCCGATGTGGTGGAGGCGCCGTCTTCGATCCGGCTCTACGAGCTTGTCGGCCGGTTCAAGGAACGGGAGATCGGGAGACTGATTGTAGTCGAGGGCGGCAAGCCCATAGGGATCGTTACCCAGACCGATATAATTCGGGTCTTTCCCTCACTTTGATCCCCTCCCCGAAGGGAATTTCGCGCTTCAACCCCTCTGGAAACGGATAAGTATTTATATGAGAGCACCTATGGTGCTTCTGTAAAACGAGTTCTGTGTGTGAGTGCATTTCACAGAACTCAATGAAAAGGGGGAAATGAGATCATGACTGATATACCTCTGGCACCAGTTGGCAGAATTGTAAAGAAGTCCGGCGCGGAACGAGTGAGTTCCGATGCAAATGAAGAACTTGCAAAACTGATGGAACAGTACGCGTCAAGGATCGCCAAAGAGGCGATCAAGCTGGCGGGCCATGCGGGCAGAAAGACGGTCAAGGCAACCGACGTCAGGATGGCAGCCGAGACCGTGAGATAAACCAACCCTACTTCTTATTTTGCCATCAGGCGAGCGGTCGCCCGTCTAAATGGAACTCTTGCTCCTTGTGTGGGACGGGGCCTGCGGCGTTTCGGTGATTAAGACCTGCGGCACGCCAGCATCGCCCGGTAAAGGGTTCTGGCTATCGGGAACAGTTCGGCCCCCGGGACCCCTCTGCAGCCCCGGACAACGGCAGTGGCACCTTCCCCCGGTGAAGGATTCTATAATGCCGGTTTCCCGGGATTTTATGGACTTTAGAACATTTAAATAGTACAAACACCCCACGGTTCTGTATGAGCAAAACGTTCTGCCGTGCCCTTGCGAGGAAGAAAGTGATGAGTAACGATGGCATGCTCATCGGGACTATCAAGAATATCATGGTCGACCTCAACACCGGACAGGTTGTCGACCTGCTCGTCAAACCGGACGAGACGTTCAGGACTGAGGGCTACAGGACAGATGGGGACAAGATGCTCGTTCCGTTCGAGGCGGTGAAGGATATAAAAGACTATGTCGTGGTCGACCGCTACCTGCTGAAGAGATCCGGATAATACTTTTTCTGACCCCGCCTGGGTGCGGTAACTATACTGGTTTAGATACCTGCGGGTCCCCGGGTTCCCTCGAACGTTCATGACACCAACCGCATCGATACCCCCACCGGGACTGTGGGCAACGACGGCCCCATCTTGAGCCCGGGGATCGGGCTCTGGCTTGCGTATTGGCGAAGGAAGACCCGGCTCAGCACGCTGGACCGGGCCCGGTCAGGGTTGTAGACCCCGGTCGCGCCACACTTTTTGGAGAAAAGGCGGCGGGACAGCCCTGTAGATCAGGACTCAACTCCCCTGTATCGCGCGTGGTTGATCTGTCTATGTAGCGAATCGCTCCTCATTCGGGTTCGGTGATTGCTTGCAAACATATATATCCACAAGCATGTATTCAAAGTAAAATATATACGTGGCTGAATTTGTGGAAACATGAGCCGAATGGGGTTATAATCATGAAGCAACTGGAAATCGTCGCTGGAATCGTTCTCACCCTCGCTCTGGCTGTAGGCGTTGTTTACGCCACTGGCGGGTTTGAAACAGGGGAATTGAACAATTCGACGGAAATGAATTCTGTTATAGTGAACGACGCGGTCGTCTCGCGGACTATTGATAACACGACGAAGGCGACCGAAAATAAGACAATTGGGGCACCGGGTGAACCGGGACCGGGAATCGTGAATATGATTATCGGGATGTTTTCAAATGTGGCTGAAACAAGCACTTCTGGCGGTTCGGCACGGTCTTCGTCATCATCTGGAGGAAGTAGCAGTAGTAGCAGTTCCTCTGGAGGAACAACGGTTACTCCAACGGCAACGGAGACGCCCTGTCCGACAACCGAGCCAACAACGACCTCAACGGTAAATGAGACAGTAACCCCGACTACGAATGAGACGGTGACTCCCGCCCCAACTATGAGTCCAACCGCAACCCCGACTACGAATGAGACAGCGACTCCCGCCCCAACTACGAGTCCAACTGCAACCCCCACACCCACTGCGACCACAACATCCGTTCCTACGGCGACCACGGAGCCTGCACTGGATTCTACACCAACGGTATCCCCAACGATTGACCCGACACCGACGCCAACGCCGACAACGGAGGTTACTATCGAGACCTGGACGGGAACGGCTGGCGTTCCCCGCACCTATTATTACATCGTTGATCATGCCACACAAACGACAAGTGTTATCGTTGAATCGGAGTTCCCTCCGGAATTAGCCGGTATGCAGAGCTTTGAACTGCACGACCACGTTTATCACTTCAGCAACATTGAACTGAAAAATGTCTATTTACACTTCTATAACCGGAACGCCGGGCCAAACGGTGAAAATTACGGTGGCCCGACCCTTGAGACCCGTTTCGGTTATTATGATTGGCTTAAGGAATGGAATTACCCGCTCACGGAGTCAGTAATTCTCATTTACTCGGAGAATGTCCCGGTGTATGTGATAAGCACGGTGGATTTCGGCCAATATTCATTTATGAGAAATCCTTATACTGACGAACACGACTACATCCCACGGAAATACTATGATAAGAAAGCGGTAATGCCGGAAAAGCAGCCAGATATACCAAGGTATTATGATCTCCCGGTTTCTGCGCCGATACGGCTGTATCGCGAAGGAAGGCCCGATAATCCCTATTTACCGGCCACACCAACGCCCACTGAGCCGCCCACGCCCACACCAACCCTTACCGATCCAACTGCGCCTCCTACGGCTATAGAGACGCCATCTCCGGTAGGAACATCGGTTCCGCAACCAACCCCGGTGCAGCATTTGCCGCCCCACCCAACTGCAACCCCGGCTCGGGATGACTGGGAACCGCCAAAAGACTGGACACCACCGCCAACCGTTCCCCCGGCCACTCCATCGACAACACCGAAGCCAACCCCAATTGAGGAGCCAACTGCGGAGCCCATGGTCGAGGAGCCGACCCCGGAGGTGACCCCAATTGTGGAGCCGGAACTGGAAGAAATTTCAACATTCACACCGGAACCGACTGAGGAGCCGATAGAGGAGCAGACTCCTGTGGAAGACGAGAACGAAACCAATTAAACTCCATCGTTGCGAGGAGCCGGTATGATTGATGGATTCGGGAGGACGAAGGAAATAATTCTCTGAAATACAGAATCTCCGGCTTTAAATAGTGACCTTCAAGGTAGGTCATTGAGAGCCGGATCACCAGCGCGGTTACCGTGTCTCAAAATCGCCAAAATACTTTTTTATCGCTTCTAAAAATCCGTCTCCATAGGTCCCTTCCGAGACCCAGTCCGCCGCCGTGCGTGTCGGGGCCGGGGCGTTTCGCACCGCAACGCCGATGCCGGCAACTTCAAGCATCTCGATGTCGTTTTCGGAGTCGCCGATAGCCATCATCTCGGAAGGGGCAAGCCCCATCTCGCGGGCAAGTTCCACGAGCGCCGTTCCCTTGCTCACGCCGGGGGTCTGGAGGTGGACCGCAAACCCGGTATCGAGCAGCCGGACGGGGAGGTCGTGGTCGCGGATGACCCTTCTCGCTTCATCGACATCGATGTTCCGGGCGAAGGCCACATCAGCGAACCGATACTGTGCGCCGTAGAGTTCGAGTTCGACGCCTTTTCCGGCAAAATAGTCCCTTAAGACCTCATACGCTTCCAGGCAGGCCGCCTGGTCGCCGGGAATATGGAGGGTGCCGGGAAACCCCCTCCGGTAGACACCGCCGTTCTCGCCGATGATGGTCCCGTCCGTCCCGACCATCTTGCAGAGGCCGTCCATGAAGCAGACGGTGTTACCGCTTGCAAGGACGACCTCGATCCCGGCGTCGACGAGGGTCCGGACGGCATCGACGGCTGCGGTGTTGATCCGCCGCCGCCGGTCGGTGATGGTGCCGTCGACGTCCGTTACGAGCGCCTTCAACACTGCTTGAGCCCGGCCTGTTCAACCATGAATGCCGCCTCGCCCTCGGGGAGGTTGGGGCTGTCTACCAGGCGGGCAACCCTCTTGCCGCCCTTGCTCTTCCTGAGGTAGAGCCGGAAGGTTGCGGTGTGCCCGACG
Source organism: Methanomicrobiales archaeon HGW-Methanomicrobiales-2 (assembly GCA_002839645.1). GTDB lineage: Archaea > Halobacteriota > Methanomicrobia > Methanomicrobiales > Methanoculleaceae > Methanoculleus. The sequence goes on along the minus strand of PGYL01000007.1, from coordinate 65,321 downwards.
ATGTTGCCGCCGATCGGTTTCGTGGGATCGCCGAAGAGGACGGCCGGGTTTGACATAACCTGGTTGGTCACGAGACCGACGGCGTTGTGGTCGTCGATCAGTTTCAGGAGGTCATGCATGTGGCGATTCAGTTTCTGCTGCCGGGCGGCGAGCGTGCCGCGCCCTGCGTACTCCGAGCGGAAGAGGGACGTCAACGAGTCGATGACGAAGAGCTTTACCGGGTAATCGGAGGTCCGCAGTTCGTTTGCCAGTTCTCGTGCGGTTTCAAGGAGCAGCATCTGGTGGTCGGAGCTGTGTGCTCTCGCGACATGGATGCGCTCGAGGATATCCTCGAGCGGGCCAAGGTCCGCCTCTTCGGGGAGCCCGTTGACCATCTGCTCGATCCGCTCCGGGCGGAACGTGTTCTCGGTATCGACGTAGATGACGCATCCGTGCAGACCGCCAAGTTCTACGGGGAGCTGGGCGTTGACGGCCATCTGGTGGACGAGCTGGCTCTTACCCGACCCGAACTCGCCGTAGACCTCTGTTATCGCCTGGGTCTCAAGTCCGCCGCCCATCAGTTCGTCGAACTCGGGGACCAGCGTCTGCAGTTTCTTGATATCCTTTCTCTTATCGAGGATATCGCGGCCCGTCTTGAACCCCCCGATATCCGCCATCTTCCGGGCGGCCAGGATAACTTTCTTTGCGGTCCCCTCGCCGATCTCAGCCGCTTCGGCGAGATCCGACGTGGTGGCCGTTGCAATGCTCTCGACGGTGCCGTATCCAGCCTCGCGGAGCTTATCGGCGGTGGTGGCTCCGACGCCGGGTAAATCTTCAAGATCAATCTCTGTCATCTCAATCCTCACTTGATCTCTCTGGTGTGTCTGCTCTGCTTACACTAAGAGTCTATAGCGGGAACCATAAAGGTCGCTCGCCGTGCGGGGCGAAAGTGAAGATCGGGATCAGGGTCTCCCGGAGAACTGATCCAGGCGCCGCTGCAGACCCTCTTGATCGGGCATTACCGCCTCGATATCGCTCAGGCAGATCACGCCCCTATGCACCCGGCCCCGGGCGCGCACAACAGATCCGATGGGCAGCGGCTCGGCAAGGAGGTAGCAGGCATCACCGGTATCAAGAGCGATCCCCTCCCGGGTGGCGATGATCGTCCCTTCGACCTCCACCTCCTTCTCCTCCTGTGCGAGGAGAACGAGAGCGCTCCCCCACGAGAGATGCACCTCGATGTCGCCGTATCGCCCCCGCCGGGCGGTTGTGTTGTAGACCTCGATCCGGTCGCCGGCTACCAGGTGCTCGTCCGCCTTCTCGCCCCAGATAACGACCGGAACTTCCCCCGTCCCGTCGGCGAGGACCAGGTTTCGGACACTGGACTGCCTCCCGGCCCGCGTGACAAACGCGTGAGGGGGCTGCACGCCTGCCACCGTTCCGGCAAGCGAATACGACTTCCCTTCCACGACATCCGCGACGGTATCGAGCGCGAGGCTGATCTCCCGGTCGGAGCGCGAGACGGACGCCGCTTCGCCGAGGCTGTACTCGATGCCCTGGTCGCCCTCCCGGGCGGTGGCGCCGCGGATGACGACGTTTCCCCCTGCTTCCAACCCTTCGAGGACTGCGGGGGCCCAGGCGACAAGCCGGAAGACACCGTCTTCGTTGCCGATCACCGCTTCAACCATCTCCCCGGTGCCGCCGTCGCGCCGCGTGAACGTCCGCGGGCTCTCGATGGCGATGAGCCTGACCTCGAGGTCGCCTCCCGGCCCGGGCGCGGGGGCTCCTGCATCGTCGCAGGTGATCTCGCACGCTGCTTTCTCGACGGCGACGGCGGTGACGTCGGGGACCTTTCCTTTGCCCTTCGGCCGGCCGAGGATCTCGAGGACGTCTCCTGCCTCGATCTCATGGACGGCGCCGGCCTTCTCGTCCCAGAGGGTCAGCCTGGCCCTGCCGGTCTCGTCGCCCACCGTCACGCTCGCGACGATGCCGGTCGTGCCGTCGGCCCGCTCGAATTCCCGGGGCTCCTCGATGGAGAGGACTTTTGCAAAGAAGCAGGCGAGGCTCGGGGCGGCCGGGAGGTCATGTATCTGGATGTGCGAGCGGCCCAGGTCTTTGACGACCAGCATCGCCCCCGTCCGGTCGTCGAGCAGGTCCCCCGACTCCGCCACCTTCTCCTCCACCCGGCGCTCGAACTCTCCCTTTTCGAGGAGGTCGTCGACCAGGAGGTAGTGGAACTTCACGCTGCCGCTCCGCTCCTTACGCCTGCCAGGGCGGAGTGACCATGGGGGCGGTCAGGTCGTCGATCGTCTCTGCCCGGCGCATCAGCGCCGCCTTCTCGCCCGCGAGGAGCACCTCGGCGCACCGGGGGCGGCTGTTGTACTGCGACGACATGGCAAACCCATACGCCCCGGCATCCAGCACCGCGATGAGGTTGCCGGCCGATAGATCGGGGAGCATCCGGCCCTTTGCAAGGATGTCGCCCGTCTCGCAGATCGGTCCCGTGACGGAGTACTCCCGCACCGCGGGTGCGTCCGCCCTGTCTGCCGCCACGACTTCGTGGTAGGCGTCGTACATCGTCGGCCGCACGAGGAGGTTGAACCCGGCGTCGACGTTCGCGAAGTTCGCATGAGCGGTCTTGACCGAGTTGACCCTGGTTAAGAGGATCGTCGAGTCGGCGACGAGCCACCGGCCCGGCTCGACCCAGAGTTCGGGCTCGATCCCGAGGTCGCGGATACCCTTCAGGAAGACCGGCATGACCGCTCCCGCATACTCCTCCGGCGTCGGGGCCCGGTCGGTCTCCCGGCGGTAGGGGATGCCGAGGCCTCCCCCGATATCGATGAACGAGAGGTCGACCCCGATGCCGATGAGGTCGCGGGCAACATCGATCAGCACCTCGACCTCGCGGGCGAAGGGCTCCACGGCAAGGATCTGCGAGCCGATGTGGCAGTGGATCCCGACCGGATTGATATGTTCGAGCGCGAGCGCCTCCCGGTAGGCATCGAGGATCTCCCTCGCCGGGATGCCGAACTTGCTCGTGGCGAGGCCGGTGGCAATTTTGGGGTGGGTGGGGACCTCGATCGCGGGGTTGACCCGGAAAGCGATATCGACGGTCCTGCCGGCTTTCGCGGCTGCCGCCTCAAGCTGCCGGAGCTCGTCGGGCGAGTCCACCGAGACCCGGATCCCCTTCTCTACGGCGAGGGCGAGGTCGGCGGGGGTCTTGGAACTTCCGTTGAAGAGGAGCGAAGCCGGGCGCATGCCTGCCGCAAGGGCGAGCGCGACCTCTCCGGCGGAGAAGACGTCGGCCCCGGCGCCCATCGAGGCGAGCGTCTTAAAGACCGCCAGGTTGCCGTTCGCCTTTGCGGCGTAGAGGACCCGCACCTTCGGGTAGTGGGCGGTGAGGGCGCCGGAGAGACGGCGGAAGTTATCGCGGATCCGCATCTCATCGGTGACATAGAGCGGGGTGCCGAACCGTCCGGCAAGGTCCACCGTATCGTGCTCGCCGATCCGGAGGTGGCCGTCCCTGACCGAGAGGTGGGAGGGAAGGATCATAGGTCGAGCCCCCGCATCCGGTCGACCGCCTCGTTGATCCGCTCGATCGACCGGGTTATGGCGAACCGGACGAACCCCTCGCCGTTTTTGCCGAACCCGAGTCCGGGAGTCGCGACGATCCCGGCCGCATCGAGGAGTTTTGCGGAGAACGCCATGCAGTCGTCGACCGGCACCCAGACGTAGAAGGTGGCTTTCGGCGCGTGGACGTCTAAACCGATCTCACAGAGCCCTTTCACGAGCACGTCCCGGCGCTCCTGGTATATTGAGCAGGCCTCCTGCACGCAGTCCTGCGGGCCGGTGAGCGCGGCGATTGCGGCGTGCTGGATGGCGTCGAACGCGCCCGAGTCGACGTTGGTCTTGACCCGGCCGAGCCCGGCGATGATCCCGGGGTTCCCGCAGGCCATGCCGATCCGCCACCCGGTCATGTTGTAGGTCTTTGAGAGCGAATGCATCTCAATACCGACCTCCATCGCGCCGTCTGCCTCGAGAAACGAGGGCGCCCGGTAGCCGTCGAAGGTGATCTCGGAGTAGGCGTTGTCGTGGACGACGACGATATTGTGCTCCCGCGCGAACTCGACGACCTCCGTAAAGAACGAGAGGGGCGCTATTGCGGCCGTGGGGTTGTTTGGGTAGTTGATGAAGATCAACTTCGCCTGCTTCACCACGTCGGCGGGAATATCCTCGAGCACCGGGAGGAAGTCGTTCTCCGCCCGGATAGGCAGTTCATGGACCTTTCCTTCGGCAAAGAGCGTGGAGGTCTTGTAGACGGGGTATCCCGGATCGGCAGCGAGGACGACCTCGCCCGGGTTGACGAAAGCCTCGGCGATGTGCGCGATGCCCTCCTTGGACCCGATGAGCGCGAGCGTCTCCTTCTTCGGGTCAAGGTCGACGCCGAACCTGCCCCGGTACCAGTCGGCCACCGCCTCGCGGTAGGCAAGCATGCCGGTGTAGGAGGGGTAGTGGTGGTTCTTCGGGTCGCGGGCCGCGGCGCAGAGAGCCTCTACGATATGCGGCGGGGTAGGGAGGTCGGGGTCACCGACCCCGAGATCGATGACATCGACCCCCTGTCGCCGTTTCTCCTCTTTCATCTCGTCAATGCGTGCAAAAAGGTAAGGGGGAAGGTGATCCATCCGTCTTGAGTACATTATCAGATATTGCGCATGGAACCCTATTTAATTTCTTACTCGGGCCCATAAGGCTCCCGGCCGGTCCCGGACCGGTAACGCTGATACGGTCTTAGACCTAACGCTTTAGTGGACATGAACGACCTGGATCAACGCCCTGTGTATATGGACCACGCGGCGACAACATTCATGAAACCGGAGGTGCTCGCGGCGATGGCCCCGTACTTCTCCCGGTATTTCGGCAACCCCTCGTCCCTCTACCAGTTTGCCGGCGAGTCCCGGCAGGGCGTGGAAGAGGCACGCGGGCAGGTTGGAGCAGCCCTCGGGGCGGAGCCGAACGAGATCTTCTTTACCGCCGGCGGCAGCGAGGCCGATAACTGGGCGATCAAGGGAGCGGCTTTCGCGAACCGGAAGCGGGGCGACCATATCGTCACCTCCGCAATCGAGCACCATGCCGTCCTCCATACCTGCGCGTGGCTGGAGAAGCAGGGGTTCTCCGTCACCTACCTCCCCGTCGACGAATTCGGCCGGGTGGACCCGGGCGACGTCGAGGACGCGATCACCGATAAGACCACCCTGGTCTCGGTGATGATGGCGAACAACGAGATCGGGACAATCCAGCCGGTCGCCCAGATAGGCCGGATCGCGCACGACCACGGCGTCCTCTTTCATACCGACGCGGTCCAGGCGGTCGGGGCGGTGCCGATCGACGTCGACGCAATGGGGATCGACCTCCTCTCGCTCTCCGCTCACAAGTTCTATGGGCCCAAGGGGACCGGAGCGCTCTACATCCGGCGGGGGACCCGGGTCGAGAATCTTATCCACGGTGGCGCACAGGAGCAACGAAGGCGCGCCGGGACCGAGAACGTCCCGGGGATCGTCGGGCTCGGCCGGGCGATCGAACTCGCGACCGCCGATATCGAGGGGCACAACCGCCGGATCGCCGCGATGCGAGACCGGCTGGTCCGGGGGGTTCTCGGGTCGATCCCGGATGCCCGCTTAAACGGCCACCCGACCGGGCGGCTCGCAAACAACGCGAACTTCAGCTTCCGCTACGTCGAGGGCGAGTCGATCCTCCTGCTGCTCGACGCCCGCGGGATCTGCGCCTCCACGGGGAGCGCCTGCTCCTCGGCATCGCTGGAACCGTCGCACGTGCTGCTCGCGATCGGCCTCCCTCACGAGGAGGCGCACGGCTCGCTCCGGCTCACCCTCGGCGACGCGAACACGGAAGAGGACGTCGACTGCGTTCTGGACGTGCTGCCGGAGGTGATCGGGCGGCTGCGGCAGATATCGCCGCTGACGCCTGCCTCCGGCCGGGCGCCGGAGAATGGTTAAATACGGATGCTACGAAGGTAACATCATGGATATCCCGGAATTTGTCGTGGTCTTCTGCACGGCCCCTGCCGGCGAGGCGGAGGCGATTGCAAAAGCGCTCGTCGATGCCCGGCTTGCCGCCTGCGTGAACGTCACCGGCGTCCAGTCCTGCTTCCGGTGGGAGGGCACGGTCAGGAGCGAGCCCGAACAGCTCCTGATCATCAAGACGCAGCAGAGCCTCCTCGACCCGCTCATCGCGAAGGTAAAGGGGCTCCACAGTTACGACCTCCCCGAGATCATCGCCATACCCGTCCTCGGCGGCTACACCCCGTACCTGGACTGGATACGGGAGGAGACGGCCTGATGGAGATCGTCTGCCGCACGGGGATCCAGGTGACGGGCGACGCCGCGCGCACCGTCCACGACGATATCATCATCGAGGACCACGTCAGGCTCTTCCTGAACGGCGAGTACCTTACGGCCCTGGTGGCAAGCCCCGACCGCCTGGACGACCTGGGGGCCGGGTTCGTCGTCAGCGAGGGGCTGACCGACAGGGTCGACTCGGTGGAGGTATCGGGGAAGGACGTGTATATCACCGCCCCGGTCGGGAGAGACGTCCGGCTCGAGATGGAGTCGTCCGGCGGCTACCGCGTTCTCGGCGAGCCCAGAGGGGTTGCCTCGTCGATCACCGTCACGGCGGACGGCATCCGTGCGGTCACGGCGGCGATCGAGTCCGATACCTGGCGGAGGACCGGCGCCGTCCACTGTTCGGTCCTCTTCTGCAACGGTCAACTCGTCACCCGGGCCTGCGATGTGGGGAGGCACAACACCGTCGACAAGGTCGTGGGCTACGCGGCCCTCCGGGGGCTCGACCGGTCGACCTGCATCCTCGGGTGCACCGGGAGGCAGCCGTCGGGAATGGTGGCGAAGGCGGCGAACGCAGGCATCCCGATCGTCGTCTCCCGCGCCGCCTCGACCGATCGGGGCATCCTCACGGCGGAGCAGGCGGGGATCACCCTGGTCAGCTTCTCGCGGGGGGAGCGGTTCACCATCTACACGCACCCCGAACGGGTGCCTGAAGTCCTTGAACAACTGGAGAAGACAGAACGATGACGGAGAACGACGAAAAAACAGCACTGATCCTGCTCGGGTGCCCGCAGGTGCCCGTCCAGACGAGCATGGCGCTCTACCTGGTGCACGGCTTGAAGCAGCGGGGCATCCGGCCGGTGATTGCCGGGACGACGGCGGCGCGGAAACTGATGGAAGTGGCCGATCCGGGCCGGTACTACGTTTCGGAGATGACCGATCTCGACGTTGCGATCGACGAGATCACGGAAAAGCAGCGGGACTTCGACCTCTGCTTCGTCTTCATCCACAACGACTCCGGGATCGCCTATGCGGGGACGATGGCCTACATCTCGAAGGCACGGCTGTATACGCTCATCTTCGGGGAGCACGCGGAAGAACTCGCCGGCGAGATCGAGTTCCCCTGCGAGGTCGTCGCGGTAAAGGCCGTCCACAACCCCATGCCGCTGAAGCGGAAACTCGACGAGGTGATGCAATGGGCAGCTGTCTCGAAGCAATGAAACCCGAGATCATTCTCTCACAGGCCTCGTTTAAGGAGGCGCGGGAGTATATCAAGAAGAACGTCCGGGAGTACCACGAGGTCGAACCGGGCTACAAGATCCATGATGTCCACATCATCGGTGTGCCGCCGCTCTATGTCGGCGTGGAGGGCGAGGACCTGATCTTCCCCTACACCAAGCCCTGCCACGGGACGTTCGTGGTGAAGGTCCCCGGCAGCGAGGATATTGCACGGCTGCGGGCGAGGAAGGGGAAGTAGCCCTTTCTCATCTATTGGGGCACTAAAAAGTGGCGGGTGTGGTCAGGGTTAACCCTCTGTATGGCTGTTTTCCGTGACCGGGTCTGCCGGCCCCGTGTAAATTCCGGAGCCGAGCCACCAGTCCTCGTCCACCCTCATCACGTATCCCAGTTTTGATTCGACCGTCCGGTTGTGTGCGGGATTGATGTAGTAGAACCGGACGAACCCGGAGCCATTCGTCGCTGCGTCGATGAACTGCCGGGTGTAGGGGTTGCCGAAGGCGTCGAGTTCGTCCATCCGGCTCACGCCGATCTTGTCGGGGTCGAACGGGTGGGCGAGGGTGGTGTTGTTGAAGTCGTAGGCGTAGATGTAGAGTTCGCCCTGAACGAACGTTCCGTTCGGGTCGGAAAACTCGGCGAGGGCCTTTTCTTTGCCGTTTGCGTGTGCATAGGCAACCGCGCTCTCGACGAAGGCGACGAGCGTTTCATTGGAGGTGTAGTTGGGTTCGGGGCTTCCCGGCGTCGAGGCGGGTATACCGGGCTCGCTCTGCGTGCATGCGGCGGTCATAAGGAGCAGGCCGAGGACGCACAAACACAGGAATGAGGTTGACGACATTTGCATGTCTTCAATTCGGTTCTTCTTCCATTAAATGTGTATATTTTTATATGGAGACTCTGTAGAGTCCCCAAAAAGGTGGGCACCCTGTTCCGTCTCATCGATCATGGAGTGAATCGTCGTCCTTGAACCGCGCCGGATCTAGCGGTGCACCCCTCTCCGCCAGACCAGGAACCCGCCGGCGGCGAGCAGCAGGACGGCCCCGACTACAGGGACGGTCGTGCCGGACGGTGCAGTCGTGGTCTGGTCTGCTGCCGCGTGCGATCTCGTCGCCGCTGCCGCCGTCGCCCTCCTCTCCCGGGCATCCCCTCCCGGAACGCGGGGCGCCGGACCCGCGTGGCGTCCGCGTTCAAAGAATGAGGTATAAATTCCCCAAGGGCGGTACATACATTACTGGGAGTGGATCGGGGATCGTGCCTGCCGGGGGTGCTGTCATGGCCAGCCGGGTTCTCCCCGGGCCTGCTGATCCGCCCTGTACGGCAGCGTGGAAGAGTGCGTGTCCGGAGAGCATCATCACGGGGGGATGATCGTGAAACACAGCGGCAACCGACCTCAAGCCGGGATACCTGAGTTTGCAGCCGATATGGGCGGGTATCAGGCTTTGCATACGAGTGAGACCATGAGCGAATCGTTGAGAGTGATCTTGATCGGGGAGAATCCCGGCGACGCCCCGGGTATCCGGGAGATGCTTGAAGGGTGCGGGCGCGAGGTTGAACTGCTGTACTGCGAACGCCCCGAAGACGGGCTGCCTCCCGTGCTGGAGGGCGGAGTCGGGGTGGTTCCCCTCGCCCTCGACTTCCCGGACGGCCGGGGAATGGGAATCTTTGACCGCCTGCGAGAGGTGGCGCCCGACATCCCGATCATCGTGCTCACCGCCGCGGGAGAAGAGCCCGCCGCACTCCGCGCGATGCAGCACGGGGCGCAGGACTACCTGGTCAAAGGGAAGACCGACGCGGAACTGCTCTGCCGGGCCGTGCGGTACGCAGAGGAGCGGACGCGGGTGGAACTTGCACTCCGGCACTCGGAGGCGATGTACCGGAGATTGGTCGAGAACCTCAACGAAGGCGTTCTCGCCGTGGACGAGGCCGGCCTCATCACCTTCGCAAACCCGGCGATGGAGGAGATCCTTGGTTGCCGCGCGGAAAGCCTGATCGGGTCGCCCGTTACCGGGTTCTTTGGGACTGGCAGCACCGGTTCGGCCACCAGAAATCCGTTCTGCTGGCGGACTGCTCAGAGGCAGGAGTTTGAACTGGACCTCCTCAGCGATGACGGGAGAAGCGTCCACGCGCTCGTGGTCACGTCGCCGATCACGGATGCCACCGGCGCCTTTTGCGGATGTCTTGCCGGGGTGCTCGACATCACCGGCCGCAAAAGAGCGGAAGAGGCGCTCAGGCAGAGCGAACAGAAGTACCGGCTTGTCGTGGAGAGCCTCAGCGAGGGGATCTGGGTGATCGACCGGAACGCCTGCACATCGTTTGTCAACCCCCGGATGGCGGAGATGCTCGGCTACGCTCCGGATGAGATGATCGGCAGGTCCATCTATGCATTCCTCACCCCCCTCTCCGATGCCACGATGCGGGATCGCCTGAACTGCCGGAGAGACGGCGCTCAGGAACAGTATGAGTGCGAATTCGTCCGGAAGGAAGGCGACCGCATCACCGCGCTGATGATCGCGTCGCCGTTCTCCGATGATTCCGGCGAATTTCGGGGCTCGATCGCCGGTGTGATGGATATCACCGAACGAAAACGGGCGGAAGAGGAGATCCGCATCCGGAACGAGCAGCTCATGGTGCTCAACCAGGTGGTCGGCGTCTCCGCCACCTCCCTCTCTCTTGCCGAACTCCTGGAAGAGTCACTGGAAAAGACGCTCAACCTGATGGGGTTTCATGTCGGCATCGTCTACATGCTCGACGCCGAGCGCAAACGGGCCCTCCTCCAGCACCAGAGCGGGCTGCCCCAATCATGCATGGCCCGGAGCCGTATCATCAAGGTCCACCACTGGCCGTTCAACTTTATCTTCATCGCCGGCCAGCCGCGCTACATAGAGCGGCAGCCTGACCTCAACTCCATCGAGGCGGGCATACTGCAGGAGCTCGAGGTCTCGGCGCTCGCCTGCATCCCGCTCATCGCCGAATCGGTCGTTGTCGGGGCGGTTTACGTCGGGAGCAAGACAAAGGAGACCTTCTCCCGCGAGGAGATGGCGCTTCTTGAGATGGTGGGAAAGGAGATTGGATCGGGTATCCTGAAGGGCATGCTGCACAAGAAACTGGAGGCGGCCAACCGGGAGGCGAACCTCTACCTGGATATCATGACGCACGACATCAAGAATGCCGAGAACGTCTCGAACCTCTATGCCGATCTCCTCATCGAGATGCTGGAGGGAGAGGCCGCGCTATACGCCAGGAAGATCCGGAGCAGTGTCCGGAGGAGCGCAGAGATCCTCGGGAACGTCACCACGATCCGCCGCATCCACCACGATTCGCCGGATGTCGGGCCGGTCGACCTCGATCTCGTCATCAGGGAGGAGGTCGCCGCCTTCCCGGATGTTCTGATTGAGTTCTCGGTCAGCCACCGCCGGATCTGGGCGGACGACCTCCTCTCCGAGGTCTTCGCCAACCTCATCCGCAATGCCGTCAAGTTCGGCGATCCGGGGATCCGGATCGCCATCCGTGTAGAGGAGTACGACGGCGAGAGCGTGCTGGTCTCTGTTGAGGATACCGGGCCGGGCATACCCGATCCCATGAAGGAGTCGATCTTTCACCGGTTCGAGCGGGGATGGGTCGGGGGCTACGGCGACGGGCTCGGCCTCTTCATCGTCCGCACCCTGGTCGAGCGCTACGGCGGCACCATCCGGGTGGAAGACCGGGTCGAGGGGCGCTCGGACCTCGGTACGGCGTTCCGGTTTACGCTCCGCGAGGTTCTCGCTTCCGGGGACGATGAAGACGACGAGTATCCGGACGGAGAAGAGTGCGAGTGACTTCCCGGGCACCCTTCAGAGACTCTTCCCCTATCCCGCGCGGAAACGGCACGATGTCGGTTTCACATCGGGTCGGGGGCTGAATTTTTGACTCAATATCGAAAGGTATTAAGTTGTGCGGCCACAATTTAGCGTCGTGACATCTCTCTATGTCCGGGCCACTCAATTCTTTGCGTCGATCGCGGTCTGCCTGCTCGCAGCGGTGATCGGGTCGGCCTTCACCATGCCGGCCATCCCAACCTGGTATGCTACGCTTTTGAAGCCTGCCCTGAACCCCCCTGCGTGGGTCTTCGGTCCTGTCTGGACGGTGCTCTATATCCTCATGGGCATCGCGCTCTATCTCGTCTGGAGCAGGGGGTGGAGCCAGAAGAACGTGCAGGTCGCGATGACGATCTTCGCCGTCCAGCTGGTCTTGAACGTCCTCTGGTCGTACCTCTTCTTCGGTCTGCAGTCGCCGTTTTTTGCTCTTATCGAGATCGTGCTCCTCTGGATTGCAATCTTCATGACGATCGGCGCCTTCTACCGGGTATCGGTACCCGCGGCGCTCCTGCTTCTCCCCTACCTCCTCTGGGTGAGTTTCGCGGCCTACCTCACCTACGGGATCTACATCCTCAACCCGTAAAACCGCTCACTCTTTTTCTATCTGGCGCCAGACGTGGGCGAAACGCTGAAAAGCGGTGTAGTGCCCGAGGATGCCGAATATCACGAGGAGCCACCCGAGGTAATTCAGACCGTAGACCTCTCCCGGGATCAGCACCGTGAGCACGCCGGCGATGATGATCAGCACGAGGCGGTCTGCCCGGCCGAGGACGCCCCCGTAAAACCTGCCGACCCCGACAGCCTGCGCCTGGGTGCCGAGGTATGAGGACATCAGGACCCCGGTCAGGGCAAAGACGCCGATCGGCCAGGGTGCGGCGCCGCCTGCAAATATGCCGGTGATGATGAATATGTCGGCGTAGCGGTCGATGACATGGTCCAGGAAATCTCCGCGGACGCCCGCGATCCCCATGTCCCGTGCGAGCGCTCCGTCGAGCGCGTCAAAGACGGCGTTGAAGATGACCATGGCGACGCCGAGCACGACCCCTCCGGCATAGAACGCGATACCGGCAAGTGCCGATACAAAAAAAGAAGCAATCGTCAGCCCGTTCGGGGTGACCCCGATCTTTCTCATCAGGCCTACCATGGGCTGAATGATGCCCTGCACCTGCGGTCGAAACTGGTCGAGCGTCATATGCCTGGCTCCAGATAATCGGTCCAGTCGATGGACCCGCAGGACGGCGGCAACTCCCCCCGGATGACCTGCTCGATCCGGTCTACACACTCCTTTACAGAGAGATCGGTCGTATCCACCTCAAAGACGTGCTCGTCTGAGTGCTCATCGAGCGTCTCGATCAGGATGACGTCGAGCGCCTCAGCCTCGGCGTTCTCCGCGACCTTCTCGGGGGGATAGTTCCTGGGGCTAAGGCGCTTTCGCAGGACGTCGGGACGGCACCGGAGCACCACGACCCGGTCGCAGGGGAGCAGGTGTGCGAGGTGCCCTTCGACGATCCCGTCGATGGGTTCGAACTCCTCCGCCCATTGGTCGACGTCCACCACCAGCGTCTGGCGGCGAGAGTCCTCCTCGATGATGTAGGGCCGCACCGTATCGGCCAGGCGGACGACCGTGTGCCCTCGCCGCTCGAGTTCGGCCGCAATGGATGTCTTTCCTGTTCCCGGCGTGCCGGTGATGCCTGTCATCATAAGGTTTTAATCGCCTCGAGGAATCGAATGTTTTCCCAGTCTTCGCCGATGCTGACCCGGATGTAGTGGTCCCCGAGCCCCGGGAAACTGGTGCAGGACCGGGCGAGGACACCCTTCGCCGCGAGGCTTTCTGTCGCCTCGTCGCCAGTGTGGGGAGCGACGTCGATCATAACAAAGTTTGCATCGGTAGGGTATGTCCTGAACGGCACCTCTTCAAGGAACCGCTGCCGCCACTCCAGGACGTGGTCGCGGGTCTCGTGCACCCGGTCGGTATCCGCAAGCGCCCCGACGGCCGCCGCCGCCGAGACCGAGTTTAGTGCAAACGGTGTCGCCGCCCGGTGGTAGTACGGCTCCAGCCACTCCGGAACAAAGGCGTAGCCGACCCGCAGCCCGGCGAGGGCGAAGATCTTCGACATCGTCCGCCCGAGGACCAGGTTCTCGTGCCGCCGCATGAGAGGCCGGTAGTCGATATCTGCAAAGTCGACGTAGGCGTTGTCGAGGAAGAGCAGCCCCTCCATCCCCTCGAGGATCTCCTCGACCGCCTCCGGCGGTACCGAGTTCCCCGTGGGGTTGTTCGGCGAGCAGAGGAAAGCGAGTTTTGCCCCCTGCGAGGCCTCGATGAAGGATGCCGGGTCGATCGAGAAATCCTCCCGGCGGGGGACGTTTGTGACCCGGGCACCGTATATGGCGGCCGCGAGCCCGTAGAAGGAGAAGGTCGGCGTCGAGATGACCACCGTTTCCCCCGGCTCGACGACGGTCCGGATCACCGTCTCGATGACCCCGTCCATCCCTGAGCCGGTGACGAACCGGTAATCGCCGTGGTAGCGGCGGAGAGCCTTGATAAGCGCCGATGCCCGTTCGTCCGGGTACCGGTTTGCTGTCTGGAGAGCATTCGCCGCCGCCTGTATTGTGGCGGGCGACGGCGGCCGGGGGTTCTCGTTGCTCGCGAGGCGGGCCACCCGGTCGATGCCATGCTCGCGCGCGACGTCCTCCGCTTTCTTCGCGTAGGAGTAGCCGCTTGCGCCCGCGAAGTACGGCCTAATCAAACGCCGCATTAATGACACCGACAGCCGCGTCGATCTCCTCGTCCGTGATCACCAGCGGCGGAATCAGGCGGAGGTTCCCGTCGGCGGCACAATTAACGAGCACACCGTGCTCGGTGCAGGTGCGCTGGATCTCCGCGCACCGGTCGCCGACCGAGATACCGATCATCAGGCCGCGTCCCCGCGGATTGTGGGGAGCAAGTTCACTCATGAACCGCCTGCCCTTCCCGGGGACATCGGGGAGGACCTCCTCGATGACGCCGATCGTCGCGAGTGCCGCTGCGCAGGCGAGCGGCCCTCCGGCAAAGGTGCTGCCGTGCTCGCTCTTTCCAAACTCGAGCCCCTCGCGGGCGACGAGCGCGCCGATCGGAAAACCGCTCGCAAGCCCTTTTGCGAGCGTGACGATGTCGGGGGCAACATTGGTGTGCTGGATGGCAAGCCACTTGCCGGTCCGGCCCATCCCGGTCTGCACCTCGTCGACGATCATCAATGCGCCGGTATCGTCGCAGATATCCCGGATACCCCGGAGGTAACTGTCGGGCGGGATCAGGACCCCCGCTTCGCCCTGGATAGGCTCGACGAAGACTCCGGCGGTATCCTTATCGACGGCCCCCGCGAGGGCGTCGAGGTCGCCGTAGTCGACGAAGGTGCAGGCGGGCGAGAGCGGCTCGAACGGCTCCCGGATCGCGGGCTTGTGGGTGACGGCGAGCGACCCGCAGGTCCTGCCGTGGAACCCGTGGGTAAACGCGACGAACTTCTTTCTTCCCGTCCGGACGCGGGCGAGTTTTATTGCGCCTTCGTTTGCCTCCGCGCCGGAGTTCGAGAGGAACGCCTTGGATAGGCCCGTGATCCCCACGAGTTTCTCGGCAAGTTCCGCCTGGTTCGGGACGTAGTAGAGGTTCGAACAGTGAATCAACTGCCGGGCCTGGTCGCAGATAGCCTCTACCACCTTCGGGTGGCAGTGGCCGGTGCTGCAGACCGCAATCCCGGCTACACAGTCGATGTACTCCCGTCCCTGATCGTCCCAGACGCGCGACCCCGCACCCCGGACGATCTTCATCGTCCGGCCGAATGCGGGCATGTAGTAGCGTGCATCAAGCACCCGTGAATCTTCTGCCATGGTCTCACTCGTACTCGATCGTCGCGGGGGGTTTGGGGGTGACGTCGTAGACGACCCGGGCAACGCCGGGTATCTCGGCGGTGACCCGGGTCGCTATCCGCGCGAGGGTGTCGTAGGGCAGGGGCAGCGGGTCTGCGGTCATGCCGTCCCGGGAATGGACGGCCCGGACCGCGACGATCCAGCCGTGCAGCCGGATATCTCCTTTGACCCCGGTCCCGAGGCCGAGAAGCGCGGCAAAGCACTGCCAGGGCTGGAACTTCTCCACCAGGCACTCCTCGACGATGGCGTTTGCCTCCCGGACGATCGCGATCTTCTCTCTGGTCACCTCACCGAGCACCCGGACGGCAAGCCCGGGTCCCGGGAAGGGCATCCTGTGCTGGATCTCAGTCGGGAGCGAAAGGCCGCCGGCCACATCGCGGACCTCGTCCTTGTAGAGATCGGCCAGCGGCTCGATGACGCCTTTGAACTTGATGTCGAGGGGCATGCCTCCCACGTTGTGGTGGCTCTTGATGCCCCCTTCGCTCTCGATGCGGTCGGGGTAGATCGTCCCCTGCAGGAGCATCGTCGCTCCCGTCCGCTTTGCCTCCCGCTCGAAGATTCGGACGAACTTCGCACCGATGGCTTTGCGCTTCTCTTCGGGATCGGTGATCCCGGCGAGCGCCTCGAAGAATTCATCCGCCGCATCGACGACGCGGAGGTTTGCATCGGCAAAGAGGGACCGAATGCGATCGGTCTCTCCCTTCCGCATGAGGCCGGTATCCACGTATATCGGGACAAGCTGGTCCCCGATGGCACGGGTGGCCAGCGCCGCGCAGACCGACGAGTCCACGCCGCCGGAGAGTGCCATCACGACCTTATCTCCACCGGCAGTCTCGCGTATCTGCTGGACTGCCTGATCGATAAACTTCTCAATATTTACCATTCTGTTGTCTCACCTGGTCTGGGATGATATTTTATTCTTTTTGCATGCCTCTACAAAGCCGATGTAGGGCGGGGAGGGGTTTGTGGGGCTCGATTTGAACTCGGGGTGGAACTGTGTGGCGAGGTAGAAGGGGTGATCGGGGATTTCACAGACCTCCATCCGCTCTCCGCAGAAGCCCGAGAATACGAGGCCTGCGTTCTCAAGGTCGGCGATGAACTCCGGGTTCACCTCGTAGCGGTGCCGGTGCCGCTCCACGATTGCGGTCCTGCCGTAGAGGCCGGCCACCCTCGTCCCTTCCTTGAGAACGACGTCGCAGTTCCCGAGGCGCATCGTGCCGCCGAGATCAGAGACCTCCTCCTGCTCGGGGAGGATGGCGATGACGTGCGCCCCCGGTCCCATCTCTTCGCTGGTGGCATCGGGCATGCCGAGGACGTGCCGCGCGTACTCGATCACCGAGAGCTGGAAGCCGAGGCAGAGACCGAGGTAAGGCTTGTTGTTCTCGCGGGCATACTGTATCGCCCGGATCTTGCCTTCGATGCCGCGCTTGCCGAACCCTCCCGGGATCAGGATGCCGTCGACGTCGGCAAGGTCACGGAGTTCGAACGTCTCCGCATCCAGCCAGCGTATGTTCACTTCGGTGGAGAGAGCTCTTCCGGCATGCTTGAGCGACTCTTTGATGGAGATGTAGACGTCCTCGATCCCGTACTTGCTGACGATGGCGACCGTCGCCCGGTTCGTGTACTCCTGCGAAACGACCCGGTACCATGCGGTGTCCGGGTCCTTGTTATCGAGGGCCAGGTAACTGCAGACGACGTCCGCAAGCCCTTCTTTCTCCAGTTCCACCGGGATCTGGTAGATGTCGGGGACATCCTTTGCGGAGACCACGGCCTTTGCCGGTACGTCGGTGAAGGTGGAGATCTTCTTCTTTGTCTGCGGGCTGATCACCTCGCTGCTCCTCCCCACGATGATGTCGGGCTGCAGCCCGAGTTCCCGCAGAGCCTTGACCGAGTGCTGCGTGGGCTTGGTCTTGAGGTCCCCCATGGTGTCCACCGGGACCAGGGTGACGTGGACCAGGATCATATCCTCGGGCGCAAGTTCGCCGTGCATCTGGCGAACCGCCTCGAGGAACGGCATGCTCTCGATGTCGCCGACCGTGCCGCCGACCTCCACCAGGCAGATCTCTGCCTCCTTGCCGCCGTTGACTTTCTCCTCTGCCGCCCGGCTGATGCAGTGCTTGATCTCGTCGGTGATGTGGGGGATGATCTGAACGGTCGCGCCGAGGAAGTCCCCGCGCCGCTCTTTCTCGATGACGTTCCGATAAACCTTGCCCGTCGTGATGTTGTGGATCGACTTTAGGTTGATGTTTAAGAACCGTTCATAGTTGCCGAGATCGAGGTCGACCTCCCCACCGTCAGAGAGGACGAAGACCTCACCGTGCTGGGCGGGATTCATGGTGCCGGCATCGATGTTCAGGTACGGATCGATCTTCACCGCCGTTACCTGGTAGCCGCGGTTTTTTAAGAGGCGGCCGATAGATGCGGTGGTGATGCCCTTTCCGAGCCCACTCATGACGCCGCCAGTTACAACGATATACTTCAAACTCTCGCTCCTCTCCGGTTGCTCCAGATTCTCTATCTTATGTATGTGATCCTGGGTATTGAGAATGTATTGTTCCGGCAGTCCCCACGAATCCCTGCCGGTGCAATGGGGGGTTCTGCCGGCGTCCACCACGGTGCTAATTCTTGATAACGGCAAACGATGTCGATGTCCGGGTAAGAAGCGTGTCGTCTGCCGCATTCCGGACCTCTCCGTCTGCAAACGCCACCCGGCGCCCTTTGCGGATGACCCTCCCGGTTGCGGCTATCGTCCCGGTGTTGACGCCTTTTATGAAACTGGTGTGCTCGTCGATCGTGGCGATCTTCTCGTCTTTTGAGAGAAGCGTATAGAGTGCAAGGGCAATCGCCTCGTCTGCGAGCGCCACGTAGACTCCCCCCTGGAGCCACCCGGCGCCGTTCAGCATATCCGGCCGGACTTCCATGGTGAGGCTGGCGCACCCGTCGCCGAATTCGCCCAGTTCTATTCCCATCAACTTAAAGAAGGGATTTGCATCCCTCCCCACCCGGTTTAGCTCGTCGATATAGTCCAGATGACCACGCCCGTATGCGAGAGGGTTTGGAGTCCGCCGGGATAAGCGTTGTGAATGCCGTGCCTGATGCTGTATTTCATGCCTGCTGGCGGCCGTGGAATCGATTGAAGGCATCGCCACGCTATCCTGTCTGGCCGGTGGCAGGGACCACCGCATAATTGTCCGGCAAAACCTCATCCGGAGCCGTTCCTCTCGAAAGCGTGGAAACTAACGGGGCGGATGCTCTCCGCCGCCGGTTGAGCCCCGGAGATCATATAAAAACAAATATCTCTCTCGCTCTCCACCATTAGATGTATGGAAGATGCGTGGCAGCCCGAAGCGCTCCGAAACAGGAGACTCGAGCAGCTCCGGGCTACCATGGACGATTACATCGTCAAGCACACCGATCAGGTGGAGGCGAACCTCCCGGTCTTCTTCGGGCACGTTGCCGCCACGCTCGACAAGACCTTTCCCGACCTGGACGACAGGACCTACGATGACTTCATCGATGCAACCACCTTCACGCTCGTCAACACCACGCGCGAGGCCCCTACAGTGGAGTTTCTCGAGAAGACCCTGCGGCATGCCATGGGGAACAAGCGGCGGAGAAAGGGGCGGGCAACCCTCGATGTGATTGTGGGCCTCAAGCTGATCGATACCGGCAACTATTATCAGGCGATCGATTACCTTGCGCGCTACAGGAACTATGACGGCCGTATCAACGCGGCAATCGCCTACAGTTACTATGCCCTGTCCCTGGCAACCAACCGGAAGCAGGGTCTTCGCCCCGACGATCTGGAGCTTCATGCCCGCGAGGAGATGCTGGGCCTCTCCCGGACCCGCCCCCCGCTCAACCGCCTTGGGGTCCTCGATCGCAGGGACACCCGTCTAAACTCGATCTTCTGGTTCATGCTGGATCTGGCGTTCACCTGGTTTCCGAGTGAACCGGAGTTCTACCGTATCGGCATCTCCAGGACAAAGCACGAAGGGGACATCGAACGCCGCCAGAGCCTCCTTGTCCACGCTATAGAGCGGTTCTCGGATAACAGGTTCTTCCTGACGGAAGCGTTCAACACCCGCGTAGAACTGCGCAACGGGGGCGATGCCGCCGCGATTGTCAAACAGATGATGCAGCAGTATCCCGACGACCACGAGCCGCTCTATTTCGGGATGAAACTGGCCATTCTTGGAGGGCAATCGAGATCCTACGCCACTTTCCGAAAACTGGCGCTCTTGAAAGGATTCCCCCGGCACCTGCTTCTGCTGCTCGATGCCGTGCTTGAGGTCATGTGCAACCACAAGACCGAGAGTTACCTCTGCTTTGAGGAGGCAAAGAAGGCTTCCCCCGGGCGGGAATACTACATCGCAGCGCTGGAATACATCCTCTGCGACTTCGTCGAAGGAGACGAGGACCGGGCGAAACGGGCGAGATCGGCTTTCTTCACGAGCGTTGACCAGTACAGCATGCAGGTCCTGAAGATTAAGGAGGAGTGATGAGTGGCCGCGTATTCCCCGACCCGGTGATATGCAGTCCCGCGTCTCATCTCCGGATAGCCCGTTCCCCCTTCACCGGTGCTGAATTCACGGTAATTCTCGGGATGTCCCGTCAAAACGACCAATCTCGATGATAGGGCAAAAAAGCATAGCGATGGATATATCTACCCCGACAGGGAAAACTTCCTACAGAAAGCGCTTCCGGACCCCAATAGGCAGATACACCGGGGAGGATCGGTTACCATGACGGGAAACAATACTACACGAGACACCGAGAGGGGAGCATCCGGGACTGATGGCGTGGGATCGTCGTACCTCAGAGAGGATGTCTGCCTCTCCATCCTCCGTGAAGCGCCGGACGGACTCGTTCTGGTGGACGGCGGGGGCGAATGCCGGTACCTGAACCCGGCATTTAGCCGGATCACCGGGTATACCCGGGAGGATGTCCCGACCCTGAACACATGGTTCGAACGCGCCCACCCAAACCCGGCATACCGGCAGAAGGTGCAGGGTATGGGGCAGGAACTGCTCCTGGGCGACCGAAACACTCTGGTCGCCAGCGTGGTCTGCCGGGATGGAAAAGTGCGTGACCTCGAGATCCGGCGGTCGCCGGTCGAGGGACGCTGTATCCTGCTCACGGTCCGGGACGTCACCGAGCAGGTCCTGACCGAGGAGCACCTCAGGCAGGCTACATCCGAACTGACCGCGGTGATCGAAGCTTTTCCCGACCTCTTCCTCAGGTTGAACGCCGACGGGACGATCCTCGACTCCAGAGCCGGCAGGCTGGCGGAGACGCCGCTGAAATCCCGGGCACTGCTCGGCCGGCGGGTGCAGGACCTGCTCCCCGCCGGGGTAGGAGAGGTGCTCGGGGATGCACTGCAGCAGGCCGTCCGGACGAATGCGCCTGTCGCACCCCTGGAGTTCCGTCACACGGAGGCCGGAGAGACCCGGCATTACGAGGCCCGCGTTGTACTGCTGTATGAGATGCACCTGATGGTCATCATCAGGGAGATCACGGAGCGGAAGGAGGTGGAACAGGAACTGCATCGGCACCGCGAGCATCTCGAGGAACTTGTCGCGGAACGAACCGCAGAACTCGAGCATGCGAACCAGCAGCTCGAGCAACTTCTCTACTCTATCGAGATGACCGAGAGGAGAGCCGCGGAGGAGTGGCTGGACTCATCGATCGAACAGGACACCTTGAATCCGGCCGAACCCGGGGGGGCAAGGCTCACCACCGATGTTGCCGGGACGGTCGTCATCGTCAGCCCGGAGGCCGAGCACCTGACCGGCTATGCCGGGGAAGAACTGGCCGGAAGACCGGTGTGGTCTCTCTTTTCAGGCAGCCATGTCCGGGATCTCCTCTCAGAAGAGGTGCTGGGGCGGGGCAGGTCGACAGCGTGCTCGGAGGGGGCTGTACTCGTGCGATATGACGGTTCAGTGCAGGCGGTCCAGATCTCCGCCGACCCGATCGTCGATGCCGTGGGTCTCGTGATCGGCATGGTCTGCACGATCCGGAAGTTGTAAGGGTGGGCGGTCAGAGCCGAAAGCCGTAGGACTCCGGGTGCACCGGCCCCGGGTCCTGGGGCGCCACGGTGACTCCTACCTGGTCGGAGTAGAACCCGAGCCCCTCGAGGGCGGAGAGGAGCACCTTCTCCGGCGTGTTATTGATCTCGCTCACATGGGCGAGCATCGCCATGTGGATCCGATCGGCAAGCCTCTGCAGGCAGCGGGCTGCATCGGGGTTCGAGAGATGCCCGCGTTTTGACCGTATCCGGCTCTTTAAATACGCAGGATAGGGGCCGGTCTCAAGCGTATCGGGACGGCGGTTGCTCTCGAGGAGGCGGGCGTCGCAGGATGCGAGCCGGTCGAAGAAGGAGGCGGTGACGGTGCCGGTTTCGGTGCAGCATCCGATACGGAGGTCCCCTTCAGTGACAGAGAACCCGCAGGGTTCCCGGGCGTCGTGGGAGGTCGCGAAGGCCTCGACCGAGAAGTCGCCCACACAGAACGATTCCCCATACCTGCACCGCCGGACCTCTGCCGGCGTCGGCCCGCATTTCTCGTTGAACGCCTCCAACGTGCCGGCGGTCGCGTAAACGGGCACGCCGAGCTTCCTTGCCAGGACGTCGACGCCCCGGATGTGGTCGATATGCTCGTGAGTGACGAGAATCCCTTCGATCGCCGATGCATCGCCGCCGGCGTTTGAGAGGCGGCGAAGGGTCTCGCGTGCGGAGAGCCCCGCGTCAACGAGCAGCGCACCCCGCTCCCCTCGCAGATAGGAGCAGTTTCCCTTGCTCCCGCTGGCGAGGACTGTCAGTTCCATTGTAGAAATGGTGGGCCGCGCGGGTATTTAAGATCAGGGACAAAAACCGTGCGCAACCTCCCTGGTGCCCGGGGCGCCAGAAACCAGGTGAAGAGCGTATGAGCGGAGCGGACGGCTCCCGGGTGGGGCAGGGAGACCGGATTCGTTGGGGGTCGGAGGGCGGCCGGGCACGCATCGACCGGGGGATTGCGAGGTCCCATCAGCACCTGCCCGGTCCGGCCGCTCGATACAACGGCGCACCGTCCGCTGCAGGTCGCGTGAGCCGTATTGTGTTTCTCGCGCGTTAACTCACGCGAAGCCGTGAAGAACGCGAAGTTTGGTAGAGGGGTGCTCGACTCGATTGTTAGAGATTCACCCGATTGTTCTCCTCGATCGCCCGTATCCCCTGTTCTCGCTGCCTGATCCGTTCCCAGAGAATCTCTCCGATGACCTCCTGCTCCTCGTCGGAGAGGGGTTCTGAGAGATCGATGCCCGCATTCCCCGCGTCTCGCATAACATTCTGCGCATAGGCGTCCCCGGCTTCCCAGGCATCGAGCATTAATCGGGCATACTTATCGCTGTACGAGGGGACCGGGGTACTGCGGGCAAATCCGGTTTCTGCACCATAGGGATCGCTTCCGTTCATGGTCATATTCATCGATCCATCTCGCCCAATGTAGCCGAAATCCCCGATCTTGGTTACCGTTGTGCCGAGCAATTTGTTCGCGCTCACCTGGACCGCGTAAAAGGGTTCGCCACCTTTCTGAACATAATATCGGTAGTACAGGGGATGCCCGTTGGAGTCGAACAGGATTGCGGGTTTCGGGGACACCACCGAACCATTGAACATATCGTATGCTTCCTGGTTGGCCCCACTAAGCGTGTATTGTTCAAGGATTCCCACTGTCGCCTGATGCCATCCACGCTCTATAGGAACGGTTATATTGACGGCTATGGGCTGTTCATCAGCAGCTACACAGCCAGATATAATGGCACAGGCCACGACGAGTGCTACCGATGCAAGCGGCGGGATCATGCGACGGTTCATGAGTATAGCCTCTTTGAGGCATCTATCCTTGCGTTAATAACAGTTGTCCTTCGCCATGGCGTTCTCCCGCGGTCAGGTGGAAGCAAACTGCGCATGTTTGAGAATTATCACATCTCCCCCTCTCTGGTCGCAGACCGGATCTCTGGTCAGTCGCTTCACCCGCCGCTCAAACGTTCGCCTCAAAAGCGGGGTTGTCGAGGTGGGCGGTGCTGGTGAAGGTGCTCGGCGGGGGACGATGTTATCTCAGTCCCGCCGGACGGCGTGGACCGACTCCGGCGAAAACGAGACCACGACGCGGCTCCCCTCCCGGAGGTCCAGGTCGTCTACCCTCTTCCAGGTGAGAACCGACGAGAGAGGAACCCCGCAGTCGACCGCCACCCTGCTGAACGGGCCGCGCGGGACGACAGCGGTCACGGTGCCGGGGAGGGCGTTCTTGCCGGGGTGGGCTCTCGCGGCATCCGCCGGGGCGATCCGCAGGTCCTCCGACCGGATGCAGAGGGAGACCTCCTCCCCCGGGCCGGGAAGCCTTCCGGCCCGGACCCGGACGCCGCCGGCATCGACCACGGAGGCGCCGTTCTCCCCGACGACGACGCCGTCGACGATGTTCTCGATCCCGACGAACCGGGCGACCTCGCGGGTCGCGGGCAGGGTGAAGACCTCCCGCGGCGTCCCCACCTGCGCAAACCCGCCCTTCATCAGGACACCGATCCGGTGGGCGAGCCGCTGCCCCTGGTACATGTCGTGGGTCGAGAAGACGATCGTCGTGCCGAGGTCGCGGTTGATCCGGACGACCAGGTCCTCGATCGTCGCCACCGAGACCGGGTCGAGGTTTGCTGTCGGTTCGTCCAGCAGGAGGATCTCCGGCTCGATCACCATCGCCCGTGCAAGAGCCACCCGCTGCATCTCGCCGCCCGAGAGTGTCCGGGCCCGCCGCTCCCCGTAGCCGGTAAGGCCGACCATATCGAGGGCTTCCTCGACCTTCTCGCGGATCTTCCCCCTGTCCGCTCCCCGGAACCGGAGCCCGACGGCGATGTTCTCGCTGACCGTCGTGTTGAAAACGGCCGGTTTCTGGAAGACCATCCCCATCATGCGGCGGATAGTGAGGCTTCTTTCACGCTCCGCGTGGATGTCGATACCCTTGATCCGGATCTCTCCTCCCGTTGGGGTATCGAGGAGGTCGATGAGGCGGAGCAGGGTCGATTTTCCCGACCCGGAGGGGCCGATGACGGCGAAGATCTCACCCTCTTCAATCCGTCCGATGACGCCGGCGAGCACGCTCTTACCGTCGAACTCTTTTCTAACGCCTTCAAGTTCAATCATGGGCTCTACCTGTGCTGGATCGCGGTTATGACAAGGTTGACGCCAAGGGCGATGATGAGGAGGATGATCCCGAGCGCTATCGACTCGGATATGTTGCCCATCGATGTCTCCAGGGATATTGCGGTTGTCAGTACCCGGGTCGAACTCGCAAACGACGACGCCATGATGTTGCCGCCGACGAGGATCGCCGCCCCGACCTCGGATATCGCTCGCCCGAACCCGACCGCAACAGCCGCGAGGATCGCAAACCGGGCCTCCTTCATAACGTTCGCGAAGAACTGGAGGCGGGTCGCTCCGAGCGAGCGGAGGGCGTCTCTGAGGACCGGGTCGACTCCCGAGAGCGCCGATATGGTGAGGCCGGTCATAATTGGCAGGATGAGGACCATCTGTGCGATGACCATAGCGGTCGGGGTGAAGAGCAGCCGCACGAAGCCGAACGGCCCGACGCGGGATATGAGCAGGAAGATCAGGAGCCCGACGACAACAGTGGGGAGGGCGTAGAGGGTCTGGATCAGGTTGATGAGTCCTCTCCTCCCCGGGAACGCACCAAAGTAGATTGCAGCGCCGAGGGGAACGGCGATCACTGTCCCGAGCACGGTTGCGGTGAGCGAGATGAGGATACTCCGGAGAGCGATGGCCATCACGTCGGCATCAAGCGTGACGATGAGCCTCGCCGCCTCCAGGAATCCCTCGATGATCTCGTACATGCTCTTATACCTGATTGTGGGTTTGCCGGAGGCAAAAAGGGGTTGGGTTTTTGGCCGGATCAGGCGATCGGGTTCTTCACTTCAGCCTCGGTCACGCCAATCTTCTCCCAGTCATTCTGGGCGGCGTAGAAGAGCGGCTGGCCGTACTTGTCGACGCCGAAGGAGGCGATCTCCTTCTGGACATCGTCGGAGATGAGGAAGTTGACCCAGTCCTTCGCGACGGTGCTGTTGACGTCGGGGAACTTCTCCTGGTTGATCTGCATCGCGCCGTAGACGTTGAGGAGGATGTCGCCCTCGTCCACGATCGTCACGAGGTCGAGATCGCCCTTGTAGGCGAGGTAGGTGCCGATGTCGGAGAGGGTGTAGGCCTCCTTCTCGTTTGCCATCTCAAGGGTCGCGCCCATGCCCGTCCCGGCTTCCTGGTACCAGTCGCCGGAGCCTTTCACCTCTGTCGAGTAGTTGAACCCGGCCGCCTTCCAGATGGCCTGCTCTTTAGAGTGCGTGCCCGAGGCGTCGCCGCGCGAGACGAAGATTACGCTTGAGTTGCCGGTCAGGCCCTTCTCGCGGATAGCGGTGAACGCCGCTTCGGGCGTCACGTTCTTGACCCCTGCCGGGTCGGATTCAGGCCCGACGAGGACGAAGTAGTTGTAGGCGAATACGCGCCGGTTGGTGCCGTAGCCGTCGGCAAGGAAGGTGTCTTCACGGGCACGGTCGTGCACCATCATGACGTCCACGTCGCCGCGCTGCCCGTACTCGAGCGCCTTGCCGGTTCCGGCAGAGACGATCAGCACCTCGGCGTTGTACTTCTCCTCGAAGATCGGGGTGAGGTGGTCGAGGAGTTTGGTGTCGTAGAGGCTCGTCGTCGTAGCGATACGGAGTTGCTGCTTCTCTCCGGAGACCGGGTCGGTTGTCGTCCCGGTACAGCCGCAGATCAGCAGGAAGGCGACCATCACGGCCGCAACGGCAAAAAGGGTTTGTTTAACCATAAATATCAATGGAAATATCAGAATACTCACAATTAAACGTTATAGATCTGCGTCGATGTTTAGTATATTAATTTTACCTAGTTTATTGGCCGGACGAGTCTGGGTAAAATGGACTCCGGGGGGGCGGTTTTGTCCCGATCCCCTCTTCCGTCACCCTACCACGATGTCGTGGTAGCCGTCATCCCCGGCCTCGACGTAGAGGACCGCCTTCCCCCCGATGAAAGCGGGCTTCGGGAACTTCCGGAGGGCGACGGTGCCTTCGTCGACCGCCGCCCCGTCCCGGGTCTCCACCCGGTCGACGCCGGAGGCCAGGATCGCGGCGATGGTCTGGTTGCCGCGGAGGTCGCGTGTCGTCCCCTTCTGGACGAACCGGCCGTCGTTTCCGGATGCCGCAAGGCCGATGCCTGCAAGTGCGCCGATCACGCCGTCTTCGGTGCCGCCGAGCCCTTCGAGCAGGATTCCTGCCTCGCGAGCGAGTGCGCGCGCCTCTTTCTGTGTCACGACGCTCGTCTTCGCGGAGAAGCCGAAGCGGGAGAGGTCGCCGTTGATCTCGGCGCCGGCGGCGACGCAGATGCCCGGATCGCTCCCCTCGATGAAGTCGGCGAGCATCAGTTCCTTTGCCGTCGCGAATACGTCGACCGCGGCCCCGCTCTCTGCTTCCTGGATGTGGATGACCGCAGAGCTGTTGTGAGAGGTGTAGGGTATGGAGGGGTGGACAAAGAGCTGGTGCCGGGTCACCCCCGATACCATGTATGTCCTGGCGAGTTCTGCTGCAATCGTGCGGGCGAGCCGTCCGGTCCCCCGGGACTCGCGGGTGTCGGTGTCGTCGATGCCAAGGTAGAGGGTCATGTTATCGCTCGTGCTCTGTACTGATCAGCCCACAAAATTAAATAATACTTCTTCGGGTTAATTAAATGGTGTTGACTCCGGGGCCGTCAGGCCCGGATGATGGTGCCGACCCGCTCCCCGTTGATGGCTTTCGTGATGTTCCCGGGGACATGGGCGTTCACCACCTTGATCTCCGTAACGTGGACGGCATCCCGGAGGA
The DNA here is from genome assembly GCA_002839645.1 of Methanomicrobiales archaeon HGW-Methanomicrobiales-2. Lineage (GTDB taxonomy): Archaea > Halobacteriota > Methanomicrobia > Methanomicrobiales > Methanoculleaceae > Methanoculleus. The sequence goes on along the minus strand of PGYL01000007.1, from coordinate 38,083 downwards.
GCTCGACCGCCATGGGTTCGAGCACCATATCCTCCATCTCCATCTCCAGGAGCTCGTCGGCCGTGATATCCGCGATGAACTCGGCATCGGGGTTCACGAACGGGTTCTCGGCATAGAGGCCGTCCACGTTCTTCCCGAGGATGCAGTTCTTCCCGCCGACCACCTCGGCCATCAGGAAGGCGCCGGTATCGGTCCGGTGCGGCGGGATGCTCCCGAGTTTCGGGGGGTGCTCGTAGAGGCCGTAGGGCGGGGTGCCCTGGACGACTGGCAGCATCCCGAGGGATAAGATCGAGGGGAGGTTCAAGAGATCGTCGGTGTGGATCCGGGTGCCGTTGTACTTCGAGAAGAGGATGGACATCATGATCGCGTTCTGCTCGCTGACCTTGCCTGCCAGTTCCGCAAGCACCCCCGTCGGCATGCCAAGGTCGATCCCGACATCGAGGATGTGCCGCACCCGGACGCCGCCGCCGGTGGCGACCAGGATCTTGTTCTTCCGGGAGAGTTCCCCGATCTCGTCGATCAGCGGGAACATCACCTCCCGCCCATAGTCGATGACGCCGTGGCCGCCGATCTTGACGACGTTCAACTCCGGTAAGATCCTGATCTGCCGGTCGCTCCTGGTCTCGCGGAGCAGGCCCCGCCGGACAAGGCTCTCACCACGGAACCTTGAATCCATCTCAAATCGTTCTGCCATAAAACACCACTCAACTCTGGTATGGAGGAAAACATTAAGTATCTTTGTGGTCCACCAGCAGGTATACCAACTGGTATGAGGTGAAGAGAAGTATGAAGATCTATGCACGTGAACGCCAGAAAGTCGGCACCGGCGTGAAGCAGCCCCGGTTCCGCGTCGTCGCCGTCGTCGAAGAGAAGGGCGAGGACAAGCACCTGAAGGTGGAGAGCGCCCACTTCCGCAAAACCGAACTCGAACAGATCGCCAAAGACATCGGCGCCGAGATCGTCTACCTCGAGGAGATGCCTGAAGAAGAGCGGGGCGAGATGAAGGCGGAAGCGGCAGCGTAACCAGACCGACTTCCTTTTTTCTCACAACAACCAAGCTTCTGCGATCGGATGTCCACACACGAGCATGACGATATCTTCGAGGCGGCAGCACAGATCCTCCTCGAAGAGGATCGGTGCGTAACCATCGGTTTTTATCCGGGCGGCATCACCATACGCTTCCCCACGACCCGGAAGCTTGCCGAGCATCTCGGGATCCCCCACTACTACGTCCTCCCCCGGTTCGGGGCGATGGAGCGGGACGGTCTGATTCGCCGGACGGAGCGGGTCGGGATCTCCACCACGGCCCCGGGGACGGAATGCCTCCTCGCGATCATGGCGGACCGGTATCGGGAACGTGCCGAGGAGATTCTCGATGCAGAGATCCTGTCGGCGCTCCAGGCCCGCGCGGGGGTACCGGGCAGCGACGGGTCCAGAAGCAGGAGGGGTTAACTCCCTCGCTCACCCACCCCCCTCTACATGCAGTCGGGCGATCCGGTTCTCATCGGCGGTGTGCCCCTTGACGCGCTCTTCGCGTTTGCCCTCACGCTTATCGGGCTCCTTTTCCTTGGCAACCTAACCTACATGCTTCTCAGGTGGGCCCTGGATGGGCGGGTCTCCCCCGGAGCGGCCAAGTGGGCGGCGGCTATCTCCCAGTATGCTGTCATCATCGGCGGCGGCTACGCGAGCACACGGTATCTTCTCGCCTTCGACCTGAGGGCCTTCACCGCATCGCTCGGTGTCCTCGGTATCGTCATAGCGTTCTCGTCGCGCCAGATCATCCAGAACGGCATCGCCGGCGTCCTGATCACGATTAACCGCCCGGTTCAGCTCGAAGAGTAGGTGACCGTCAGCGGGAGGCCGGAGACCGGGCCCGGCAAGGTGCACGACATCTCGTTCACGACGACGACCCTCAAGGGGCTCGACGGCGGTCTGGTCCTCACCCCGAACGCGAGCATCATCACCTCAAAGGTCATCAACTACTCCCGTGCCGGGCTTCTCGAGGTCTCGATCCCGCTCGCCGTCCCGGCCACCGCAGACCTCGCGCGGGCGGAGGCGCTCGCACTTGCCGCCGCGCACGAGCATCCCCTGATCCTGCCCCACGTCGAGCCGGCCGAGCGGTCCGCCCTCCAGAGCCTCTTCGATCTCCCGTATATCGGGCGCCTCTCCTTCGATCGCCCCGGCCCCGGTCATGCGTTGTTCGGGCCGAAGGTGCAGGTCTCATCGATCAAGGAGGACTGGGTTCGGCTGACGGTGCGGGTCTGGATCCGGCAAATTAAGGAAAGGGACAGGATCGTCTCGGAGTATCTTGATGCGGCCATCGAACGGCTGAAGGCCGAAGAGCTTCTTGACGAGAAGAAGCGGGAGGATGAGCCCGGCCCCGGACCCTCGTCATCTTCCCCGGAAGATGCGGCCCGCGACAGGGGCACGGCGCCCAGACAGGCGGCGTGAGAGCAGGGCGGCGGGAGCAGCTCCGCTGACTCAGGAAGCCCCCTCGTACTCACGGAGGTCCTTTGGGGAGAAGCTCCGGACCTTCACCTCCTCGATATGCCGCGTGTCGACCCAGCCGCTCCTGACCTCGTCGCGGTGGTCGAACTGGCGGACGTAGGGCTTGATGTCGAGGAGCGGCGTGTCGTCGAGCACGTCGATCCCGCGGACCCGGACGGTGCTGCCCTCGACCGTGAGGACCTCGACCAGGGAGATCCCGATCGGGTTGGGGCGGTTGCAGTGGCGTATGGCAAAGATCCCCCGCTCCCTGCTGCCGTCGGCGAAGGGTCGCTGGCGCAGGGAGAAGCCGTCCACCCGGTGGAAGTGATAGAGGAGGATGATGTGGGAGAATCCCTCGACCCCCTCGAGCCCCTCTGCGTATTCCGGGAAGACCTCGACGGTCCCCTCCGCCCCGGAGAAGATGCTCTGGATGGGTGTGGTGTCCCGGTCGGTGAATGGCGAGTGAATGGTCCCGATGATCCGGTAGGTGGCGGTCTCCATGGTGTTATGCTCGTTCTGTCCCATCAGAAGGTCATCTCCGTGGAGGTAGTGTGGGCGGGCGGTTCGGGTTTTGCCGTGCCGGTTGCCGTAAATTGCAGGGGAAGGATGGGAGATGGGTACGCCCTCATAAGGATAACTACTCAATCGAGCAATATAAACGTTTATAATACGGAAGATGTTGATGGTTCTAACTTAACCAATCATACTCTTCGGGTATGGTAACCGTTATCCCCTGCAAGGCCCGAACGCACCCGGAGACGCTATCCAAAACCCCAAGAAGGAGGCCCGACATACAGGGAGGTGAAGCATGACGGAGAGCGGCGGAGCGGAGGAGCGCGGCATCCGGATCACCCTTGAGGAGGTCGCCGGAGCCGTCGGCGACTTCGGCACTATCTTCCCCATCCTGCTCGGCGTCGCCATCGTCTGCCCCGACGTGAACGTCAGCCACTTCTTCCTCTTCCTCGCCGCCTGGTTCATCATCACCGGGCTCTACTACCGCCTTCCCATTCCCATCGAACCGATGAAGGCGATCGGTGCCATCGTCATCGCCGAAGGGCTCTGTGCCGGCGAGATCGTGGCATCGGGGATCGTCGTCGGCGCGCTCTTCCTCCTGCTCGGCCTCGTCGGCGGCATGACCTGGCTTGGGGAGCGGATCCCAAAGAGTGTCATCCGGGGCGTCCAGGCAGGGCTCGCGCTCCTCCTTCTCCGGACATCGTTCAATTACATCGTCGCCGACGTCCTGGTTGCGGCCATATCCATCGGGATCATCCTCGCCTTCTTCGTCGCGTCGCAGCGGACCCGGATCCCCGACGTCTCCGCCCTCCTGGTCCTCATCATCGGGCTTGCCGCCGGGATCGCCGTGCAGGGGATGCCGCCGTTCCACCTGATGCCTCTCCCGACCCTCTTCGTCCCGATGCCCTCAGACTTCATCGCCGGCACCTGGGACCTCGTCCTCCCGCAGATACCGCTCACGCTCGCGAATGCTATCCTCGCGACATCGCTCCTCACCTACGACCTCTTCCCGAAGAAGGGCGTGGACCCCGACCGGCTCTCCCGGACCATCGGCGCCATGAACCTGATATCGACGCCGCTCGGCGGCTTTCCGATGTGCCACGGCGCCGGGGGGCTTGCCGCCATGTACCGGTTCGGCGCGAGGACCGGGGGGGCCAACATCATCGCCGGCCTCTTCATCCTCATATTCGCCGTCGCCTTCGCCCCGCCGGAGGTCCTGACCCTCATCCCGTTTGGGGTCTTTGGGGCACTCCTGGTCTTCGTGGCGCTCGAACTCGGGAAGCATAGCGCAAAGACGGACTCCTACCTGGTCACGGCGGTCATCGCCGTCCTCACCCTCGCGATAGGCCTCACCGTCGCCTTCATCGTCGGGATGGTCCTTGCCTATGTGCTGGAGCGGCGGGGGAGAGCGGGAACGGCCGGGCCCTGACCCGGTGGCAGGGAGCAGCGTGAAATTGTTGTATCGAGCCCCTGCCGGAGAAGGTTCTTATACCGGTGAGGCGTCATACGCCGGATCCGGAGGCGAAGAGATTGGAGCAAGGAGGAAGTTCTCTCACGGAGCAGCGGGGCGAGAAAAGGTATAACATCGATCTCCTGCGGGCCGAGAAGGACGTCGACGGCCTGATCGAGGCGCTCGGGAGCGATGACGGCCTGACCCGCCAGCGGGCCGCCCTGGCGCTCGGGGACTTCGGCGGACCGGAGGCGGCGGAACCGCTCATCCGGGCGCTCGGCGACCCGGTGACGGCGGTGCGGGAAGCGGCGGCAGACTCGCTCGCCCTGCTCGGGGGCGCGGCGGTCGGGCCGCTCGTCGAACTGCTGGAGAGCCCGGAGGCGTCGGGGAGGTACGAGGAGTCCGGGGCTCCCGGAGGCACGGCGACCGTGACCGGGCCCGGCGGCCAGACCTGGGAGATCGAGACCCGGCACGACCTCCGGCGGGTCTACGCGGCTGCCATCCTCGGCGAGATCGCCGACCCCGCCGCGGTGAAGCCACTCGTCGGAGCGCTCAAGGGCGCGAGCGACGATCTCCGGTGCCAGGCGTCCGGAGCGCTCGCGAAGCTCGGGAGCGAAGCGGTCGAGCCGCTGACGGCGATGCTCGCCGACCCGGACCCGGAGGTCGGGATCGTCGCGGCCGGTGTCCTCGGGGATACCGGCGACCCGGCCGCGGTCGAGCCCCTCATCAGTGCGCTCCGCGACAGGAACCCCGATGTCCGGGGAGCGGCGGGAGGCGCCCTCTTCCGGATAGGCGATGCCGCGGTCGAGCCGCTGATCGCGGCGACGAAGGACGCCGACCGGAACGTCCGGCTCTACGCGGCCGGCGCACTCAAGTACATCGGCAACCCGCGGGCGATCGAGGCGCTGCAGGACCTCGCCCGGAGCGGGGACGCGGAGGAGAGAAGCGTCGCACAGGACGCGATAGAAAAGATCCGGATGGTCCGGGGGGAGGCCGCGCCGGAGCCGTCGCCACCGACGTCGCGGTAACCCATCTCACTTTTTTCCCTGGAGCAACGGGGGTGTTCAAAAAAGGTGGGCGCTCTATCGCGCCTCATCAGTCCGGGTCCCCGAACAGCGCCGGGTTCTACCCGGATATCCACCAGCGGCGGATTAGGTAGCCGCCGACGGCAAGCACCAGGACGGCCCCGACGACGATCGCGATCGTGCCGGACGGGAATCCGGGCGCCGGCTCACCGGCTGGCGCGGCCGTGGTCTGCGTTGCGGTGGGTTCTGCCGTCGCCGGCGGCGTGGTCGCTGTCGGGGTCGTTGTGGCCTCACCGGTCTCCCCGACCCCGCTGATCGCAAAGAGGGAGAACCCGGGGGTCGTCGCCGTGAAGGTGACCGTCGTCCCGCTGTCGTCCACGACCCACGTCGGGAGCGCCTCCCAGGCCGTGCCGTTGTAGTGGTACATCACGACCTCTTCGAGGGTGAATCCATGCTCATCGAGCCACGAGACCGGGACGGTGAAGGTGATTGTCGCTTCGACGATCTCCTCGAACCGGGCCGGCATTAGGTCGACGTACTGGTACGGGGTGCCCGGCGCCGGGGGGATCCCGGAGCCCGGGGAGGGCTGTTTCCAGCCGGTGACGATCAGCCTGTTGAGCCCGGTGCCGGTGACGTTGACCTTGCTCACAGCGGAGTCGCCGCCCACATTATATCCTCCCGGCCCGCCTGTCGAGCCGCCGCCGCTGTAGACCGGTCGGGTGGTCGGGGTTACGGTTGGGGTTGGGTCCGTGACCGTAATGTACCCGCTCCGTGAGAGCGTGTCGTTCCCCGCCGCGTTGCTGACCGTCAGGTTGACCGTGTAGGTTCCTGCGACGGAGTAGGTGTGGGCCGGGCTCTGCTCGGTCGATGTTGCGCCGTCGCCGAAGTCCCAGGTCCACGAAGTCGGTCCTCCCGCGGAGGTGTCGGTGAACTGCACGGCGAGCGGCGCGGCGCCGGAAGTCGGCGTGCCGCTGAAGGCGGCCGTCGGGAGGACCGGTGCGGCGGAGACTGTGATGTAACCGGCGCGGGGACACGTGTCGCTTCCCGCCGCGTTATCGACCGTCAGGCTGACGGTGTAAGTTCCGGCGGCGGTGTAAGTGTGGGTGACGTTCCTCTCCGCTGCGTCCGTGGTGTTGTGCCACGCACCGTCGCCGAACGACCAGTTCCAGACGATTGGCGAGCCGGCCGAGGTGTCATTGAACTGTATGGCGAGCGGCGCGGTGCCGGAGGTCTGATTGACGATGAAGTTTGCCACCGGCGGAACTGGTGCGGCGGAGACCGTGATGTAGTCGGTCCGGCGCGTGCTGTCGTACCCGCCGGCATTGGATGCCTGCAGCGTTACCGTGTAGGTGCCCGGGGCAGTATAGGTGTGCGATGGGTTCTGGAGCGAAGACCCTGCTGCGGGCCGGAGCCGCCAGACGTCGTTCAGGCGGTTGTAGTTGTCATCCTCACCGCCCATGAGTATGATGCTCCCGTCCGGCATCGCGACGCTGGTGTGATCCTGTCTTGCCGCCCACCCGGCACTCGCGTTCACCTGCGTCCACGTCGCGCCGTTATCGGTCGACCGCCAGGTGTCGTTCTGGGGGGTGTTCGTGTCGACCCGGCTATCGTCCTGCCCGCCCATGAGTATGACGCTCCCGTCCGGCATCGCGGCGGAGGTGTGGTAGTACCGCGCCGTCCACCCGGAACTTGCGTTCATCAGCTCCCAGGTTGTTTCGCCAGCGGCCAACCGCCAGGTGTCGTTCACCATGCGGGTGGGGTTATTCGTCACCCCACCCATGAGTATGATGCTCCCATCCGGCATCGCGACGCTGGTGTGGCCGAACCGCTCCGTCCACCCGGAACTTGCGTTCATGCACGTCCAGTTCCCGCCGCCATCGATCGATCGCCAGGTGTCGTTATAGAATATGTCGACGGAGTTGTTGCCAGCGTCACCGCCCGTGAGTATGATGCTCCCATCCGGCATCGCGACGGTGGCGAGATCGGCTCTTCCCTCCCACCCGGAACTCGCGTTCATGCATGTCCAGTTCCCGCCGCCATCAATCGACCCCGCCCGTTGTCGTTCGGGGGGGTGTTGGCGTCCGCCCCCCCCATGAGTATGATGCTCCCGTCCGGCCTCGCGACCGCTGCAGGGGAGAGCCGCTCCGTCCCCCCGGAACTTGCGTTCATGCGTGTCCAGCTGGCCCCGCCATCAATCGACCGCCAGGTGTCATTCAGGCGGTTGTTGGATCCATCTATCCCGCCCATGATTACGATGCTCCCGTCCGACATCGCGACGCCAGTGTGAGAGTATCTTGCCGACCACCCGGCGCCGTCGGTCACCTGCGTCCACGCACCGCCAGACGCCTCGTCGCCGAAGAACCACGCCCACCCGGTCGGGGAGCCGGTCGAGGTGTCGGTGAAGGTGACGGTAAGCGGCGCGGTGCCGGAGGTCGGGTCAGCACTGAAGTTTGCCACCGGAAGAACCGGTGCGGCGGAGACCGTGATGTAGCCGGCCTCGGTGTGCGTGTTGCTTCCTGCTGCGTTGGTGGCATTCAGGCTGACGGTGTAGGTCCCGGCAGTGGCGTAAGTGTGGGCCGGGCTCTGCTCGGTTGAGGTTTCGCCGTCGCCGAAGTCCCAGGTCCACGAAGTCGGTCCTCCCGCGGAGGTGTCGGTGAACTGCACGGCGAGCGGCGCGGCGCCGGTGGTTCTATTGGCGGTGAACGCCGCCGTCGGGGCGACCTGGGCCGTGACCGTGATGTAACCGATCTGTCGCGTGGCGTTGTAGCCGTCGTCGTTGTATGCCTGTAGGGTTACCGCGTAGGTGCCCGGGGTGTTGTAGGTGTGCGATGGGTTCTGTTCGTTTGATCCGGCTGGCTGGAGCCGCCAGGTGTCGTTGCGAGCGGTGTTTGTCTGGGCACCGCCAAAACCGCCCATGATTACGATGCTCCCATCCGGCATCGCGACGCTGCTGTGCGAGGATCGTGCCGACCACCCGGCATTGGGTAACTGCATCCACGTCCAGCCGCCGTCATCCGACCGCCGCACGTCGTTCATGGCGCCGGTGTTATACCCACCCATGAGTATGATGCTTCCGTCTGGCATCGCGACGCTGGTGGGATGTTGTCTTTCCGGCCACCAGTCATCAGGTGTCACCTCCACCCAGGTCGCGCCGTAATCATCCGACCGCCAGACGTCGTTCTGGTTGGCGCTACCATCATACCCGCACATGAGAACGATACTGTCACCGACCACGACGCTGCTGTGGGCGTATCTTGCTGTCCATTCGGCGTTGGCGGTCTGCCGCGTCCAGGTTGCGCCGTAATCATCTGACCGCCAGACGTCGTTCTCCCTCCAAACGGCGCCGCTGCCGCCCATGGTTACGATGCTTCCATCCGGCATCGTGACACTGGTGTGATCCCGTCTTGCCGGCCATATGTCATCGGGGTCTTGCGGCGTGATATTTTCCCAGGTCGCGCCGTAATCATCCGACCGCCAGACGTCGTTCTTCAGGGCGCCGTCATTGCCGCCCATGAGAACGATACTGTCACCGACCGCGACCGCCGCATGGCCGTCTCGCCCCGACCACCCGGGACTCGTGTTCACCACCGTCCAGGTCGTGCCGCCATCGCGCGATAGCCAGGTGTCGTTCAGGCGGTTGTAGCCATCATCATGCCCGCCCATGAGAACGATGCTTCCGTCCGGCATCGCGACGCTGGTGTGACCCCCTCTTGCCTCCCACCCGGGAGCAACCCCGGACGCGGCAGTCTGGTTCGTCCACGCATCGCCATACGTCTCGTCACCGAAGAACCACGCCCACCCGTCCGGGTCGCCGCCGGTCGAGGTGTCGGTGAACTGTACAGTCAGGGGCTCTGCCCCGGAAGTCGTGCTGCTGCTGAACGCCGCCTGCGGTGCGGCAGCGCTTGCGGTGCCGACCAGCAGCAGGGTTGCAGCGATCAGGCACAGCGTCATCACTGGAATGCGTTTCGAAGGATTCCCCATATGCAATTAAACGTATGTGAGTATCTATAAATGTTCGGTTTTTTTTACCGGCGATTTGGTCACGCCTTCTTTAAATAGATCAAGATTATCGGTCTATACCGGGCGTGCGTCCCCTGTTTCACGCCGGATCTGGATCGAAAGAGGCTGAGCGCTTTTTTCCGTCTCTCACCGCACCGATCGTAGTCGCCAAAGAGCACCGGGCTCTGCTGCTCTGCACGATACAGCCGCCCCCGGAGCCCCCGGCCCGGTGCGGGGGGGCGCGCACAAAGAGAGATGGAAATTCCCGGAAAACCATGCTACAGGACTAAGAGCCCGGCATGAAAAAAAGAGTTGTTCCCCTTATCCCCTTCTCCGGACCCTTACCGACTCTGCGTGGGCGTGGAGCCCTTCCGCGTCGGCGATCGTCTCCACGACGTCCCCGATGGCTTCGAGGCCCTCCCGCGTGATCATCTGGACCGTCGAGCGCCGGCAGAAGTGGTTCACGTCGAGGCCGGAGTAGAGGCGGGCATAGCCCGCCGTCGGGAGGACGTGGTTCGTGCCCGACGCGTAGTCGCCGCAGGCCACCGCCGCGTAAGGGCCGACGAAGATCGACCCGGCGTTCCTGATCCGGTTGAGGATGCCGAGCGGGTCGGCCACCTGCAACGAGAGGTGCTCGGGGGCGATCCCGTCGACCGTCGCCACTGCCTCGTCAAGGTCGCCGACGACGATGTAGCCTGAGTGGTCGAGCGCCTTCTCCACGATCTCACGCCGGGCCGCGCCCGCCGCCATCCGCTTCACCTGCTCCGTGACCGCATCGGCGAGGGCCGCATCGGTGGTCACCAGGACGCAGGCGGCGTTCGGGTCGTGCTCGGCCTGGGCGAGGATGTCGGCCGCGATGAAGACCGGGTTCGCCGTGCTGTCGGCGAGGATCGCGATCTCGCTCGGGCCCGCCGGGAAGTCGATCTCGGCCTCGTCACGGAGGAGCATCTTCGCCGCGGTGACGTAGACGTTCCCCGGGCCGACGATCTTTTCCACCCGGGGGATGGTATCGGTCCCTATTGCCATCGCCGCGATCGCCTGGGCGCCGCCGACCCGGTAGATCTCGTCGACCCCGGCGATATCGAGCGCGACTAGCGTGATCGGGTTCGTCGGCGGCGGGGTGCAGCAGCAGATCTCCGCGACACCCGCAACCTTTGCCGGGATCGTGCACATCAGCGCCGTCGAGGGGTATGCCGCTCGCCCGCCGGGGACGTAGGCCCCGATCCGGGAGAGGGGCGTCGTCTTGACGCCGAGGGTGACCCCGGGCTCCATCTCCTGCAGCCAGAGGTCCCGCCCGCGCTGCAGTTCGTGGAACCGGCTGATCCGCTCCTCCGCCTCCACCAGGCTCTCGACCAGCCGTGCATCCACCAGGTCGTAGGCCGCCATCCGCTCCTCGTCGGAGACGGCGATCTCCTCAAGGTCGATGCCGTCGAACTTCCTCGTCAGGTCAAAGAGGGCGTCGTCGCCTTCCGCCCGCACCCTCCCGATGATCTCAGAGACCGGTCCCTTCACCCGGTCAAGGTCCGACCGCCGCCCGGCGATCCAGGTCTCGATATCCAGCGCCTGCCACATGAGGGAAATGGTTGGCGGATGGAAGCGTTAAGGTTTCGACCCTGCCGTCGGCCGGTGATCTTTAACCGGATAATATAGTTTAGCTAACTTGGTGGCCCGGATAAGTATATATTGCCAGAGTGCCCTAGAACGCGCTGCTATGAAGACGAATGTGACTCTTCTGACGGCAGGTATCATCACGATCCTGCTCATCCTCGCCGCCTGTGCGGGGTGCACAGGTTCGGCGCCCGGTGGGAACGAGACCCCGGGGGCCGGGGCGACGACCGCTCCCGGCGGCGGGGGGAACGTCCTCCGGATCGCCACCACGACGAGCCTCGAAAACACCGGACTGCTCGCGGAACTCGAGCGGATCTACGAGGAAGAGACCGGTATGGACCTCCAGTTCATCGCCCAGGGCACCGGGCAGTCTATCGACTCCGGCAGGCGCGGCGACGTAGACCTGGTGCTCGTCCACGCCCCGGACCTTGAGCAGCAGTTCATCGACGACGGCTTCGGCATCGACCCGCGATGCAT
>PGYL01000007.1:0-26502 GCA_002839645.1 Methanomicrobiales archaeon HGW-Methanomicrobiales-2 | reverse complement strand
ACCCGCGATGCATCGCCTACAACTACTACATCATCGTCGGCCCCGAGTCCGACCCGGCGGGGATCGCGAACATGACCCCGGTGGAGGCCTTCGAGACGATCTATGCCGCCGGCACGAACGAGACGGCGGGCGTCGCCTTCGTCTCCCGCGGCGACAACTCCGGAACGCACGCCCAGGAGAAGGTGCTCTGGGAAGAGGCGGGCTACGACTACGACACCGAGATCATCGACGCCGGGGCCTGGTACGTCGAGGCGGGCAAGGGCATGGGCGACACCCTGATCCTGGCAAACGAGCAGGAGGGGTACACACTCTCTGATGAGGGGACCTACCTCTCGTTTGCCGACCGGCTCGACCTGGTGCCGGTCGTCGCCGAGGGTGCGGAGCTCCTGAACCGCTACAGCGCGATCGCCGTCAATCCCGAAGAGCACCCCGGAGTGAATGCAGAGGGGGCCGCGGACTTCATCAACTGGCTCACCACGGATGAGACGAAGCAGATGATCGGCGAGTTCGGGGCCGAAGAGTTCGGCAAACCGCTCTTTACGCCCCTCTACGCTCCCGAGTGCACGGAGCCGCCGTTCAACTGCACCTGCACGGGAGAAGTGACCGGATAGGGATGCATTGAAGAGGGGACGGGGGGCTGAATGAGATGATCGAGGAGGCAGGGAGTCCGGAGGGTGAGGCCGCATGGTGAACGGCCTGAGCGAGAGCCCGATCGTGCAGGGGCTCATCGAGGCCGTCGAACTCATCATCACCCTCGACCCGCAGGTGGTGGAGATCACCATCCGCTCGCTCTACATCTCCCTCGCCGCCACCTTCTTTGCCGCGCTGATCGCCCTCCCTATCGGAGCGCTGATCTACTTCTACGAATTCAGGGGGAAGCATGCGGTCGTCTCCACGCTCCAGACGCTGTACGCGCTCCCCACCGTCATCGTGGGCCTGCTCATCTTCCTCCTCCTCTCGAACATCGGCCCTTTCGGGCCCCTCCGCCTGCTCTACACGCCCGGCGGCATGATCGTCGCCCAGACGGTCCTCATCATCCCGCTCCTGATGGGGCTGACGGTCGCGGCGCTCTCCGGGATCGACCGGGACAAGCGCTACACGATCACCGCGCTCGGCGCGAGCAGGCTCCAGACGGTCATGACCATCATCGCGGAGGCCCGGTTCGCGGTCATGGCCGGTGTCCTCCTGGGCTTCGGGCGGGCGATCGCCGAAGTGGGGACGGTGATGATCGTCGGCGGGAACATCCGAGGCGCCACCCGCGTCCTCACCACCGCGATCGCACTCAACACGTCGATGGCAAACTACTCTCTCTCGATTGCACTCGGGATCATCCTCTTAGGGGTGGCGCTCGGGGTGAATATCGCCCTCTCTCTCGTACAACGGCGGTGACACTATGGCGATCATCGAGGCACACGACATCAGAAAATCCTACGGCAGCTTAGAGGTCCTGCACAACGTCGACCTCTCGGTCGGGGAAGGGGAGATCCTCGCTCTCATCGGGCCGAGCGGCTCCGGGAAGAGCACGCTTCTGCGGCTCCTCGACCTGATCGAGCCCGCGAACGGCGGGGAACTCTCGGTCTTCGGGATCGACACGATCGCTGACCGCGGTAGCTGGCTCGACCTCCGCCGCCGTATGGGGATGCTCTTTCAGAGGCCGATCGTCTTCAACTCGTCCGTCTACGACAACGTCGCGATGGGGCTGCGCTACCGCCATGCCTCCGGCGACGATATCGACCGGAAGGTGAAGGAAGCCCTCGAAGCCGTCGGGCTCTCCCGCTACATCAAGAGCCGGGCGCTCGACCTCTCCGGCGGCGAGCAGCAGCGGGTGGCGTTATCAAGGGTGCTCGTGACGGACCCCGAGATCCTCTTCTTAGACGAACCGACCGCGAACCTGGACCCGACATCGACCGCCACCATCGAGGCGATCGTGACCCGCCTGAACCGCGAGGCCAGCATGACCGTCCTCATCAGCACCCACGATCTCCTGCAGGGGCAGCGCCTCGCCCACCGGGTCGCGGTGATGATCGACGGCACGATTGCCCAGACCGGGCCGTCCCGCGAGATCTTTTACGAGCCGAAAAGCCAGAGGATCGCCCGGTTCGTGGGTGCCACAAACATCATTCCCGGCCGGGTGGTCTCGCGGAGCGGTGAGTTCACCGTCGTGGAGGCGAGGGGGAAGCAGCTCCTCTCACTGACCCCACCGCCCGCCGAAGAGGTCGAGATGATCATCCGGGGCGAAGACATCTCCCTGCACCGGCGGGAACCGGGGCACGAGGAAGCGGAGAACCGTTTCCCCGCCACGGTCACCGGCATCGAGCCCACGGCACCGTTCGTGAACGTGACGGTGCACTGCGGGTGCGATCTCGCCGCACTGGTGACCGCGAGACGGGCGGAGACTCTCGGGCTTCACGAGGGGATGGAGGTCTGGGTCTCTCTCCAGGCGAAGGCGGTCCACCTTATCCCGCGGAGAGAGCACTGAACCCATATCTTCGCCGCCTCCGCCGCCCCCAACCCGATCCGGGAGCGGCGGGTAAATCTATGGTGTTTAACTTCTGCCGGAAAGGATATGTTTAACATTCGGGCCCCCAAAAATGATATTTTATGAAACTAACCCATTTAAGTGCGTTTATCTGTCTCATCGTCGCTGCCGCGGTCCTGATCTGCGGCTGCACGGGGACGACGAACACCGATTCGGTGCCCGGTGTGGGCAACCAGACCACGGCCCCCACATCGACGGCAGCCTCTGCCGAAGATGTCCAGGTAAAGATCTTCCATGCCGGAAGCCTGACCGGTCCCTTTGAGAAGGTGAAAGCGGCGTTCGAGGCCGACCACCCCGGCGTCACCGTGCTTCTCGAACCCGCCGGCAGCGTCGACTGTATCAAGAAGGTGACCGAGAACGGCAAGCCCGCCGACGTCGTCGCCTCCGCCGACTACTACCTCATCCCGGAGATGATGATGCCTGATCACGCCGACTGGTACCTCACGTTTGCGAAGAACCGGATGGTGCTCACCTACTCTAACGAGAGCAAGTACGCAAGCGAGATCACCGCCGAGAACTGGTATGAGATCCTCGACCGCGACGGCGTCCGGTGGGGTTTCTCCGACCCGAACTCCGACCCCTGCGGTTACCGCACCCCGATGGTGATCCAGCTCGCTGAGGGTTACTATGGAAACGACCAGATCTTCGAGACCCTCGTTACGGAGCACAGCAACATCAGCGCCACCGAGGAGAACGGCATCTACACGATTCACGCCGCCGACCCCAAGCCCGACAGCACCACCCTGACCATCCGCCCGAAGGCCGTCGAGCTCGTCCAGATGGTCCAGGCCGGTGGACTTGACTACGCCTGGGAGTACCGGAGTGTTGCGGTGCAAAACAACCTCGAGTTCATCGAACTCCCCGAAGAGATCGACCTCTCCTCGATAGACTTCGCGGAGAACTACGCGACCGTCCGGACCGAGGCAAAGAAGGGCGACGGCACCACGCTCTATGCGGGCTCGGCGATCGTCTACGGCGTGACCGTCCCGAAGATCTCGGAACACCCCGACCTTGGTGTCGAGTTCGTGGAGATGCTGATCGGCGCCACCGGACAGGAGATCCTCGAGCGTGACGGCCAGCCCCCGATCGTGCCCGCGGACGGCTACGGCAGCGTCCCGGCCGACTTGAAGTCGCTTGTTTCGGTGAAGGCCTGAACTCCAACCCTTTCTTTTATCCAACCGGTTATTGATGAGCGCGTACAACGCATACTCTGGAATGTGTGGAGATGAAGACTGAAACACTGTCGGGCGACCTCCTCCTGGGTGATGGTGAGGTAACTCTCCCCTGGTGGAAGCAGCGCAGGAGGCAGCACATAGACTGGTGCACCCTCTGGTTCTGCATCATGGGAGCGGCACTCGTCGGCATCACAGTACTTGCCATCGCAAACATCGCGATGGCGGAGATCGCCAACCCTGCCCATCTCCTCGATGTAGCGCTATCGTCGGAGGTGATCGGGTCCATCCTCCTCACGTTCGGTGCGGGGGCAAACGCCGTCCTCCTCCTTATCCTCTTCGGGACTCCCCTCGCCTACGTTCTCGCCCGGTCCCGGCCCTCCCGCTTCAAGGGGCTCGTAGAGAGCATCGTCGATCTCCCGCTCATCCTGCCGCATACCGTGGCGGGCCTGCTGGTCTACCTCCTCTTCATGCGACGGGGATGGCTCGGCGCCCCCCTCTCGGATATCGGGCTTGCCTTCGAGGACGCCTACCCGGGCACGGTGATCGCGATGCTCTTTGTCTCCTCGCCGTTCTACGTCAACACCATGCGGGAGGGGTTTGAGAAGGTGCCGGTCCACCTGGAGAACGTCGCTCGCACGCTGGGTGCCGGCACCTTCACCACCTTTCGGACCGTCACGCTCCCCTTGAGCTTCCGGCACATGTACAACGGGGCCATCTTCGCCTGGGGAAGAGCGATAGGAGAGTTTGCCGGCGTCATCATGATCGCCTACTACCCGTTCATCATATCGACGCTGATTTACTACTCCTTCACGACGGACGGCATCCACGCGAGCAGGAGCATCGCATTTACGGTCATCCTGGTCAGCTTCGCGGTCTTCTATATTCTCCGGCGGATGACCCGGTTCATGGGGAGGTACGATGATCGCGTTTGACCGCGTCTCGCTCGCACTCGGCTCGTTCCGCTTGAACGATGTCAGTCTCACGATCAACAAGGGCGACTACTACTTCATCGTCGGGCCGTCGGGGGCGGGGAAGACGGTGCTCCTCGAGGCGATCGCCGGCCTCCACCGGCCGGAGCGGGGCCGCATACTCCTGCGGGACGAAGAGATCACCACACTCCCCCCGGAGAAGCGGGGGGTTGCCCTCGTCTACCAGGACTACTCGCTCTTCCCGAACATGACGGTCGTCGATAATGTCGGCTACGGCCTCCGGGTCCGGGGGATGCAAAAGGAGGAGGCCCGGAGCGAGGTCGCCGGCCTCCTCGAACGGTTCGGGATATCCCACCTCGCCGACCGCTACCCCGGGACCCTCTCCGGCGGCGAACAGCAGCGGGTGGCGCTCGCGAGGGCCGTCGCGGTAAAGCCCGACATCCTCCTCCTCGACGAGCCCCTCTCGGCCCTCGATCCCATCACGCAGGAGAAGTTCATCGACGACCTGCAGCGGCTCCACCGGGAGGACAATCTGACCATCGTGCAGGTGAGCCACTCCCGCCGGGAAGCGAACCTGCTCGCCACCCGGGTGGCGGTGATCATCGACGGGACGCTTGTGGACGAAGGAATGGCCGACATCGTGCTGAACACCCCCCGGAGCCGGGAAGTAGCCTCGTTTGTCGGGATGGGGAACATCCTGGACGGAGCCGTGACGGCAAACGAGGATGGGCACGCGACGGTGGATGTCGGGGGGCGGGCCTTCGAGGCGTTGACGGAGGCCGCCGCAGGCGAGGAGGTCACCCTCTGCATCCGGGCCGACGACGTCGTCCTCGCCGTCGGGGACGGCCGTCGGTCAAGCGCCCGGAACACGATGGCCGGGACGATCATCCGGATTGTGGAGAACGGCCCCGTCGCCGAGGTGAAGGTGGACTGCGGCATTGCCCTGACCGCGGTCCTCACAAGGCGGTCGGTGCGCGACCTCTCCCTTGTTCCGGGGACCCCCGTGACCCTCTCGGTCAAGGCGACGGCGATCCACGTCATCCGCGGGTGAGGCACCTCACCCGTTCTTTTCAGCGAGAGGAGCAGCCCGATGAGAGCGGCCGTGACGACGTTTGCTGCGATGATGACAGGGTCCGCTCTCACCAGCACGTACACGATCCAGAGCAGGACCCCCGCCGGAGGGGATAAACCTGGTCCGGTCCAACTACGGAGTCTCAGGCTCGTTTCTGCCGGTGAAAAAAGAGTGATCCGGACATCAGCGGGACGCCGGGGGGACGGGCGTGGCCATCCCCCGCCTCTCGCGGTACCGCGCCATCCCGTCCTCGGCCGCCCTCTGGACGGCGGGGTCGCTGTCGTTGAGCGCCCGGCCAAGGGCTCCCTCCGCCCGCGGGTCGGCGATCTCGCCGAGGATGACGGCAGCATAGGCCCGCCGCAGCCCCGTGCCGGGAACACCCTCCGGCACGACACCGGCCCTCCTCGCCCCGGGGAAGAGGGTCTCGTGCTCCGCTACATCAAGAGGCCCCCCAAAGACATCATGCTGTGCGATCTCCCTGTGCCGGAGGGTCTTTCCTGTCCCGACATCTCCCGGGCCGCCGAGGAGGTCGTGCTGGGTGATCTCCTCCTCGGTGTCGCGGGATACACTGCCTCCCGCCCTCCGGAGGTCCGCCGGTCCGCCGAACGCGTCGTGCTGGGCGAGGCCCCTCTCCTCGTCGCGAGCTCTCCCTGCCCCTGCCTCCCGGATATCCGCTGGTCCGCCGAACGCGTCATGCTGCCGGATGCCTCCCCTGTGCCGGAGCGTCCTCTTCGTGGGGGGTATCCCCTCCGGCCCGCCGAGGAGGTCGACCTGGGTGATGCCCTCGCCGGAGGCTTCGCGCCGTGTCCCGTACGTTGCGGCACCGGGGCGCTCGAGGAGGTCTGTCAGCGGCTCGACCGCCGGCGTCCCGACCATGACAAGCGCGTTCGCCGCTCCCTCCCGGACGGCCTGCACCGGGTCGCCGAGCGCCCGGATGAGCGGGTCCACCGCCCGCCATTCGCCGAGCGCGCCAAGGCCCAGGGCGGCGGTCCGGCGCACGGCCGGATCGCTGCTCTGCAGCGCTTCGGTCAGACCGGCGATATCCCTCTCCGATGCCATACGGCTAACATCATACCGCTTCTCCTCTCGCAGTTCCTCCGTTGTAATATCCCTTCTCTGCACAACAATCACCTCTGGATTGGGCGTTAATACCTGCCCCGGAGTATAATAATATTGTGTATATAAAAATCGGCAGATGTAATTTGGGGGATCCGGGTGTGGTTGCACCGGGGGCCACGGGCCGCGAGTTACAGGTATTTAACCCTGCACAGCGAGGAGAATATCATGCCGGAGGAGAAGAGGAAGGCGGAATTGAAGATCTCCGGGATGCACTGTGCGTCCTGCGCCCTCAATATAGAACGCGCCCTCCAGGACCGGGACGACGTCTACGAGGCCCGGGTCAACCTCGCGGCCGAGACCGCCGTCGTCGAGTACGATCCGACGAAGACCACCCTCGCAGACCTCGAACGGACGGTCAGCGACGCCGGGTATGAGGTCGTTCGGAACGAGGTCGCCGTCAGGATCGGCGGGATGGTCTGTGCAAGCTGCGCCCAAGTGATCGAGGCCTCGCTTGCCGACCTCGACGGGGTCTACGAGGCCCGGGTCAACCTGGCGACCGAGAACGCACACGTCGTCTACAACCCGGCGCTCGTCACCACATCGGATATCCGGTCCGCCGTCGAGGACGCCGGCTACCAGTACCTGGGGCTCGAGGAGGAGGTCTCCGAAGACGTCGAGGCCCGGATGCGCGAGGAAGACCTCCGGGACAAGTTCCGGCGGTTCACCCTCGGGTTCGCGGTGAGCATCCCGCTCTTCCTCTACATGCTCTTCGGGATGCCGGGTGCGGCCGCCCTCCCGGTCTCGATCAACCTCATCATGCTGGTCATCACCCTCCCGGTCTTTCTCTACGTCAGCGCCCCCATCTTTAAGGCGGCTGCCGCAGCGCTCCGGAACCGGGCGCTGACGATGGACGTCATGTACGCGATGGGCATCGGCGTCGCATACGGCGCAAGCATCCTCGGGACGTTCGGGATCGTCCTCACCCCGGAGTTCAACTTCTACGAGACCGCGGTAATGCTTGCCTCGTTCCTGACGCTCGGCCGCTACCTCGAGGCCCGGGCGAAGGGGAGGACGTCTGAGGCGATCAAGAACCTGATCGGCCTGCGGCCCAAGACCGCAACGGCGATCCGGGATGGCCGGGAGGTCGAGGTCCCGGTCGAGGACGTCGTCGTCGGCGACGTTCTCCTG
This sequence comes from Methanomicrobiales archaeon HGW-Methanomicrobiales-2, assembly GCA_002839645.1. GTDB lineage: Archaea > Halobacteriota > Methanomicrobia > Methanomicrobiales > Methanoculleaceae > Methanoculleus. The sequence goes on along the minus strand of PGYL01000007.1, from coordinate 18,540 downwards.
GTCCGGCCGGGGGAAATGGTGCCGGTCGACGGGGCGGTCGTGGGCGGCGAGAGCTCGGTTGATGAGTCGATGATCACCGGCGAGGCCATTCCGGCCGATAAGCAGGAGGGCGACGGGGTCGTCGGCGGCACCCTGAACGTGAACGGCGTGCTCCGGGTCCGGGCCGAGAAGATCGGGAAGGATACGGTCCTCTCGCAGATCATCAGGCTCGTCCGGGACGCCCAGGGTTCAAAGCCGCCGGTGGAGCGGATCGCCGATGTCGCGGTCTCTTACTTCATCCCGGTCGTGCTCGCGATCGCAGCCGCCGCATTCCTCGTCTGGTACGTGGGACTCGGCGCATCGCTCCTCTTCTCACTCACGGTGCTGATCTCCGTCCTGGTCGTCGCCTGCCCCTGTGCGCTCGGGCTCGCCACCCCGACCGCCGTGACCGTCGGGATCGGCCGGGGCGCCGAACTCGGGGTGCTGATCCGGAACGGCGAGGCGCTCGAGGTCTCCGAGAAATTGACCGCAATCGTCTTCGACAAGACCGGGACGCTCACCCGGGGGAAACCGGACGTCATCGATATCATAGCGTTCGAGATGCCTGAGGACCGGCTTCTCTCGGTCGCGGCGGCGGTCGAGCGGAACTCGCAGCACCCGCTCGCGGAGGCGGTCGTGCGGCGGGCGGAGAGCGCCGGCGTCAGCATCCCGGAGTCGGAGCGGTTCACCACCTTCGGCGGCCGGGGGGTGAGCGCCGTGGTGGAGGGGGAGGAGGTCCTGATCGGGAACCAGCCCTTCCTTCTCGAGCACGGTATCACCATACCGTCGAATGCGGAGATGCGCGTGACCGCCTTCCAGGATGTGGGGAAGACCGCGGTCCTGGTCGCCGTGGCAGGGAGACTCGCCGGCATCATTGCCATCGCCGATACCCTGAAGCCGACGACGAGGCTCGCCATCGCGGATTTGAAACAGATGGGGTTATCGGTGACGATGATCACCGGCGACAACGAGCGGACGGCAAACGCCATCGCACGCGAGGTCGGTATCGAGGACGTCCATGCCGGGGTGCTGCCGCAGGAGAAGGCGCAGGAGGTCCGGGCCCTCCAGAGCCGGGGCGAGGTCGTGGCGTTCGTGGGCGACGGGATCAACGACGCCCCGGCGCTCGCGCAGGCGGACGTCGGGATCGCCATCGGGAGCGGGACCGACGTCGCTATCGAGAGCGGGGATATCGTCCTCATCCGCGACGACCTGACCGATGCCGTCGCGGCCATAGAACTCTCCCGGAAGGTGATCTCGAGGATCAAGATGAATATCTTCTGGGCATTCGCCTACAACGCCGCCCTCATCCCTCTCGCTGCAGGCGTGCTCTACCCCTTCTTCGGCATAACCTTCCGGCCGGAGTTTGGGGCGCTCGCGATGGCGCTCTCGTCGGTGACGGTCGTCTCGCTCTCGCTGCTGCTCAAAACATATATACCTCCGGCGAAGAGAGGGATGCTATCGGAGGTTGATGCACGTGGCAGTTGATCCGGTATGCAAGATGGATGTCGATGAGGCGACCGCGAAGTTCAAGAGCGAGTATAAGGGCAAGACCTACTACTTCTGTGCCCCGGGGTGCAAGAAACTCTTCGAGCGGGACCCTGAGGCTTACCTGAAGGAGAATTAGCCTCCTTTTTTGAGAAGAAATCCGCCAGGCAGAGATCCCCGGCGAGGCGCTCCGTCCCGCCGGAAAGGGATCGGAAGGCCCTTATACTCAAAGGATAATTGGGTATTCAATAATTGGGGCGATAACCGGGGTCCATTCTGATATAGCACCCCGTGGTTTATGGCGCGGCCCCCTGCTCTTCTTCGGTTTCATCTCTTGCTCGCATAGGTTCGAAGTCGGGTCAGAACCGGTAGACCGCCTTCCCGGTCCGTGCCCCCTGCCTTCCCTCCCCTGGAGCAAGACCCTCGACATCGTCGCACGTCCCCCGGAGGAAAGCGCCCGCGTTGTCGGCGAAGTGGACCGTCCAGGCCTCGGGGGTCCGGGGCTGGACCTCGCCGTGGGGGCCGTGGTGCGACATCACGATATGGAGGATGTGCGCAAAGCGTGAGGGGTCGACGCCGGCGGAGTGCCGGAGAAGTGCGGCCGCTCCAAGGGCTGTGTGCCCGACGAGGGTGTACTCGGGGAGCGCGACGAACGAGAAACCCTGGCGGCGGAAGCAGGCCGCTTTCCCGACGTCGTGGAGAAGGGCTCCGGCGAGCAGCACGTCGGTATCCATCTCCGCCCGGCTGACGGTGCCCGCGAGGGAGAGGGCAATCTCCGCAGTCTCGAGGGTGTGCTCCGCAAGGCCGCCGATGTAGGCGTGGTGGTGGCGTTTGGCCGCGGGCGCATCGAGGAACCCCGGGGTGTTGTTCATGACCGCAGAGACGAGGGAGAGTATGCCGGGATCTTCGATCTTCGCGGCCATACCCCCCAGCCTCTGGCGGACCCCATCACCGTCGACGGGTGCATAGGTAAACAGGGACGGATCGAACCCGTCCCGCGGCAGCGGGGTCGAGAGGCTGGCGATCCCGTCGTTCACGTTAATCTCGCAGGTGCCGTTGTAGACCTTCGCGTAGCCCTGGATGCGGTAGACCTCGCCGATCCTGATTTCACGGCAGAGCACCTCGACCTGCTCCACACTCAGCTCAGACGTCCCCCAGACCTTGCAGGCTCCCCGGCTGGTCCGGTCGGAGATGCTGAGCTGGATATACTTGCCGCCGTCCCGTTTCTCCTTTAAGTCTGCAGCATCCACCACGAAGGGTGCATCGACCTGCATGCCTCCGCTGATCTCCTCGACGAAGACTGTCTTCTCGAACACCGTGCTCTCTGCTCCTGCAGAATCCATTCGCCCGGAGAACCTTAAAACCCGGCGGTTTGTTCCTCTGGGAAGGCGCAGGGAGCGGCTACCTAAGCCGGAGGGGAATCATGCCACGGAGCAGCATTGACTGAGTGAGCGGGCTTATTGAGGAGGCACTGGAGTTGACACGGGAGAATCTTCCTCAAAAAGGTCTTAATTGAAGAATGTCCCTACAAGTGTTCTTCCATTGCAATTTTCTTCATTTCGATACTCTTTTCTGCCTTTTAAAGCAATGTGCTCATATGGTTGAACGGGTTGATAGTTGATGGGCCTAGAATCACTTCTTCTCAAGTTGGAGGATAATGAATGGCCCCCTGCGAAGACTATTGCACATTGCCATCGATTTAGCGAGAACTCCGCCCAATATGGCACGCTGAAGCATCAACTCGCTCCACAAATAAAGCATTACCTGCTCGAAAAGCACATTCGTCTATACAGTCACCAGTGTGATGCAATCAATGCTGTTGCTGAAGGCAGAAACATCATTATCACCACGCCAACTGCAAGTGGAAAAACACTCTGCTTTAATGTACCGGTATTCGATGAATTGGCTAAAGACCCAGAATCAACTGCACTGTATATCTATCCAACCAAGGCCCTCGCCAGCGATCAACTGAAAACGGTTGAACAAATGGAGAATGATTCGGGCATACTTGTGCACCCACACAGAGTAGATGGTGATATTCCGTTTAGTGCAAGGGATGCAATTTATGTTGAATCACGACTTGTCTTGACGAACCCAGACATGCTCCATCGAATGTTGGAACACCATGGACTGTGGGAGCGGTTTTTCTCTAAATTACGTTTTATTGTCATTGATGAGGCGCATACATACCGGGGAATCTTTGGCACCAACGTCGCGTATCTTATGAGACGGTTCAAGCGAATCTGCAAGTATTATCATTCTCAACCAACGTTCATCCTTTCGAGCGCGACCATCTCTAACGCAGTTGAACTGGGGGAGACACTCATCGATGGGCCGCTAACCTTGATCGACAAGGATGGATCCCCGCATGGTGAGAAGTATTTTGCTCTCATGAAGAATGATCCCAAGAGGTCTACAAATCAGCAGACCATTGAATTACTCGCAGAATGTGTAAAATATGGGTGCCAGACAATTTGTTTTGGCGGTTCGAGAAAACTCGTCGGCCTCATATCAAAAGGAACTGTTAATTTGCTTTCAAAAGAAGGACACCCTGACTTGATGAACAAGGTAGAGGAGTACCGTGCAGGATACTCTCCTGAAGAAAGAGCCCGTAAAGAGAAACTCTTAAAGAACGGGGATTTGTTGGGAGTGGTCAGTACAAATGCACTGGAACTTGGGATCGATGTGGGTTCGCTAGACTGCGCGATTCTGTCAGGGTATCCGGGATCGATGATGTCGACATGGCAGCAGGCAGGCAGAGCCGGGAGAAAAAACACAAAATCGCTCGTCTTTCTCATCGCATACAATAACCCGCTTGAAATGTACTATGTCGAGAGACCGGCGTATTTCTTCACCAGACCTATCGAGAAAGCCGTAATAGATCTGCAAAATACTGAAGTTCGGAGAAACCATCTCTATTGTGCAGCGTATGAGAGACCGATTAATCCCCGAGAAGACAGCAAATATTTTGGGAGCGATCTGGAATCTTTTATTACGGACCATTGCTCAACGTGGCTTTTCCAGAATGCTGATGGTATCTGGTATTATCGGGCAAAAATTCATGAGAAGGTATCTATTAGAGGAATTTTTGAAGAAACATTCTCTGCTGTGGCCTCAAAGCACTTCAAGGACCCGGAAACACTTACGAAAAGCCAGGCTTTCAGAGAGGTGCATGAAGGTGCAATCTTTTTCCACAATAACGAGAAATACCTGGTAACCAAACTTGACCTTAATACTAGGGTGGCATCGCTTCAAAAGGTAGATGCTCCTTATTATACGGTTGCTCTTGCCACCATAACCGTGGATATCCTCTCAGAGGACTCAATGGGTTTTGGAGAGTTTGAATTGAAGTTTGGCTCTCTTGCTGTTTCAACCCAGTATGATGGGTATATGGTAATCAGGGATGGAGGAGGGGTCAATGATAGGCATCCACTGAACCTCCCTCTAAATACCATTGATACAAAAGGCATCTGGTTAACAATTACATCAGAGATTGTAAACGAGTTTAGGAAGAATGGCGGGACGTATATTGAAAAAGCACTGAAAGGGATCGAGATAATTACACAACTTACGATCTCACATTTTATTCTCAGCGATCCCCGTGATATTGGCGTCTATTCAGGTGCTCATCCTAAAAACCCAAGAGATTTCATTGTCGCTGTATATGATGACTATAAAGGAGGGATTGGGATTGCCTACAAATTGAAAGAGTCGCTACCTGATTTGATTCGACTCAACCGGGATTTCTTAGAGAGGTGCTCCTGCAAAGATGGTTGTCCTGCATGTTTGTATCACTCGAAGCGGGTAGAAAAAGATTCAGTAAATAAAAATGATACAGTTATTCTTCTCTCTGTGCTGGAGAAAAAGATGATGAACCGTCTTTAAAGGCGTTCGATCATCTACATCATTCTTGGCACTGATCTCCTCGCTGAAAACCACCTTCTCAAACAGATTGCCAACACCCATATGCTGGACTTCGCGTCCTTCGCGGCTTCGCGTGGGACCACCTTGCTATCACAACACCCTCAATTCGCGCGAAGCCGGGAAGGCAGGTCTACGCCGTAGAGACCGTCACACGAAGCGGAGGCGAAGCATCCCAAGGAGCATCTCCCTCGCGTCCGAGGTGGCGACCTTCGACTCGTCCCGGTTCTCCCAGGTGATGGCAACCTCCTCGACCCGGCAACCGCTCCGCGCGAGCCGCCAGAGGAGTTCGACGTCGAACTCGAACCCGGTCGACCGGATGGACGGGAGAACCGTATCGAGCGCTTCCCTCCGGAAGGCCTTGGCACCGCACTGGGTGTCGTGGTAATCGAGCCCGAAGAGCAGCCGGACCAGCAGGTTGAAGAGACGGCTCTCGGCCCGGCGCCGGAACCCCTGCCTCACCGTCAGGACCGAGCCGGGGAGCCAGCGCGATCCGATGGCGCCGTCCGCGGTTGCCAGGCGGTCGAAGAGGCGCTCCATCTCAGAGAGTGCCGTCGAGCCGTCGGCATCCATGTAACCGACGAAGGGCGTGGCTGCCGCCTTCATGCCCGCAACAACCCCTCCCCCTTTGCCGAGGCGGGCCGGGAACGTCAGGCACCGGATGGAGAGCGACGGGTGATCGGCCGCAAACGCACCGATGGTAGCGGCGGTCTCGTCGGTCCCGTCGCAGACGAAGACGAGATCACCGGCAAAGCCCGAGATATCCTCGAGGAGCGACCGTATCCGTCCTTCTTCGTTGTATGCGGGGATTACCAGGGTGCAGTCCGCCCGGTTCACCTCCCCGCTCTCCGTATGGTCTAGCATTCCAGTTTCGTGATGATGGTATCGGCGAATTGGGCGGCGGCCGGAGGGCCGTTCGCGGTTACAATCTGCATGTCGGCGACGACCGGGATCTCGAGGAGGTTCGCCCCCCCTTTCTCCATCTCCGCGACCGACGTCGGGGTCCGGTATACCGTGGCCTGCCGCCCGGCGAGGATGCCCGCCCGGGCCAGCACGACCGGCGCGAGGCAGATGGCGGCGACAACCTTGCCCTGCTTGAAGAACGACTGAACGAGGGCCAGAAGTATATCGCTTCCCCAGAGGTGGTCCTGTGAACCTGCGCCGCCCACAACCACAATCCCGGCATAGTCGTCGGGGTCCACGTCGTCAAACGCCATGGCCGCTTCTGCGGTAGCCCCGAGCATTCCCGTGCACGTGCCGGCGACCGTGGAGGCGATATCGACGTCGATCCCCGCCTCCTCAAAGACCCTCTTCGGGGTCTCGAGTTCTTCATCCCTGAACCGTTCAGGTGCAACCGCAAGCAAGAGTTTCATACGGGTCTCCTATCAAGATTTGTTCATAAGCGTATTGATGGTTGCGGGGTAGAGGGGATGCACCGTTATAGCGGGATCGCCCGGTGCCGTCACACCCGCAGGCCAGCCTCCTCGCCCCGATGGAAGGCCGGAGGGCAACCGGACCGGCATATTCGCCGGCTACTCCCGGAGAGGTGAGCAACTCCCGGTGCCCGATTCCGGGGTCCCCGGCGATCTCGAACTTCTGCCACACCCGTATTTTTAAACAAAATTATTATAATAATGGCGCTATTGAAGTGCAGACCCTGCGGTGCTGTGGGACCAGGGAACTCTGCAGAGGGGGACCTGGTCTTCCCCAAAAAAGCCCGGTACACCCTGAGCCCCAGGATGGGAGGATACCCGTGGTCTCCGGTATGGAGCGCAGCACGCTTGCCGGGGTTGGAGACGAGGAGAGGCAAACCATGCAACACGGCACTTATTTCGTGATCGTCCTCCTGTCGGCACTCGCACTCATCGCGGCCGCGGGGGCACAGGCAGCAGACCCTACGGTTCTCTGGAACCGGACGTACGGAGAGGCGTATGCCAATGATTCGGCATACGCAATCGTTTCCGACCCCGGAGGGGCCGGATTCTTCCTCGCCGGAGAAACGGCATCGTTTGGTGAGGGGAAGACGGATGCCCGGGTGATCAGGCTGACATCGGAGGGCATTGAGGAGTGGAACAGGACCTATGGCGGGGAGGAGGCCGACACCGCGCGCTCGATCATCCAGACCGATGACGGCAACCTTCTCTTCGCCGGGAACCTCACTCTCGTCACGAACGAAACGCAGGCGGACACCGATGCCTGGATCGTGAAGATAGACCTCTCAGGCAGCGAGGTCTGGAACCGGACCTACGGACGGCGGTTACCTCTTCGTCGGCTCCATCACCCCCCGGGGAGGAAACGAGTCCGCCGCATGGGCGGTCAGGCTGAACGAGTCGGGTGCGGAGGTCTGGAACAGAACGTTCGGCGGGGCTAACGATACGGCGGATGCCGTCTCCCGGCTTCCCGGCGGTGATTTCGCCGTTGCCGGCAGCACCGAATCCTCGGGAGCGGGCATGGCCGACGTCTGGGTGGTCAGGCTGAACGAGTCGGGTACGGAGGTCTGGAACAGGACGTTCGGCAGCCCTGACGACGATGCCGGCCGGGCGGTGATCAACACCTCCGACGGCGGCCTGCTTGTCGCCGGTACGTTCACGGAACGGCCCGATAACACGACGGTCGATACCGACGCCCTCCTCATCAAACTCACGGCTGACGGGAATATCACCTGGAACTGGATCTACGGCGACTTTGGCGTGAACGAGTCGGCCGCAGCCGTCATCGAGACCGCGGACGGTGGCTACCTCTTTGCCGGGGAGACGGGTTACCCCGGTGAGGATGACACCGATGCCTGGCTGATCGCGACCGACACCGGGGGGGCGGTAGCGTGGAGCAGGACCTTCGGGAGCCAGAACCCCGGCGATCGAGCCGCATCCCTCGTGGAGATCGCACCGGGAGAGCACATCTTTGCAGGGACCTTCAACGCCACGGAGAGGGGAGGGCCGGTGAATACGGACGCCTGGGCGGTAAGACTGGGACCTCGTCCCGAGCCGACGCCCACGCCGACTGCATCCCCGACGCCCGCGCCCACGGCGGCACCCGCCAAACCCTCGAAAGCACCGATTGTTTCCCGGGAGCCGCCGGCACCGGCCCCAACGGTGACGACGCCGGTGCCGGGTGCACCACCGGCATCGACCACATCGCCGTCGTTAACCGGATCACCGGCGCCGACCACGGTGCCCACGGGGTTCCCGACGCCCGGGCCCACCTGGACAACGGTACCCACCGGCGCGCCGACGGTGACGGCGACGGCCATGCCGTCACCGACCGGAACGCAGGATAATGATGACGACGACAATGACAATGACGACGACAACGATGATAACGGGAGCGACAACAGCGATTCGCTCTCGGGGATGGTCTGGTACGACCTGAATGCTAACGGCACTCTCGACCCCGGCGAGCCGGGCATCCCCGGCATCAGCGTGCGGCTGATCGGGGACCGGACCATGATGGACTACACCATCACCGGCCCGGACGGGTCGTACCGGTTCGGTGACGTCGCCCCCGGCAGGTACGCCGGTACCGAGTTCGTCCTGCCGGACGGCTTCTCCTGCACCATATCGGGGCCTGACAACCATGCCGCTCCTCTCGGGGGGGGTGTGGCATACGCCGAGGTGATGGACGGGCGGCGGACCCTGGACGCCGGCCTCACCGGGAGTCCCTTCCCCCTGACCCCGGCAGCGGCCTACGGGTGGGTGCTCGGGACGACCTGGAGCGACGGTAACCAGGACGGTATCAGGGACGAAACCGACGGCCTGACGGACGTCGAGGTCACCCTCCTGGATGCAGGCGGGAATGTGGCGGCATCGGCCCGCACCGGCTATCATGACAGTTACTTCTCCATGTACCTCTTCGGCCCCCTCCCGCCCGGGGAGTACTCCCTCGCGTTCACCCCGCCGAACGACTACATCTTCACGAGCATTGGCGGTGACAGCCACGCCGATCCGTCGACCGGGACGACGGCCCCGTTTACGGTTGGCGGGGGTGATATGGTGTTCAGGGATGCGGGGTTGATCCTCTCCCTGGCCCCAATCTCGACCGAGGCACCCCCCGAGGAGCCGACCTCGACCATGACCCCCACCGAGGAGCCGACCCCGACCGTGACGCCGGGTCCGGAGAACGGAACCGCCGGTGACGGCGAAAATACGCGCGATGCCCCTGCCGCGACGCCGGACGGGGATCTGCCATCTGTCGGGTAGCCAAACCCGCTATTGTCCAATTTTTGGTCGGTTGGCCGAAAACCGGTTTCTCATAATGGCCCGTTGTAGGTGCCGTCTGCCGGGGCCATTTGAGAACTTTCATATATTATAACAGCTACTCTGGGTCGAACCCCCCGGCCGGAACCGGATCGGAAAAACCCCGGTCCGTCCTCTGCCTGCAGTATCTTCCGGCAGGCGTTGCAGCCTTCCGCCGGGGGTCCCATACCCGGAGCGCCCGGGAGGGCCGTCCGGGAACATGAGGTGAACCGAGTGAGATCTATCAGCGTTCTTGGCATAATCATCGTATCAGCGTTCGTCTTCGGTTCGATCGCAAGCGCCGCAGTCCCGGCCGGGCCGGGTGCAGGAGAAGAACAGACCCTCGGCACGATCGGAGGGACGGTCTTTCTGGATGCCGACACGAACGGCGTGCAGGACGCCGGTGAGTGGGGCATGAGCGGTATCGTCGTCCACCTCCAGAACGCCACGGGGGAGAGGATCGCGACGGCGGAGACGTTCTCCCACGCCTGTGAAGGGCTCTACCTCTTCAGCGGCGTCCTCCCCGGGAACTACACCGTCGAGGTCATCCTGCCGGAGGGGCACGCCTTCACCGTCCCCGGCCGGGGAGCACCGGGCGCGACGGCGAGCACCGTTGATGTGGTCAACGGAACGACCCCCGTCATCAACCTGACAGAAGAGGCGATCGAGGCGACGGACCTCGTCGTCAGGGATGCGGGACTTGTCGCCGCCGGAGCCTGACGGCGACCACGTCATCTTTTTTACTGGTGCTCTGCGACGTGCTGCCGGAGCATCGTACCGGGCTTGTAACGGTCGGCGATCTCGAGCGCCGTCGCCCGCAGGGCCGTATGTTCTGCGATACAGGTCTCCGGCGGAGCCGCCTTCCGGAGGATCCGGGAGGTGTTTTCGGTGATCTGGATAAGTTCCGTGGCTATCAGGGCATTGAGCCAGAGGAGGTCGCGGAGCATCTCTTTCGTTTCTTCGTCCTGGTGCATGGAGGTAGGTGGGCGGTACTCCCACATCAACCGTGCTGGATCGTGCTGCCGAAGGGCAAAGAGAAGCATTGATTCTGCCCGGAGTTGAATGCTTCAGGAGACTTATGGGTATGCAATTTCTGGAGTTCGCCCGTATCTGCGAGCAGCTGGAAGGGACGCCGGGGCGCCTCGATATGATCGAGCAGGTCGCCGCCGTCCTGCCCCGGCTCGACGACGAGGAACTCCCCGTCTTCGTCCGGTTCATCATGGGCAGGGTCTTTGCCGACTGGAGTTCGAAAAAACTCGGCGTGGGCCCGAACCTCCTCTACGAGGCCGTGGCCTACGTCATCGGCACGAAGCGGGAGACGGTCCGCGAGGCGATCAACGCGACCGGCGATGCGGGTCTCGCCGTCGAGGAACTCCTTGCCAGGAAAGAGCAGACATCGTTCTTCATCCAGGAGATGGACCTCCTCGAGGTCTACCGGGAGTTCGAGCGGATGGCGGCTGCCGAAGGGCAGCGGTCGCAGCGGGAGAAACTCCGGACGGCGCAGAGGCTCTTTGGGAACGCCCGCCCGCTCGAGGGGCGCTACCTCGCACGGCTGATGCTCGAGGAACTCCGGATCGGTATGGGCGAGGGGAACGTCCGCGACGCCGTGGCCCGTGCGTTCGAGCTTGACGTCCGCCTGGTCGAGCATGCCCACCAGGCGATGAACGACCTCGGGGAGGTGGCGCTCCTTGCGCGGCAGAACCCCGACGAACTCTCCCGCGTGACGATCGAGCCCTTCCGGCCGGTGAAGATGATGCTTGCGCAGGCGGGCACCGTCGCCGCACAGCTTGAGGACCACGGCGAGGTGGCGGTCGAGTACAAGTATGACGGGAGCAGGTTCCAGTTCCACAAGGTGGGCGACGTCTGCCGGATCTATTCGCGGAAACTCGAAGAGGTCACGGGGAGCCTCCCCGATATCGCACGGCAACTTCTGGAGGCGACCGACCACGACGTCATTCTGGACGGGGAGGCGGTCGCCGTCCGCGACGGCAGGCCCATGCCGTTCCAGTTCGTGATCCGGCGGTTCCGGCGCAAGCACGAGATTGACTCGATGATGGAGAAGATCGAACTCGTGCCGAGGATCTTCGATATTCTCTACCTGGACGGCGAGACGCTGATGGACCGGCCCCTCGCGGAGCGGCGCAAAGCCCTCGAAGGGGCGCTCGGCGCACACGTCGCCCCACAGTTCCGGGTCGGCGACGCGGCCGGGGCGGAGGCGATCTACACCGAGGCCTTAAACCTCGGGCACGAGGGCGTGATGGTGAAGGTCCTCGATTCGCCCTACACCCCGGGTGTCCGGGGCCGCCTCTGGGTGAAGGTGAAACCCGGGGTCGAGACCCTCGACCTCGCGGTCGTCGGGGCCGAATGGGGCGAAGGGCGGCGGGCGAAGATGTTCGGCTCCTTCCTGCTCGCGGTCCAGGACCAGGGCCGGCTCCTCCCGGTCGGGAAGGTGGCGACCGGGATCACCGACGAGGTGCTGGCCGACCTCTACACCCTCTTCAAGGAGAAGGTGATTGCCCGGTCCGGAAAAGAGGTGACGCTTGAGCCGGAGGTGGTCTTTGAGGTGGGCTACTCCGAGATCCAGACGAGCCCGAACTACGAGAGCGGCTACGCGCTCCGGTTCCCGCGGTTCGTCCGGGTGCGCGAGGACAAGAGCGTGGACGAGGTCGAGACGCTCGATACCCTCGCCGGGCGCTACCGGCAGCAGAAGAACGGGCAGGGCTCCTTCTAAAAATCAAAGAGTGTCTTCTGCGTCACGAGTTCAGGGATGAGCCGGCTGTGGGGGCGCCAGTGGCCAAATCCGATGAGCCGGGAGGCGAGGTCGATCCCCTCGTTGAGAGAGGCGCACATGGTTTTTTGACCCTTCATGGCGTTCTGCGTCGCCTCCCGGACGACCCAGGTGCCGAGCGGGGCCCAGTACTCGCTCGTAACGTTCCTGAGCACGAGCACCCGTGCCGAGCGGCGCACGCTCTCCAGGTACTCCGTGACCGCGAGACGTGCCGAGTAGTAGGCGCCTGCGAGCGGCGAGTAGCCGGATTTGGTGAGCCCTTCGCCGTCCCGTGCAATCGTCTCGCTCCCGTCGCCCCAGAGCGACTGCTTCCCCCAGACCTCGATCATCTCGTACTTCCAGTCGCCGGGGACGAGGAGGCAGACGATCTGGTTGCCGTAGAGCGAGGCGGAGAAGACCTCTATCCCGGAAAGCGGGGGATACCGGGCGATCTTCTTCTTGAGCCTGGTCGAGACCGTGTCGTCGACTGCCGTGATCGCCCACCGGGTGGGGACGACGCGCCGTTTCTTGCCGAGGAGGCCGGCGGTGAGGAGCTGGGTGATCCGGTAGACGTCGGTCCCCGAGGCGTTGAGGATCTCGCAGGCATCGGTCGCCGAGAGGTCGGTATCGGATGTCGCCCGGTCGACCGCCCGGTCCACCCGGGCGTTCCCGAGGACGTCCATCTTTTTGATGGCGCCGGTGAGCCCGACGGGGGCGATCGTCCCGTCGAACCGGAGGTCGAAGGCGACGGGTTTTACAAACCGCACCTCCACATCGAGCGGCCGGCTCGAGAGCGCGATCTCCTGGAGGTTCCCGGCGAGCCCCTTCGCCTCGCCGGCGCCGCGTATCGTCCGGGCCCGGAGCCCCACGATATCGTCGATCCCGAGCCCCCGGGCGACCCAGTCCGGCGGGTGATCGCCGTCGTTGATCATCAGCGGGCCCCCTGCAACCTTCGGGTAGCCGTAACTCCCCACAAAGACCGACGGTGCGGACCCCTCGTAGTGGTCGGAAGGGCGGACCGGGAGCTGGGCGTAGAACCTGCTCATGATCGGGCAGCGTTCGAGGCCGCAGAGCCCTTTTCCTTTACACTCGGCACATCGCATCGTTTATCCTCCGCGGCGGTCGACGACGATCCGCACCCTCCCTGCGAGGATACGGAGCGTCTCCTCCACCCACTCCTCCCAGGAGGATGGGTTGAGGTCCCTCGTCGCCGCAAGTTCCCGGCCGAGGTCGTCGTCCCGCCCGTCAACGACCTCGACCACCACCGACCCGGGTGCATACCCGGGCTCAACGATGGCGTCGGCGTCCCCGTCGACCACCCCGAAGACGGGGATGCCGGCATGGGAGCAGATGTGGCCGGAGACCGCGGTGGTATCGTCGCCGATGGCGAGGACGCCGCAGACTCCCTCCCCGATCTCGTGGTAGAGGGTGTGGCCGCAGTGGTCGATGACCGCGACCCTGCCCCCGCGGGGGGCACGCCCGCCCTGCCGGGGGGGAGTCGAGCGCACCGCTCCGCTCTTGCACCAGGCGGTGGCGAGATCCGGGATGCCCGCCCGGAGGAGTTTCTCAAACCCGTGGGGTTTTTCGTCGAGGCCGGAGACGGCCCGGAAGGTGCCGTCCTCCCCGGAGAGGACGACCGTCTCCGCCGTCGCGGTCCCGATCACGATCCCGTTCACAAAGACCGCCTCGCCCGGGAGGCACCCGCGGATCTCCCGGACGCCCTCCCGCCGGCCGCCGTCGCTCTTTGCGTGAACGAGAACGTACCCCGTCCGCTGGACGATCTCCTCCGCGAGTTCCCGGTCGCCACGGTTCCAGCGATAGACGGTTCCGCTCGACGTCTCCACGTGGACGAGTCCCGGGAGCCTGCCGGCGACGATCTCGCCGAAGATCCGGCCGGATTTCGGGGTCTTTCCCCGGTTGACCAGGCAGGACGGCCTGTCAAGGGCGGCGAGGACCACGCTCGGCCGCTCGTCCGTGCAGACGACCGGGAGTCCGGACTCCTCGGCGGCGGTCCGTGCCATCACCCCGGCGACCAGCACCCGCCGGGGGGAGAGGAGGCCGATCAGCTGCGCTGCGTCGCCGGCATCGAATGCCTCGGGGCCGTGCACCACCATGACGAGGTTCATTCTGTACCCTTGAGTTGGCGCGGACTATCAGGTTACCTCTGCATGGCTCGCGGGTCATGAGCGAGAAGGCCCCCTCCGTAAAGGGGGATGGAAGCGGCTCCTCACCTTCGGGATCGTACACTTTCACCCTGCACGGCTCGCCTTAATAGCATTTTGGGGTCTCACGTGATTGTATCGTATGTTGCGGGGGTACCGCTACCGGTTGTATCCGACAACGGAGCAGAAAGTCCTGATCGCCAAGCACCTTGGATGCTGCCGATTCGTCTACAACTGGGCGCTTGTCCGCAAGAACATGGCTTACCAGATCGATGGAGTGAGCCTTTCGGCGTATGATCTCCACAAACGTCTTCCCGCTCTCAAGGAGGAGCATCCCTGGCTCAAGGAGGTCAACTCCCAGTCCTTGCAGCAGTCGATCAACCACCTTGCTCGTGCGTTCATGAATTTCGTCGAGGGACGTGCTGAAGAACCGACCCTCAAGAGGAAGCACAGCCCAGAGCAGTCGTTCACGGTTCCGCAACACTACGTTGTGGACTCCGAGCGGGGTGCCATACAACTCCCGAAGATTGGAGCGGTCAAGACGGTCTTCCACCGTCCGTTTGCGGGGAAGCTGAAATCTACCACGGTCACCCGCACCTCTGCCGGCCGGTACTTCATCAGTATCCTGGTGGACGACGGCAAGAAGCCTCCAGTGCCCGTCGCTCCGATTCCTGAGCAGACGGTTGGGATAGACCTTGGTCTCACGCACTACGCTGTTCTCTCGACCGGGGAGAAGGTGGCAAACCCGAAACATCTCAAGAACTCCCAACAACGGTTAGCCGTGCTCCAGCGCCGGCTTGCCTGCAAGAAGAAAGGATCAAAGAACCGGAACAAGGCCCGGCTCAAGGTCGCCCGGTGTCACCAGAAGATTGCCGATCAGCGGCGGGACTTCCAGCACCAGCTCTCTTCTCGACTGGTTCGCGAAAACCAAGCACTGGCAGTGGAGTCTCTGAACGTGAACGGCATGGTGAAGAACCACTCTCTGGCCCAAGCGATCAGCGATGCTGGATGGGGGACGTTCTGCTCGATGCTGGCATACAAGTGTCGGGAGGCCGGGAAAACCCTGCTCCAGATCGGGATGTACGAGCCCTCCTCAAAGACCTGCTCGGTCTGCGGGTACCGGAAGGCTGACTTGACGCTCAAGGATCGGGAGTGGACCTGCCCGGACTGCAGACCCCCTCACGATCGGGACATCAACGCCGCAATCAACATCAAGCAATTCGCACTTTCAGGCGCGGAACGCGCCGTCGAGCCTGTGGACTCGCTCCCGATGGGAGGGGGATGAAGCAGGAAGCCCCGCCCATCAGGGCGAGGTAGTTCACCGTCCCGAAGAGTTGTGCTGGACGGGGAGGTAGGGGGTCAGGGCGGCGGCGAGTTTCGCGACGTCCATCGACTGCAGAATGACCCGGCCCGGACCGGTCAGCGTGGTCAGGAAGAGCCCTTCGCCGCCGAAGAAGACGGTCTTCACGCCGCCGGCGAGCGCGATGCTGTAGTCGACGCTGCTCTCGAACCCGACGACGAGGCCGGTCTCCACCTTGACGACTTCGCCGGGCGCAAGCGTCATCTCCATGATGTCGCCGCAGCAGTGGAGGAACGCCGTCCCCCTGCCGGAGAGCCGCTGGAGGATGAACCCCTCCCCGCCGAAGGCGCCCGACCGGAGCTTCTTCGTGAACGCGATATCGAGGTCGATACCCTGTTCGGAGCAGAGGAACGCGTCCTTCTGGGCGATGAACTCATTCCCGGCAAGGTCGAGCGTGAAGATCTTGCCCGGAACGTTCCCGGCGAAGGAGACGAACCCCTCCCCGCCGGTCGGGGTGAACTCGGTCATGAAGAGGCCTTCGCCGGTCACCATCCTTTTCAATCCCTTGAAGAGCCCGCCCTTCATGTTGGTGGTCATCTGCATGTTCCCGCTCATGTTGACCATGGCGCCGGCCTCGGCGCAGATGCTCTCGCCCTGGGCGAGACGGAGGGTCACCATCTGCAGGTTGTCTCCGGTGATTTCGTAATGCATGCTGATGCATTTTTTGTCGGTAAGCAATAGGCTTTTCCGTTAATTCACGGGAGAATTCTCCCGCCCCGACGGTATATTGCCTATTTCGGGGACGGTTCTTCGAGAATCGCCCCTGGAGGGTTGCTGGTCGTTCCCACACAATCGAGGCCCTCTCTCCCCGGAACCGCATGCGCCGGATCCGCGAGCACGTCGCCGGTATGGCCTGCCATAGGAATAAGTAGTACCCGGGGCCACACCCTACGATCATGGCCTGCAGTCGGAGTGTAGCAGTGAGAGACGAGTGGCGGTCGACGGCTATGCGGACGGCAAGCGGCCTCGCAGGGAAGTTCACGCTCTCCCCGCCGGTCCCTCACGGGAGATGGCGTTCCTGCACGATGCAGATGCTCGATGCCGTTGTCACCCCCGGGACGACGGCGAATATCGCGGCCACGTTCGCGGTGAAGACACTCCTCATCCCCCTGATCCCGAACCGGGCCCTCGCGGTGGCTGCCGGGTTTGCGGCGGGTGCGATCCTGCGGGGGTAGCCTTACGACCTTTGCCCCTTTCTCCTCGCCGGGGGCGCACCGCCTCGCTTCTCCCGGACGAGGCAGTTCCACGCATTCCCGATGAGGTCCTCCCTCCCGGCCGCGCGGAGCCCCTCGCAGACCAGAGCGTAGTTCTCCGGGTCCCGGTAGTGCATGAGGGCCCGCTGGACCCTTTTTTCCCGCCCCTTCGGGACGTAGACCTCCTTGAGGGTGAAGGGGTCGAGGCCGGTGTGGTAGATGGTCGTCGAGATGCTCATCGGCGTCGGCGTGAAGTCCTGGACCTGTTCGGTGTAGAGACCGGTATCCCGGACATACTCGGCGAGTTCGACCATATCTTCGATCGTGCAGCCCGGGTGGCCGGATATGAAGTACGGCACGAGGTACTGCCGCTTCCGCTTCCCCGTCTGGAGAGCCTCGAACCGTTCCCTGAAGGCATCGAAGACCTCGCGGGGCGGTTTTCCCATGCAGGCAGAGACCCGCGGGGAGATGTGCTCGGGGGCGACCTTGAGGTGCCCGGAGACGTGTTGGGCGCAGATGCGGGCGAGATATTCCCGGTCCTCGGGGGGGATCAGGTCATAGCGGATGCCCGAGGCGATGAAGACCCGCTTCACCCCCGGGATCTCGCGGAGGCGGTCGAGCAGGCGGAGTTGCTCCTCGTGGCTGCGGTCGAGCGTGGGGCAGTCGATGCAGCGGCGGTCGGGGCAGGGGCCGGCGGGCTCCCCCCCGCCCCCGTGGGTTCCCCACCTGTTCGCCCTCGGCCCCCCCACGTCCTGGATGACGCCCCCAAAGTCCGGCATCGCCGCCATCCGCTCCACCTCCCGGACGATCGAGTCGATGCTCCGGCTCTGGATGATCCTTCCCTGGTGATGGGTGAGGGCGCAGAAGGAGCAGGAGCCAAAGCATCCCCGGTGGCTGACGACCGAGAACCTGACCGGTTCGAGAGCCGGGATCGGCTCGGTGTAGGAGGGATGGGCCTTTCGGGTGTAGGGGAGTTCGTAGACCCGGTCGAGTTCAGCGCCTGAGAGCGGCATCGCCGGCGGGTTCTGGATGATGACGGTCTTTGGGTGCGGCTGCGCCACTTTCCGGCCCCGCAGCGGGTCCTGTTCGTTGTAGTGCAGCGCGAACGCACGGGCGTAGGCGTGGCGGTCCTCTTTGACCTCTGCGTAACCGGGGAGGACGACGTACCCGGCCTGGTCCATGCTCCGCCAGGTCTTCAGGTCGACCCGGTAGGCGGTGCGGGGGATATCCGTGAGGGCGCCTGCTGCCTCGCCGGCGGCGAGCCGGTCCGCGATCCCGACCACCTGCCGCTCGCCCATGCCGAAGACGAGGAGGTCGGCCGGGGCGTCGGCGAGGATGGCCTGCCGGACCGCATCGGACCAGTAGTCGTAGTGGGCGAAACGCCGGAGGCTCGCCTCGATCC
>PGYL01000006.1 GCA_002839645.1 Methanomicrobiales archaeon HGW-Methanomicrobiales-2 | reverse complement strand
CTTTACCTGCCGGACCCCGCCCGCCGCAACCCCGTCGGCGACCCGCTTCCTCACCCCCTCCGCCTTCATCCCGGGGAGAAACGTGACCCGGATCTCGTCGCCCGGGAGGATGTAGCGCGAGGCGTCGAGTATGCCCGGGCCCGAGAGGCCGGTGTGCGTCAGCAGGAGGTCGCCGGTATGCCGGGCCACCAGCTTCCCGTCCCGGTAGACAGCGAGAGTCGGGTTCTCAAATGATATCCCGGCAAGGTCGGCGAACGGGTAGTCCGCGACGTAGACCGGGGTAAGTGCCGGAGCCATCTCCTGGACCGGCTGCCCGAGGGCCCGGGCGAAGACGTAGCCGTCCCCGGTCGACCCGGTGGCGGGGTAGGATGCCCCACCGGTGGCTAAGACGAGCACAGTGGCCCGGACGGTCGCCTTCTCTGTCCGGACGAAGAACCCGTCTTCGTCGCGTTCGACGGATTGGACGGCTTCATCGCACCGGATGTCCACCCCGCGGGCGGCGCACTCCGCGAGGAGGACGGCCAGGACATCGGCGGATCTCCGGGTCTCCGGAAAGACTTTCCCCCCGGGTTCGGCCTTCATCGTGAGCCCCCGGGCGGCAAAGAAGGCGATAAGGTCCCGGTTCGTGAAGTTCATGAGCGCAGGCCGGAGAAACGCTCCGTGGTCACCATAATGAGAGAGGAAGCCGGCGATCTCCCCGTCATGGGTGATGTTGCACTGCCCCGATCCCGCGACCAGGAGTTTTCGCCCCGGGGCGGGCTTCTTCTCGAAGAGGACCACGCTCTTCCCTTCCCCGGCTGCCTGCAGAGCGCAGAAGAGTCCGGCGGGGCCTCCCCCGATGATCGCGATCGTGATGGCGTCGTTCACGGTATTCACCGGTGTACCGTGCTTCCCCACGGAGCATCAGCATTGGGGTGCGGCCGGCCGCTACACGCATATAGGGGCGGGGACACAGGGGGCAGCATCATGGATAACGGCTGGATCATTCTCATCGGAGGAGTCATCGTGCTGCTCCTGATCGCCCCTGCCGGCGCCGTGCCCACGACCGGACCGGCGCTTACCGCAAATGTCACGTACGCCGGGACCCCCGCCAGTGTCCAGTTTACGGATACGTCCGGCATCGCCGACGTGGTCTCCCGGAGCTGGTTCTTCGGCGACGGAACGGAGCAGGAGACCTCCGGTGTGGAGGAACAGTCGGTGGTGCACACCTACCCGGACCCGGGCTCCTACAACGTGACGCTCTCGATCGCGACCAGGACATCCGTCGTCACCACCACGGTGACCGTCGAGACCTTCGCCCGACAGCAGGCAATCTCGGTCAGCGACCCCTCCGGCACCGATGGTCTTGTGGTCTCCTTCAACGCCACCCACCTCCCGGGGATGCGGCCGGACTTCACCGATATCCGGTTCGTGGACACTGAAGCGACCCCCATCCCCTACTGGGTAGAGAATGTCAGCGAAGGTGCCTACGCCCGCGTCTGGCTCGCCCTCCCGGCGAACGCGACGACGATCACCATGCTCTACGGCAACCCGGATGCCGGGAGCGCAAGCGATCCCGACGCCGTCTTCCTCTTCTTTGAGGACTATGAGCGGGGCGATCTCTCACGGTGGTCGTTCCGCGGTTCGAACAGCAGGATCCAGTCGGACGTCGTCCGCGACGGTGCATACGCCGGGGATATCGGCGTCTCCGAGCCCGATCTCCCGGAGTTCGGCAGCAACCGGGTATGTCTCGCGAACATCTCGGCAGGCCCGCTGGTCGTCGAAGGGGACTTCCGGGTCAGTGAGTTCGGGCGGTGGTGCGGTTCGGGCTACATACAGGCCTGGAACGGGACCAACCACCTGTATGCCCTCCACCTCCGGAACGGCTCCGTGCAGCACTATGACGGAGAACACCGGAACTTCTCCGCCGACGCCCGGGCCAGGGCCGATACCTGGTACCACATCAAGGTCGTCCTGGATACGCCGCGTGCCACCGAACACGCGTGGATGGACGGCGAGTACCTGGGGAGTGCGCCCATGCGGTTCGCCGACGGCTCGCGGGTCTCAAACGAGACGGTCTTTGACGACTTCGCGCTGATCGGGTCTTCAGCGTGGTACTCCGGCGACCCGCACCACTTCTACGCCGACAACATCATTGTCAGGAAGTACGTTCCCGTCGAATCGGTGCTCTCCTACGGGGGCAGCTCATAGGAGGGAGACCATGAGACCCCGGCAGACCTCTATCCCGGCAGGGTGCATCCGGCACCCCGCCGTCACCCTCCTTGTCGTCGTCCTGCTCTGCAGCGCCGGTTGTGCGGCCCCCCCGCTCCAGGAGCCGACCATCACCCTCAGCGGCGTCGAGATAGAGAACGTCACTCCACGGAGCACCGACCTCTCGCTGCACCTCATCATCCATAACCCCAACCCCATCGGCGCCACCCTGACCCGGGTCTCGTTCGATGTCTACTTCCTCGACGGCACAGAATGGGTCTTTTTCGTGCACGGGGAGCGGGGAGGGTTTGCAATCCAGCCCGATGCCGAGACGGCAGTCTCCATCCCGGCGACCGTCGATAACCTGCGGCTCGTGCAGGGACTCCTCCGGGGTCTCGCGGACGGAGCGGTCACGCTCCGGGTGACGGGGTCGGGAGTCCTCGACTTCGGCATCGCGACTTTCGAGGTCCCCTTCGAGCGGACGGTGGAGGTGCAGCCCGGTCAGGCCTGAGTGGCCGCGAGGACGAAGTAGAGGACGACCAGGCTCTGGAATACGAAATAGCCCATGATATTCGCCGTGGCGTACCGGAGAGCGCATGCCCGTTCGGCGCACCTGTTCGAGAACCCCCACAGAGCGAGCCCGAGCGGGATCACGGAGATCAGCGCCACCAGCCGGAAGTCCACGGGGGCAAAAGTCCCGATGAGTGCAAAGAGGAGGAGCGTCGCGGTCGCGAGGGACGCCGCGAGGGTGATGAGGTAGAACCCGTAGATCCGGCCCTTCCGCACGACGAGGGTCCGCTTCCCCCCGGCGATATCCCCCTCCATATCGGGGATCTCGACGCTCACGATGAAGACGAGCCCGTAGAGGCAGAGCGGGAGGGCAAATGCGAAGAAGGTGAGGTCGAGCGTCCCCGTCGCGACGAAATAGCCCGCGCCCGGCATCAGGAGACCGAAGGTGATCATGTTGGTGACCTCCCCGAGTTTATGGTAGGCGAACGCGAGCGGAGGCGCCGAGTAGAACCAGCCGAGCAGGTTGCCGGCGATGCCGAAGGCGAGGAAGATCGCCGGGTAGGCGTAGACGGTCAGGAAGGCGTAGCCGATCAGGAGCGAGACCGCCATCAGGGCGACAGCCGCGAAGAGCGCCGCGGGCTTCAGCCCCGGGTTGGTGGCAAGGACGCCGCTCCCCCCGGAGATCGCCGTCGTCTCGACGAACCGGTCCGCGTCGGCGTCGAAGTAGTCGTTGCTGTAGTGGACCGAGAGGTGCGCCGCTGCCATGGCCGCGTAGCCGAGGAGGAACTGCGCCGGGGTGAACCGGGCCCCGAGGAGAAGCGCGAGGAGCGCCCCGGCGGTGAACGGGAGGAAGCCCGAGAGGAGGAAGGGGAACCGGCCGAGCCGGATGAACTCACGGAGAGCACGGGTGTCCATGAGAGTCTCCCGGGGCCAGAAGGTATGTATACCTTTCTTTGGCCTCTACATCTCAGGACCGCACGCAAACAGCGGCACCACGGCCCGCAGCGCAGCCGTGTCCCCCTCGATGTAGAGGAGGCCGAGGACAGCCCAGGCAAGGGTCTCCTTCTCCCGCACGAGGGTCTCGCCAGCCGGACAGCGGCGACACGCAAAACCAATCCGGCCCTCGTGAAGTCCCCATCTATCGCAAAGGGCCGCGAGATCTCCTCCCTGAACGTGCAGGCCGGAGGGGACCTTCAGCCGCAGGGTGACGTCACCGATGATGGCGAGGGCCGGGGCGTCATCAGAGAAGGTTCCAAGCAGAGCGAGGTCCTTTGCCGGGACCGGGAGTGCCCCTTCCGGGAACCCGGCCAGGATCCCCCGGAAGAGCCGTTTCGTGGAGGGGTCCATCAGGACCCGGGCGAGCCCGTCCGGGTCCCGGAAGGTGTGCCCGGTGTCCTGCTCGATGCGGGGGAGGATCTCCCGCATCACCCGATCGATCTGTGAGAGCAGCTGACCGGTCTCCCGGGTCCACCCCCGTATCCGCCGGAGCCTCCGCATTTTCCGGGGCGACCGCCGGTGGGCGGGGAGGTAATCCGCCCGGTACTCGTGCATGAGGCCGTCCCGGAGCGCCAAGAGGGTTTCCTCGACCGGGCGTGAGGGCGGGCCGTAGCCGTGTGCCATACAGGGAGAGTGGGGCGGGGAGAGAGTTTAATTTTTGCCATTTGTTAATGGGTTCCAGTGCAGGCAGGTCACGCGAACCCCAGGGCGAGCCCGGCGAAGAGGACGAGATGCAGGCAGAGGAAGAGGGAGACGAGCCGGAACTTCGCCTTCTGCGTCTTGTGCCGGAAGAGCCGCATCGCGGCAAAGGCCCCGAACGGCCCAAAGAGCGCGAGAATGAGGAGCCGCTGCTCCGGCGTCCGCCAGATGTTCCGCTCTGCGAGCTTCTTGTCACGATAGTAGGCAATGAACGAAGCACCGTTCAACAGAGCATAGACGAGCAGAACAGTGCCCGCCAGTAAGGTATCCACCATAGAGAACTCCCGCCGCCTGCCCCGGTGCCGGGGCCGCAGCCAGGTACTCTACGCTCTCCGTCTTCTTATGCAGTCCTCCCGGGCGGCGCTTCCGCCTCGCCCGGTGCAGGACCGCAGCGACGGTGTCGGCGACCGGCTGGAGGGAGGAACTGGGACCCTCAAGCCCGGCCTCGCGAGAGGAGACACGAACGGAGAGAACCTGCTCTCCCCTGCGAGGCGGGGTCCGGCCTGCATTTTATCCCTGCTGCAACATTATTTGAACCCGGACGGAGAACTCATCATATATCATCATGAGAGAGACCGTTATCGCGTTCGCCGACCTGACCCGCGCCCACTTCTTCTTCGTCTGGCCCCTGCTCTTCTGCTCGGGGCTCGCGCTCGCGTTCCAGAACTACGGCGGGTTTTCGTGGGATCTCGTCGGCCGGGCGGCGCTCATCGGGCTCTTCGGCTTTACGGCCGGGCTCGTCTTGAACGACTACGTCGACCGGGAGTACGACCGGCGGGACGTCGAAGGCTCGCTCACCCGCTACTGGCGGCCATTTGGAGCGCGGCCGATACCAGAAGGACAGATCTCCCCCCGGGCGGCCTTCGCCGTCTTCCTTGTCCTCGCCGGTGCCGCGGCCGCGCTCGCCGCAACCCTCCCCGAACCCCACAACCTCTACGTCCTCGGCATCATGGGCTACTCCTACGTGGTCGAGTACTTCTACCAGACCCGGAAACGGAGCCAGACCATCCCCCTTGCCCAGGTCGTCGGGCGGACAGACTTCGCCCTCTTCCCGGTCGCCGGCTACCTTGTGCACGGCAGCCCCGATACGACCGCTCTCCTCTTCTTCCTCTTCTTCTACCCCTGGACGCTCGCGCACCTGGCGGCAAACGACATCGCCGACATCACAAACGACCGCGCCCGGGGGATGGCAACGGTCCCGGTCCTCTACGGGATGAAGGGGGCGTCCGTCTGGGTCGTCGGCTTCTCGGCTGTCCATGCCGTGATAGCGCTCGTCTTCGGCCTCACCCTCGGACCGGCCGCCATCGTCGGGTTCGCCGTGGCACTCGTCCTCCTCGGGGCTGCAAACTACCTCATCCTCCGGGGGAAGAGTCCGGCTGCCGCGATGCGGGCGCTCCCGCTCATCCACGCAACCGTGATCGTCTACGCGGCAGCGATCATCGCAGACGTCGTCCTCTAGATCTCCTTCTGCATCCAGACGATATCGAAGAGGACCCCGCGTTTGGACCCGACGTTCCTGAACCGTCCGCATTCGGCGAACTCATGCCGCCGGTGAAACCGGATGCTCCCCTCGTTGCACGACGAGATGCTCGCAAGGATGCAGGCGATCCCGCGCTTCCTTCCCTCAGCCTCCAGGTAACCGAGCACCTCCGACCCGATCCCCCGCCCGGTCTGGTCGGGCCGCAGGAAATACGTGATCTCGGCGGTCCGGGCAAACGCCGGCATCGGGTTGTGCGGGCGGAGCATCCCGAACCCGGCGACCCCGCCGTCGACGTCCCGCACCGCGACGACCGGGTAGTCCCGGGCGATCCCGAGGATCAGGTCGAAGAAGGCGTAAGGCACCTTCTCTTCTGGGTAGGCGGCAAAGGTGTGCTCGACGTAGTGGTTAAAGATATCGACGATGCCTCTCCGGTCGGACTCGCCGACCGGAGCGAGAGTGTATTCCGGCATGATGTACCTCGACTGCGGCGCCCTCCCGGCCGGGGAGGCACCCGCATCGGATACTGGTTAGTAACTAAACCATATCAGTCCACCCGGAGCCGGCGGCCCCCGCTACGCCACGACGAACGCCCCGTTCATCGAAGGGTGGACATCGCACCGGAAGAAGTATGTCCCGGGCTCCGACGGCGCCGTGAAGGTATACGTCACCCGCGCTGGACCGGTGACGATCTCGCCGACGAAGATCGCTTCGGCCGCCGAGGCGTCCGTGTAGACCGAGACGTTGTGCGGGACGCCGTCGTCCCGGTTGTCGAACTCGATCGTCACCTCCGCTCCCGCCCCGACCGTGATCGTCTCCGTGCTGAAACCGAAGTTCTCGGCCGCGATCGCGACCGTCGCCCTCTCCACGGCGCGGGCCGCTTCCGGGGTCACGCCCGCACCCCCGCGACGGACGCCGTGATTACGGTTGTTCGTGCCATGAGCCCCACCGGGTATCCGGGAGGCATAAAGGTTACCTGTCCCGCTCGTAGACCCGGACCCCACCCCTGTCATAGATCGGGACAAGCCCCTGGTCCGGCAGCCGGACGTCGTAGCGCTCGTGTTCGGCCTCGCCGACATAGAGGAGGGTCGCATTGTACTTCTCCATGAGCGCGAGAGTGCTCTCTGGGTCCTCATAGATCGCCCGGATCTCCGCCGGGCGCTCGGCATACCACGCCCCGTTCCCCCGCCAGGTCAGCTCGTGGCTGATCTGCCCGAGGACCGTCGGGATGCCGGTGAAGGACGAGATCCGCGAATAATAGCCGTAATCGCCGTTCTCCGCCTCCACAAGCACGTGGCCGCCGTCGAGCGTCCGGAGATACTCGATTGCCGCGGCCTCCCCGGGGCGTGTGGCCTCAAGGTAGGCGAGCCCGTCCAGGGTGGTGTAGCCCGCCGGCGGGTAGTCGATCCCGAGGAGGCCCCGGCCGATATCGATGTTGAGGGCGACCGGAGCGGCGATGAGAGCGAGGGCAGCGAGGGCCGCAAGCCACTTTCCTGCCGCCGCCGGGAGGATGGGCCGCCGGGCTGCAAGCCACCCCCCGGCGAGGAGGAGGGAGCCGGTGCCGAGCAGGATCCAGGCGTCGAAGTAGAACTTGAAGATGGTGTTGAACCGGCTGTAATCCCCGCCGAGCATCTCCATCAAATAGAAGACCTCGCAGAAGCCGAGCACCGCGAGGCCGGCGACGCAGAGGAGGTCTGAGAAGGCGTACTTATGCCGGAGGAGGAGGTAGGCGAGCGGTACCAGGACGAGCCCGAGGGCGACGTAGCCGGTGGCGAGAAACGGGAGCGCAACGGCGAGCAGGACCGGGAACCGCCGTATATCCCGGGCGACGGCGGCGTAGACGATTCCAAGGAACCCGCCCCAGATCGCGAGGAACGCGAGCGGGTCGGTGGGGGGGAAACCTGCGCCGATTCCGCCGATACCCGCGGGCTCAAGCTGCAGGTAGTAGGGGAGGTAGAGGAGGAAGGCGAGACCCGGGACCGCGATGGCGGCCGTGAGGGTGGAGCGGTCCCGCTCGCGGAGAGCGAGCGCGAGGAGGAAGACGGCGACGAGCGGCCCGTAGGCGAGGGCGTCCCAGGAGGAGAGGAGCGGCATCGACCCGATGCTCACCGCGAGGAGGAGAGCAAGGTCCCGCCGGCCCCGGGTGTCGAGCCCGCTCCACCGGCACCACGCGAACCCGAGGAGGAAGATGAGGAGGAACTGGTTGAACGCGGCCATCTCGAAGGCGTGGACGTTCCCGAGGAAGAGGGAGAAGGCCGGAAACTCGAACCGGGCGCCGGCGACGATCCAGTTGGTATCCTGGAGCGCCCCATAGAGGTCGGCACCGGTAGCGAGGAACCAGGGGACCGATGGGGGGACGAGGAGGAGGACCGGGAGCGCCACCCAACGCCAGCGCCGGAGGAGCAGGCTTCCGAGGGCGTAGAGCGTCACGAATGAGGCACCGTAGACGGTCCCTGGAATCAGGTTGAAGGCCACCTCGGAAGGGATGCCGGTGACGATCGCGAGGCAGCCCGTCAGCCAGTGGCCGAGGTAGTAGTAGACGGTGAGGTGGCCGCCCGCAAACCAGGGGTCGAGCGGCGGCACCACAGGCTCCCGGATCACGCTCGCGAGGAAGGCGTGGTTCATGTACTGCTCGCTGAAGTAGCCGATGGGCGGGTTCGTGAACCGGACCGCGAGCGCGAATAAAAATCCGACCAGGAAGACCATGTCCCAGGCGAGGAGACCCCGGATATCCCGGACCCGGTACTCGCGCCGCCACAGGCCGTAGGCGGCGAGGCCCAGAAAGACCAGGAGGGCGAGGCCAACCGGGATGCGGAGGAGGCCGCAGTACCAGGTGACGAGGGCGAAGAGGAGGAGCGAGGCCGGGTAGGCCGCCGGGTAGGCGTAGTCCCCGAGTACCGGGCGGAGGCGGGGCCAGAGGGCGAGCTGGAGCCCCTTTAAGAGCCCGGCCCAGAGGAGGACGTCATACACCTGCAGCAGGAGGTCCACGCCCTGCTATCGGGGTTGGAGTATATGCGCTTTGCGCCCGCTCTCCGCGGTCGGCCGCGAGGGATGGTTTATCCCTGATTCCCATCATACCCCTTGGCCGAGAAGAGATGACCGACAGAACGAATACCAGAAAGCAGGGAGTCATCCGCCTCCGTGAGAAGGGAAGAGTCGCTGTCCGGGGAAAGGTCCCCGCAGGCGTAATGACCGCGCCGCAGATGGCGGCGGTAGCCCGGATCGCGGAGGAGTTCGGGAACGGCAAGGTAGGCCTGACCACCCGGCTCAACGTGGAGATCCCCGGCATCGACCGGCGAGACGCCGATGCAGTCGTGGAAAGGCTCCAGGAGGCCGGGATAGTGCCCGGGAGCACCGGGGCCACCCTCCGGTCCGTCGTCGTGTGCAAGGGCACGGTCTGCAGGCACGGGTACTGCGACACGCAGGGGCTCGCCCGGGCGATCGAGGAGCGATACGGTGGATGCGAACTCCCGAGGAAACTGAAGATCACCGTTACGGGATGCCCGAACAACTGCGCACGGGCCCAGCTCAACGACATCGGGATTGCGGGTCGGCGGTTCCCGGCGTTCGGTGCCGGGGACTGCAACGGCTGTGGTGCATGCGAGGTGGTCTGCCGGGAGGGAGCCGTCCGGATCGTCGACGGCGAGGCCCTCCATTCCGGGGAGCACTGCGTCGGCTGCGGCGATTGCATAACCGTCTGCCCCGCGGGAGCGATCAGTGTCGCAACGGAAGGATTACGCTTCTACATCGGCGGGAGGTCAGGCCGGGTCCTCAGGGTCGGCGTTGAGGCCGAAGGACTTGTCCCGGAGGGGGAGGGGCTCCTGGTCGTTGGAAGGCTGCTCGAATACTTCAGGGAGAACGCACGGCCGGGCGAGCGGTTCGGCGAGATGATGGATCGGGTGGGAACAGAGGAGGTCTTTGCGGCCGCCGGGATGAAGCCGCGGAACCGCCCCTGAAAGGGTCACATCGAGAGCCGCTCACTGCGGTTGAACCTCCACTCTCTTCGCCTCGCGAGGTCCTTTCTCGTGGCCACCCCAGTCCCCGCACTCGGTGATGACCTTCCACGTTTCGCGGATCCCCTCCTCCAGTCGTGCGATCCGGGCGGTCCCGCCGAGGCTCTCCTCGACCTCGAAGAACTCTCGTGCTTTCTGCTCATTAAACGGACCGTAGCGCTTGATGCCGTCGTGGTCGCTGAGAACTTCGACCCTGTACTTCAAC
This sequence comes from Methanomicrobiales archaeon HGW-Methanomicrobiales-2, assembly GCA_002839645.1. Taxonomy (GTDB): domain Archaea; phylum Halobacteriota; class Methanomicrobia; order Methanomicrobiales; family Methanoculleaceae; genus Methanoculleus. The sequence continues at coordinate 66,870 of PGYL01000006.1, read as the reverse complement.
CGGGAGATATTCATCATCATTCACCGAACGAGAGAGTCACCTGCCGCCCCATAAACCTTGGGGGGCTCCGTAACACGGGTCGGGACGGGGGCATGTCCGAACCGCTTCCCTGCCGGGAACGACCTGCCGGTCCCAAAAACCCGGGACGTCGCCCGGGAGACGGTACAGGTATGCCGACCGCCGCACTCGAGTCCCGGCTCGCCGGGACCATGGGTGCAGGCGGGAGCGGAATCGTCCGGAGATACGTCACCCGGATGGATATAAGGACCCCGGCGATCCCCGTTTCTCGCCCCGGGGACGCGGGGATTACACTGCCGACGAACAGGCCGGCCGGTGGCCGCAGTGATGATTTCAGCCCCGCTCACCGCATCTCTGCCGATAGGAGAAGTACCTTATATAGTATCCAACCATAACTTTACAGGCAGTGTTCTATCTGCATGAGCAATCCAATGGATTATAACAGAGGCAACAGCAGAAATTTCGGTGGACCGAGGAACTTCGGCGGCCCCCGTGAAATGACGAAGACCGTTTGTTCAGACTGTGGGAAAGAGTGCGAAGTCCCGTTCAAGCCGACTGAGGGCAGACCCGTATATTGCCAGGACTGCCTCCCGAAGCACAGAAAACCCCGGTTCTAAACCAATACATTTTTCTTTTTCGAAGAAACGTTAGCAAGTGGATCTCCGGTTGAAACCGGAGAGTCACGAAACCCCTGCCGGATCTCTGATAACACTTTATTCACCCCGAGCAGAGCGGCCCGGAGGCATAAAGAAGAGCCCGGGGTATGCGGTCACCCCCGGGAGAGTGGGCTCAGGTGAGCCCGAGTTCGGAGAAGAGGGTATTCCGGAGGTCCCGGAGAGCGTCCGTCGCCGGGCACTCGCTCCGCGTCACGGGCCGGCCGTTCCGGACCGCTTCGATAACTATCGGATCGAACGGGATCTTTCCTGCCACCAGGATCTCCTCCTTCCTGCAGTACTCCTCGATCCTTTCGCAGATATCCTCCGCGAGGTCGAACCGGTTGATCGCGACGAAGATCCGGACGCCAAAGCGCCGGCAGACTGTCACCAATCTTCCGAGATCGTGGAGCGCAGATACCCCCGGCTCCGTGACGATGAGGATCGCGTCCATCCCGCCGACCGTCGCGATCAGAGGACACCCGATCCCCGGCGGGCCATCGGCGAGGAGCAGGTCCGCGTCGCCCGCAAGGTTCATGGCCCGCTTCTTCACCTCGGTGACGAGCAGTCCCGAATTTCCGGAGCCCGGGAAGAGCCGGGCGTGGGCGAGGTACCCCCGGTCCGTCGCCGAGGTGTAGATCTCGCCGCAGACGCGGGGTTCCATCCGTATCGCCCCCATGGGGCAGACGTACGTGCAGACAGCACAGCCCTCACAGTGCAGGGCGTCCACCACCCAGGCGTCATCCCGGCGCACGATTGCCCCGAACCGGCAGTGGTCCGCGCAGATCCCGCAGTCGCGGCAGAGGGCCGGGTCGATCCGGGCCGCCGCGAGCCCCCGGAACTCCTCCGTGGTGAGCCGCCGGGGGCGGAAGAGGAGTTCCAGGTTCGCGGCGTCCACATCGCAGTCGACGAGTACCTGCGGCACGGCACTGATATCCGCGAGCGCAGCCGCCACCATCGTCTTCCCCGTGCCGCCCTTGCCGCTGACGACCGCGAGCTGGATCACAGGCTCACCCCCGCGATCTTCACGATCTCGCTAAAGAGGCCGGTGAACCGCTCCTCCCACCCGGGAAGGTCGCGGCAGATGAGCCCGCCCCGGTTCTGGACGGCAGCGATCTCCCGGGAGAACGGGATGGTCATGAGGATGGGGAGCCCACGCTCCCGGCAGAACCCGAGGGTTGCCTCGTCCTGCCCGTCGCTCCGGTTGATCACGACGCCGGCGGGGATGCCGACCCGCTCAGCCACCTCGGCCGCGAGGCGGAGGTCGTGCAACCCGAACGGCGTCGACTCCGTGACCAGGACACAGACATCGCTCCCCTCGAGGGTCTCGATCACCGGGCAGGCGATCCCCGGGGAGGCGTCGTAGAGGGTGAGCGGGTGCCCTTCCGCGAGCATCTTGGCCGCCTTGATGACTGTCGGTGCCTGCACCTCCCCTTCATTTAAGACACCGCTGATCAGCGTGAGGGCGGGCAGCGGGCGGGAGCATGCCACCCGGCCGACGGTGCGCGGGACTTCCCGGACGGCTCCCTGCGGGCAGACGAGGACGCAGCCCCCGCAGGAGTGGCAGAGTTCCGGGAAGATGAGAACGCGGTCTTTGAGGACAGAAAGCGCCCCGAAGTGGCAGAACTTCCCGCACTCACCGCAGAGGGTGCAGCGAGCGGGATCGATCTCCGGGACCGGCGTCGTCACCGGCACGTCCACGGCAGAAGCCGGGAAAAAGAGATGGAGATCCGGCTCCTCGACGTCGCAGTCGACGAGCACCACCTCGCAGGAGCGGGCGAGGGTGTAGGCGAGGTTCGCCGCCACCGTGCTCTTCCCGGTGCCGCCTTTACCGCTTGCAATCGTGATCTTCATGCTGGGTCCCGCTTCAGGAGAGGGAAAGCGGTTGCAGGGTTCCGGCGGTACATTCCGCGAGGGCATCCGCCACGCTGCCGCTTCCGCGGTAGGCGTATGCCTTGACCCCGCCTGCTTCGAGCGCCCGGGCGGCGTTTCCGCCGACCTGACCGGTGATCAGCACGGCCGCGCCGTGCTCCGCGAGCAACTGGGCCACCCGGGGCCCGACCCCGCCGGCAGCGTCCACGAGGGGATTCTCAACCGATTCCGACTTCCCTGTCTCCGTATCGACGAAGACAAAGTAAGGTGCCCGACCGAACCGCTGCTCGACCGGGGCGTCCGTGCCCGCGGCACGTGCTGTGATGCAGACTTTCATTCAGATACACTCCTCTGGCAATTATTACTCATATGAGCATAATACTAGGGGTGATGCAACACCGCATCACTCAAGCGAGATGGCGCCTGCCGGACATTCGTCCACGCAGGTTCCGCAGTCCACGCAGAGCCCGGGGTCGATCTTCGCCCTGTCGCCCTCCATGGTGATTGCGGCCGCAGGGCAGGCCGCCACACACGTCTCGCACCCTGTGCATCCCTCCGGATCAACCACCGCCGGCATGCTCAGTGCGCCCCGTCGCACTCCCCGCCGTCTTCGTGATGGCAGGAGCTCTCCCCCGGCGAGAGGCGGCCAGCGATATAGTCCTGCGCGACATAATCGACGTTTCCGCTGATGCCGAGGAGCACCCCGATACCGTTCTCGTGGAAGATGTCGACGGCCCGTGGCCCCATCCCACCGGCGATGATCTGATTGACCCCGTGCTCCGCGAGAAAGACCGGGAGCCGTCCGGGTTCGTGGCCGGGGCTCGGGAGGTCGTTCCTCCGGTAGATGATCGAATCCTCCACGTCAAATATCGCATACTCCCCGCAGTGCCCGAAGTGTTCGGATACCTTGTTTCCGTCCTGTGCAATTGCAATCCTCATGATCTCACCTGTTCCTGCGGCCCCGTGCAAGTGGTAAGCCGCATATAAACATACTACACATAAGCGCGAAAGTAAGTAAAACCACCTATCGTACCATCCGGTAGCGGGAGTGAAATCCCGGGAACCTTTTTTAATGCATGCGACATCCTGCGGTATACCTGCGATCAGGGATCTGGTGAGATTGATGGTTCAACCTTTAGCTGTCGGAGAGTACCGGAACGCCTACGAGCCGGGAAAGGTAGAGTGTGCCAGCACCGGGGAAATGCGCCCGATGGAGGAGATTATCGGCCAGGAAAGGGCGCTCCGGGCGCTGCGATTCGGCCTCGAGATCAGGGAGAAGGGGTTTAATGTCTACACTGCGGGCGCCCAGGGGACCGGGCGGATGACCGCTGTCCGGAGCTTCCTTGACGAGCTCGCGAAGGCCAAACCCCGGGCAAGCGACTGGGTCTACGTCCACAACTTCGAGAACCAGTACGAGCCCAACGCCATCGCCCTCCCGGGGGGGAGGGGGCCACGGTTCCGGGAGGATATGAAGCGGTTCATCGAAGAGGCCCGGCAGGCGCTTCCGCGGGCTTTCGAGAGCGAGGAGTATGCCAAACGACGGGACGAGACCCTCCAGTCGCTCCAGGGAAACAGGGCCGACCTCATCGCCCGGATCAACCAGCGTGCTCAGGAGGCGGGGTTCGTCATCCAGATGAGCCCCATCGGCCTCCTGACCATCCCGATCATCAACGGCAAACCGGTCCCCGAGGAGGAGTTCATCACCCTCCCCGATGAGGTGCGGGCAGAGGTCCAGCGGCGGCGGGATGCCCTCAACGCCGACCTCCGGAGCACGCTCCGGCAGGTGCAGGAGATCGAGCGGCAGGGAGCCGAGGCAGTCAAGAACGTGAACCACGACATCGCCCTCTACGCGATCGGCAACCTCGTCGCCGAACTCAAGGAGAACTATGCCGACGTCCCGGAGGTCCCCGAATACATCGACGCCGTCCAGAACGACATCCTCGAGAACCTCCAGGCCTTCCTCGGGGTCCCCGAGCAGCCGGGCGCCCCGCCCCAGTTCCAGGCCTTCATCCGGGAGCTCCCGTTCCGGAAGTACGACGTGAACGTCGTCGTGGACAACGCCGATGCCGGGGGCGCCCCGGTGATCGTCGAGCAGAACCCCACCTTCCAGAACCTCCTCGGGAAGATAGAGAAGGAGGTCCAGTTCGGCATTTTCACGACCGATTTCACGATGATCCGACCGGGCTCGCTGCATAAAGCCAACGGCGGCTACCTCATCCTCAACGTCGAAGACCTCCTGCGCACCCCCCTCTCCTGGGACGGGCTCAAGACGGCATTAAAGACCGGGGAGGCCGTCATCGAGGAGCCGGGAGAGCGAATGGGGTTTATCACTGCAAAGACGATCAAGCCCGAGCCCGTCCCACTCGACATCAAGGTGACCCTCATCGGGACCCCGATGATCTACCAACTCCTCTACCAGATGGACCCCGACTTCAAGGAACTCTTCAAAGTCAAGGCCGACTTCGACACTGTTATGGAGAGAAGCGACGAGAACGCCGGAAAGTACGCCGACTTCATGTGCAACCTCGTCCGGGAGGAGAAACTCCGGCACCTGGACCGGGAGGCAATCGCCCGGGTGATCGAGTATGGTTCAAGACTCGCCGCGGACAAGGAGAAGCTCTCGACCCAGTTCGCCGCGGTCGCTGACCTCATCCGGGAGGCGAACTTCTACGCCGCAAGCGACGGCGCGGAACAGATCGGGAGGCAGCACGTCATGAAGGCGATCGATGAGAAGGTCTACCGCTCGAACCTGATCCAGCAGAAGATCCAGGAGTATATCCAGCGGGGGATCTTCCTCATCGAGACCGAGGGGGAGAAGGTCGGCCAGGTGAACGGCCTCTCGGTCATCGGCCTCGGGGACTTCGCCTTCGGCCGGCCGTCGAAGGTGACCGCGAGCATCGGGGTCGGGCGCGAGGGGATCATGGATATCGAGCGGGAGGCGGCGCTCGGCGGGCCGATCCACACGAAAGGCGTCCTGATCATCAACGGTTACCTCAACAACAACTACGCGGGAGACAAGCCGCTCGGCCTCTCGGCCCGGCTCGTCTTCGAGCAGAGTTACGAGGGGATCGAGGGCGACTCCGCGTCGAGCACCGAGCTCTACGCCCTCCTCTCGGCGCTCTCGGGCCTCCCCTTAAAGCAGTACCTCGCCGTCACGGGCTCGGTGAACCAGAAGGGCGAGGTCCAGGCGATCGGGGGCGTGAACGAGAAACTGGAAGGGTTCTTTGAGGTCTGCAAGGCCAAAGGGCTCAACGGGAACCAGGGAGCGCTGATCCCGGCGAGCAACGTCCAGAACCTGATGCTCAAAGAGGAGATCGTCGAGGCCGCGAAGGCCGGAAGGTTCCGGATCTACCCGGTGCGGACGATCGACGAGGGGATCGAGGTCCTGACAGGTGTCCCGGCGGGCACCCGGCGGGAGGACGGGACCTACGAGGAGGGGACCGTGAACTACCTGGTGGACCGGCGGCTCCGGGAGATGGCGGAGACCCTCAAAGGGTTCCACCCGATGATGGCGAAATGACCGGGATGGAGCAGAGACGGTTGGTCTACATGGACCATGCGGCGACGACGCCGGCGCGGGCCGAGGTCGCCCGCCCTCGCCCGCGAGGCGAAGGAGGCGGTGGAGGAGGCCCGGGGACGGGTGGCGGCGGCGATCGGCGCGAGCCCCGAGGAGGTCTTCTTCACCGCGGGCGGGACGGAGGCCGACAACTGGGCGATCAAGGGGGTCGCGGCGGCGAATAAAAAAAAGGGCGACCATATCATCACCTCCTCAATCGAGCACCACGCCGTCCTCCATACCTGCCGGGCGCTCGAGAAGCAGGGCTACCGGGTGACCTACCTGCCCGTCGACGAGTTCGGCCGGGTGGAGCCGGAACGGGTCGAGGAGGCGATCACCGATCGGACAATCTTCGTCTCGGTGATGGCCGCGAACAACGAGATCGGGACGGTCCAGCCGGTCCGGGCGATCGCAGCGATCGCACACGACCACGGTGTCCCGTTCCATACCGACGCGGTCCAGGCGATCGGGGCCTTTCCGGTGGATGTGAACGAGATCGGGGCCGACCTCCTCGCCATCTCCGCCCACAAGTTCGGCGGGCCGAAGGGGGCGGGGGCGCTGTATGTCCGGCGGAAAACGCGGATAGGGACGTTCATGGACGGCGGGGCGCAGGAGCGGGGCCGGCGGGGCGGGACCGAGAACGTCCCCGGGATCGTGGGGCTCGGGAAAGCGATCGACCTTGCGGTCGCCGGGATGGCCCGGAACGCTGTCCGGAACGCCGCGATGCGGGATCGGCTGATCCGGGGGCTCCTGGAGACGATCCCCGACACCCGGCTAAACGGTCACCCGGTCGAGCGGCTCCCGAATAACGTCAACGTCGCGTTCCGCTACGTCGAGGGCGAATCGATCCTCCTCATGCTCGACGCCCACGGGATCGCCGCCTCGACCGGGAGCGCCTGCACTTCGGCGTCGCTTGAGCCCTCGCACGTCCTGACTGCCTGCGGCCTCCCTCCCGAGCACGCTCACGGCTCGCTCCGGCTCACCCTCGGCCACCGGAACACCGAGGAGGATGTCGACTACGTCCTCAGTGTCCTCCCCGGCGTGATCAAACGGCTGCGGGCAATGTCGCCACTCCGGGAGGGGACCTGATGGCCGGCATCTTCAAGGCCTACGACATCCGGGGGCGCTACCCGGACGAACTCGATGAGGCGACGGCGGAGAGGATCGGAAACGCCTTCGTCCGGCTCCTTGCGGCGGAGCGGGTCGTCATCGGGCAGGATATGCGGCTCTCGTCCGCGTCGCTTGCCCGGGCGTTTACGAAAGGCGCAATTGCAGGTGGGGCGGAGGTCACCGATATCGGGATGGCGAGCACCCCGCTCCTCAACTACGCCGTCAGCGACGGGAGGTTCGACGGCGGGGTGATGGTGACGGCCTCCCACCTCCCGGGGGAGATGAACGGGTTCAAACTCGCCCGCGAGGACGCCATCCCCCTCTCCGGTGACCGGGATCTCCCACTCCTGGAGGCACGGGTCCGGGAGGAGCCGGTCGCCCGGGCCGGCGGGTCGTGCCGCGAGTCCGGGATGCTGGACGCCTACATCGGGAAGGTGGCCGGGTTCGTCCGGGCGGCAAAGCCCCTCACGGCCGTCGTGGACGCGGGGAACGGGATGGTCGGGCCGGAGATCCCCCGGCTCTTTGAGCGGGTTCCGGCATGGCGGCTTGTGCCGATGTATACCGAGCCCGATGGTCGGTTCCCCCACCACCACGCAAACCCGCTCGACCCCGAAACCACCCGCGAACTGCAAGAACGGGTCGCGGCCGAGGGGGCAGACTTCGGGGTGGCGTTCGACGGCGACGGCGACCGGTGCGGGTTCATCGACGAGCGAGGCGAGCGGGTCCGGGAGGACCTGGTGACCGCGCTCATCGCGGCGTTCCTGCTCGAACAGAACCCGGGGGCGACGATCCTCTACGACCTCCGGTCGAGCCGGGCTGTGGTGGAGGCGATCGAGAGGGCCGGCGGCCGGCCTGTCCGGTCCCGGGTGGGCCACGCCTTCATCAAGGCGCTGATGCGGGAGGAGGATGCCATATTCGCCGGGGAACTCTCCGGGCACTACTACTACCGGGATATGGGGTTTACTGACAACGGGCTCCTGACGATGGTCCTCGTCGCGAACCTGCTCGCCGCGAGCGGCCGGCCGCTCTCCGAACTCGTCCGACCGCTCGACCGTTATCCCTCAACCGGGGAGATCAACCTCCACGTGGGCGACCCCGCGGCGGTGCTCGCGGTGCTTGCAGTGCGCTACCGGAACGCGGACCTCGACCACCTCGACGGGCTGACGGTTGGCTACCCGGACTGGTGGTTCAACATCCGCCGCTCCCACACCGAGCCGGTGGTGCGGCTGAACCTGGAGGCAGATACGGGGAGCCTCCTCGACGAGAAGAGGCGGGAGGTCCTCTCGGTCATCCGGGACGCCGACCCGGCAGTGAGGGAGGTATGAGGACGGCTTATAACCGGGCGGCCATGTGTTCAAATCGCATCGGACCCACTGATTCACGCACCTTAACCGGACGCCCTCTCCTCCATAACGGCCCCGCCGTGCTGCATGCCCCATGCGGGGAGAGTCGTTCAGTTCTTCATCGCGCAAGAAGGTGCCGTTTATCCATTGCTCGGTGGGAGGGACACAGTGGCCGGCAGCCGCAATCTATAAGTATCCGATATCCCACTGTTGCCCGGCAGGCTGCAGCTTGCAATTGAAGCAGGGTTGGGTGAAGATCCTGGCAACTGTTATCCGGGAAAAAGAACCGGGATGCAACGGGCACCCAGGCCCCGGGCCAGGAAAGCAGAACGAGTATTGACATGGTGATGAAAATGGCAGAACAGCAGATGGAGTCCCGGTCCTGGCAGGAGACCATGGTCCGGAAGACCAACAACCAGGAGGAGCAGTTCAATCCTGACAAGATCAGGAGGTCGGTGCAGAACGCCGGAGCGGACCAGCAGCTGGCGGACGAGATCACCCAGCAGATCCAGGGGAGTACGCACAGCGGGATGACGACCACCGAGATCGACAACAGTGTCCAGGAGATCCTCAAGCAGAGGGATATGGACGCCTACAACAACTGGATGAAGTGGAAAGAGCAGCACCAGAAGATGCAGTAAGGAGTTTCTTAGAGCATTCTGCAGGCAGTCTCTCGTAGTACAGGTGCCGGAGGCCCGTTCGCAGGTTGCACGGCGGACTTTTGGACATTACGCCTGTCGGGTAGGTGGATGCCCTGCAGAACGCGCACAACGTTTTTATGATCAAAGAATAATATTTATGTGAATAGGGATTCCAGGAAATCCTGGAAATTCGCAATAAATGCGTCGTTTCCGAATTCAGGTCGGCCGCATCACAATTCCTGGGCCCGTAGCTTAGTCCGGTCAGAGCGCCCGGCTCATAACCGGGCGGTCGTGGGTTCGAATCCCTCCGGGCCCACTCTCATCTTTGCAAAAAAACTGTGCAGAGCGGACGCCCTGCATCTCCGATCAGGGCGACTGACCGGTGTGAGTCTCCCTGTCTTCCGGACACCCCTCCTCCTGCCGGCGGCCGCATTCGGCGATCCGGATCGTCTTCCCGTGCACCAGGGCGTCGGCGACCTTGGCCCGCGCCTCGTGGAGGTCACGCCAGAGGGTCTTTCGGGAGACGCCGAGGGCGACGGCGGCCTCTTCCTGTTCGAGTCCCTGGAGGTCGACGAGCCGCAGGGTCTCCACCTCCTCGGGGAGGATGACGACGAACTCGTCGGGCCTCCCGCAGAGGGGGCCGAAACAACGAAACACTCCCCGATCCCGGACCGTCCGGCGCACCCGGGGCCGGCCCCGCCCGCGGCGGTCGCACCCCTCGCCGGGCTCGCTCGTGCTCATGGTATCATCTCCGGAGAAGATCTCCGTCCCACGTGCAGATAGTGCCTTCGCTTCGTGGAGAAGAGGGGCAGCCACGCTTCCGTATACCGACGAGCCACGACGACGGCACCCCGCCAGAAGGACAACCTATATCCCGCGTCCCACCCCCTCCCGGAGCATGCCCACCGGTGCACCCCAGTGGAGGAAGAGCCTCCCCGCCGACATCGTCGCCGGGGCGACCACCGCCCTCGTCGGCATCCCGCAGGTGATGGGGTTCGCCCTCGTCGCCGGGATCAACCCCATCTACGGCCTCTACACCGCCGCGTTCTCGACGGCGATCGGGGCGTTCCTCACCGGTTCCACCTACCTCAAGGTGATGCTCTCGAACGTCCTCGCGGTCTCGATCTACTCGGTCCTTGCCCCGGTCCCCGAGGCCGATGTCCCGGCCACCCTCTTCGTCCTCACGCTCCTCGTCGGAATATTTCAGCTCGGGTTTGGGCTTATCAAGGCGGGCAGCCTGACCCGGTTCATTTCGAACGCCGTCCTCACCGGGTTCGTCATCGGGGCGGCGCTCCTCATCATCCTTGGGCAGCTCGGCAACCTCACCGGCTACCAGCTCCCGCGGGAGGCGATCCAGATCCTTGCCATCCCCGGCCTGATCCTCCACGCAGGCGAGATCCAGCCGCAGGCGCTCGCGGTCGGCCTCCTCACCATCGCCCTCGTACTCGTCTTCCGGCGGGTGCCGCGCCTCAATTTCGTCGCTCTCCTCCTTCCGATCATCATAGCGACCCTCCTCGTCCCGGCCGCATTCCCGGATGTCGCGCTCGTCGGCGACATCGCCACCATCCCCGCCGGCCTCCCGATACCCGCCATCCCCGACCTCGCCCTCGCGCCGGGGCTCCTCGTCCCGGCACTCGCCCTCGCCATCATCGGGCTGGTCATGGCCGTCGGGGTCACGGAGACGATTCCCGAGCCGGACGGCACCATCGCCGACGTGAACCGGGACTTCTCGGGGCAGGGGATCACGAACATCCTCGCGAGCTTCCTCCAGTGCGCACCGGCGGCCGGATCGCTCTCGGCGACGGCACTCAACGTCAGCGCGGGGGCGGAGACCAGGGCAGCGAACTTCATCTCGGGCGCCCTCGTTGGAGTGGTCATCGTCCTCGCGGGACCGCTCGCGGAGCTGATCCCGCTCCCGGCCCTCGCCGGCCTCCTGATTCTCATCGGGATCGAACTCATGTACCAGCCCCGGGAGATCACCTGTGTCTGGAAGTACTCCCGCTCCGGGCGCTGGCCGATGGTCGCCACCTTCGTCTCCACCCAGGTCCTGCCGCTCCAGTACAGCATCTACATCGGCGTCCTCCTCTCGCTCGCCATCTACCTGGTCACCTCCACCCGGGAGGCAACCGTGGTCCGCCTCGTCCCGGCGGGTGGGGGCATGTTCCGGGAAGAACCGCCGCCTGCCCGGCTCCCGACCGGCGATCTCATCGTCCTCTCGATCTCCGGCAGCGTCTACTTCGCCACCCTCCGGGCGATGGGACGATCGCTCCCGTCCCCCGAGGGGGCAGAGGGCGCCGTCGTGATCCTCGGCCTCCGGGGGAGGGTCGAGGCCGGCACCGGGCTCTTCCGGATGCTGGAGCGCTATGCCCGGCAGGTTGCAGCCCGGGGGAACCGGCTCATCCTCGCCGAGGTCGACCCCCGGCTTCTTGCGGGCCTCGAAGAGACCGGCGGGGCCGCAGCCATCGGCCGCGAGAACATATTCCTCGCGACGCCGGTCATCGGGGAGTCGCTCATGGAGGCGATTCAGGCGGGAGAAGCCCTGGTCCGGGAGAAGCCCTAGCGCCTGCCCGGAAAACTCTTTCTTTCGGGAGTGCCCATACCCTCTGTGAATATGACCGTCGAAAGCCTCTCCCCCCCTGCCCGGATCGCAATCGTCGGCGCGGCGGTCGTCATCGTCCTCGCGGGTATCCAGGTGGCCACCCCGATCCTCGGCCCGTTCCTCGTGGCTGTCTTCTTCGCCATGATCACTGCGCCCATCATGACGTGGCTGACCCGCCGGGGGGTGCCTCCGGTCCTTGCTGCCGGAACCGTAGTCGTGGGGCTCATCGGTGTTCTTGCCGGGTTGGTCGCCTTCCTCGGTGTGGCCTTCGCGGGGTTTATCCGCTCCCTGCCACGCTACCAGGCGAGCCTCGAGGCGCAGGCTGCCGTCCTCGCCGATTACGGCATCGACCCCGGCAGTTTCACCATATGGGACTACATCGACCAGGGGTTCGTGATCCAGCAGGTAGCCGGGCTCGCCCGGCAGATCGGGAACATCGCCGTTGACGCCTTCATCGTCTTCGTCGGGATCGGGTTCCTCCTCCTCGAGGCGCCCCGGCTCGCGGCAGCCCTCGCCCGGCGCCTGGGCCCACAGAGCTCCCCCTACCGGCACTTCTCGCAGTCGAGCCAGCTCCTCATCGATTACGTGGTGGTCAGGACAAAGGTGAACCTGATCACCGGCGTCGGGACCGGGCTCTTCCTCGCCCTCCTCGGGGTCGACTTTGCGGTGCTCTGGGGCTTTGTCGCTTTCGTCCTGAGTTACGTCCCCTACATCGGGCTCGTTGCAGCCGCGATACCGCCCACCCTCCTCGCTCTCATCGAGTTGGGGCCGGCCGGGGCCGTGGCCGTCATCGCCGCCGTAGCCCTCATCGACGCCGCCGCCGAGAACCTCGTCCTCCCCCGGATGGCCGGCCGGGAACTCAACCTCTCGCCTTTCGTCGTTCTCTTCTCCGTCATCTTCTGGGGATTCGTCCTCGGGGTGATCGGGGTCTTCCTCGCCATACCGCTGACGATCGCGGTGAAGCTCCTCCTCGAGAGCTGGGAAGAGACCCGGTGGATGGGGGAGTTGCTGGGCAACGGGGGGCGGCGGGAGTAAGGCCCGGGCCGACCGCAGGGAATATATATCCTCAATTATATTTTCGGCTGCATCTCAATTGCAGTGGAGGATCCATGAGTGATCTGATTGCCATCGCATACGATGGCGAGGATACCGCGTTCCGGGTCAGGGACCGGCTTGTTCAACTGACGAAGGAGCACATCATCGAACTGGAGGACCTGGTGGTCGCCGTCCACCACCATGACGGGAAGACCGAGATCAAGCAGACGACCAACCTGGCCGGCATGGGGGCGCTCTCCGGCGCTTTCTGGGGGCTCCTGATCGGCCTGATCTTCTTTGCACCGATCTTCGGGCTCGCCATCGGGGCGATCGCCGGAGCAGTCAGCGGGCGGTTCGCTGACTACGGCATCGACGACAAATTCATCAAAGAGGTCGCGGAGAGTGTCGGGCCGGGCAACTCCGCGGTCTTCCTGCTTGTCCGGAAGATGACCCCCGACAAGGTGGTCGACGCCATCAGGGAGTACGGGGGCCGCGTCATCCGGACGTCACTCTCGGAGACGGAGGAGGAGAACCTCCGCGGCGCTTTCGGCGCCGGGACGGCGGCAAAGGCGGAGGTCCCGCCGCCTCCCGTGTGAGCGGCAGCATCTCACTCTTTTTTCCAGGAATCGGGCCGGATATCCCGGCGCAAACGTTCATTACGCCGCAACGCGAATTCAGGATGGAGACGTAGCGGGTCGCCGCGTTGCCCGGGGTATGGTATGCGGGAAGTCAGGGTTACGAGAATCAAGCAGAACGGAGCGCTCGAGATTGGGTTCCGGTTCAAATCGATGGATCAACTCCTCGACCCGGACGACCCGTCCCCTCTCCCCGCGCGGGAAGTCACAGAGTTTGCCGAAGAGTACATCGCAAGTTACCTCGACGGGTGCAACCTCAAGAAGATCGCCAGCATCGTCGTCAGCCTCCCCCGGGAGTCGCTCACTCCCGAGGAGGTCGCGCTCCTCCCGGAGACGATCCGGCGGCACTTCTCGTTCCGCATAGCCGACCTCGATGACGACAGAAGGGTCTCCCGCCGGGAAGGGAGGATCAGTCTCGCCCTCGCCATCTTCAACGCGACGATCGCTATCCTTTTTGTCGTGGTCTTTGCCGGGTATCTCGAGGGGCCCATCGTGGCCTTGCTCGCCGGCTTTGTCACCATCTTAAACTGGGTGACGGTCTGGGACACCTACGAGTACTTCGTCTACGACTACCGGCGCGAGCTGCGAAAACGCCAGGTTTACCGAAAACTCGCGGGCATCGAGATTCTGGTCGAGGGGTGGTGAGACCGGCGGATCACCGTGCAGAAGATGTTTAGGGAGCGATGCCCAACGCTACTCCATGAAGAGACCAGCCGGCCTCTACCTCGCCTACCTCTTCCAGTTCCTCATCGCTGTAAACGTCCTCATCGCGCTCTCGCTCGGCGAATACTCGCAGGTCTTCGGCGGCGTCATCGGGCTCGGCTTAACAATGGTCCCCGCTGTCGTCACCCGCCGGTGGAGCATCACGCTTCCCTGGGGGGTCAGCCTCCTCGTCGCCCTCTCGCTCTACCTCCACATCGCGGGCGAGATCTGGGGGTTCTACGTGCTCTATTACCCCTACTACGACAAGGTCGCCCACCTCATCTCCGGGGTAACCGTCTCGGTGCTCGCCTTCGTCATCGTCCTGCTGCTCGACCGGTTTAGCGGGCTGAACCTCTCCCGGTGGATGATCGTCGGGTTCTCCATCATCGCCGCGATGGCGATGGAAGGGTTCTGGGAGATCTACGAGTGGTTGTTCGACACTTTCCTCGGGACAAACCTCCAGTATGGTCTCGACGATACCATGCTCGATATGATCGCCGTCCTCATCGGCTCGATCGGCGTCGCATTCGCCGGGAACCATTACCTCTCGCGGTCCTCAAAGGAAGAGATTACCGGGAGGATGGTCATCCCCGAAGAGGCGGGGGCTTCCGGAGAGCCGGTCGACCGCGAAGAGCGCCGGGCCGGGTGACGGCCGGAACCTTTTTCTGATTCGCCCCGGAGAGGGGGCGCCATGCTTGAGCAGATGGAGACAGGTGCAGAGAACGTCGTCGGGTTCCGGTTCAACGGCGAGATGACTGCCGGCGATTACAACGGGGCGCTGATACCGGCACTTGATGGAGCGAGAAAAAACCATCCGGTCCTCAGGATACTCTTCCAGATCGTGAGTTTCCACGGCTGGAAGACGCACGGGTACTGGGAGACCCTCAAGGACTGGCCGGGTATGGAGAGGGTCGACCGGATCGCGATCGCCGGCGGGGAGAAGTGGGAGGAGTGGATGAACCACCTGCCGGGGCTCTTTGTCGGCTTTGTCGGGGTCGATGTGCGATACTTCACCGAAGGCCACCTGGACGGCGCCCTCGACTGGCTGCGGGAGCCGATAGCCTCCGAAGGGACTGTCGTTGAGGTGCAATAGCCCCGCGGTGGTGCGAGAGACCGCCTCCCCGGAGGGCGGGCAACCCTTTTTTACCCCGGGCAGCCTACCGGTGATCGGACAGATAACGATCCCATGCACTATTATAAAGATATCATATTCGAAAAGCCCCTGCCCGAAGAGATCCGGCGTCTTGGGCTGCTCCCGGCGGACCTCCACTTCCACACCCGGCACTCCGACTCGGCCACACGGGTGCGGGATGCGTTGAAACTCGCGGCCCGCCGGGGAGTCGGGCTTGCGATCACCGACCACAACCAGGTCAGCGGCGTGGCCGATGCAGAGCGGCAGAAGATCCACGTCCCCCTCATCCCCGGGATCGAGGTCAGTGCCAACGACGGTCCGCATATCCTCCTCTACTTCTACTCGGCCTCCGACCTTCTGGACTTCGACCGGCGTCACGTCGAGAATAACCGGAGGGACGGTCCGTTCACCGCGATACACCTGGACACCCCCGACATTCTCGACCGCCGGGAGGACTACTCCTGCATCGCCGTCGAGGCGCACCCCTGCGGCTACGCCTTCTTAAACCGGGGGGTCCAGCGGTGCGTCGCCGGTGCGTGCATCGGCGAAGAAGTCTTCTCCTGCCTCGACGCCCTCGAGGTGATCTGCGGTGGGATGGCCCGGTCCCATAACCTGAAGGCTGCCGGGCTCGCCGTCGCCCACGGCCTCGGGCGGACCGGCGGGACCGACGGCCACCTCCTCCACGAACTCGGCGGGGTCGTCACCTGCGCCGAGGCCGATACCGTCGAAGAACTCCTCGACGCCATCCGGGCGAGGAAGACCGTCATCATCGGTCGTGAGCGGCCGCTCGTCGAGAAGGCGGTGATGGGGACCGCAGTCCTCCCGCACCACCTCCCCTACACCGTCCCTATCCTCCAGGCCCGCTGGGAACAGAGCCTCCCCTGGATCAGGAGGTTCGTCCGGGCCCGACTGAACGGACCGGCCTCCCCTCGCCCGGAAGACGAGAAAAGCCGGGAGACCGGACGGGGTGGCGCCCGGTAGAGACGGTGCGGTTCTCCCGCAAGACCCGCGGCCCTCCCGCTTCTTAATGGCGAACATCCTCTGCCGGGTCTCTTCGCTCGCAATTCAGATAGAAAACCAGGCAAATCCCCTTTCTTCAGGCCCCTGATCGGCGCGCTTGTCTCACACCCAGGCTATGGAGACCGACCCGACGGTGTCCACCGGGTTGTCCCGGGCGGTTCTCGAGGGAGGCACTCGGCGACAGTATAATCAGGAGGGAGGCAAACGGGGAGACGGAAGTGTAGAGGATCGACATGGGAAGACAGAAGAACAGCGGATCTTTCCGGGGGAGCCCGGCATCCCTGCCTGCGAGAGGGAGACGACCATGACCGCTCCGTTCCGCCTCGCACCCCTCACCCGGGTTATCGTCATCGGTGCCATCGCCGTCACCGGAATGTACCTCGGCGCCCCGGTCGTCAACCCGGTGCTCGTCGGGTTCATCCTGGCGGTCATTGTCACGCCGACCGTGCATCGCCTGGAAGGGCGGGGACTGCCCCGGTTGGGGGCGGTGCTGGCGATGATCGGGGCGATCGCCGGGGCTGCCCTGGTGCTCGTCGCAGTCTTCAGCCTGTCTCTGATCGAACTCGACAGCGCCCTGCCCGCCTACCAGGATCTTCTGCAAGCACAGCTCGAGGAGTTGCAGTCATGGCTTGCAGGCCGGGGAATTCCGGTATCGGTGCAACCACTCGAAGCGCCGAACGGATCCGTGTTCATCCCGCCACTCTGGGAGATCCTCGCCGGACTCTCCGTTCTGGCCATCGATTTTCTGGTTATCCTGATCGTGACGGTCTTCATGCTCCTGGAGGTAGCCTCTTTTCGCTCGAAACTCGTGCGAAGCCTGGGATCCGACGCCATGGCGGAACTCAGCCGTTCCGCAAGTAATCTGGCTGCATATGCGTCCCTCAGCACCCGGGGCGGCCTTGCCACCGGTATCGCTGTGGCGATGCTCCTGCTGCTCCTCGGGATCGACGCCCCGGTGCTCTGGGCGGTCCTCATTGTCGTACTCGGCTACATCCCCTACTTCGGGCGGCCCATCGCCTCGGTGCCCCCGATAAGTCTTGCCTGGCTCCAGTACGGGCTCCCGGGAGCGCTCGCCGTCGCGGTCGGCATCTTCGTCATCGACCTGTTTGTCAGCCGGGCACTCATGCCGTACCCTGCCGAGAAGGCGCTCGGGATCTCCCCGCTGGTGATCATCCTCTCGGTCCTCGCCTGGACGCTGGTGCTCGGCGTACCGGGACTGTTCCTGGGTGCTCCCCTGACCCTGATGGTAAAGGCGATGCTGGCGATCTCGGAAGAGACGCGGTGGCTGGCAGTATTGATGGAGCCGTCCAACGATATCGAAAGTACCGGAGAACCGCCCCGGTGACCGATAGACCGCACGTCCCCCAAAATATAATATATTGGCAATAGTAATGCAATCAACCGAAATTTGCGATCGAACCCCAAAATATACAATAGATATCGTCTACGAGGTGATTGGACTGCTGACGGAGCGAACCTGATGCATGCCCGGACCGGATGGCCGGTGCGGGAACCGGGAAGCCGGAACGGTCGAGCCCGTGCAGTAGAGGGAGCGCTCTTCCTGGCTCTCCTGCTCGGCGTACTGATGGGCACGGGGGCCGCCCAGATGCAGGATAATGCCGGCGCCCAGGAGCTTTCCGGGAGAATAGAACCCGGTCAGGCAATCGTTTATGATCTCCCCGGCCTGCAGGCGGGAGAGACCCTGTACGCCTATGCGGAGAGAACGTCAGGAGACCTGGACCCGTTCCTTGCCGTAGCGAGCGCGGATCTCACCCCGGGCCGGGTGCGCACCGAGTTCGCAAACGACGTGAACCGCTCCCTGGCGGCAGGGGAGGACCCGCTCAGGGTGATCCCGGAGACTGCCCGGCGGTACTTCCTCGCCTGGAACGATGATACGAACGGCACCTACAACTCCGCCCTGCAGCACCGCATTCCCGCCGACGGCGACTATCTCCTGATCGTAATCGGCTCTCCGGCAAAACGCCAGCAGACCTTCGGGGATTACCGCCTCCTGATCGGGATCGACGCCCCGCAGGTGCTGGCCGGCCAGGCCGAACCGACCGGAGCCATCATCGCGATCCTGAATGCATCCGTTTCGAAGATGCGCCTCGGTGTCCAGAAGGTGACGGGGAACCTCTCCGCCAACAGAACATCGACCTACTACACCCTCAGTCCAATAGAAACGAACGATACCTTCTACGCCTTCATCGAAGCGACCTCCGGGAACCTGATCCCGGCGATGGTCCTGCGGGACTACGGCGGCAAGCCACTCGCAGCGGTGGCTCCTGCAACGGGGACGACGAGCGCCACGCTCCAGTACACCTTCTCCGGCGCCAGCAGCAACAACCGGCTGGAGGTGCTCGCCAGCCCGCTGAACGGAGCCAACACGACAGGAGACTTCCGCCTGCTAACCGGCCTGAACGCCCCCGGCGTGCTCGGGGGAAACGAGTCGCCCGGAGGTCGCTCCGTCCTGCAGGAGCCCATTCCGGTCAAGGTCGGCGTCGAACTAGACCAGATCACCAGCGTGGATCAGGTCTGCGAAAATTTCGCCGTGGTGACCAACATCTGGATGGAATGGACCGACCCCGCCCTGGCGTTCAGCCCGGATGAATGCAATTGCCGGGTCAAGATCTACCGGAGCATCGACGATTTCGTCGCAGCCGAGGGGTCACGCTGGCCGGAGTTCACACTCTACAACCAGCAGGCGCAGCGCTGGACACAGAACCAGATCGTCGTGGTGCAGCCCAACGGCACCGCCACCTACTTCGAGCACTTCTGGACGACCCTGCAGGCCCCGGACTTCAACTTCAGGGCCTACCCGTTCGATACCCAGGATTTCTACATCCGCATCGACTCGCTCTACCCTGAAGAACTATATGTCTATGAGCCCTGGCCGGAGAAGACCGTCGTAGGCACCCAGCTCGGAGAGGAGGAGTGGTACATCACTGCATACGGTACCAACGTGAGCAGCACCCCGATCACCACCCAGAACTCCCGCTACTCTTTCCACTTCGAGGCGGCCCGCCACCTGACCTTCTACATCTTCCGTATCCTGGTACCGATCCTGATCATCGTCCTGTTGACCTACATCACGTTCCTCCTCAGGGACTACGGGAAACGGGCCGAAGTCGCGAGCGCCAACCTGCTCCTCTTCATTGCGTTCAACTTCACCATCGCCGGGGACCTGCCGCGTCTCGGTTACCTCACGTTCCTTGATGCCATCCTGGTCACCATCTTCGTGATCACCGGTGCAACCGTCGCCTACAATCTCTACCTGAAGTGGCTGGCAACGGAGAGACAGAAGGAGATTGCGGAGCGTATCGACCGGTTGATGATCTGGCTCTACCCGGCGGCGTATCTTGCGGCGCTCATTGCCATCGTGGCACTCTTCCCGTAGCAGCACCCGTTCCTCGATGACGAACATCCTCTGACCGGGCAGAGTTCTGCCCGGAGAGCAGGTAGAGCACAAACCCGACCGGGGGCAGGAAGAAGGGGGCCATCAGCCAGGCCGTTGTCGTTGTGGGGTTTCTCTAAGAAGACGATAGCGACGGCGAAGATGATCTCTATCGTGATCTTCAGTTCCGTTCGCGAGACTCCCTGCTGGAACGGGGCAGTACCCTCTACCTTCACACAGGAGAATATGTGCGTGTATCTGCCGGGTGACCCGGGATACATGCACCGGAGCGCACCGGGTCCGGGCTCATCTTCCCGGCTATCGCCATAAGGACTCCCGTCACCAGGAGAGAGGCATACGTATCCCGGGTCAGCCGTGGGGTGGACATCTCCGGCGAACCGCCGTATATTCACGCAGAGAAAGAGGCGCGGGCGCTGGTGGTTCGCGGGTGAAATGAAGAGTATGATGCGGAGAGGATCCGCGGATAGTCCGGCCAGCCATAGCCTTTTCCCTTCAGAAGTAGATAGAGGGAGCCATGCTTGACCGGATGAAGGAAAGTTCAGGAAGTGTTCTCGGGTTCCGGTTTGATGGGAAGCTGAGTGAGAGCGATTACGCCACCATCCTGATCCCCGAGCTCGAGCGAGCGATGGAAGAGCACGAGAACGTCCGGATCCTCTTAAAAATCGAGAGTTTCCGGAGCTGGAGGCCGGGGGAGGGCTGGGATGCCTTCAAACAGTGGCCAGGTCTGGAGAGGGTCGACCGGATCGCCGTAGTCGGCGGAGAGCGGTGGCGGGAATGGATGAACCACCTGCCGGGGCTCTTTGTCGGCTTTGCCGGGGTCGACGTGCGATACTTCCCGGAGAACCGCCTCCGGGATGCCTGGGGCTGGCTCCGGGAGGGGCTTCTAGTCCCACCGCAACCGGCATGAAACGCCTATATATCCCGGACTCCAATCCTCGGGTATGCATTGTCCGGTCTGCGGGCACGACTGCGTCACGGACGCCCGCGCACTCCTCACGGAACTTCCCGGGCGTTTCGCCCCGTGTCCCGACTGTATGGGGCTCGTCTATGACAAGCAGAGCCCACCGCCCGATATCGATACCGTGGAGCCCTGCCCTTCCTGCGGGAAGCGGTTCATCGACGAGGTTTTTGCCCGGATCTACCGGGTGATGGTCGCTGAAGGAGACCTTGTCGGGACCGAACCCCTCGCGGCTGTCGGGACGCCGCTCGTTCATCCCGGGACTGCGATGCACAGAGCCCCCTACCTCCCGCCGGGATCGCTCGTCCTCCTCTCCCGCTCGGTCGGCGAGCGGGCCGCTGCCCGTCTGGTCGCCGAGGTCCCGGAGGTCCGTGGCGTCGTCCGGACGGGTGCCGCGACGCCGGGGATCAAAGATACCGACGCGGAGCCGGGTGCGTACACCCTGCTCGCGGGTTGCGACGTCCGCGCCGACATCTTTCACACCCGCGCGGGACCCATCGTCGTTTACAAGCAGCAGTCGGCCCTGCATATCGAGTTTCCCCGGGACCGCGATCCAAAGATCCTGGCTCTCGAGCGGGAGATCGGGCGGCATCGGCCCCGGACCTTTGTTGACGCCTGCTCCGGCGCCGGCACCCTCGGCCTTGCCGCCGTCCGGGCGGGCGTCCCGCGCGTGATTGCGAACGACGCCTGGTATGCAGCGGCTTACTGGACCGCATGCAACCTCCAGGTGAACCGGGAGTTCCTCGGGATCGGGGAGGTGACGATGCACCGTTCCTACGACGATCTCCGTCGCCGACCGGTCGCGCGGGACCCAATCCTGGTCGCGACAGCCGCCGGCACGCAGGAGGCTCATGTCTACCAGGGCGATCTCCGGCTGCTCCCGACCGTCCTCCCGGCCGAAATCGACCTTACCGCCCTCGACCTCTTTGAAAAGGCGGACGCCGGGAAGGTCGGGCAGATCACCAGTGCCTGGCGGGCTTCGGTAGGCGGAGCTATTTTTATCCCATAGACCCCAGTATATACGGGGGCTAGCCTGGGTGGCTCGGCGTCACCTGTTCCCCGAACCCGCCGTTAGCGGGAGGCGAAGTCTGAGGAAGGCCACAGCGGCCTGCAGGATCCACTGCGTCCCGACGGAGAAGCCTCGTCCCATGAGGTCGGCGGAGAGGTATCAAAGCCCCGGAGGGGGTGGCGACCTTTTGCCGCGGGTACCGGTTCAGGCCCGGAAGGGAGCAGACTTACCGTGGACGTTCGGCGCCCATGGGGTTGCGGGGTGGAGGAGGGATGCAGTGGTGAATGCCTGTGCGCATGGTCGACCGAGGACGTGCCCCCAACGGCGATCTCCATGGCAAAAGTAACGATTCTTGGGGCTACAGGGAACGTCGGCATATTTGCGGCCCACACCATATCCGAGATCCCGTACGTCAGCGACATGCTGCTCGTCGGGAGACCCGGGCGTGAAAATTTTCTCGCGGGCTGCTGCCGTGACCTTTCCGATTCATTTGCTGCCCGAGGTACCGACATCCGGCTCTCGTACAGCACCGATCTCGCGGATACAAAAGACTCGGATATTATCATCTGTACAGCGGGAGTGCCCCGTCAGCTCGGCCAGGACCGAAACGACCTCGCCTTCGAGAACGCGAAACTCATCGCCGAGACCGCCGAGACGATCGGCCAGTCTTCGCCCGATGCTATCCTCTTTCTCGTGACAAATCCCGTCGACGTCATCACCGCCGTCGCCCTGAAGTATTCGGGGTTCCAGTCAAGGCATGTCTTCGGCCTCGGGACGCACCTCGACTCGATGCGCTTGAAGTCGCTGATTGCACGATACTTCCGTGTCCACGTCAGTGAGGTGCATACCCGTATCATCGGCGAGCACGGTGATAGCATGGTCCCGCTCTGGTCGGCGACAACGATCGGCGGTATCCGGATCAACAACCTGCCTACCTTCTCGGGACTGCCCGTGCAGGAGATGGTCGACACCGTCAAAACGAGCGGCGAGGCGATCATCAGGGATAAGGGCTCTACAGTCTATGGGCCCGGAGAAGCGATTGCAACGCTCGTCCGGACGATCCTCGGAGACGAGAACCGTATCCTCACCGTCTCAAGTCACATAGGACGCGAAATCCACGGGATCGGCGATGTCTGCATCGGCGTGCCCGCCCGCATCAACCGTGACGGCGTCTTCCCGGTTCCGCTCAACCTCGAAGAGGACGAAGTCGCCGGATTCCGCGAGTCGGTCAAAAAGATACGCAGGATCACTGCTGAAGTGATGGAGCGGCTTGAAGAGGCTCGTTAGGGCAGAAAATGGGTATGGGAATCCACTTATATGAGAGTGGATTCGATGATCTCAGCGCTTCCGACGCCTTCAAGCTTCTGGAGCGCTGCTTCGATCTCATCGGGAGCCCCCGCTTTGTCGGGGACGACGATGGCGGCTTTCAGTGCCACGAGACCGAAGCCAATCGGCTCTTCTCTGATATCGTCGACCGGGACGGCCGCCTTGACGGCGGCTTTGAGTGCTTCACGGTCGACATCGGGGGATTCGGGCATTATCTTTACAATGATGGCTACGTTTCCCATCGGTTATGGCCCCCGGAACCCACACTTCGGACATGTATATGCTATGCTCTGTTCCCTGCACCGGTAGCACCTGTTGATCTCGTGCGCACATACGGGGCACGGGAACCAGGTGGAGCCTTCCTCGGCCAGCGTGGCGTTGCAGGAGGTACATCGATCTCTTGCTGTCATCGTTATTTCCTCGAATGTTAACCTATCATATCGTCTCTGCAGCAATTAAAATCTCGGATCAACAAGAGTCCCGATGACCGCCTCGTCCCGGAGTGCCTGGCGGACCCGGTCGTCGTGCCTCCCGTTGACTACCCGGGCCCGCAGATTGTGCTCGAAGACGAACCTGATGAACGCAGGATCGACCTCGTCGGGGGTGAGAGAGGGGTCCTCAACCCGTGAGAGGAGTTTCCTGTGGTGGCGGATGCCGTCGACCGATTTGAGGAGAAGGAGGTCGAGCGAGAGTTCTTTCGCGACCCAGGCGGCGATGGTGTCGGAGGTGACGTTCCAGGAGTGGGGGAGGGGGTCGGCCCGCCGCAGGGCACAGTAGGGGAGGAGGACCGTCACCTCCGCAGGAAGCGTGAGAGTGGAGACCGCCGGGACGTCGTGCGAGGCGATGTACCACGAAAACTGCTCCATGCCGGCGATCGCCATCCAGTGGCCGGCGGTGTCGGAGACGGCGAGGCGCCGGACGAGGTCAGCGAACTTCCCGCCGCCGGGCACGATCAGCACCGGGCGCCCGACCTCCCGGAAGACCGCGAGCAGGGGCACGACCCGGTCAAAGAGGCTTCCACCCACCTTGACGACCAGCGGGGGCGTGAGCGAAGTCATATCGTTCTGCTATTAAACCGGGGGATACATAACCCTGCGTATGCGCCGGATCGCCGTGGCCATCCTGCTCCTGTGTCTCCTTGCCGGCACAGCCGGCGGTGTGCGGATCGTCGAATTCTGCCCGGACCCCTACCAGGCCGGCGACCCCGACGAGTACCTGGTGATTGAGGGGGCGGGGGTGCTCGACGGGTTCGTCCTCTCGGACGGCGAGGGAGGGTACCGGTTCCCGCCGGGAACCACGATCGACGGGCGGCTGGTGATCGCGAGGAGCGGCCCCGCGTTCGAGCAGGCCCACGGTTACCCTCCCGACTTCGAGATCGAGGAGCGGACATTGGCCGTGCCGGACGTGATCCCGAACGGGAACCTCCTGATGGCCAACCAGGCCGACGAACTCCTCCTCTACCAGGGGACCACCCTCGTCCAGCAGGTCGCCTGGCCCGCCGATGTCCGTCCCCGGGAAGGGCAGATCCACTACCTCGAAGACGAGATCTGGGACCCGCGCCCGCTCTCCATCGGCCAGTCCCGCCTTTTACCCGCAACCTTTGAGGGCGTCGCGGTGAAGGCCTTCGTCGCCCCGGACTGTTCGTATGAGGTCTTCTCGGAAGCCGTCGCGTCTGCAGAGCACGAGATCCTCGTAAACGTCTATGAGTTCACCGACCCGACTATGGCAGCCGATCTCATCTGCGCCCGAGAGCGGGGCGTGACGGTGACCGTCCTCCTCGAGGGTGGACCGGTGGGCGGTGTATCCGCCGAGGAGCGGGCGATCGCGGGTGCCCTCAACCGGAGTGGTATTGTGGTTCTCTCGATGACGACGACCGATGCCGCCCACGCGAAATACCGCTACGACCACGCCAAGTATCTCGTCATCGATGGGGAGGCGGTCCTTGTCGGGAGCGAGAACTTCAAGCCCGGCGGCTACCCGGCGCCGGGGCTGCAGGGCAACCGTGGGTGGGGGGTCTCTCTTGAGAACGCCGGACTCGCGGCCTACTTCCGCGAGGTCTTCCTCCTCGACGCGGCGGGCGGAGATATCGTCCCCTTCGAGGGCACGGCGACCGAGCCCCGCACACCCTGGGCTCCCTCATACCCGGTGGAGTTCGCCCCCTGCCGCGCGGAGGGAGCGCGGGTAACCCCGGTCGTCTCACCTGACACGAGCGCTCTCATCCTCGGGTTGATCGAGGGGGCACAGGAGAGCATCGCGATCGAGCAGGCCTACATCACGAACGAGACGGCATACGACCTGAACCCCTACCTCGCGGCTGCACTCAACGCCTCCCGGCGAGGGGTTGCAGTGCGGGTGCTCCTTGATGCCGCCTGGTTCAACACCGAGGACGACGCGGACAACGACGAGATGGCCGGGATGATCAACCGGATCGCCGCGGCCGAAGGGCTGCCGCTCGAAGCTCGGCTCGCGGACCTGGAGGCGAACAACCTGGCCAAGATCCACAACAAAGGGGTCATCGTCGACGGCCGGACGGTGCTCGTCAGCAGCATCAACTGGAACGCCAACTCGCCGGCGTTCAACCGGGAAGCAGGCGTGATCATCGAGCACCCGGATATCGCCGCCTACTATACCGGGGTCTTTGAGGACGACTGGGATGCCTCGGGAGAGGGCGGGGCGAATGGTACTACCGGACCGGACCGGCTCAAAATAGTGGCGGCGGCGTGCATACTCGCCGCCCTTACGGGGCTTTACCTCTATCGGCGGAGACGCACCTGAGACGGCCGCTCACCATCTTCCGGTAAGATCGGTGGAGCGGCAGACGTCGCAGATGGTGATCGTCCCTTCGCCCGAGGCAACGGCGGAGACCCACCGTTCGATGACTGTCTCGAGGTCGACGGGGAAGTCCTGCCGGGTATATCCGCGTTTGCGACTCATATACTGTGATACCGCGGCCCTGCTGATCCCGAGGCGCTTTGAGGCCTCGCTCTGGCTGATGCCGCGCTCGTTCACCAGGCGGTAGACCATCTCAGCACGCATCTGGGGAAGCAGCCTCCGGGCGAGGGTGTCACAGCGCATGATATCGCAGGAAGGGGGCTCGGTCATTGCACGGACACCAGCTGTGAGTCTTTGTACTCGTAGAGGATCTGCCGGGCGTCCCTGAAATTGAACTTCTCCACGATCATATCGTTATCTTTGAGTCTCTTTAAGGCATAGCGGACAGTCCGGGGGGCCAGGCTGCTGAGACGGACGAGCTCCTTGTGGGTCAGGGAACCCCCATCTTCCAGCAGCAGGAGGATCTTCCGGGAGGACGGGGGAAGGTTCACATCATCCATGCAGGATAGTTAACGCTGTTAACATATCAAACTGACGGATGTTATAATCCCAAAAGACTATAGGAGATCTATGCTGGAACGGCAGGAGAAAACGGCACTCGCCGTGCTCGTATGCGTCGTCGGGATCGTGTTTGCGGCGCACCTCCTCTTTGACGCCGTCGGCCGGCCGCTGCTGACGGACCCATACTCAGAAGCGGTCCCGGACGGGGCACTGGTCCTCCTGGAAGGAAGTATCGAAGGGATCAAAGAGACTTCGACCGGCGAGCACCTGATCCTCACCGTCAACGGCACCCCGGTCTTTCTGCCCGAGAACGTGGCTGCTGGGCTGGAACTTCACGAGAACGAGAACGTAACGGTCTACGGGATTGTCCAGACCTACCGCGGGGAGCGGGAGGTGGTGGTGGCCTCCGCCGCGGATATCCGGGTGTTGAAATGACCTACTTCTTTGTGTAGAAGATATCGGCGCCGTCGGCATCTCCAAAGAGGGGCCGGGTGTGCCGGGGCTTTTCCGGGCTCTCTTCCGTCTTGCTGGTCTCCGGTTCGGGCTCCCGGCGGGCAGGCGCCGGGGTCTCGTCGGGTCTCTTCTTTCGTCCCCCCTCCACACCGGTCCCGGAGGGAAGGTCTCCGTCGTTGATCCGCACGCTCGGCATACAGGAGAATCGCCCGGCCCGCTATATGACACCTCTGGATCAGCCACCGGTAACTTCAGGCTTTTTCGGATAAACCGGGTCGATCCCACCAGAGCGAGGCGATACGAGGGGATGAGCGGTCCCGGGACAGGTCCCCTCGACAGGATGTGCCGCTGCGCGGCCTCTCCGGAGTGGGCCGGGCGCTCCGGCCGCATGCCGGCAGTTCGGGGCCAGAACAGCGCCGGCCGGACTCTGCACGGCAGGAAATTCGAAACAAATTTTATCCCGCAACAGAGAAACTCAACCATCGCAAGAGCAGCAGTGGTTCGGACAGAGGCAACCGGCGACGCGCCAGGCCGGAGCGGCACGGAGGACTACCCGCTCTCTGCCGTCCCGGACGAAGCCCGGCAGGGATTCTGGCCGATCGCCCTGGTGCTGCTCGGGTTCACCTTCTTCTCCGCCACGATGTGGGGCGGCGGCAGCCTCGGGGCTGCGTTCCAGTTCTGGCCCGACCTCGTCGGGATCATCCTCTGCGGGAGCGCGATCCTCGCTGTCTATGTCGCCGGTCTCGGGTATGTCGGCTACAAAAGCGGCCTCGCCACAGTCCTCTCCGCCCGGTTCGCCTTCGGTGACCTGGGAAGCCGGTGGTCCGACGCCCTCCTCGGGCTCACCCAGATCGGGTGGTACGCCTGGGGGACCGCGACGGTCACGATCATCCTCGTCCGGCTCCTGGATCTTGATCTTTCGCTGCAGGCGCCCCTGATGATCGTCTTCGGCCTCGTCTTCTGCGTGACGGCGTATGTCGGCTCAAGGGGGCTTGCAGCCCTCTCCATCGTCTCGGTCCCGGCGATGCTCCTCCTCATCGCCGTAAGCGCCGGGGTAGCCCTCCGGGACGCCGGGGGCGCCGCCGGCCTCCTCACGGCAGGGTCGGCGGGTGGGCTCACGGTCGCCGAGGCCCTCACCATCGTCGTCGGCACCTTCGTCTCCGGCGGCACCCAGGTCGCCAACTGGACGCGCTTTTCCGGGTCGGCCCGGGCCGCCGTCGGCTCCACGCTCCTCGCCTTCTTCTTCGGGAACGGGTTGATGATCGTTACCGGGGCCGTAGGGGCCACTGTCTACGGGCTCTCCGACATCGTCGAAGTGCTGGCGGTCCAGGGCCTCCTTGCCGCCGGGGTCCTGATGCTTTTTTCGAACATCTGGACGACCCAGGACAATACCATCTACAACTTCTCGGTCGCCGGGTGCCACTTCTGCCGGACCGAACGGCGGCGGCTGGTCACGTTCGTCGGCGCCGCCGCCGGGACCCTGCTCGCCCTCCTCGGCATGTACGACTGGCTGATCCCCTACATGGTGGCGATGGGGATGCTCATCCCCCCACTCGGCGGGGTGATCATGGCCGACTTCTTTGTCCGCCACCGGGGATGCTACCCCGCGCTCGGCGAAGCGGTCGTTCCCCGGTTCAACCGGGAGGGGATCGCGGCGTATGCCGCCGGCTCCCTCGCCGCCCTCGTGATCCCGGGCATTCCCCCGGTGAACGGGATCATCGTCGCGTTTATCGTCTATGCGTGCCTCGTCCGGCTCACATGAACCGTTCGAACCGGTCGCGGGGCACCCGGCAGATCGGGCAGGTCTCGGGCGGCTCGCTCCGCGCGCAGAGGTAGCCGCAGACCCGGCACCGCCAGACCGGATACTTCAGGGTTCCCGGGGCCACGCCGGCCAGGGCGCGCTCCTCTTTCTGCCGCCGCCGCTCCCCCGGGGGTGGCCGCCGTTCCGGAACGGAGTCGGCGGCACGGACCCCACCCTCCACGTCGGCGGTGACGTAGAGGGCGCAGTAACAGGCGCCGTAGTCGGCGAGATCGGGGTCCCGGTAGTCGCAGGGGCAGATGATGTCGAGATCGTCCTCCCGGTTCCCCGAGGCAAGCCGGCAGGGGCAGGAGATGTAGCCGTAGCGTTCCCGGTTCGCGAGCAGGCCCCGGACGAGGCCCCGGGTGAACTCACGGTCGGGGTTGAGGTGGTAGCCGCCGGCCTCCGCCTCGCTGGCGAGGTCGCTCATAAAACGGTCGACCTCTCCGTCGCTCGCCGGATCAGGCACCGACTGCCTCCCGGATCTCATCCTCGCGAAACCCCACGATCACCTTTGCGTCGTCGACGACGACCGTCGGGAACGAGAGCCGTGGGTTCCAGCGTTCGACCTCCCGGACCACGCGGTCACGCTCCTCGCCCGCGAGCAGGTCCACGTAGACGTACGAGAACCCGACACCGAGGGCGGTGAGAAGTTCCTTTGTCCGGGCACACCAGCCGCAGGTGCTCAGGGCGTAGAGAACCACCCTGCCGCGATCAGCGCCGGACACATGCTGCATCACCATACGATCACTCTGACTCCGGGAGCGAAAGATAAGTAGTTTGTCCCCCGGAAAGCCCGGGTCAGGAGACAGCCGGCCGGAGGACGAGGAGAAGGCCGGTAGCGTCCCGGGAGATCGCAAGCGACGCCCCGGCGAGGCCGAACTTCCGCCGGTAGAACCGGAGCCTCCTCGCGGAGAGGATGCCGGGACCCTGGATCAGGAGCCCGACGGCATCCCCCTCCCGCCGGAGGGAGAGCCGGATCTCCACGGCGCCGGCGGCTACCAGATCCTCGAGCACGCCGACGACCTCGTCGGAGAACCGTTCCCGGTCGACCAGAACAGGCGGGATGGAGGAGAGGCCGGTATCGAGCGAGAGGGCGACGTCCTCGAAAAGTGGGAGGTACGCCAGTCGTGAGACCAGCTCAGCGCGATATGCCGCCGGATCTTCTGCCGCCTCGATAAACGCCTCGTCCGAGAACGGCAGGGTTGAGATCCCGGCGACCGTGTCGCGGAGCACCGACGAGAGGTCCACGGCGGAGACGTGAGCCGTGTCCCGGTAGCCCATGATCGTGTTCATGAAGTCGGTGAGGAGGCGGCCGGTCCTGCGGAGGAGCGACGCATCGACGACGTGGTTGAGACAGTCGCCTGCAAAATGCGCCTCAATCCGCTGGATGACCTGGACGGCCTTGAGGACGAGCTGGACCTCGATCTTTTTCCCGGCCCGGAATTCGTCGGCGAACTGCGAAAACTCCGCCAGGAACTCATCGATCCGGTCGGACCTGAACAGTTCCAGGTAGCGCCGGGCCTCTTCAGCCTCGCCGAGGTCTTCGAGGCGGTAGGCGAGGGCGTCGAGGCGTCCCGCGATCACCGTAAAGACCCGGTTGGCCTCCTGGAGCAGATCCACGGTGTGCTCAAGGGAGTCGTCGAGCCGGTCGCGGTCGAACGTGCCGATACCGGCGAGCCTCTCCGCTTCCCCCCCGAGCCGATCGAGGAGCGCCGGCATCGCCGGGGTCGGGATACACCTGCCGTGGCCGGGACAGCAGAGACTCACCGGCTCGTGGTCAAGGATCCACCGGACCCGTCCAATGGACGCGAGCAGCGCCGGCTGGTCCCAGCCGGCAATCCCGGCGACCCCGGGGCTCGTCGAGAAGAGGAGGTCGCCGATGAAGAGGTATTCGCCGAAGCGGATGCAGATGCTGTCGTGCGAATGTCCCGGGGTGCGGTAGACCGTAAGGTTATCCCCGGAACGGAGCGGTACCTGCTGGCGATGGAGGGCGATGCCATCGACCGTCTCGCGGTCGCGGGCGGTGAGGAGAGGGAGGGCGACCGGGAGCGGCTCGATCTCCCACCCCATGATCTCCGCGACCGTCCGGGTCGCATCGGCGATCTCGAGCGCCCGGGCGCCTGTCTCCTCCGCGGCGACACAGAGGCCGGGGAGAGACCGGAAACGCCGGTCCCGTATGGCCTGGAAACAATGGTCGACGTGGCAGTGGGTGAGGAAGAGGGTGACCGGGCGCGGGGCCTCCCGAAGGAGAGCATCCACGAGCGCCATGATCCGGTCCATCTGATCGGCGTCCGCCCCGGTGTCGATAAGGAGGATCTCCCCGGGTGTCCGGATGAGGTAGGCATTCGAGCAGGTGACGTCCGGTTTCCGGAGGAAGGGGTAGATCTCGGCACCGGCTGTTCCTGGTACCGGTTGCCATTGCTGATCGTCGAGCATTGCGCGCACCCAGAGATAGAGCTAATTGACCAGTGTTACACTGCAAAGGAGAAAAAACAGGCGGATTTTTTCCCCGGAAAGGGGTTAGTCCGGCCGGATGACCGGGCCCGGATACCTTCTTATCCCGCCGTGCAGGAGGAAGGGGTGAGGTGAAAGGAAGATATGAACGTCAGGAAACTTGCCGGAGTCGCGGCCGTGCTCGTGCTCGCGGCATGGATCTGCGGCACTGCCGCCGCACAGGGGACGAGCATCAATGAGATCGGTATGGTCACAGCCAACGAGACGATCACGATCGGCGGGACGACGAACCTCGCCCCCGGCAACCACCTGATCGTCACGGTGACACCGGTCGGCTTTGAGCCGACAAACAAGTCCGCACCGGACGGGGCGGCAGGAGCATCGGGGACGGCCGTTGTACAGGAGGGGAACGCAACCGCGAACACCTGGTCGTTCCCGGTAGATACGTCCGGCTTTGAACCCGGCGAATATACCGTGACCGTGGAGTGGGTCGAGGGCGACGCCACTGCAAGCACCACCTTCACCGTCACCGAGGCGCCAGCGGCAACCCCGACGGCGACGGTGACGGCCCCAACGGTCACCGCCACCGCCCCGCCGACGACGGCGCCGGAACCGAGCCCCACGCCGACCGCGGCAGGACCCGCTCTCCCGTTGGCGGCGGCTTTCGCAGCAGGGCTGGCCGGCTACCTGGTGCGGCGGCGGTAGGGGCCGGAGCACTCTTTTTCGTCAGTTAGGCCTGAGGCATCGCCACATACCGCGAAGGAGCGTTATCAGCCCCATAAACCAGACTTCGTGATCTTCGCGCCTTCGCGTGAGACCGTGATGAACGCCCGGACGAACGGTGTTCGAATACCCCCCAACCCGTGCGCCTTCACGCTTTGCGCGAGACCAGGTGTGACACCGGTCACAACACGGACCACTCCGTACTTCCAGGCACCTCATCGCCGGTCCACGATCCGTTTCGGCCTGCCGGGCACCCGGTGGAGTTCGAGCCCGCCCGGCGGCGTGACGGTGCAGACGATCTTGAGCGTTCCGTCCTCATATGCCGCCGGGAGGGCCGGGACCGACCGGAAGAGGGCGGAGAGAAACGTCTTCTCGACCTCGCCCGGGTCGACGCGGGCGGGATCGATGCACTCCATGCTCACCCGGAGGACGGTCTCTCCTGCCTCGTCGCCACCATAGATGAACGCCTCGTACTCTCCGTTCAGGACGACCATATTCCCCGGTGCAAAGACCGCCGCCTCCACGTCCACCCGGTTGAGCGGGACCCCTGCAACCAGGACTGTCTCCGCCTCGCGCCGGGGGTTGCCGATCCGCATGTGCGTTCGCCCGCACCGGCACCGCTCCCGCGAGACGACCGAACAGGTGTCTTCCGTATCGTAATTGATGAGAAGTGTTCCCACCTTCCCGCCCGGCGGGAGGAGCGTCGTATAGACCAGCCGGCCGGTTTCGCCGTCCCGGACAAACCGCTCCATCCCCGGATCGTAGAGGTCGAAATGAACCAGATCCTCAGGGACATGGAGCCCGGCCTGGCGGGTGCACTCGCCGCACATCGTCCCCTCGGTGCTCCCGTAGATGTTGTAGACCGGGCATCCCCAGACCTCCTCCAGGTAGCGTCTCGATTCCGGGGCAAAACTCTCCCCACCGATGACGAGCCGCACAACACCCGCCTCCTGCGGCGGGATCCCTTCCATCTCCATACGGCGGGCGAGCCGGAGGAGCTTGAAGATGCTCCCGATCACCGCCGTCGGGCGGTAGTGCGCCATCACCCGGACCGGGAAGGTGCACCTCCCCTCCGGGATGACCGTCACCCCGAGGTCCCGGGCGGCGAGCGTCATGGTGTTTGCCCCGACGTTCATCCCGTAGGAGGCACAGACCACCATCCGGTCGCCCGGAAGAAAGCCCTGCGAGACGAATATCCGGGCGTACTTCCCGGCATACCGCTCCCAGTCCTCCCAGGTGAGGAAGAAGGCCTTCGGGACCCCGCTCGTCCCGGAGGTCTCGTTGACCGTGAAAACCGCCTCCCAGGGAACGCTCTTGAAACAGAACTCCTCCGCCTGCGGGGGCTGGTAGCGCCGGATTGTCGCCCCGGAGATGATGGGAAGCTCGCGGAGGTCCTCGTGCTCCCGGATCGCCTCCGGGTGGATGTTGTGTCGCGCAAACCACCGGCGGTAGAAGGGGGAGTGCTCCTCCGCATACCGGACGGTGGCGCGGATCCGCTCATCGACGAGCGAGTCAAGGTCCGCTCGCGCGAGTGTCTCCACCGCCGGATTATAATATCGAGTGTCTGCCATCGGGCCGGCATGGACGCCCGGGATAAAATAGGTGCCGGGGGATCAGAGTGCCCAGGCAGGAATGTCGAGGGGGATACCGAGCGCCCAGAGGACGATTGTGTAGAGGCAGACCATCCAGAGCGCGACACCGATGAGGTCGAGCGCCCAGCCGGACTTGAGGAGGTCTTTCGCATCGATGTAGCCGCTCCCGTAGGCGACAGCGTTTGGCGGGGTGGCGACCGGGAGCATGAACCCGATCGAGGCACAGACCGCGGCGGTCATCATCAGGATGATCGGGTTTACGCCCATGCTGATGGCCGCGATCGCCATGATCGGCATCAAGATGGCGGCGATGGCGGTGTTCGAGGCGATCTCCCCCGCAAACACGACCCCCAGCGCCACAATGAGGATCAGGAGGACGACCGGGAGCCCGTTGATGAGGGTGAGTGACTCGACGATCGTCGCGGCAAGCCCGCTCTCCAGGAACCCGTTCGAGAGGGCGATGCCGCCGCCGAAGAGGAGGAGGATGCCCCAGGGAATCTTCACCGCCCACTCCCACTCCATGGTAAAGATGCCCTTCTTCGCGTCGACCGGGAGGACGAAGAGGAGGAGCGCGCCGAAGATCGCGATGGTGGAGTCCTTGATCCCGGGGAAGATCATATCGAGGCCCGGGATGACCAGCCCATCGATCTCTTTCGTCTGCTCGAATATCCAGGCGAGGGCGGTCAGGGTGAAGACGATCAGCGTCCACCGTTCCCCGGCGGAGATCGGACCGAGTTTCCCGATCTCTTCGCGGATGATCCCCCTGGCGCCCGGGAGGGCCGACCCCATCTCACGGTAAGGGCCCCGGGTGAGCCAGATCCAGGCGAGGGAGAGGAATATGGCGGCAAACGGAACGCCGAACTTCATCCAGGTGAAAAAGTCGATGGTGGGCGCGTCAGGAAAGATCGTCGCGAGCTGGGCGATGAAAATCCCGTTCGGCGGCGTGCCGATGATCGTGGCGATCCCCCCGATGCTCGCGGCATAGGGGATGGAGATGATCAGACACCGGGCGAGGCTCTGTTCTCCCCTGTCGAGGCTTTCAAACGATTTATCGGCGCCTGGAAGGATCGTCAGGATGATCGCGACCGCGATCGGGATCATCATCATCGCCGTCGCGGTGTTCGAGATCCACATCGAGAGGAACCCGGTAGCGACCATGAACCCGAGCACCAGGCGTCTCGGGCTCGTCCCCACGACCCGGATGATATTGAGGGCGATGCGCCGGTGCAGGCCCCACCGCTGCATCGACATAGCGATGATGAACCCCCCAAGGAAGAGAAAGATCACCTCGTTGCCGTAGGACTCCGCCACCTTCACCGGGGAGAGGACCCCGAGCACCGGGAAGAGGACCAGCGGAAGCAGTGCGGTCGCCTCCAGGGGGACGACGCCCGTGACCCAGAACAGGACCATAAGGACGGTGACTGCTGCAACGGACTTTGCCTCGGGCGAAAGTACGGCAGGATCGATAGGAATCGCCAGAACCAGGAGGAAGACGAGGATTGATGCGATGATAAAGGCGACCCTGCTCATTATCAGGAATGGGAGAAGAAATTATTTAAGTTTAAGGAATCGAATTTGGCCAAATTAAAAGAGGCATAACTGGATTCGAGAAACGTAAACGCCATTTTCCTGTGACAGACCGAACCGGACGCAGCCGAAACCGGCCCCAATGGAGAGGAACCGCCGCGTCACCGTACCAACTTATATCAGCAGAATCGGCCATACGAAACACCATGACAC
This sequence comes from Methanomicrobiales archaeon HGW-Methanomicrobiales-2, assembly GCA_002839645.1. Lineage (GTDB taxonomy): Archaea > Halobacteriota > Methanomicrobia > Methanomicrobiales > Methanoculleaceae > Methanoculleus. The sequence continues at coordinate 31,750 of PGYL01000006.1, read as the reverse complement.
CAGAGTGGACCCACAGGCGAGGTCCCGTCATCCTCCTCGCCGTCTGCATCATCGCCCTCTGTGTGGGGCAGGTCGGAGCCCGCGGCCCGGCGATCAGCGATATCCAGCCCTACGACACGATCTTCATCTACGAAGAGGGGCTCGACCTCTCGCAACTCCGTAACGCGACCACGGACAACCCCATCACGGAGCTCAGGAAATATCAGAACGACAACCCTGACAGGGGGATCACGAAGAGCATCCCGGTCACCGACGACACGAACTTCGAGGTGCAGGACTTCCTCGTAGGCGAGGATTACGGGACCTATTACGCCTACAACCCCCAGGATGGGAGAACGGCACTCGTGTTCATCCGGGAGCCGAGGCTCTTCCTCGACGTGGTGCTCGCAAACCCCAACCACAACGAGCCACTGACCGGGCTCACCGTTTCCGAAAACACCCGGATAGCGTTCCGGATAGCCTCCCCCGACGTCGGGTCCTTCTACCAGGTGGGCGGCGTCTACCCGGCAACGATCGACCTTGTGCTCACCACGCCAGGTGGTGCGGAGACGACCAGGATCGGCGATATCAACGTTGCCGGGCTGAACGTCAGTTCGACCCGGTTCTATACCGACGATCCCGGCAGGCCCGGCGCAGTCCGGCTCGGCGACCTTGGTGCGCCAGGAACCTACTCTGTCCGGGCCATGTGGAGGACGCCGGCAGCCTTCGACGCCTACGCCGCCGACACCGAACCCGTGACGTTCACGGTTGGGAACCGCGTCGGGGTTGATACGACCGCGACACCGACGGCCTCACCGACGGCAACCTCCGCACCGACAACCGTCGCGACGACCCCGCCCACGACCGCACCGACGGCGACGGAGACCATCACGCCGGTACCGACCGCGACTGAAACGACAGTGCCGGCAACCCCCACACCGACCGCGGCACCGCTCCCGGTCACGGTGGTCATCGGGGCGCTCGGTCTCGCCGTCGTTCTCATTGCCAGGCGCCGGTGAGCGATCAACAGGACCGGCAGCCGCAGCCACCGGTTGCGTCCCGGATACGGCGAAGGGCGGCGGCTGCCCATTTCGCCACACCCGGGTCGCCATCTTCGAGCGCGGACATAAGCGCCGGGACCGCTCCTTTGTCCCCGATCATCCCGAGGGTGTAGGCTGCCCACATCCGGAGGCGGGGATCGGGGTCACCGAGCGCGATGAGAAGCTCCGGGAGGGCGGCCGGGCCGATGCCGGCGAGGGCCTTCGCCGCTGTCATCCTCTCGGCACTCTCGCCATCGTGGAGAAGAGGGATCAGTGCTCCGATCCTGTCTGTCACGGGGACTCTTCCTCCTTCTTCTCCAGTCCAGAATCGTTGGCGGCGAGGATCTCGTCCAGGCCTACGTAGATCGGGAAGACCTCATGGACGCCCGCGAGCAGGAATACCCGGTAGACATCGGGCTGGAGCGAGCAGAGCGCCATCTCGCCGTCCGTCCGCCGCAGGTCACGGAACTTGCCGAGGAGCACCCGGAGACCGCTGCTGCTGATGTAGGCCGCCTTCTCCAGGTTCACGAGCACCTTTCGCCCGCCGCGTGCCAGAACCCCGGAGATTGCCGTATCCAGGCGCTCCGCCGACTCTGCATCGATTCTGCCGTCCACCGATACGATTGCCGTATCGTCCCGCTCGCTGACCGAGACATCCATGGTTCTTCTATCGACGCGGAAGGGAAAAAGCCGCTCGTTTTACACCGGGGCCCGGGCAGGAGCCTGGCGTCGGGGACTTGCTCATTAAAAAAAAGAATGGTCAGTGGGTCTGTCGGTAGTAGTCCCACGCATCGATTACAGTGCCGTTCGCAAAGATACAGACTCCATACTCGCTTCCGTCGGGGTTCTTCCGGATCTCGTAGGCGTGGCCCTGCTCGATGCACCAGACCGCGGCCGGGTTCGCGAGGCCGACGGTTTCACCGCACCGGGCGCAAGCCCACGGGATATCGATAATATCGATCGGCGTCCCCCACTGCTGGAGGGTCACGGTATCGCGGGCAATCTCCCCGACGAAGGCAAGAAGCATCCCGTCGACGCGGTAAGATTCGTTAAGTCCGAGCGGCAGGTAGCGCTCGCCGTCATCGGCAACGATGCCGTAGAACCCGCCCTCGAGGTCGATATAGCTGACCGTCCCGGTCTTCGCGACGAAGGTGGCGTTCCCGGCCGTATCGATGGCGATGACCTCTACAGGGGTGCCCCACTGCTGGACGGTCATGACATCCTCGTTAACCCGGGCGGCAAACGTCACGTTCATGCCGTCGACCAGCCAGGTCTCGTCGAGACCGAGCGGGAGGTAACGCTCGCCGCTCTCGGTAACGAGTCCGTAAAAGCCGCCCTCAAGGTCGACATAGGTGACCGTGGCGTTCCCGGAGACGAGCTGCACGCCGCCGGTGGGTTCGATCGTCCTGATCTTCACCGGTGTTCCCCACATATGGGACCCCATGGCATCCTCTTCCAGATCGGCGCTGAACTGCACGGAAAGACCGTCAATCCGGTACTCCTCCGGGAGGTTGGAGGGGAGATAATTCATGCCGTCCTCATCAGCGACGATTCCGTAGAACCCGCCCTCGAGATCGACGTAGGTGACCGTCCCGTTCCCGGAGATGCGGTCGGCCCGCGTATCCTCTTCCCCGGCGGCCATGCACCCGCAGGCGACGATGGCCCCGAAGAGAACAAAGACGACGACCAGATACTTCGAATATGAACCCGTCATAGGCATCAACAACGATACATTCTCCGGCCGGATGTAAGTAGATTGCCTTAACTACGAAGGAATTCGGACTTATCCGCCTAAAAGAGCCGTTGGCCCGTCAAAAAAAGAGTGTTACCGTCCGCCGACACCGCCGCCCCCAAAGCCGCCACCGCCGCCGAAGGACCCTCCGCCCCCGAACCCTCCGCTGCCGCCCGACGACGGCGGGGAGAAGAGGACGATCGGGGCAAAGATCATCGGCATGTTCGAGTAGAGCGGCACCCCGACGTCCGGGAGGCTGATGTTTAAGTTCTTCATCGCCTGCTCCACTTTATCACCGAGGCCGAGCGCTGTCCCGTAGACCAGCCACTCACCCCACATCGAGAGGTCGGCGGGGGAGTACTGCCGGATCAACGCGAGGTCTGAGAGGAAGTAGGCGAACGCGTCCCACTCGAGTTTCTCTTTGTAGTGGTCGTCCTTCCAGAAGCCGAAGAGCGTCGAGGGGTAGAGGGCCGCGATCCCGACCTGGACCGCGACAATGAAGGAGAGGACGCCGGCCGGGATCAGCAGATAGGCCGCGCCCGGCGCGAAGATGAACGCCAGGATCGCAAGCCCGCAGGGGATGGCCCCAAGGAAGACGAGCGGGATGATCATCGTCCGGCCGTCCTTGATATACTTCCGGGAGAGCGTGGTATCCACGTCCCGGGTCAGGGCCGTAAGCGACTGCTGGTACTGCAGGATCCGGTGCTGGTAGCCGGGGCTCCGCCGGGCGGTCTCGGCAAACGCCGCCAGTTCGGCGGTGTCCACGACATGGTCGTCGGCGATGTTTGCAAGGAAATTGAGCACCCGCTGCTCGTAGGGGTCGGAGGACTCTCCCGAGACGATCCGGACCGTGACAGCGTTGCCCTCTGGCTTCTCGGTTATCACGATCTTTCCCTGCCGGTGGAGATCGAGGACCGTCGCGTAGAACCCGTTGTTGTCGAACTCGAGGGCGTCACCCTTGAAGAGGAGGTTCACCTGCCAGGGCTTGAGACGCGTATTCGGCGTGAAGCTCAGGTATTCAGGCACAGTAAACGGTTTCTCTCTGCCGTAGCGGAGGTAGACGCCAAGAAGGACAAACGGCATAACGAGGACGAGAACGGTTGCGAGGCCATAGAGGATGCTCGCCGCCCCGTAGAGGATGGGGGGCCACCGGTTTGCGTCGGCCGTCTGCTGCCGGACATCCGGGACGAACTCCCCAAAGCCGCCGACCTTCCCGGTAAACGACGGATCGAGGATCAGTTCGACGTTTAACGCATCGTCCTGGGGAGCGCTCCCCGTGATGACGACGGCGTCAGCCGTCCGCTCGACCTCGAGGGTCGGGGGATGCGTGTAGACCTCCTCGATATCCCCCGCGAACGGGAGAGTGATGCGCAGGCTCCGGTAGGGAACGTGCTCGTCAACGAGTTTCAGGTTCAGGTGCGCCCACTGGTCGTCGTACTCGATCGGCGGCCGAACCTGGTAGCGGTATTCGACCGTGTAGGTGCCCGGTTCGAAGTAGCCGGGGTTGTAGAGGCCCACCTCGTTGTCGAACGCAAGGCTCCGGATCGCCGCGAGATCGGTGGAGGTCGCGGTCCCGGCGGCTGTCCGCACCTCGCCCTCAGAGTCCTTGACGTAGCCGATGGTCCCGGGCGGGGCGGTCATCCCGAGAAACTCGATATGCGGCCGGTCTACGGCGTCGAAGGTGAGCGAGGCGTCCCAGTAGCGAAAGAGCATCCGATACTCTCCCGCCGACCGAACATCGTAGGTATAGCGCTCGACCAGGGTTCCGTTCTCATAAAAGACGGCGTCGTAGTACTTGACATCCAGGTTCCCACCAAAGAGGCCGGGGAGGGCAGCCGCTCCGGCGACCGCCAGCACCCCGACGAGCAGGGTGATGGCAACGAGGGTGAGAATCTGCTGCCGTTCAGTCACGCGCATGGTTTATCAGAATGATATCGTCGGGACCCGCTCGATCTCCTCGCCGAACTCCAGGTACTCGAGCTTCGTAAAGCCCATGACGCCGGCGACCAGGTTCGAGGGAATCGTGTCGGTCATGGTGTTGTACTGCTGGGCGATGTTGTTGTAGGTGTAACGATGCCGGGCGATCTCGTCTTCGATCCCCCTGATCGCGCCCATCAGTTCCTGCACTGTCTGCGAGGTCTTGAGGTCGGGGTAGTTCTCCGCGACGGCGAGCAGCCGCCCGAGGACTGACCGGGATTCGCGTTCCAGTTCGTTCAAGTCGCCGGGGCCGGCGCTGCCGATGCGAGCCCGCATTGCGGTCACCCCGGTCAGGGTCTCCTTCTCGAAGGTTGCATAGCTCTTCACCGCGCCGAGAAGCTGCTCGATCATATCCAGCCGCTTCTTCATCGCGACCTTCACCTGTCCGACCGTCGCTTCGGCGGAGTTCTTGAGGGAGAAGAACCGGTTATAGATGCCTATTACGGCTGCCGCGATGCCGATGACGACCAGCACCACGACGGCGATAAGGACAAGAGAGATGATGTCCACCAAGATTGTCACCAATACAGTATGTGCCCTGCGGCGTATTTAAGGGATGACCCCCGGAACTGCCTGGAGGAGCGGGAAACCCCGGATACGACAGGAATCGCCCGGGTTCTCCGTATCGGCCACACTTTCCCGGGCGACCGGCTACTCCGCTATCTCCTCGCCGGAGCTCACCATCGCCACGACGTTGCCGTCTGCATCCCGGAGGAGGGCGTTGTGCCAGAGGATCGCTCGCTCCCGACCGTCCCGGGTGACGACCGGGCTCTCCTCGAAGGGAGGGGGCTCGATCTGGCCGGCCACCAGGCGAACAAAGTTTTGCGCGAGGCGGTCGCGCAGGCGCTCCGGGACGACCTTTGCAAACCAGTTCCGGCCGGCGAGGTCTTCCTCGGCATAGCCCAGGATCTCGCTCCCCTTCCGGTTGACGAGGTCGATGGTGCCGTCAGCCCCGATCACCGCGATCATCACGCCGGCCGCGTCCAGATAACCCTGCGCCCGGTCACGCTCGGTGACCAGGAGGTCCTCGGCGGCGGCGCGGTCGGTGACGTCCTCGGCGATTCCGAGCATGTATTTCAGCATGCCCCGGGAGTTGAAGATCGGGATCTTCCTCATGGAGAGTGTCCGTCCACCCGGGAGGTGGACCTTCTCCTCAAGGGCGGCCGCCCGCTCTAAGAGTTCCCGGTCGCCGTCGGCAAAGAAGGCCGCCATCTCCAGCGGAAAGAGATCCGTCGCCCGTTTTCCCGCCATCTCCTCCTGCGTCATCCCGAGGAAGGCCTCGGCAGCACGGTTCGAGAAGACGAACGTGTTCCCCTCTACCTCCCGGACGAAGACCATGCTCGGGATGTTGTTGACCACCGAGTAGAGGAACGACTTCCACTGGGTCACTCTCTTCGTGGCACGCGTCCGTTCGGTGACGTCACGGCAGACCACCCGGTAGCCGGTGAAGTCGCCGATCATGTCGTAGACCGGTGTCCCGCTTACCTCAAGGATGACGGCACTCCCGTCCCGGTGATGCATCGTCCACTCAAAGAGGACGCCGGGCTTCGGGTCGGCGAAGAGCACCGCGAACTGCGCACGGACCAGTTCGGCCTTCTCCGGGGCCATGAAGTCGCAGGGCGTCTTCCCGAGCATCTCCTCGGGCGCGTAGCCGAGAATATCCTGGCTTTTGGGGCTGACATAGGTGAACGTGCAGGTCTCATCGACGTTCAGGATCAGGTCGCTGATATTCTCGACGAGGCTGCGGAAGAGCAGCTCGCTCTCGCGCAGCGCCTCCTCCGCCCGCCGCCCCTCGGTGATATCCTCGAGGATGATGGTGACACCCGGCGCCCCGTCGTTGAAGACTGTGGGCAGGAACTTGATCCGGAAGAAGAGCTCCCCGGCGTGCCGCAGGAACCGGAGTTCTTCCGTGACCTCGCGGCCGTTCAGGGCATCGGTGATCCGGCTCCATATCAGAGGATGATCGAACGCGGCGAGCGGCGATGTCTCGATACCATTCCCGATGATAGCATCTCGTTCTCTCCCGGTAAACGCACAGACGGCATCGTTTGCCTGGACGATCCGGCGCTCGCGGTCGAGGACCAGCACGAGATCCGACGAGAAGTTGAGCATGGCGGCGATGGGGACCCGTTGCGAGAGGTAAAAGACTTTGGCCTTCCCGTAGGTCTCCATCTCCACCTGGCCCGAGACGAGGAGGACGTCAAGATATCGGGAGACAGTGTTCCTGTTGATCCCGACGGCGGCGGCAAGATCAGAGACCGACATGCCGCGCGGGTGCTCTTTCAAGGCACTGAGCAGGAGAGAGAGTGCGTCGGTAGTGGGATCCATGTGCAAACAGCATTTCACGCAGGGAGATATAGGGTTTTGCAGTGCTGCATGCTATGATGCCACACGCAACGCCACACCATAATGCAAGGCATTGACCAAAAAGTATATTATCCACTCAGATCAACTCATGATCCCCAGAGTCGAGAGACGGGGAATCTCTCTGACAGACCGGACCACAAAGGCACGGTGGTTCGGACCGGCACAAAACGGCTGGGATCGGTGAACAGAACATTCACCACGCTGATTGCACAACGTCACGGTGTACCGGAGATACCCCGGTGCATCCAGGCACACCTCTCTAAACACTTATACCGGCACGCTGAACGGGAACCCGGGCGGGAGGCACAACCGCCCGGGATCTCCCGGAGACGCCGCATGGTTATCACACACCCGACAATACACCTCTTTTTTTGCTCGCTCTGGGAGAAACGTCCCGAAACGGAAAGCAACATCTATCTTCCATCAGAACGAAAAACTGTTTAATGAGCGGGCATGTTGAGATCCTCGAGAGAAGAGCGGGTGCCGTCGATATCATCGTGGTGAAGGGACGGCTCGACGCCGGCTCTTCAGAGAAGGCGGAAGAGCATATCAATAAGGTGCTTGATGCCGGGGGGAGAAGCCTCCTCGTCAACCTCTGCGACCTCGACTATATCAGCAGCTCCGGCCTCCGGGTGCTGCTTGTCGCGCTGAAGCGGTTGAAGAAGGACGGTGGGGCGCTCCGAATCGCCTGTGCACAACCGCAGATCCTTGAGGTCTTCACCATGGCAGGGTTCCACCGCATATTTTCTCTCTCCCCCGACGAAGCAGCGGCGCTTGCCGGGTTCTCGACGGGGCCCTGAGCGGCATCCGGGGCGGTAAACCGATATGGCGTTCGAGACCTTCGGCGATATGTTCTTTGTGCTCCTGCAGATGATCTGTGTCATCGTGGTGATCGCCTACCTGATCACCCGGACGGCGTCGTTCACCCAGGTGCTCGACGGCATCGTCACCTGGAAGGGCCAGGCGACCCTCATCCTCCTCTTCGGGGCCCTCTCCATCTACGGCACCGAGAGCGGCATCACCATCCTCGGCGCCACCGCGAACGTCCGCGACCTCGGCCCCATGGTCGGGGGGCTCGCATGCGGCCCGGTTGTGGGCCTTGGCGCCGGCCTGATCGGCGCCGCGTACCGCTTCTCCCTCGGGGGGTTCACCGCCGTTCCATGCGCGACGGCAACCATCCTCGCGGGCCTCGTCGGGGGGGCAATCTTCCTTGCCGCCGGGCGGAAGTTCATCGGAATGCATGGCGCGGTCCTCTTCGCCGTCGGCATGGAGGTGTTCCACATGGGGATCACCCTCGTCCTCTGCCGGCCGTTTGAGCAGGCGCTTGGGGTCGTCGAGGGGGTGGCCTTCCCGATGATCATCGCCAACGCCACCGGCGTCTTCATCTTCGCGTTCCTCATCGGGAACCTGATCGTCGAGCGGCAGACAAAGGCGGAGCGGGATTCCTACCTCTCTGAACTCGAGCGGAAGAAGGCCGAACTCCATATCGCACATGACATCCAGATGAGTTTCCTCCCCGAACGGCTGCCGGAGGTCCCGGGCTTCGAGCTCGCCGCCCTCTCGGTCCCGGCAAAAGAGGTCGGCGGGGACTTCTACGACGCGATCCCCCTCCCGGGGAACCGGACCGCCTTCGTCATCGCCGATGTCTCGGGTAAAGGCGTCCCTGCGGCGCTCTTCATGGCGCTCTCGCGGACGGTGTTGCGGGCGAACGCACTGGTGCCGAGGAGCGCCCGCGAAGCCGTCAGTGAGGCCAACATGCTGATCGCCGAGGACGCAAAGTCCGGGATGTTCGTCACCCTCTTCTACGCGGTCGTCGACCCGGCAACGAAGATGTTCACCTACGTCAACGCAGGGCACAACCCGCCTCTCCTCTTCCGGTCGGGCGGCGGCGGGCCCGCAGAACTGAAGGGGACCGGGATCATCCTCGGGGTCATGCCGGAGGCCGATTACCGGGAGGAGACCCTCAACCTCGAGAGCGGGGATCTTATTCTCTTCTACACCGACGGCGTCACCGAGGCGATCAACCCCGACGAGGAGCAGTTCGGAGAGAAACGGCTGATCGAGACCGTCACGGGCTGCCGCAACCTGCCTCCGGCAGAGATCATCGGTCGGATCCGCGACGCGGTCACAGAGTTCTCGGGGGACGAGCCTCAGTTCGACGACCTGACCCTCATGGTCCTGCGGGTGGCATGATGGCGGAACTCACCGTGCGGGCGGAACTCACGGAACTCGCGACGATCGCCGAGTTTCTCGCCGAAGTGCTCGCCGGGAGCGGCGACGAGATGGTCTTTGCGGCGCAGCTCGCCGTCGACGAGGCCTGCAGCAACACCATCCTCTACGGGTACCCCGGCGGGGAGGCAGGGACGATCACGATCACCTGCACCGTGGACGACGACGCCGTCCGCGTGACGATCGCCGACGACGGCGTTGCCTTCGACCCGCTCAGCGCCCCGACGCCGCTCTTCGACACCCCGGCAGAAGAGCGGCCGATCGGGGGCCTCGGGGTCCACTTCATCCGGACAGTGATGGACAGCGTGTCCTACACCCGCAAAGGAGAGAAAAACCTCCTCTCGATGGAGAAGAAGCGGCCAGCGTCACCCTGACATCGCGAGAAGCGATCCGAGCACCCGGGGAAGGTCCTCCTTCGCCGTGGCGACCACGGCCGACTCCTCGAGCATCAGGTTGACCAGTTCGTGGTGGCCGACGGCGCGGAAGTCGGTCCGGAGCGCGACGATCCTTTTACCGAGAGCGTACGCATACCCCATCTCCCAGCAGGTTCCCGAATCGGCGTCCGCACCGTCGATGACTGCGACAACGATATCGACGTCGCGGAGCGCCAGGAGGTGCTGCGCAAAGATAGCCCGGTGCTCCTCCTGGCACCGGGTGTGGCTCGTGTCCCCCACCTCCTGGGGGAGGTAGACATCGAAGAGGTGCGCTTGCAGGAGGTCGCGGAGGACGAGGTTGTAGGCCCGTTCCGCCTCTGAGAAGAGCGGAGCGGCGAGGTAGACCCGGTGGCGGGCAAACTCTTTCACGTCGACCGCCGGGATATCCGGGAGCCGGGCGAAGAACGCCCCGCGACCGGGCTGTTTTACGGACGAATAGTAGGTCGCCGTCACCCCGCAGGTGGGAGAGGAGTCCACCCCGACGATCGCGAGCGGCGGTTCTCCACGTTCACGGATGACGGCGCGGACCTCCGCTTCGAGCCGGTCGAGGAGCGCGGTAAACTCGTCGGTCGCGAGCCGCTCAAGATAGGATCCCGGCGGCCGGTCTGCCCCGAGGTAGATCGTCTCCGGGCAGGGGAGCGGGACCATCTCGATCGAGAAGCGCCGGCAGCGCTCAATGACCCGCTGGAAATAGCCGAGGTCCTCATCGGTTGTTATTCCGCGGGCGCGACACGCGGGACTTGCGATGCAGGGGGCGACGAGCACGTACATTGATAGTACCTGGGTGGCGTACCATAACAAGACAGATGATACCGCTCTACGCCTATCGGGACAACTCCTGCGACCCCCGGAAGTGTACGGTGAAGAAGCTGGCACACCGCGGGCTTGCCAGGATCGTCACCGCCATCGCAAGGATCCCCCGCTCGACCCTCCTCCTCGATCCAACCGCGGAGCAGGCGGTCTCCCCCGCCGACCGGGACCTCCGCTCGATAACGGCGCTCGACTGCTCCTGGGAGGTGCTCGATACCGGGGCAGTCGCCTCCTGGCGCAACCGCCGGGCGCTCCCCTTTCTCGTGGCCGCAAACCCCGTGAACTTCGGCCGGCCGTTCCGGCTCACCTCGGTGGAGGCAATGGCCGCGACGCTCTACATCCTCGGGGAGAAGGAGCAGGCACAGGCGATCCTCGCTCCGTTCGGGTGGGGCCTGCGATTCATTGAGGTGAACGCCGACCCCCTGGAGGACTACGCACGGGCGAAAGACAGCACCGAGGTCGTGGCCCTCCAGGCGCTCTATATGTAGTCGGATATGCCGGCACCGCCCCCGGGCGGCACTTTTTTATGCGTGGAGCCTCCAGTCCGCGTCCGAGGATTGGAGGTTATCGAATCATGAATACCGAACGAGAGAGGGTGCTCCTCGCGGCGATCGCACGAAAACAGAGTATTCCTCTCCGGTTCGTGGACAATGAGGTCAGGTTACGCTTATCGGAGCGGAAAAGAGAGCGTAACAGCGCTAAAGGAGGTGCGGGGGGTGGATACCCACCCGGCCGCCCGAACGTGCTGAATGCCGCACGCGACGAGTGAGTGGGAACACCTCCCACCGGGAGGCGTTCCACTCGCGTCTACAGTTCTCTCATGTCACCGGGGTAATAGTTCCCCAAACTATTAGATGACGCATGCGATATTTATACAATTCTATTCTAATATCACCGCCAATCCCCATTTTCGCCGTAATTTACCGAAACGCTTTAGAAGAGCCCGGCGTTTCCGGAACGATTCCTGCTTCGCACCCCCAGATGACGAAACAAACGACAAATCGGCGTTACATGCGGGAACGAACCGTTCCCTGCCATCACCCGGAAGGTGTCCCCTCGAAGAGGCGCATCATCGCTCTGGCATCCTCGAGCATGGCGTGATTGTTGTTGAAGAAGATATACGCCCGCTCCGGGCAGATGCCGGCGATCTTATCCCTGACGGTAGTGAGCTCGCCGTCCGTGTAGTCATGCCGGTACCAGCCCTCCCGACCGTGCATCCTGAGGTAGACGGTATCGCCGGGGAATATCCGTTCCCGGAAGTCGGGAGAGTCGACCGAGACCAGAACGGCCACCTCACGCAGTCTCCGGCACGCTCCGTCGTCACCGAGCACCGTGGGGTTCCTGATCTCCACCGCACATCGCTGCCCGAGGTCTATCGCCTCTACAAACGCGATGATGCGATCGACGTCCGTGAACGCGGGTGGGGCCTGGAAGAGGTAGAAGTCGATGTGGTCGTCGAGGGGGAGGAACCGTTCATGGAACCGCTCCCAGACAGGAGCCGCTTGCTCGTTGAGCCGGTGCCGGTGAGTGACCGACCGGTTCACCTTGACGCTCCACCGCAGCCCCGACCCTGCATCGGCCCAGGAACGAACTGATTTCTCCGAAGGAAACCCATAAAAACTTGCTTTTAACTCTATAACGTTCAGACCCGACTGCTCCACAAACCACGCGAGGTTGCCTCCCTGGTTCCACGCGTACGCCCATCCGCTCGTGCCGACATAGACCTCCATGCCGGGACCTTTCGGCAGGCACGGGATACAATCCTTCCGGCTGCCGCCTGAAACCCGGATCCACCGCCGATGAACGCGTTAACCTACCCATTACCGGGTCTTTTTCGAGAAACCGTCATGCAGGATTTCAGCATATTTAATAATACGACCGGGTAATTTCGATTATGCGAATAACAGCATTAATCGCCACCCTTCTCGTCGCCGTCGCGGTGCTCGGGGCGGGCTGCACCGAAGAGAGCCCGTCTCACCTGCAGGGAACCGGGGCCCTGGTGCTCCAGAATGCCGTCTCCGGAATAAACGACGAACTGGAGTCGGTCCGGGCCTCGACCGCGGAGGACGCCCGGGTGCTCGGGGAGACCGGGCTTACCGGTGCCGCAGGGAAAGAGGCAATACGGCAGACGATGCTGACGCACTCCTGGGCGGAGTCGGCGCTGGTGATCGCAAGCGACGGTGTCGTAGTCATGGCCGTGCCTGATAATTACGCCGACCTGGTGAACAAGAACATCTCGTCCCAGCCGCAGACAGAGCGGGCAACCCGGGAACAGAAGCCGATCGTCAGCGAGGCATTCTATCTGGAGGAAGGGTTCTTCGGGATCACCCAGAGTTATCCGGTCTTTGGGACGGAGTACCTGGGATACGTGAGTCTCGCGTACCGGCCCGACGCTCTCATCGGCCGGGTGATCGTGCCTCTGACAAACGGCACTCCGTACGACATCTGGGTGACACAGACCGACGGTACAGTGCTCTACGACACGACTCCCGAAGAGATCGGGAAGAACCTCTTCTCGGACCCGGGATACCAGTCCGCAGGACTCCAGGAGGCGTTTACCCGGATCGTTGCCGAGCCCTCCGGATCCCTTGAATACTCGTTCTGGGACCGGAACTGGGGACGGAACGTGACGAAGGAGGCACAATGGGGTACCGCCGGCATCGACGGGGCCGGGTGGCACGTCGTTGTCACGCGGAGCACGGATGCGGGAGAGCAGCAGACCGCAATACGCGATAAGTCGCCTGCGGCAGATACGGCCGACGAGATGAAGGATTTCGTTGCCGGGGCGGCTCTCTACGCCCGGGAGCACAACCGGACGGACGCGCTTGCCGCGTTCAACGACCCGGACGGGGAGTTCGTCAGGGATGAACTCTACATATTCGCCTACGATATGAACGGCACCGTTCTTGCCCTTCCCTTCCAGCAGGCTCTCATCGGCACGGACCGCAGTGGGGTGCACGACTCAAGCGGCGTGGCATACATCTACAGCATGAGCAGGGTTGCGGCGGAAGGGGGCGGCAGCGTCTACTACGTCTACCCAAACCCGGCAAACGGGTATGCCGAAGAACTCAAACTGGGGTATGTCATGCCGGTGGACGGGACCTGGTTCGTCGGCTCAGGCATCTATCTCCCGGGGGTCGGCACGGGTTTTGACACATACGCGAGGGAGACGCTCGTACAGCGGGTGAAGTCTGCAAGAGACCATGCGCAGGAGTATGGACGGGAGGCGGCATGCACCGCCTTCAACAACCTCTCCGGCGAATTCGCCGACGGCGGGGCATATATCTTTGCATACAGTACGAACGGGACAACGCTCGCTCTCCCCTACCAGCCGGAGCTCGTCGGGACGAACCGCCTTGATTTTGAGGACCGGTACGGTGTTGCGGTGATTTTGCTGGAGAGTGCCGCCGCAGAGGCCGGGGGAGGGTTCGTATACGTCACCTACTATAATCCCGATACCGGCCTTGACGGGCTGAAGCTCTGTTACGTGGCTCCGGTGGACAAAGAGTGGTTTGTCGGTTCCGGCATATATGCCTGAGAGTAGGTATTAAAGAGGATAACCCCCGGCCGCCATCCGGGCAGGGGTTGGGCGCCCCTGCAAACTGAGAGATGGCGGGCAATACTTTTTTTTTCGGCCGTTTACCAGAACCCGGGCACCAGAACGAAGATCGCCCAGCCCATATGCTCGCGGCTGTAGCCGAAATACTCTTCCTGGAGACGGTGGAGGTAGTCGATCACGAGTTCGCGCTCGGGATGGCCGGGGTTTTCGGCGAGCCAGGAGAGGAGCGACTGCCAGATCCCCGACTCGTAGCGGTCCCAGTCATCGTCGCTGGCCCGGATTACCGCGGCGACGTCGAGTCCGGCCTCCCGCACGACACCGAGGATCTCGTACTCGGTCAGGACCTCGGGCCATTCGCGAGCGAACTCGGGCGGGGTGCGGTCGGACCCCCAGCAGCGGTCGCCGATGACGATGGTCCCCTCGTCCGTGACCATACTGAGGAGAGCATCGAGCGTCGCCGCAAACCCGCCCCAGATGTGTGACGCCCCGATCGCTATCGCGCAGTCGAACGGCTCGTCGGGGACGTACTCCCGGGCGTCCATGCACCGGACGGCGATCGCATCGCCGAGCCCCGCCGTCCGGAACGTCTCCTCCGCCCGGCTGCAGGCATCCTCCCGGGCCTCGACACCGACCCCGGATACCCCATACTCACGGCCCCAGAGCGCGAGGATCGTGCCGTTCCCGCACCCGGCCTCCACGACGCGGGACCCCTTCCGGAGCCCTGCCGCCCGCCCGGCGGCGAGCACCTTCTCCGGCGTGGTGGGGTTCATGATCGCGAGCGCTCCCTGTGATATGCTGACAAGTTCGTTGTTCTCCATCTCGGTGATCCTCCGGGCCTCTCGTACAGGATACGCCTCCCCCTCATAAAGCCCTGCGCACCGCTCCGGCCTGCCGGCAGGCAGGCCAACGGCCGCCCCCGTTCATCGCCGGAGGGGCGGCCGGTCCATCGGGGATGCAATCCCGGCACGACGGGAAAGACATATATACTATATGACGGTGGTTAACTACCTGTGGTTGTATGCAGCCGGAGCAGGATATCCCGGGAAGGATCCTGCGGACCCTCAAGTTCCGGCCCAAGGGTATGACGATCACCGAGATCGCACGTGCCCTTAAGGCAAACCGGAACTCGGCCTCAAAGCACCTCGAGGTGATGCAGGCGGCGGGCCAGGTCGAGGCACGGCTCGTCGGCAACGCCAAGGTCTATTCCATCGCACAAAGGGTGCCCCTCTCGGCGTTTCTCTGTTTCACGAAGAACCTGATCCTGGTCCTCGACGCCGACCTGACGATCGTCCAGGCAAACGACCAGTGCCTCAGACGGTTTGGGCGTGCAAAAGAGGAACTCGTGGGCCAGAACCTCCAGGAAGCGGCCCTTCCGGTTGTCTCCTCGCCGGAAGCGCTCACCGTCGTCGAGGGGCTCGAGCGGGAGCAGGTGATCACCGATATCTGCCACCGGCGGGACGACGGCAGGGAGTCCTTCTATCGTATGCAGGCGATCCCGACGACGTTTGAGGGCGGGGAGAAAGGGTGCACGATCGTCCTCGAGGATATCACCGAGCAGAAACGATATCTCCGGAACATGGCGTTCCTCGCCCGGACCGCGATCGACCTCGTCGACCTCCAGCCGGTGGAGGATATCTACGGCTACATCCTCGACCGGTTGCAGGAACTCGTGCCGGGTGCATACGGCTATATCCTCTCCTACAGCGAGACCGACCACCAGTTCGCCATCCGGGCGGTCGCGGGTGAGGGATTCCGGGAGGGACTCACGGAACTCCTGGGAAGGGACCCCGTCAACCTGGCCTTCCCGGCCACCCGCGCCTTCGACGCCCCCTATCACCAGACCCCCCTCTCGCTGCGCGACCTCCAGGAGTTCGTCCTCCGTCCCGAACCATCCTCATGGTCGTTCTACGACCTCTGCTTTCGGGCGATCCCGGAGGAGGTCTGCGAGGCGATCCTGGAACGGTTCGATATCGTGAAGTTCTGCTTCATGGGACTGGTGTGGCGGGATCACCTCTTCGGCATGACAGGCATCTTCCTTCCTCCGGGAAGAGAGGTTGAGAGCCGGGAGACAGTGGAGTCGTTCGTCCGGCTGGCGTCCATCGCGCTTGCCCGGCGCGAGACCGCCGAGCAGCTCCGGCTGAGCGAGGCACGGTTCCGGGGCATGCTCGATTCATCCCCCTTCGGGGTCGCGCTCGTCGACGATGACAGGCGGTTCGCCTACGTCAACCGTCGGTTCGTAGAGATCTTCGGCTACGAACCGGACAAGGGGACCACATCCCCCGAATGGGTCCGGCAGATCTTTCCCGACGATGATTACCGGCAGGAAGCCATCGACGCCTGGCATGCGGATCTCGAGCGGTCGGTCCCGGGCCAGGTCCGGCCCCGGACGTTCACCATCCGGGACCGGGACAGGGCGAAGAAGACGATCCTCTCCCGCGCCGTCACCCTCCCCGACGGGACGGAGTATATCACCTGTGAGGATATCACCGAGGAGGCGCGGGCCTACCGCCTCCTCGTCATGGATATCGCCGACCTGCGGCGGCGGGAGCAGGAGCTCCTCATCAAAGACCAGGCGATAGCCTCCACCCGGCGGGCGGTCGCCCTCCTCGCTCCGGACGGGGTGGTGACCTACGCGAACGCCGCATACCTCGCCCTCTGGGGCTACCCGGTCGCAGATGAGGTGCAGGGCTCAGATTTCTCCCGGTTCTGGGAGCATCCTGACGAGATCCGGGAGATCGTCCGGACGGTCCTTAACGGCGGAGCCTGGCACGGTGAGCAGACCGCCCACCGGAACGACGGGACGAGGTTCCCGGTGGACCTCCTCGGGACGCCGATCGTGGCTGAAGGCGGCAGGGTGATCGGGATGATGGCGGCGGCGACGGCCCGCCAATCCAGGCCGGACGTATAAACGTATGCCCGGCACTGCCGTTCCGCAGTACTGCACGGCGATTCTGGCTCGTAAAGGCTTATTATTTCTCCGGGACACCCCGCATCCGTACCAGGAGGTGAGGAGATGCAGAAGATCATCGAGAGGAGAGAGGTAAAGGAGGAAGACAACGCGGAGATCCGGGAGTTGATGCACGTCATGCTCAACGCCGACACCTACACCAGCCTGCAGGCGATCGGCGCCCTCGGGGCCATCGGGGCCCCGGCGGTCGGGCCGCTGGTGGAGGCCCTGCTTGCCGTCGACAGCGATGCACGCTGGGTCGTGGCGATGGCGCTCGCCCGGGTCGGGGCTGAAGCCGTGGAGCCGCTCACCGGGGTCGTGCTCGTCGCGGACGACGAGATCAAGAACCCGGCAATCTGGGCGCTCGCCGAGATCGGCGACCCCCAGGCGGTCAACCCGCTGATCGGCGCCCTCCGGGCCAGCCAGTCCGAGTGCTGCCGGGCCCTGACCGCTGCGGCTCTGTTGAAACTGGGCGATCCGGCCGGCATCGCCGAGGTGGAGAAGGCGTTCGAGCAGTCGAGCGAGGCGTTCACCGGCCTTGCCATGGAAGCCTACGAGGGGACGTGAGATTCCCCTCCGGGAATAAGCACAAACCCCTTTTTAGCTGACCGGGTAGCAGGGCAGATAGGTAATTACTAATAGAGCCCCTCAAAAAGAGAATATTATGAAAGGACGCAATCTCCTGCTCCTGATCCTTCTCACGGCCGCCGTCGTCGCCGGAGGCTGTACGGCGCCGGAGACTACTGCTCCAAACACCCAGCCGACCTCTCCCACCCCCTCCCCGACGCCGGAGGAGGCGATGGGAGCAGGCCAGCCGGCCCCCACACCGGCCGGACCCGTCAGGGGGGATCAGACGCCGCAGAAAGTGGATTTCGTCGACCCGCAGACCTACCATCTCCCGACTCCGACGCCCACGATCACAATGACGAAACTGCCTGACGACCTCCGGGTCTCCGGGCAGATGGTGAAGTACGCGGTGGTGACCTGCGACCACCCTCCCCGCGTTCTCGCTACCGAGGTCTACCACATCCCTTACCCATACTGGGACCTGAACGTGAGCGTCACGCCGATGAACGAATACCCCTGGCTTGTAATCGAGGTCCGGGACCCGGAGGACCCGAATCGGGTCGTGAAGGAGGTCCGGTACTCCCGGGGAGATATACTGTATGCCGGAAACGACACCACACGAAGCACCTCCGTAGAGAACAGTTCAATCGAAAAGAGGGAGACGTTCACCATCCGGGACGGGTACGGCGACTATTACTTTGTCATCCGCTCGGAGTCGCTCAAGTCGCTCAACCTCACCGTCCTGGTCCCGGAGAAGTACCTCGTCTAGGCGAGAGGAACCTCTCTTCCCTCCTCTGCGGCCCGGAGCTCCCGATCGTAGTCCTCGATTGCGGCGGCGTACTCCCTCCAGGCCTCGTCAGCGCGGGCAAGGTTCTCTTCGGCCGCCGCATAGGCCCGCGCATCATAGGCAGCCGCAGCCGACGACCAGAGAGAGAAGGCGCGGTTCAGGTTATCGAGCGCCCGGACGTACGCGGACTGCACGCCGAGATAGGCTTCCGGGACGGTATCAGCCGCGACAATCTGCCGGTTATAGGTCGTAACGGCCCTGCCGTAGCCGGCTATAGCGGCAAACTCCCGCACAGATGCGTCGGTTTCCGCGACAGACGAACTCTCCGGGAGAGAGCGCATATGCGTGGAGATCTTATCGTAGACCTGGAAGAGGTCGGCCTCCGATGCCGACACATGGCTGCCGAACGCCGCGACCCGCTGATCTTCGGTGTAGTTGAGAAGGGTCGCCGCTCCGACGAAAACGACCACCACCACGAAAACCACCGTCCCGGCGGCCGCGAGTGCCTGCTTCCAGCTGACGGCGATCTTCGGGATCTTCAGGTCCGGGATCCTGGGGATCTTCAGGCCTCCGGACGGTTTGGGGTTATCGGGATCCATGCCTCTCACGCTCCCCCCGCCAGCAGACGGACGGGACGGATCCGGTACTCCCCCGGCTCGAGGATGTAGTGGAGGGGGATGATCTGCGGGGTCTCCGACTTCACGCTCGGGATATCCGTGCCGGCAGCGTCACCGATAGGATGCGGTCTCCCCCAAAACCGCGTGGAATTGTCCGAGAAATACTCCCTATCAAAGCCCGTTCCTTCGATGTAGTAGTAGTGCTTCCCCTCGTGCTCGAAATATTTCGGCGTGTACTTCGCGTAGTAGGGGTTGAACTCGTTCATCCGGATGCCGAGGGCCATGTGATCCGAGTATCGGAGCAGCACCGTATCATACCCGAGGGCGTCGAGGAGCCCCGCCATCAGGATGGCCGCATCCTCGCAGTCCCCCCTCCCGTCGACGAGCATCTCGACGGGGTATTTCGGATACTCGACACTGTCCTTCCTGTACATGGCGTGACGGGGGAGGACGCCCTCGGTGTACGAGGTCATATTGTCGTCCATATCGTAGGGGACCTGCTGGACAAAGAAGACGAGGTTCATCAGCCGGAAGTAGCCCTCGTCGGGGTTGGCGGTCGGGGGCGCGATCCGGCGGGCGAGGGCCTCGAGGATCGGCCGGTCGGCATCCGCGAGCGCATACCTCCCCCAGGAGGTATAGTCGCTGAACCGCGGTGTCTCCCGGTGCGCGAGGAAGAGCGCCTCCGGGACACGGACCTGCGTCGTCTGGACGCCGCCGTCGATCGCCGTCCAGCGGAAATTTTGGGTGTAGACCTCGCCGTCGTCCGCGAGCGGCGTCGGCATCGATACCGGCGCGGGCGGGACGTAGACGGGAGGTTGCTGCATCTGCACCGGCCCAGAGACGAGGCCGAGCGGTTCCCCGAGGAGGAGGGGTTTCACTACGAGAGCGACGACCAGGATCACGAGCCCGCCCATAAGAACGGGGAGAACGTCCTTCCACTCCATATCAGAACCCCGGGTAACAGCCTCCGGTAGAGATGTTTGCTATCTACCGTTAAAAAACGTTAACTGTTGTGCTCAGGTGGCGAATCATTCCGAAACGGGTTAATATGAGAATCAAATGCGGACGGGGGTCCGGGGTCTTCCTGCCGGAGCCGATCCGCGGGAGAGACACCCCCTCTTCGCTCCGCGCCGGCGGTTCCGTATCACCTCATCCTGGGCTCGGGGCCCGGCGGGCAGACCCCTTCAAGCCCGGCCAGTTGCTCTCCCGGCCCGGCCGCATACCTGCAGACCGAGGGGTAGTACCTGGTGACGTAATCCTTGAGCATCCGGACGGAGCAGTACTGCGGGGCGATGCTCTTGATCGACTCCTTCATCATCCGGACCCACTTGTGCGGGACGTTATCCATCGTCCGCGAGTAATAGAGCGGTGCGACCTCGTTCTCGATGAGGTCATAGATTGTCTCCGCGTCCGCCTGGTTCTTTCCCGCATAGGGAGCGTGGCCTTCGATCCCCCAGCCGTTCCTGCCGTTGTAACCCTCGACCCACCACCCGTCGAGGACCGAGAGGTTCAGCACCCCGTTCATCCCCGCCTTCATGCCGCTCGTGCCGCTCGCCTCCATGAGCGGGACGGGGGTGTTCATCCAGACATCGACCCCGTGGACCATGTAGCGCGCCAGCTGCTCATCGTAGTCCTCGACAAACGCTATTCGCCCGCCGAACCGGGGATCCTGGGAATACTGGTAGATCTCCTGGAGGATACGCTTGCCCCGTTCATCGGCAGGGTGGGCCTTCCCCGAGAAGACGAACTGCACCGGTCTCCAGCGGTTGTTCACGATCCGGTCAAGCCGGTCCAGGTCCTCAAAGATGATATCCGACCGCTTGTACTCGGCGAACCGGCGGGCGAACCCTATCGTCAGCGCCGAGGTATCGAGCATGAGCCCCTCGGCCGCAAGGTTCGCAGGCTCGTCACGGAGGTTCGCCCATTTGCGACGTTTCCGCTCCCGGATGCGGGCAAAGAGTTTCATCTTCAGCCACTGGTGCTCGCGCCAGAGTTCATCGTCCGGTATCTCGTCGACCACCTCCCAGATAGCCGGATTATCGTAATCCTCCCGCCAGTTCGGGTAGACCGCATCCATATACCGGTCGAAGAGCGTCTCGATCCGGTGGTTCAACCATGTGGGCATGTGGACACCGTTCGTGATGGCGTCGATCGGCACCTTCTCGACGGGGAGGTCGGGCCAGAGAGGCTGCCACATCTCACGGGCGACCTCACCGTGCTTCTGCGAGACGCCGTTGTGAAATCGGCTCATCCGGAGGGCAAAGGCGGTCATGTTGAACCCGCCGCCCGGGTTATGCGGGTCGCCCCCGAGCGCCATGAACTCGTCCCAGGTGAGGTCGAGCGACGCGCAGTAACTGCGGAAGTACTTCGCCATCAGGTCCTCGGGGAAGACGTCGTGGGCGGCCGGGACGGGGGTGTGTGTGGTGAAGACCGAGGTGCCCCGGACCTGCTCGCGCGCCTCTTCGGGCGGCATCCCCGCTACAAGCCGCTCCCGGAGCCGTTCGAGGATGGCAAACGCAGAATGGCCTTCGTTTAAGTGCATCGCCGAGTACTCCACGCCGAGCGTATGGAGGACCTTCCTCCCGCCGAGACCGAGCACCACCTCCTGCCGGAGCCGGCACTCAAGCTCTTTTAAGTAAAGGCGGTGCGAGATGCTCCGATTCTCGGGGAGGTTCTCATCGATATGGGTATCGAGGAGGTAGAGAGGGACCCTTCCTACCTGCACCTTCCAGACCGCGACGTAGATCGGCGGGTCGACCAGGGGGACCTGCACCACAAGCTGCCTCCCGGCGTCGTCGAGCACCCGGAGAACCGGTGCGGCGTCGCGGTCCAGGATCTCCGCGACGTTCTTCTGCCACCCGTTCCCCTCAATATGCTGGTGGAGGTAGCCTTCGGCGTACATGAACCCAACGGCGATCGTCGGCACGCCGAGATCGCTCGACGTTTTGATGTGGTCGCCCGCGAGGATCCCGAGCCCCCCCGCGTAGAATGGGAGTGAGTGATGCAGTCCGAATTCGCTTGAGAGGTAGGCGATCGTCAGCGGCGACCGCACGGGATAGTGCTGTGCAAACCAGCTCGTCCCCGGCACCATGTACTCCCGGAACCGGTGCATGATGATGTCGTAGCGGCGGAGGTAATCCGGGTTCGCTGCCGCCCGCTCAAAGAACCGCGGCGGAGTCTCCCGGAGCATCCTGACCGGGTTGTGGCGGCTCATCTTCCACTCCGCCCGGTTCAGCAGCTTGAAGAGCACCTTCGCCGAGGAGTGCCAGCTCCACCAGAGGTTGTACGCGAGATCGACGAGCCCGAAGATCCGCTCCGGGACGTGGGTGAACCGGTCATAGGGTATCTCCGTCTTCATTCGACCGGCATTACCTGTCGCACCTGATAAGTGCTTCTGTCACGAGGGCCAGGCGGGCGGGACCCGGCTCACCGGCGCTCTTCGCGCTCCATGATCTCCCGGATCTTTCGCTCCTCCCTGTCTCTGCCGAGGAACCGGTCCCCGGCAAAGACGCCGAGCCCGTGCAGGGCCAGACCAACCCCCCAGAAGATAGCCACTCAGTACAACCAGAGCCCCCCGGGGTCGGTCAGGATATTGGCGGCGAAGAGGAGGACGTTCACGATGATATAGGCTGCAAGATGTACATAGAAGCCCTGAAGCGCCTCGACATGCTCCTTTGCACGCGCATACCGTTCCTGTTCGTCCATATGGTTCCGGTAACCAGCCAGCAGGATACTTATACCTTATCCATCCCCGGCACAGCACGGGGCGGAAGTGGTACGAAGGTTGGTAGACCGCTTCCCACGATCTCTCTGAGAGGGGATGCCGGAAGAACGACGGGGTTGTAGAGGCAATTTTTGCTGATACGACCCGAAAGCGGCCCGGGCAGATAGAAATATATTATATGTACATGTCGCCGATGTTCCTTCAAGAAAAGTCTGAAGGAGCGTATCTCGCGTGCGGCAGATGATAGAGGCAACCGAACTCACGAAAAACTACGGCAACGTCACCGCAGTGAACAGGGTATCGTTCTCTGTCGCAGAAGGGGAACTCTTCGGCCTCCTCGGGCCGAACGGCTCGGGCAAGACGACGATGATCCGGATGCTGACCGGTCAGATTCCGCCGACCTCCGGGTCGGCCCGGGTGATGGGGCTCGATGCGGCGGACGATCCCATCGGGGTCCGTGGACTCGTCGGGATCATCCCCGAACAGGAGACGCCGCCGAGTTTCCTCACCGCAGAGGAGTACCTCCACTTCGTGGCCAGCATCCGCAACCTCGATTCCATCGACGAGCGGTGCGACCGCTGGTTCGATTTGCTGGAGTTCGGGGACAAAAGGGACGTCCTCTGCAAGGACCTCTCGCGGGGCACCCGGCAGAAACTGATGTTTTCACAGGCTTTCCTCCACGAACCTAAACTTGCCCTCATCGACGAACCGCTGATCAACCTGGACCCCATCATGCAGCGGACGGTCAAAGACTTCCTGCAGGAATACGTCCATAACGGTGGGACCGTCTTCTTCTCCACCCACATCCTCGAGATCGCCGAGGAGATCTGCGACCGGATCGGGATCATCCACAACGGCAGGCTCCTTCACTCCGGCCCCATCGAAGACCTCACCGGGTCCGGCCGGCACCTGGAGTCCTTCTTCCTCGACCTGGTGCGGGGCGATACCGGTGCCTGACCTCTTCCTCGCGATGATGAAGGAGGAGTGGCGGATCCACTCGACAATCTTCGGGAGCCTCGGGTTCGCGCTCTTCCCGGCGGTGGTCGCCTTCTTTGCCTTCCTTGGATCGCTCACCCTGCCGCTCTTCCGTGACGCGCTCCCGTACGCCGCGGTCGCGCTCCTCGCGCAGATCCTCTTTCTGCTGATGGGCGTGATGGTGGGATCGTTCGGCCTCATGGGTCGCGAGTTCATGAACCGCAGGTTCGGGCAGGCAAGCCTCGTCGCCTATGCCTCCCGGAGCCTCCCGGTCTCGGAGCGGCGGATATTTGCCGCGTTCCTCGTGAAAGACACCGTCTACTACATCCTGCTCTACGTCCTCCCCTTCGCCGTGGGGTTTGCCGCAGCGACCCCCTTCATCTCCCTCGACCCGGCCTGGGGCCCCCTTGCGTTCGTCTCCCTGACACTCGCCTTCCTCATGGGCCTCTCTATCGTCTGCTTCCTCTCGACCCTCTACGCACACTCCGTCAGACTCCTCACCGGAACGGTCGTGGTGCTCGGGGTGCTCGCGCTTGCGGCGCTCCGTCTCGGGGCGATCACTGTCTCCACCGTCCTCCCCCCATACGCCTTCTTCCTCGACCCGGGCCCGGGACCGCTCGCGCTCGCGCTCCTCCTCATCCTGGTCCCGTCGGCCGTATCGGTCCTCTTCGTCACCGTCGAATACCCGGACAGGACAAAACGGTTCAACAACAGTCTCGACCCCCTCGCGGAGAGGCTCCGCGCCCTCGGGAGTGCGCACTTCATCGCCAAGGACGCGCTGGACCTGCTGCGGAGCGAGGGGGGTGCCGGGAAGGTTATCTTCTCGTTCCTCCTCCCCATCGGCCTCATCTGGGTCTGCCTCCAGGTCCTGATCCGGTTCATCCCGGGGATCGATCCCCTCGTGGTCTTTGCGGTCCTCCTCGGGGTGATATCGGCCACCATCTACAACTGGTTGACCGAGTTCGACTCCTTCACCTCCTACGCCTTCCTGCCGGTGGAGGTATCGGAGGTGATCGACAGCAAACTGAAGAGTTATGCCCTCCTCGGCCTCCTCCCGGTCGCAGTGCTCGCACTTGCGGCGACCTCCGGCGGGGCGGGGGCGTTCCTCCCGGCCCTTGCCGCGTACCTCTCGGTCTCGGCCTACACCCTCGCGGTGACAGTCTACCTCACGGGGCTCCACCCGAACGTGATGCTGTACTCTGCCGGGGTCTTCCTCCGCTACCTGCTCGCGATAAGCCCGGCGCTCCTTCTCCTGATCTTCGCGTCGATCCTCGACCCGGCATACGCATTCGGGAGCCTCCTCCTCATAGTGCCGGCGGCGCTCCTCCTCTCCCGCGGGCGGACGAAGTGGCAGGCGTGGGAGATGCCGGGGTACTGACACTTTCACCCCCCGCACGGCGCAGCTTTTAAACCCCTGCGGGAGACTCCGGAAGTATGCTACAGAGAGCAGGCTACCTCCAGAACAGCAGGTGCGCCGCGGTGGACGAGGAGGGGAGAGCCTGGCGCATCGTCGAGATCTCCCTCGACGGCCGGCGGTTCGGAACCAGGGTCGGTGAACTCCGGCAGGCGCTCGACGGCCGGCGACCGGCCCGGGTCAGGCTGCTTCGCGATGACTGGGGCCCGGTTCTCGGGGATACGGTCGGCCGCGCGGAGCGGTCGCGGACGGGGAAGGCGATCGTCTTCGAGCTCGTCCCGGGGGAGCGCTACTCGGTGTCGGCCGCGGCGCTCCGGGCTGTCCTCGCCCGGGCTGCCGCTTTTGCACCCGTCTCGGCGATCCTGCCGGGAAGCGTCCCGGCCGCCCGGTGGCAGATCCCCGTCACCGGGTAGGCGGCGCCCCACAGATCGCGCAGAAGGTGACCAACCACAGACGTTTGTCCTGATTACGGTGAGCAGTACCCAGGGAAGGTGCTTGATGTTTTGAGGTGGGGCACAACAAATACTTTCAACCCGCGTACCTAAACCCTAATATTGCACGTATCATCAGGGGATTATTGGAGATGATAAATAAAAGTCAACGAGCGATTCTTTACCTAATTGCTCGTTATGAAAAGATTTCAAAGATGAAATTGGTCAAACTTATGTTCTTGATCTCACAAGAGCGAAGCTTATACAATTTTATTCCATACAAGTACGGTCCCTTTTCGTTCCAACTATACAGGGATCTGTCTAATCTCGAAAAATCGGGTTGCGTTTCAATAGCAGGCGAAAATGTTCAGATCGTCGATACGATATTTCCAAAACCGGACTTCTTTTTGCAGGAGATTATCTCTTCATATGCTCAAAAGTTTCAGGATTCCACGGATATGGACATTATTGACTATGTCTATGGTCATTTCCCGGAATATACAATATTCAGTAAACTGAAGCCAAAAATGGAGCAAATCTCGGAAGAGAAGGGCATTACAACAATAGGGTACGAGGGAAAAGACATCGATCAATTTTTCCAGACACTGATCGCTAACCACGTTACCTTACTTGTGGATGTGAGGAGAAATGCATTCAGCAGGAAGTACGGTTACTCAAAAGAGGCATTATCAAAGAATTTACAGAACTTTTGTATCAAGTACGTTCACATCCCTGAACTGGGAATAGAATCCAGTCGAAGGCAGAATATCACCCAAAGTGGGTATCAAGATTTGTTTAAACAATATTCTTCCGAACTGGAGTATAAAGGCGACCTGATCGAAAAAGTAAAGGCATTGGGAAGAGAAGAAAAAGTTGCCCTGATGTGCTTTGAAAAAAACGCCAGCAACTGTCATAGAGGAGTTATTGCAGACCGATTACGCAAGGAGGGGTGGGAGATCGTTGACTTGTGAGTTGGGAACAAAAGCGAGTCTGGATTATAGTAAAAACTTATCCTGAATACAGTCGAAGATCTCGAGGTGAGGTCGCCTGTACAGCTGGGATTACCGAAGAAGGAAATTGGATCCGGTTGTATCCTATTTCAACGAAACATTATATGGGAGACAATAAGATTCGTAAGTTTGATCTTGTAGAGGTCACTTGTCAGAAAGCAGAGTCCGAAAAACTCGGGAGGAAAGAGAGTTATAAGGTTAAAGATGGTTCGGATATAACTATCATAGATCGCAGTTTGAGTGGCGCTCCCAACAGCAAAATTTGGGACAAACGCAACAAGCTAATTCTCGATAAAGTCGATCCTTCTTTAAGTCACTTAGATTACAAGTACAAGGAAGATAAGACCTCACTTGGATTGATTAAACCTAAAGAAGTTCTAAAATTTTATAGCCGGCGGGAACTTGAAATCTACATGGATCCAAATCAATATCGGCAAGGACTTGATGGATCGAAAACCCCCGTAATTCAAAAAATTCCATATCCATTTGCATATCTTTTTAGGTGCTCTGACAATTGTTTAACCTGTTCGAATAAACCCCACAATATCTTATGTGAAGATTGGGAATTATTGGAGGCATATCGTAGATGGGGCCAAGAGTATGGAGACATCCAGATTCTATGGGAAAAACTATACGACAAGTTTTACACATGGATGATAAACGAAAGAGATCTTTATTTCGTTGTTGGCATGCATTCGCTTCAGCCCACATGGTTGATTATAGGACTATATTATCCTCCAAAAATAGGCTCTCCTCCAAAAAACGTCGAACCAAAATACCAAAACCAAACGCTAGATAAATGGTTTTAGATTGGCCCTCCCTTGGTCACCGGCTAACCCCTGCCTCGCGGATCGCTGCCTCCCCGACGTCGCGGAACGCCCGTCCGACGTTCCCCGGACCGAGGAGGACTCCGCCGAAGATCCTTGAGACCACCAGCGCGTGGCTCCCGAGACTGTGCTTGCGGAGCAGGTCGAGGAGCACCCTTCCCGGCCGGCCGACCTCACCGTCGTTCTTGAACTCCTCCAGTGTTCCGCACCGGAGAGCAGCGCAGTGGTGGGCGGCCTTCCGGTAGGCCTCATGGTGACCGGCAAGAACCCGGGCGATGTCCTCCGGCCCCTCGACCCGGTAGAGGTGAGCGTAGAACCGGGATCGCCGGACCTCGGTCACGGCGGTGCCAAGGGGTTCCGCGGTCACGCGGTCACCCGCTTCCTCGTGTACTCATCCCAGTGCGCCTCGAGGAACCCCCGGATCCCCCTGCCGGGTTTATACAGCGGGTATATCCGGCGGTAGGCCTCCTCGGCATCGTCAAGGCTCTCCGTCGGCAGGATGCTCGTGTAGGCCGCGAGGTAGAGGAGCCCGATCGCCGCCGACCGGGAGATGCCGAAACCGCAGTGGACCAGCACCGGCCGGCCCTCGCCAAGGCACCGGTCGATGAAGCGCAGGGCTGCGTCGATGGCCTCCTTCGGCACGTCGTCGGGGTTCCTCGAGTCGACCAGGTTGAGCATCAGCCGGTTCCCGCGCCGGGCGACCAGGTATTCGGGGTGGTCCGGCGGCACCGTGCCGAGGGGCGAGTAGGTGACTGCCAGGCAGTGGTAGGGGCTCCGGCAGGCGTGCACCACGCACCAGGTCTCGTGGGTCTCTACCGCGACCTCGTAGTCCTCCTGCGTCCCGATGTACAGGTTCTGGTAGATCTCGATCATGCTCTCCGTCCCCTTCAGCACATCTCCAGCGCGTACGCCGCAGCCCCGAGGAGCGGTGCCTGTCCCTCAAGGCCGGAGACGACTATCCGGGGGAGGGCGAGGTAGCGGTCGATGTAAGGTTCCATGTGCCGGATCACGATATCTCCGTAGTAGCGGGCGAGCGGCCCGTCGAGCACGATCACCTCGGGGTTGTAGGCGACGATGACGCCTGAGATCCCCCGCGCGTTCACCTCCCCGAGTGCCTCCATGAAGGCGAGGGCGACCGGATCCTCCATCCGGGCCGCCTCGAAGATCGCCCGGGTGGAACCGGCGTCGAAGGTTACCCGCCGAACGTCGTTTTCCTCCCGCCAGGCTGCGAAGAACCGGGGAACATACTTAGCCGAGGCGTAGCCCTCCCAGTGGCCGGCAAAGCCGCACCCGCAGACGAGGTTGTAACGGGTATCGACGGGGATGTGCCCGATCTCCCCGGCATTCCCGCTCGCTCCCAGGAGCAGGCGGCCGTTCACCACCGCACCGCCGCCGATGCCCGTGGAGAGGGTGACGTAGACGACATTATCGGAGCCACGGGCGGCCCCCGCCCACCGCTCGCCGAGGACACCGGCCCGGGCATCGTTGATAAGGGCGACCTCAAGGCCGAACCGCTCCCGGAGCGGCTCAACGATCTCCACGATCGGGAACGCGATGTTCGGAGAGCCGACGACCCACCCGCGGCCGGGGTCCAGGGGGCCTGCCGATGCGACGCCGATGGCCGCGATTTTGCGCCCCTGCGGCGACGCGAGGAGGGCTTCTACCCGGGCGACGATCGCGGCGGTGATCACCTCCCCGGACGGCCCCACTGTCGGCGTCGGGACGGCGGCATGGGCGAGCAGGGTCGCGTCGGAGCCTACCAGGGCGGCGCGGAGGTTGGTTCCGCCGAGGTCAACGGCAATCACGGTCGTCATATGAGTCACTCCTGTGAAGGATAGGTGCTTCTCTTCACGAGATTACGCAAACCAGCCGAATAAACCCTCCGGCCGGGAGCGGCACCGGAACTCCCCGGTCAGACGTCCTCTCCCACCGCCATGCAGGGGTACTTCTCCCGGGGATACCGGCCCTGGACGGATTCGCGGACGAACTGCTCTCTCGATGCGGCCGCGAAGAGGCTATCGTAGACCTCTTTGGGAACACCGGCGTATCGGTAGGCGTTGCCACTCTCACAGACGACAAGGAGCGCCTTCGTTGTCGGGTCGTAGCCGACGGACCGTATGCCGCCTCCACGTCCGACTGACTGTTGAGCCATACGAGCCGGGTGTGGTTGGCGGTGATGATAGTGGTTGCGGCGGGTACCGACGGGAGTCTCACCGGACCTTCTCGTAGGGATAGCGCAGCCTGATGAAGTCCCCGAAATATCGTCCCTTCGACCGGGCCTCAAGCATTCCATCATAGACCGCGGGCGGAACACCGACGTAGTGGTAGACCCCGCCGCTATGGAACTCAACCTCCAGGATCTCGTCTTCCGGGTCGTAGCCGACCGATTTGATGTTGGTGGACTCGACGGTCTGGCGTTGCATGGACGGGGGTAGAGGGGGCCGTGAGGGATAAGAGTTGCGGGAGAGGGGATTGTGACCCGGGGAAGCGGGGCAACGGGGCGACGGAGACGAACGGCATGACGGAGAAGGCATAGACGTAGTCCGCCCCGGTCCCTTCCCGGTAGCCCGTCGAAGGCAGCCGGAGCAATTCGATTTCGATGATTCCTGCAGCCTTAAATGCTGAGGTCGGGGCTACAATCACCGGACTGAAAACCCGGACGCCCCCCGACGAGAGGAGGGAGAACAGTCACCGTATCTTCTCTTTGGTTTTCTCCAGAAACCGTTCTGCATCATTGATAACGGCCTGTACTTCTTCGATCAGGAGC
Organism: Methanomicrobiales archaeon HGW-Methanomicrobiales-2; assembly: GCA_002839645.1. Lineage (GTDB taxonomy): Archaea > Halobacteriota > Methanomicrobia > Methanomicrobiales > Methanoculleaceae > Methanoculleus. Next base: position 1,557 of record PGYL01000006.1, on the reverse strand, counting down.
ACCCGCAAGATCGAATAGTCGACCTCCTCCCGGAGTTCTTCAGCGATGCGAAGCGCCTTGCCGAACTCCGGGTCGATGAAGCCCGTCTGGATAAATTCCGATCCAAACGTGGCGATCAAACCCCTATGCGTCCGGATTGTGATACCACGAGTGAGCAGCAGTGCTGTTGCCGCGAAGAACATGGAGTAATATGCACGGTTCGCGGAGTCCTCATAAAACCCTTCTTCCAGCAGATACCGGGCGGCAGCCAGCCTCTGCTCCGATTTCCGGAGCAGCTCGTGAACCGTCGCCTTCTCATCCAACCCGGGCACCTTCGGTCAGTACCGCCTTTAAAAACGGTGAATTCCGCCCCCTCTCCATATCGTCGCGGGAAAGCACCTTGACCGAGAGGTTCACGCCGGTTTCCAGCATAATGTCGTAGGCGAGCCCGATCAGGTTCCGCCTGAGATGGAAGTCCTCCCCACTCGTGATCACCAGCAGGTCGACGTCCGATGCCGCTGTCGCTTCGCCGCGTGCCGTCGAGCCGAAGAGGATCACCTCCTCGATACGGCCGCCCCACTGCTGGGTGGCCCTCGCAAGAAACTTGTCGAGCGCGGTGCGAAATGAGGGGTGCATGTGTATCAGTCCAGTATCACATTTACCTGATAATATGTATTCCGCGAGAGGCTCCGATGCCGTCTCGCCCTATACCGCCACGGTGAGGGCCGCGATCGCTGCGAACGCGAGAAGCGTCAGGAAGGCAAGCATCCCGGCCGCCCAGACGACCATGAAGAGGACGACCGTCACCAGACGGGCCTCCCGGAACGGGACGGTCCCCGCATTCATCCTTCGCGCCGTGGCCCAGGCATCGTAAATCCCGAAGAGCCAGACGGCTATCCCGGGGATCAGCATCACGAGGAGCCCTGCAAGCACCCCGAAGAGTACCAGAACGCCCTTGCCCGTCTCCCCGTTGTAGACCTGCCCGAGCCCCGGAAAGAGGAGGGAGAGCCCCGCCGCAAAGGCCGGGTTCTTCTCCCCCACAACCGGAGTACCCGCCCTCGTCCCCGGATCTCCCGTTCCGGTGAATCCAATCGGTTCTGTCATGATTTTCGTACGTATACTGCTCTCCGGGTGAGGAAAGAGGTTCCGAATCATCCGCATTACACCGCCGTCAGGCTCATAACCTCAGAAGTTATTCCTCGTTGAGGATACCCACATGGCACGAAGAGACGTAACCCCAAATGAAGCAAAGGCGATGGGCGAGCTGCTCGGCATCACCTGGAAGGAGTTCGATGTCGAGCAGTTCCGGCGCGGCATGGCCGTGGAACTCGAACACGGCCTCCATGACCCGGCGACGAACGTCACCGACGACGACCTCTTCCTGACGGCGAAAATAACGCTTGCGCACTTAAACGAGTTCCCCGACTACTACGACCGACTCGAGAAGATGGAGGAAGAGGCGGAGGCCTACTGGGCGGAGCGAAAGGCGCAGGGCTGAGGAGGTCACCACCACGACAGCCCTGACGTGAGGGTCGATACCGCCGCGGGGGCAACCGGCAGGAAGAGAAGTCCGACCAG
>PGYL01000052.1 GCA_002839645.1 Methanomicrobiales archaeon HGW-Methanomicrobiales-2 | reverse complement strand
ATGCCCGAGGAAAAAGGTGATCCCAGGGACAAACAGGGGCCGCACCAACCTCATCGGGGTAGAGATGAAGACCAGAAAAAGGGTTTCAACAGAGCCGATCCTGGCGTAAAATCATGATGGAAGTCCGGTAATTTACCCCGATCCTGGCGTAAAATCATGATGGAAGTCCGGTAATTTACCGAGAACATGTTTTTCGAATCACTTATGTTTCCCCCTTGACGGTCATCATTGAAGAAACGTCGATAAAACAGCCTTCGTTGCGAAAACGGCCACCCTATCCATTTCGATAAAATCAGACAAATACCCTCTCCCGTCGACTCTTATGGTTGTCTGTCATACTTCCGGGAAGAGTTGCACTGAACGTGCAACTGTCTCCGTTCCGGGACCCCTGGCGGGCATGAAGAACCAACCATGGCAGACTTTACGCAGAAGACCGTCAACAAAACGGCGGTCCGGGACCTCGCCGTCCCGATCGCCACCGTAACGTCGTTTGACAACCTCATCGAGAGCGTCATCGAGGACAACCCCTTCGGATGCGTCGGCATGAAGTCGTTGATGTCGCGGGCCGAGGGTGTACCCTGCATCGACTATAGCTTCTCCCCGATCTGCTAGCGGAGGCAGCCGGAGGCATCATATACCTGCGCAAAATCGCAAAGAATCTTTTATCATCCCAACGGCCATAGTGATCCCACGGAGTGGTCCGATGCCGGTAGAGGTCGATGGCACATTGATCGATAATATGACAATCCAGCTCGATCGACCCCTGAAGCAGGGGGAAGAGAGAGTGATGGTCAGGTTGAAGAAACAACCTAAAAAAATGACAAAACTCTATGCTCCTGAAGAATATATTCTGAAACTGGCCGAAAAAGATCTTGAAGAGTTATACTGATGAACATATCCGAATTGGAGGAGGGGTCGGTATTTTTTGACACCAATATCCTCCTCTACGCCTATACCGCCACGCGGTTCTCTCCGTCATGCGAAACACTTCTCGAAAAGGCGCAGACCGAACATATTACAGGTTATATCAATTCCACCGTCATTGACGAGTTCTTTCACAAAGCCCTTCTCACCCAGATCTATATCGAGAAGCACCTTTCACCACGGGAGGCGGTTGTCTACATTAAGAAACACCCGGAGATTTTGAACGAATTGAGCACTCCATACACCATGACCAGAGAAGTACTGGAACAGTACAACCTCACAGTCCTCGATACCTCAGATCTCCTGAGCGACACGCTCCTTATCTCGCAGCAGTATGGACTGCTGTTCTCTGATGCGCTTCATGCTGTGTCTGCACGCAAGCACCATATCGACTATTTCGCCACGAATGACCGGGATTTTGACCGGGTAGATTTTCTCACTCTGGTACACCCTTCTGCAGAAGCGATCTTCTGACCCCCATGCCGGTCACGTTCGCCTCGTTCGAGGCGACCGGGGCACAGACGGGATGGCCGCGAAGATGCCGTCCGCGCCCGGGAAGGAGTCGCATCTCGCACCTTGCGGTGCTCGAACTCAGTTCCCGTGGAACGGAGTTCCTGCCGGTGCTCCCGCTCCGCTCCTGACGGAGCATCGCGACTACTACATCACCTTCACCCGGAACACCGTCCGGATCTCGTCCAGAGAGGCCGACGCCATCCGGACCGCGGTGCGAGCGCCTTCGGCGGACACCGTCCCCGCCCTGGCGTGAGATGGGGGCAACCCCCTGCTCTTTCTACCGGCGCTTTAGCTCAACGTCGCAGGAGGCCCCATCCGTCAGGGCGGGGAGACTCACTCCCTGCCTCTTTGCCCACGTTCCATGAGCGCCGTACAATCATCGAGGTCGAGAGAGATCCCCTCTCCTTCGGCCCTGCGCGAGAACGACCGCGCAACGACGCAGAAGTACTCGCTCCGCCGGTCGTTGTGCCAGGAGACGAGAGGTGCCTTCCGCCGCAGCCCCGCAAAGACCTCTGCGGCATCGACCCCATCCTGCCATTTACACTCGCAGAACAGGATCCGGTATGGGTTCTCAGCAAGACAGACAATATCGATCTCCTCCCCGCGGTGCCACCAGCTCCCAATCCTGGTGAATACGAACGGCAGGCAACCCTCTCTGTTGATATGATCGAAGAGATCCATCACCATCTCCTCGAAGTGCTTTCCGACATACCGCGCAAATTGCGGCCGTACGTACTGGTCCACAACCAGCGGGGCATTGCCGCGTTCGAGCATATCAAGATGGGGATTGACGAAAGAAAACCAGAAGTCGAAGAGGTTGTCCGAGAGGAAGTAAAGCCCCTTTCTGCTCTTGTGGCCTTCGGTCACGGGAATGCGCCGGTGCACCAGCTTCAGGTCGATAAGGATCGAGAGATACTTGTTGACGACACTCTTGGAAAGGCCGGTATCGTTGCAGATGAGTCCAATCCGGTGGTTTCCCCCTGCAAGAGAGAAGAGGATGGAGAAGTAATACCTCGGTTCGACAAGTTCGGCCCTGAGCACGAACTCCACATCCCTGAAGAGAAACGAATCTTCTCTCATCACCTTCTCCTCGATATTCTGCAGAATGTCCCGTTCCGGATCGACGGCCATGATGTATGCCGGCGTCCCCCCAAAGACCGCGTAGAACTCGACCGCCTTCTGCATGTTCCCTATATAATCGAGCACATGAATGAACCGGAGGGGCTGCAGGAGGATCTGCCCCGTCCTCCTGCCAAAAAGAGGGCTCCCATACTCCATGGTCGCGGACTCCATCATCGATATGCTCGACCCCGACAGAATGAGAAATATCCGGGTTTTCTTCAGGCGCCTGTCCCAGTATTCCTGAAGCATCGAGGGAAGCGAGGTGTCCTCCTTGATCAGATAGGGGAATTCATCGATGGCGATCACGATACGGTCGGCCGCGTGCTGGATAAGGTACTCGAAAAAGCTGTCCCAGTCAGAAAAACCGTTTTTCTGAAGAAACGGATCTTTGAAATAGGCGCTTAGGTCTGCAGAAAATCTCCGGAGCTGCAGGTGTTTCGACTCTTCCCGTGCGACCAGGTGTATTCCTGTGGCGGTACGGAGGAACTGGTCGATCAGTTCACTTTTTCCGACCCGCCGCCGGCCATAGAGCACGATGAATTCTGCAACGTCGCTCCTGTACCGCTCATGGAGGTGGGAGAGTTCCCGGCCCCGGTTGAGGAAGACACTCATAAGTAATATACTATGGAGTGTACTATTTTATCGTTGTGGAAGAAGGTGCTGGCGCCGGATCGGGAGACATCGGGGTGAGCAAAACGCTTCTCCTCACAAAAAGGGAGTTATTTCACAGTGAGACCAGCTGAGAGCGAACCGGGGGGTGAAATTCCGGGACTGTCTGCAGGAGTCGAGCAAGAAGCGTCGTCTTTCCCACGCGCCGCCTTCCATACAGGATCAGCCATGAGTGCGCCGACCGTGGCCTCATATCCCGATCCGGAATGGATACACTCACCATGCAGCCGGCCGCTCTCCGTTTACCCGGCCGAAAGTTACCCGTGCACCGGTTCGGGGCGGTGCCGGGCAACCCGGTGCATCCGGAGGTACTCGGACCGGGAAAGAGCGAAGTTCTGGGCATTCTCAAAGAACGCGTCGATCAGATCGGCCTGCTCGCGGCTCCAGACCTCGTTTGGGACTTCCCTGACCCAGAGGGCATGTCTCCGGGCAAAGGCCAGCCGCTCCTGCCGGTTCTTCTCGCGATCAAACCTCAATTCCATACTGCTCCCCCCGGACCTGCAGGCGCTCCGTGAACGGTTCGTAGGAGATCGCCGTCCAGCATTTCCCAAAACAACATCCAGAGATAGACCGCATCCTCGATATCCTTGTCGCTCCCGAGATAGAGTTTATAGGGGATCTGCAGCTTCGTGTGGGGCAAGTTGCACGTTCAGTACAACTCCCTCAGATCTCCGATCTGGGGCATCGTCCGGAACAAGGTCGCGGAACTGCGGGCTGCGGTCAGGCAGATACTTGATGAGGGACCTGCCTGACAGCCCCTCTTCGATCAGGTCTCCGAGCGTGTACCACTCCGCCAGATAGGCGTGCACCTGCGCCTCAATGGCTTTTTTAAGAAATAGACCCTGTTCTTTCCCTCTATCCTGAAGTCGACGACATTCCCGTCTAAGAGGCCCCTAAGTTTCTGTAGCACGGTGATGTGCGAGATGCCCGGATCCTTTGCGAGGGTGCAAGCTGCCCTTGAGCAGGAGAGCAACGGTCCGGGTGGATACATTTTGTTCCACGTGGAACATATCTCGACCAATTAGTGAAAAGGTCCCGTCACCAGCACAGGATATGCCGGAACTGACCCCGTCCGCTGGCTTTCGTGCTGCCTCGCACCCGAGACTGGCGATAAAAAAAGGTATTATCCCCGCAACGCGTGCCGGTTCCCACGACCCGGAGCGTTGTGCCGTGAGGAGTAAAACCCATGGCAGACTTCGTGCAGAAGATCGTGAACCGGGCGGCGGGGCCCGTGACCTCACCGGCGCGAGTACTCCTTGTGGGCCCTCTCGATTGTCATGATCTTCGCGATCCTGACGGTGTTCTCCTCGTGCTCAATGGTGTAGGCGACGGTGAAGGATCTGCTGATATGGAGGCGGTAGACTGCGGGGGGATGGGGGCATTCAAGTTTTTCCTTGTTTCCTCCCAAAAAGGGGTCCTCCGCGAGGCCCTGGATCTTTTCGACGATGATGCGCCGCGTTTTTGGGGAGAGCCTTTTTAAGAACTCCCGTGCCTTCCTCTCGATCAGAACGGTGAACACGCTCTCAGTCGTCCCGCAGAATCTCGTCCGGATCGAAGGCTACGAACTCGCCGGTCTCCTCGATCTCGACGACCATCTTCCAGTCGCGATAGTCACGCTCGCGCCGGATCATCCGGCTAAGCAACTCATCGTAGCTCTCTCCGGCTTCTTTGAGGTCGTGCAGGTCCCTCCAGGTGGGCTCTTTCACGGGGATGCGCTTGATCTGGCTGCCGGCATCGCTTGTGGCGGAAGACATGCATCTCTGTGGATCGGTATGGTATTTATCGCTGTGCACATGTGCCACAATGAGTAAATGTGCCGCAATGTGCATCCGGCATTCCGCAGGGATAGCGTGTCAAGTATGCTGCTCTGTTGGTGGTTTCTGTCGGGGAACGCCCATGGTTCGGCCCGGCCCCTGCCTGGCCACATCTGCGGACCGGGGCGGGGATATCTATACAAGATGGAAAGGCCCATATCCCGATCAGGATGGATACCGTCACCCGCGAGGCCGGCGGGGAGTGCGCGAGGATCATCGGCATTCTCCGGAGAAAGAAGGCGTACCTGGAGGAGACCTATCACGTCGGGTCGATCGGCATCTTCGGCTCGTGCCGGCGCGGCGAGGAGCACGAGGGAAGCGACGTGGACATCCTGGTCGAGTTCTCCGAGGTGCCGGGGATCTTCGGGTTTCTCGAGGCTTCGAGCGGTATCTCTCCGAACTTCTCGGCAAAAAAGTGGACCTGGTCGAAAAAAGTGCGCTCAAACCCCGAATCGGCCGCCGTGTCTTACAAGAGGTAATCTACGTATGACGGATCCGCCAAACACCCTCGATTACCTGGACGATATCCTTGACGCCGTCGATAAGATCGAGGTCTTCACCCGGGAGATGTCGTATGAGGCGTTCTCCGAGGATGACAGGACCGTTTACGCGAGCGCTGGAAATGATCGGTGAGGCGACGAAATGCATTCCCCGCCACGTCAGGGAGCGTTATCTCTCTCTTCCCTGGAGCGAGATGGCCGGTATGCGCGACAAATTGATCCATGCCTACTTCGGGATCAACAGGGCCATCATCTAAAGAACGATCCAGGACGATATTCCTCCTCTCAGGTCTGCGGTTCAAACCCTTCACGACGACCTGGTATCGGAGGAAACCAGGGATGAGTCCCCGTTCAGCCCGCGGGATCCTTGATCGGCCCACCTCCAGTCCGGGTCAACCGCGTTCCGCCCGTCGACGATCGCCGGGTGAAAAGCAGATCAAAAGAAACTATTTATGTCCGCTATACAGAGTGAATTTGAATGAAACGATTTGTGGCCACTGCACGGGGGCGTGTCCAGCGGGTCAGCTATCGGGAGCATGTGTACAACGAGACGTTTGAACGGAATATCTCGGGGTACGTGATGAACCTCAAGAACGGGGAGGTCGAGATCGTCGCAGAGGGGAGCGAAGAGGATCTCCGGGACTTCATCAACGCGATCAATATCATACATAGACCCATCGCCGTCAAATCGTTCACCGTCAGATGGGAAGAGGCAACGGGAGAGTACGCCGATTTTGAGATCGTCCGGGGAGAGATCCAGGAGGAGACGTTCGAGCGGATGGATTACGCCGGGAATGTACTGCACAGCATGGACATCAAATTTGACCGGATGCTGGACAAGCAGGACCAGAGCCTCCAGTTACAACACACGATGCTGGATAAGCAGGACCAGAGCCTCCAGTTACAACACACGATGCTGGATAAACAGGACCAGAGCCTCCAGTTACAACACACGATGCTGGACAAGCAGGACCAGAGCCTCCAGATCGCGCGAGAGACAAAAGAAGAGATTGTCGGCCTCCGGAGTGATACCAAAAAGCACCTTGACGACGAATTTGCAGAGATCAGGAAGGAGCTCGTCTCCATCAAGGATGCGCTTGCCCGGGCCGGCATCCAGGTCTGAGTTACCGCCGCCATCCCGCGTCGACCGACTGAAGCCTGAGGCTACCGGGAACCGTCCCCGAACCGGTACGCCCCGTTCGGCACCATGATCTCAAACCGGGCCCCCTCTCCAGAGACCCCCGCCTCCCGGATGGCGATCCCGGTGATCCCGAGGATCCCCGAGACCAGGAACAGCCCATGCCCGTGCCGCCGCCTGTAGGTCTCCCCAAAGATCGCCTCCTTCTCGCCATCCGGGATGCCGGTGCCGTCGTCCTCGCAGAAGATCAGCAGATCCTGCCCGGAGCGCATGCAGGAGAACCGGACCTCGGTCACCGCACCCCCGTGGCGGACGGCGTTGTCGATTAAGTTGTAGAAGACCTTCTTCACCATCGGGTCCGCGTAGATCTCAAGGCCCGCGAGATCCACCCGGACCCGGACCCCCGCCGGGAGGGCGAGGTCCGCAACGCTCTCCCTGACGAGGTCTTCGGGCCTCTGCCAGGCGGGCTCCGCGACACCCATGTCCTGGTAGTCCCGGCTGAACTCGATCTGCTTCTGGATCTCTTCTACGGCGGTCCGGGCACGCTCCAGGTAGTCCCGGATAGCGGGATTCGCGTTGTCTTCCCCGGCAAACTCGATGTAGGCGCGTGCGACGGTGATCTGGTTGAGGATGTCGTGGCGCGTGATCCCCGCAAGAAGGTTTAACTTTGCGTTCGCCTGACGGAGCGCCTCCTCGGCGTGCTGCTGCTCGGTGATATCCTCTCCGGAGCTGAGCGTCCCGCAGACGGCGCCGTTCCTGTCCCGGAGCACGGTGGTGTGCCACGCGACGATCCGCTCGCCGCCGTCTGCGGTGAGGACCGGTGCACTCGCATACTCCGTAGCCCCGGCATCGCCCCGCATCAGCCCGGTAAAGAGTGCACGGTAGCGCTCCCGCTCTGCCGGGGGGACGAATCGCTCGGTCCAGGGCTCGCCCACAGCCGCATCCGCCGGGTAGCCGAGGACCTCGGACGCCCGGCGGTTGATGAGGGCAACCCGCCCGTCCGTATCGAGGACGACGAAGAGGACGCCGGCGATATCCAGGTACTGCCCGAGCCGGTCCTTCTCCCGCCGGAGCCGCTCCTCGCTCGCCGCGAGGCCGGTGAAGAGCACCGCGTAGGGCTGCCGGATCCCGGTCTCGACGAACGCGACGTAGATGAGCCCGAAGGAGAGCACCATCAGCAGGTGGCCGACCATGTTCGAGAGCCCGTAAACGCTGATATACAGCGTGAAGGCGAGTTCCGAGGCGATCATCACGAGGACCGCCGCGACCAGGTGCCCCGTCACCCGGGGCGAGAAGACGCCGCGCAGCCGGTAGACGGCGACGGCCCCGAGGGCGAGCAGGGCCGCTATGACGTACTCGCTCCAGACCTTGAACGGCGTGAGCCCGACGCCCTCGACGTAGCAGTCGGGGAAGATTGGGACGACGAAGATCGAGAGGAGGAGGAGGACGGTGATTCCGGTGAACGCGGCAAAGACCCGCCGGGGGCCCGGGTTCCTCCGGAGCAGGAGCGGCGCGGCAAGCAGCGTCCCGGCAAGGAGGTAGCGGGAGGCGATCCAGAGCTGCGTCGGAAGGTTTGCGCCGTAGCCGGCGAAGATCCCCATGCCGTCGTACGCAAGGGTGTGGACCAGTGCGATAGCGCCCACGAAGAGGAGCCCGGTGCCGGCGACCAGCAGGTAGCCGTTCTCCCGCATCGTCCGGGCGTTCCACGCCACGGTGAAGACCGCTATCGCTATCGCGACGGCAACGAGTTCGGCGATCGTGTGGAAGAGCAGGTAGTTGTAGAGGCTGGGCGCCCCGGGGGGGGGGAGGGGGACCCCCAAGACGGGGAGCGACCCCCCCCAGCCGGGGACCCCCGGTCTGCACGGGGTATCGATTCTGTCTGCGTAGAGTCGTTTCGCATGGTCGTTCGGATCCAGGGCGGGATCGTCCGGGTCTTACCGCTGCCGCACGGCAACGGTGAGCGACCGGCCCACCTTTATTCACCATACATTATATCTCCAATATCATTAACTTACCGGGCAGGAACAGCCCGCAAAGGTTCGAGATAGGGCGAATTAGAGCATAATGCGCGGGCATTTTTGGGGAAATGGGCCGGTCCTGATCGGGAGCTGCTCCCGATCATTACACCAGTTCGTTCCGCCGCAGGAACTCCCGTATGTCGCGGGATTCGACCCAGCCTTCGTCGAGCTGTTTGACGATCCCGTTGATCCGCTCTACCTGCTCCCGGATCTTTTCAGACATTTGCGCATCGTCGGCCAGATCGGCCATGCCGAGGATCACCTGCAGGGGCAGGCGGATGTGGTCTGCAAGGACGGCAAACTGCTCGATGTTCTGCTCGATCTGGTAGAACGCCTGCAGTCGCAGGTCCTCGTAGCGCTTCCGGTCCGAGACGTCCCGGCCGACGGTCTGCACGCCGACCACCCTGCCGCCCTCCGTAATCGGGGACTCGTTCATCTCGACGACGGCGGCCGTCCCGTCCTTCCGGCGGAGCTCCACCACCAGCCCCTCGACCGGCTCGCCCCGGGCAATCCGGGCCCTGGCCTCCTGCCAGTCGGGCCGGGTCCGATCGAGGACGTAGTCGCTCGCTTGCTCCCCGATCAGCTCTTCCGGGCTATAGCCGAGAATCCTCGTTACGGCCGGGGAGATGTAGGTGATCCCGCGATCGGTGTAGCAGGTGTAGAGCATATCGAAACTCCGCTGGGCGATCTCCCGGAACCGCTCCTCGCTCTCCGCGAGAGCGTTCTGCATCTCCCGCCAGTCGGTGATATCGTCCACCATCGCGATGACGAGCCCCCGCTCCCCGGAGTCGCGGAGCAGGGACGTCGTCAGCCGCCCCCAGAGGATCCTGCCGTCCTTTGTCACGTAGCGCATCTCCCGGCGGGTGCTCTCCTCCGCGGCCTCCTCCCGGTGGAGAGCCCCGGCCTCCTCCCGGTCGGGAGGATACCTCAGATCCCGGGACTGCATGCCATACAGTTCATCCTCGTCGTAGCCGAACATACGTACGAACGCCGGGTTCGCCTTCATAATCCTCCCCTCCGGGTTGATGAGGGCAATCCCGGTTCCCGCCTGCTCGAAGATCCCCCGGAACCGCTCCTCGCTCTCCCGGAGGGCGAGTTCCGCTCTCTTCTGCTCGGTGATATCCTGCCCCGTGACGGCCAGCCTCCCGGCCTGCGGGCGGTAGATCTGGAGATCGTACCACCGGTGGCTCCTGGGCTCCTGCAGCCGCCGCTGCACCGGACGACCGGTCTTTGCGACCTCGCCGTAGAGGGCGCGGGCTCCCTTCGCGATCGCCGGGAAGATATCGAAGAGCCGTCGCCCGACCAGCTCCTCCCGGGGATGGCCGAAGACGTCGGCGGCTTTCTCGTTCAACTCGACGATACGGTAGTCTGCGGGGTTCCCGGCGCCGTCTAAGACGACCTCGTAGAGGGTGTAACTCTCGAGCATCTGCTCGAAGAGAAGGCGATACTTCACCTCGCTCCTCCCGAGCGCCTCGTCCGCCCGCATCCGCTCGATGATCCGGCCGAGCCTCCCGGCGACGGCGTCGAGCAGGCGGCGTCCCTCGGCGAGGAACGGCACCTCGTCCTCCCCGCAGACCTCGTGGCGATAGCAGACTTCCACCTTCCCGGTGATGCGGCCATGGACAACGATCGGGCTCTCCTGCTTCCAGGGGGTCTCGAAAAACCCGGTCGACCGGTATTCCCGGCCGTCGACCACGATCCGGGCGGCAGCATCCTCCGGGTGGAGCCACCCGGCCGGGAGGATGGCGGCAACCTCCCCGAGGACCTCCTCGATCGATATCCCGGGCCGCTCGACGATGCCGCTTACGGCATAGAGCGTCGCAAGTTCCCTCACCCGGTTATCCAGAGCAATCTGCTGCTTTCGGAGCAGCTCTTCCGCTCTCCGCCGGTCCGTGATATCGTCTGCAATGACGGCGAGCCGGTCATACTGCGGCCGGTATGTCTTCAGTTCGTAGCAGGCGCCGGTCACCGGGCTGGCGAACTTGTGATACACCGGTCTCCCGGTTCTCGCGACCCGGAAAAAGAGGTCGAGCACGTCGGGGGTGATCCACGGAACGACCGTAGCGAGGTCTTCTCCGGCGACCTCCTGGTGGCGGCGCCCGAGGATCTCCTCGGCCTTGCGATTGATCCGGACGGCCCGGAAGGCGGCAGGGTCCCCGGAGCCGTCGCGGAGTATCTCCAGGAGGAGCCCGGCGTCCGGCATCTGGTCGAAGAGGAGGTGGTACTGCTGCCCGGCGGCTGCCGGCGCGACGGCGGCTTCGAGCATCGCGGCCACAGCGCGGACGAGATCGCGCTCCTGCGTAATGAAGGGGTCTTCTGTCTCCTCCCGGCACTCCACCACGAGGTGCCCGGCGGGGATCCCGGCGACGATCTTTCCCGGCCCCGGAGCGGCGGAGCCGAGCACGAACTGCGCCGACACCTGCTCCGGGTGCCGGAACCCACGGGGCAGGAGGCTGACCGTCTCCCGGATGGCCTCCAGAGGATCGGCATCCTCGATCGCCCGGGCGATTGCGGAGAGCGTCTCAATCTCTCTTGCCGGTGCGCAGGGTTCGTCGAGATCGACCCCCACCCAGAGGACGACCTGCCCGGCGGCGTCCCTGACCGGGACGCCCCTGCTCGCGACGGTGCGGTACTCCCCGCCGACGCCCCGGATACGGTAACTGCAGCTCCACGGCGTGCCGGCGGCAACAGAGCGCTCCCATCCGGCGAGCACCGTATCAGCATCCTCCGGGTGGAGGCTGCCCGCCCATCCGGGGTTCCGGATGGGTGCCACGCCGTCGGGCCGGTTGATCCAGATCCTGCAGGGGCCCGTCCCGTCGGCGAGTCGGTCGGAAGGTCCCGGTCTGTCCGGGGGGGTCGCGGGGTAATCTGGTCTAGGCATCGTCTGGGTCCCCCAGTGAAGGTGGGCAGGGTGACAGGGAAAGGAGTTGTTGCCGATCACTTGGGGCGATGTCTTCATAATGTTTCTGCTCGGTGAATGGGTAACGTTCTGCCTCCCCGGGGGAATCGGGTCGGACGCTGGCCCGGGGGGGTGCGCCCGGACCACCCTTTATGTGGGACGGAACCACACTGCACATCATGATAGAGACCTGCGCCCGGAGAGCTCCGGCTGGAGGCAGGGCTTGATGGAGGATGAGGCGTGTGCGTCCTGCCCCCGCTGCCGGGCCGGCGTCTGCAGGATCCACGGCCCCGTCGTCGGCCGGCTGGAGGTCGCGGTCTATCTGTTCTCGGGCCTCCTCCTCCTCGCGGGGCTGCTCGCCGGCTACGTCACCCCGTACCCCCTGGCCGGCACGGCCCTGTTCCTCGCCGCCGCGGTCATAGCCGGTTATGGCGTCCTGAAGGCCGCCTTCCTCGCCCTCATCCGGTTCCGGTTCAGCATCGCCGTGCTCATATCCATCGCGGCGGTGGGCGCGTTTCTGACCGGGAACGCCGCAGAGGGCGCGACCGTCCTCTACCTCTACGCCATCGCCGAGCTCCTGGAGGAGTACGCCGCCGGGAGGGCGGAACGCTCGATAGCGTCGCTCCTCGATATCGCGCCGCAGACGGCCCGGGTGCGGCGGGGCGGTGAGGAGACGACCGTCCCGGTGAGCGAGGTCGGTGTCGGGGAGACCGCGATCGCGAGACCGGGCGACACCGTCGCGCTCGACGGCATCGTCACCGCCGGTGCGTCCTCGGTCGACCAGGCGCCGATCACCGGGGAGAGCGTCCCGGTGGCAAAGGGCGTCGGGGACGCCGTCTACGCCGGGACCCGGAACATCGAGGGCTACCTGGAGGTCCGGGTGACGAAGCCCGAAGCGGAGAGCACCATAGCCCGCGTCGTGGCGCTGGTCGCGGAGGCCCAGGCCCACACCTCCCCCACCGAGGCGTTCATCGAGCGGTTCTCGCGCTACTACACGCCGGCGGTCATCCTCGTCGCCGCCCTCCTCATCGTGGTCCCGCCGCTCGCCTTCGGCGTCCCGTTTCTTGAAGCGTTCTACCTCTGCGGGGCTCTCGGGGCATGAGCGGGAGGGCTCCCTCCGCAAGGGGGGAGGTGAACGCGGCGCCCCTTCTTCACCTTCACCCCCCGCGGCTATTCTTTATGCCGGAGGGAGTCCCAGATGATCCTATCGTATGCTGCGGAGGTACCAGTACCGGCTCTATCCGACGAAGGATCAGGAACCCCTGATCGCCAAGCACCTCGGGTGCTGCCGGTATGTGTACAACTGGGCGCTCGCCCGCAAGAACCGGGCATATCACGATGACGGCACCAGCCTGTTAAAGTACGACCTCATGAACCGGCTTCCGGCCCTCAAAGAGGAACTGCCGTGGCTGAAAGAGGTCAACGCCCAATCCCTGCAGCAATCGATCCACAACCTCTCCCGTGCATTCACAAACTTCTTCGCGGGTCGCGCCGAAGAACCGACCTTCAAAAAGAAGCACGACCCCGAACAGGCGTTCACGGTGCCGCAGTCGTATACCCTGGACTTCAAGCAGGGCACCGTGAAACTCCCGAAGATCGGAACGCTCAAAGTCAAGTATCACCGCACCTTTGTGGGGACGACGAAGTCTGCAACCGTCATTCGCAGATCGACCGGCCGGTACTTCATCAGTATCGTGGTCGAGGACGGCCGGAAGCCTCCGCAACCCGCCGATCCGATCCCGGATCGGACGGTCGGGATCGATATGGGGCTGAAACACTACGCTGTTGTCTCGACCGGGGAGAAAGTGGAGAACCCGAAGTATCTCCGGAACGCCCAGACGCGGCTCGCCGTCTTACAGCGACGACTCGACCGCAAGCAGAAGGGTTCCCGGAACCGGAACAAAGCCCGGCTCAAGGTTGCCCGGTGTCACCAAAAAATTGCCGATCAACGAAAGGACTTCCAGCACCAGCTCTCTTCTCGACTGGTTCGCGAAAACCAAGCCCTGGCTGCGGAGTCCCTGAACGTGGACGGCATGGTGAAGAACCACTCTCTCGCGAGATCGATCAGCGATGCCGGATGGGGGACGTTCCTCGGGATGCTGGCGTACAAGTGTCGGGAGGCGGGGAAAACCCTGCTGAAGATCGGGGTCTTCGAGCCGTCTTCCAAGACCTGTTCGGTCTGCGGCTACCGGAAAGCCGATCTGACACTGAAGGATCGGGAATGGACGTGCCCGGACTGCGGCACGACCCACGACCGGGACCTGAACGCCGCGATCAATATCAAACAATTCGCACTTGCAGGCGCGGAACGCGCCGAAGAGCCTGTGGACTCGCTCCCGGTGGGGAGGGGGATGAAGCAGGAAGCCCCCTGCGTAAGCTGGGGGTAGTTCACCGGGCGCTGATCCTGCTCGTCATCGCCTGTCCCTGTGCGCTCGCCATATCCACCCCGGTCTCGATGGTCTCGGGGATCACGACCGCGGCGCACAACGGCGTGCTCATCAAGGGCCGGGACTCCCTGGAGGCCGTGGGGCTCGCCCGGGCGATAGTCTTCGACAAGACCGGGACGCTCACGACCGGAAGGCTCGAGGTGGACGAGATCATCGCCTTCGGGGTGCCGGAGGCGGAGGTGCTCGCCGTGGCTGCATCGCTTGAGTCTCGTTCCGGCCACCCTATCGCGGAGGCGGTCCGGCGGCGGGCGGAGGAGGAGGGCGTTGCCCTCCGGGACGTGGAAGAGTTCGCCTCGCTCACCGGCAGAGGCGTTCAGGGGCGGATCGGCAATGCGACCTACCTCCTCGGGAACGCCGCGCTCCTGGAGGGCGCCGGCGGGCCATGGCGGGAGGAGTACGACCGCCTGGAGGGGGAGGGAAAGACCGTCGTCCTCGCCGGCACCGCATCAGAGGTCATCGGGCTGGTTGCCCTCGCCGACGTCGTCAGGGAGGATGCCCAACAGACAGTGGCCGATCTCCGGAAGCGGGGGATCCGGACGGTGATGCTCACCGGGGACAACGAGCGCGTCGGTCAGGCGGTCGCCCGCCGCATCGGGATCGACGAGTGCCATGCCGGGCTCCTCCCGGAGGATAAGGTGGCGATGGTCGAGGAACTGATGGACCGCTACGGGTTCGTGGTGATGGTCGGCGACGGCGTGAACGACGCCCCGGCGCTCGCGCGGGCGAACGTCGGGGTCGCGATGGGGGCCATCGGGTCGGACGTCGCGATCGAGGCGGCCGACATCGTCGTGATGGAGGATGACATATCCCGGGTCGCCTACCTCGTGGCCCTCTCGGAGAAGACGGTCTCGGTCGTACGGCAGAATGTCGCCACCGCGCTCGTGGTGAAACTCGGCATCGCCGCACTCGCCGTCCTGGGCCTCGTCTCCCTCTGGATGGCGGTGGCGTTCGGGGATATGGGGCTCTCGCTTGCGGTCATAGCAAACGCCCTGCGGATAGGCCGGGCAGGCAGTTGAGGAAAAAAGGGGGAGAGGTCGCTCACCCCCAGAGGGCGGTCTTCTCCGGCGTCCATGCCGGGTCGACGAACGAGAGGAGTTTCGTCACCGAGTCCGCGGTGTTCCGGGACTCCTTCACCAGGCCCGGCGGGACATACGCGGCACTCCCGGCAGGGACCAATAACGCTCTTCCGTCGAGCGTGGTGACTGAAAGCTCCCCCTCGATGACGTAGATCAGGTCGGACGAGCCGTTGATCCCGTCGTAATCGAGGTACCCGCCCGGCTGGATCTCACCGTATGCGAGGCTGTAATTGATCGGGAGAGCAAGGTCGCTCATCAGCACCGGGTTTGCGAGGGTATAGATGATCGTATCGTTGGCGCTCCATTCGATCCCTTTCCGGGGATCGGCGACGACAAACGGCGCGCAGTCCGTCTTCACGTTGACCGCATCAAGCTCGTCCCCCGAGATCTCGATCTCGGGCGTGTAGGCTGGCTGGCTCACGGTGATGTAGTGGAGATCGGCGTCCCCGGCCGAGGCTATCGACTGCAGCACTCCTTCCGGAAGGAGCACGGTCTCTCCTTCGCGGGCGGTCACCGTCTCGTTGTCGCAGTGGATCTCCGCCGTACCACCGAGCACGTAGACGAGTTCCGCCGTCCCGATCAGTCGGTGCGGCGGCGTCGCGTTGCCCGATGCGATGGCAACGAAGCCCATGCTGTAGTTCGCCTGGATCTCCGGCGTCTCATTGCCGATGATCCCGAAGTAGGTTGCCTGGCCGTCGAATATGGGAATTCCTGCCGCCGGGGTGATCAGCACGACACCCGCCTCCACCCCGGATTCACTCGCGGTGAGGCATCCGGCGGAGAGGAGCATGCAGGTGAAGAGGAGAAGAGCAATCCTGTGCATGGCTATTGATCTCTGCAGTGGAAGGAATAAACCCGATCATCTGCGCCTGATACGCGGTTGGAACAATTTAGCCGCCCGGTTCCGGGGATGCAGGCATACCTTTCCGACGTCAGGCCTTCCGGAGGGTGAACCGGAACGCCGTCCCCTCCTCCGGGCAGCCCGCTACGCAGTCCTCGGCCCAGATCCTGCCGCCGTAGCGCGCAGTAAGCATCCGGCAGATCGAGAGGCCGAGGCCCTGGCTCCCTCGCCTGCCCCCCTCCCGCTCGAACCGGAAGAAGATCGTCTCCTTCGCGTCGTCCGGGACACCGGGGCCGGTGTCGGCAACCGTGACGATGACGGTCCTCTCATCCAGGTCCTTGACCGCCACCGTAACCTCGACACCCGGCCCCCCGTGCTTTGCGGCATTGCCGATCAGGTTCGTGAAGACCTCCGGCAGGAGGTCGTCGGCTAAGACCGCCACAGGGAGCCCGTCGTAGCGGATACGGAGGTCGGGGAAGTGAGCGATCTCCTCCCGGATCAGGCCGTCGAGGTCAACGGGTGCAAGTCCGGCCCGGCATTCGTGGATCTTGCGGATAGTGGCGACGTTTGCGGTGATCTCGATGCTCTTTCTGATCCCGTCTTTCAGTTTCCGGGCGTGGCGGGCCGGTTCTCCCTCCAGTTCCTCGAGGATCTTTTTAACTTTAGATTTGAGCTCTTTCTTATCTTTAAGCTCTTCTTGCATCTCTACAAGCGATGGCTGGCCATCCTCCCTCTCGTCCGCAGCGTCACATTCAGACAAAATGGCATCTATACGCTTGTCGATCTTCTTTAGATATCTTTCACATTTCCTCTTATCCCATGTCTTCTTTATCAATGCATTGGCTCTTATTTTACTCCCATCAACAAAAAGA
>PGYL01000005.1 GCA_002839645.1 Methanomicrobiales archaeon HGW-Methanomicrobiales-2 | reverse complement strand
CCTCCCGCCGCTTCGCCTCACAACAAAGGCCCTCTGGTTCACCATACCGGACCGGACGGCGGAAGCGGTCGCCGCCGGAGGGTGGGACCTTGCCGGCGGGCTGCATGGTGCGGAGCACGCTTTGATTGCTGTCATGCCCTATCATGTCGTCTGCGACCGCCGCGATATCGGCGGGCTCTCGACCTCACTCCACCCCGCAACCGGTGCACCGACGATATTCGTCTACGACGGCTACGAAGGGGGGATCGGGCTTGCGGAGAAGGCGTTCACCCTCCTTCCTGCGCTCGCCGGGATGGCGCACGAACTTGTCCGCGACTGTGCGTGCACTACGGGATGCCCGGCATGCATCCACTCCCCAAAGTGCGGGAACCAGAACCAGCCGCTTGATAAGGAGGCGGCCGTTATCGTCCTTGACGACCTTGTCGGCCGGCTCTCCACGGACGCCACCCCAAAAACTTCTGATCGATACCCTCAAGTCCCCGTCTGTCGATACCCGCCGCCGGGGTCCCGCCATGAGTATCATCCTTGTCCCTATCGGGAAGGTCGATCCGGCAGAGATGCGGATGCTCGATGAGCCTCTGAAGGCGGCGTTCTCTCGTGATGTGGTTATCGCGAAGAGGATCCCGCTTCCTGCAGCCGCACTGAACGCCGCCCGCAATCAGTACGATGCGGAGGTGGTCCTCACGCTCCTCTCGCTCTCCGGGGAGACTGCCGGCTGCGACCGCGTGCTGGGGGTCACCAACGCCGATCTCTACTTTCCGGGCATGAACTTCGTCTTCGGGATAGCGGGAGGGGGATGCGCCCTGATCTCCCTCCACCGTCTCAGGCAGCCGTTCTACAGCCTCCCTGAAGACATGGACCTCTTTTGGCACCGGGCCGTCGTGGAAGCGGTGCATGAACTGGGGCACACCTTCGGGCTCACCCATTGCGAAGACCCCCGGTGCGTCATGCGCTTCTCAAACACCATCGCCGAGACCGACCGGAAGGGGCCGGCGTTCTGCACGACCTGTCGTCCGCGGGTCTTCGCCGGGGAGGTCGGACGGCGGTGACCGGGTTCCTGCCGGAGCCCGGGCGGGGTGCTGTGCCCGGTCAGCCCGGGGCCGGTAGGGCAGAAAGAATCGACACATATCTCTCGAAAAAGCGGAAAATAGTTCCCGGGTGCTGCGCTCTTCCCGAACGATCGGAGCGTTTCATTATAATATATTTAGTTCGTGATAAAAAAATATTCCTGGAAAATGGGCTAGATTCTCAGGTTGAACAAAGATCGGGGGTATTTTGTCGTGAGTTCTAAATCAAAATGCTTTTATCCTGTCATTCCGACCTTAGAGATCGTCCCCAATATCTTTTTGCGATTCCTCTGTAGTTGTATTGTTCCGGCGTGAACGCTTTCTGCTGCACCCCCTCCCGCATCCGCTCGCCGGTTCGTTCCCGGACAGGCGTGCCCGGCAGAGCCCGGATCACCTGAAAGATCCGGATGGCAGCAGCGCTCGGGGCTGGATTCCCGTCCCGGCCTCGTGCGATCATCCGCCGCACATGGCACGGTCACGCCAGGTCCTCGTCCTCGAAGGTGAAGATTTCTTCGATGGTGGAGCCGAGTGCTCGGGCTACCCTGTAGGCGAGTTTTAAGGAGGGGTTGTACTTCCCCTTCTCGAGGAAGACGATCGTCTCCCGCCGGACCCCGACCTGCTGCGCCAGTTCCTCCTGGGTAAGCCCTGTCTTCGCCCGGAGTTCCCGGATCCGGGTCTTCACCCGGCGTCCCCCTTCTGGAGCAGGCGCCGTTTTGGGGCCATCGTTCGCTCCGTTCCCGGTCTCACGCCACGTCCCCCTACCGGAAGAAGTACCACTGGAAGATGCGGGCGGAGAGCCCCATCAGCAGGATGGTGGAGAGCAGCACGGTCTCGACCGTGAGGGCGAGCACGCCGAGGTAGTTTACCCAGAAGAGCAGGGCGAGGAAGATGATGGTGAGGAGCCAGGAGTATGAGATGCCGTATGCCCCGATCTTCTGCGTCCGCTCGTCTTTCTCCGGCTCGTCCCTGAACCTCCAGTGCCGCACGGCAGCCACCGCGAGGATCACGAGCCCGATCGTCACCAGGAGTGAGGAGATCGCCTCTGTTCCGTCTAGGAGGAACAGGAGGAGGATGCCTGCAGCGCCGAGAACCGCTCCTGCCGCAATCTGTACCGCGTATCGCGTCTTCATCGATTCACCTGTTATGTATATCTAACATCGTGTTAGAAAAATATAACGTTTGTGGTGTTGGGGCTGTGTATCGAGGGAAACAGCGTCTACCTACCTGGGTGGGGAGGCAAAGGAATTGCCGCATTCAGAGAGGCGCATTGTTTGACAGGCCACTCAGAGGACGTGCGGGCATTATCGACCGATGATCTCATCACAAAATGCAAGTGCCTATTTAGTTAGATATCAAACTGACCATTAGCGTTGCTCATGATAAGGGTGGATGGTCCGGGGTGGGGAAAATATCGGATATAACTCCATCCCCTTCCGGGGCGAATATTTACATCGATGAGTCTGGGGATCTTGGATTTACAGAGCGAAGTTCACCTTACTTTGTCATCGTAGCTGTGATCGCAGAAGGTCCAGAAAAAGCCCAACAGGTGAAAACCTGCATGAGCAGAGTCAGGAAAAAACTTCCAAGGAAGTACAGGGATATTCCTGAGCTGAAATACCACAACACCGACGACACGTATAAAAGACGTGTTCTGGAGTGCATCTCCAGAACCAATGTTGATATCGCGTATCTCCTGCTGAGAAAAGAGCAGGTTTATCCTCACCTCAGAGATGAGCGTCAGATACTGTACAACTACCTCACTGGGTCTCTTGTCTCGGCAATAGTAGCCGATTATGAATTTTCCTCAGATGTTAACGTGATTATAGATAAATCGCTTGACGGTGTAGTCAGAGAGGAGTTCGACAAATACCTTGTGTTTCGTTCGCTTGAAAACGGGCTTTCTCGTCAGCCGTCACGCTGTCAACTGGAAGTTCTGCATGTTGACTCAAAGCAGAACCTCTGCATTCAAGCGGCCGACTTCGTTGCCGGAACTGTACATCGCCATTTCAGGGACTACTTACTCTATGCTGATCACTATTCTGTGATCGAAAATAACATAACGGTCTGCCTGGATTTCTTTAACGGACGGCGGAGGTAAAATTGGTGATCCCTTCCCTACTTCGTCCCACCCGCCTCAAGGCGGCCTCATCCTTTTCGGGAAGGATTTACTCACAACATACGGGTGTATGTTATAGAATATATATCTAACGGGACCCCGCTCTGTTGCACCTGGTGAATCGTGTCATCTTATTTTGGAGAATTTGATGCGTGGGATGGAACGCCAATAATTACACGTTAAAACGGGGATTATGACCTCACGCGAAGACGCGAGGGCCGCGGAGAGGAACACAGAGTTTGTGGATTTAAAATGGCAAAGAGCACTAGGCTCAGATGCTGTCCGCCCGGAGCCTCTTCGGCAAGGGCCTGCCGGGCACATTTGAATCCTGATCACAAAGTCATACACTGTTTCAACGGCAAGCTGCGGTCATCCCGAACATGCGCGTGAACACTAACGATCGGTGACCCCATTTGAGGGTTTTGGAGCGGTCTTGCAAGTTACCACTACTATTCACCTCTCACTCCGAACACGGGTTGTGGCAGTCCTTACCAGCATGAGGATCTATATCCAGGACCGTCGGGGAAGTTCGCGCCGTAAACTTCCTTGAGTCCCATGGCCTTCGCCTGCCCATTGAGCACCGCGTACAGCGCTTCAATCGAATACACCGCCTCCGGGGGAGGGGGGCCGCTCCAGAGAGTGACATCGAGGTAACCTTCGACGCCATAGCCGATGCCGACGATGCTCCCTGCGGGGTAGATGTAGCACTCCCGCGGCGTGTCCCGTGAGGCGTCGGTGAACCTCGGTGATGCGAACCTTTACTGATTAAGGGTTAAGGGTAGGAGAGAACACCCTTCTTCAGCCCTCGTGCTGACTTGCACCCTTAGTGTAGCGTTATTATTTCACTTTCAGGGCGAGATATGCATAGTAGGGGGGTCCCCACTTCAGTTTTCCTTCGCCACCTGGCAGGATGTTTTCACATTCATCATACTTTTTAAAGCGCTTTATGAGGTACTGCTCCATTAAGCGGACTCTCTCTTTCGATTGTGTCTGATATAAGACGATCATAAGGTTATAACCGTTTGACCAGTAGTCATCGCCGTTCGCTCGGTTGTCATAATCGGTTGTAATCCCGATCTTAAATTTTGAAGCAGTCTTCCTCTGCTCATTCACATATACCGCCCTATCTTCTGGCAGAGCTCGTCAAAATTCTGTCCTGTTTGTATGTGGTTGATTATATCCATAGCATGGAATCATCGTGGCCTGTATGATAAACGTTTCGAAAAAACTCCCTGCAGGATAAACGTTTACGGCGTTAAAGCAACTCCAATAGATGCTAATTGGGTTTTATGCGTTTAAAGCCCCAAGAATGCCATTATCGGAATAGAGGTTTGAATTTCGCAAGCCTAAGTGGTGGTGTTCTGACAGATTGGACAGAGGAGACACAGCAGCAATTATCCGGCTGTGAGATAACCCATGCCAGGGTGTTATAGGTAAACGACCACCGTGAGAATCCGCCCTCTCACCGCCAACCCCCGCCTCTATGTCACATTACAACAGAGAATATCACAACTCCTCATAATCTATAGGCCGAAGGGATACTCGCCTATCCCTCCGGCCAAGCATATCGCCCTGCACTGCCCGCCCTCTCAGGGGCGGGAGGAGGCGCGAAGCGCCGGGGCCGGCGGGGTCGTCGGCGGGATGGTGGCGGTGCTGGTGAAGGTGCTTGGCGGGGGATGAAGGGACAGCATATGTCGACGGCCGGTCGACCGGATGCGGGAGGCACTGTTGCCACCACCTAGGTCTAGTAGTGCTTGAGCACCGATAGGTGCGAGGGTGTCTCCCCCACCCCGCCCGGCCTCCGGCCTCCTCCTCCGCACCTACGGTGCTCGAACTCCTGCCGTTCCGGCAGTCGTTCCCGGCCCCGAGGGGCGGGGGCAGTGCGTGGCGATAAGCGACTGGCCGAAGGGCAGGGGCTCAAGCGCCGTCAGGCGCGTAGTCGTGGGGAATCCGTGCCCGGGCGTGGCCGCGGAAATCAGATCGACACCCTTTTTGTCTCCCCCACAACAATCCGCCATCCCCCCGGGAACCACTGCCGCAGATGCCCCAACAAAATCACCACGATGCGGCATGCGCGGGATTATCCGTGCCGGCGCCCGCCGGGAGAGCCGGGGGGAGGAGTTGTTCGCCGGAAGTTCGATGTCTGCAATTTTTTGAGATTTCTCCAAAACCTTAATTTTGGTTGAGATTCCTTGTGATGCCGATCATTCTCACGATCGTGAACAGGGTCGAACCATGAACAGGTTACTGATAGTATCGAACAGGCTTCCGATCAGCATCTCAAAAAAGAACGGCGATCTCCGCCTGCAACGGAGCGTCGGCGGTCTTGCTACCGGAGTCGGCTCATTTTACAAGTCCTACGAGAGTCTCTGGGTCGGCTGGCCCGGCATGAACATCCAGAGGAAGCAGGAAGAGGAGAAAGACCGGATCGTCGATCTGCTCAGAAAAGAGCAGTGCCACCCGGTCTTTCTCTCCCCGTACGATATCAAGCACTACTACGACGGGTTCTGCAACAACACCCTCTGGCCGCTCCTCCACTACTTCAACCTCTCTGCAGACTACGACCCGAAGACGTGGCAGGTCTATCAACGGGTGAACGAGAGGTTCTGCGATGCCGTGATGGAGGTGGCCCGGCCCGACGACATCATCTGGGTTCACGACTACCACCTGATGCTCCTGCCGCAGATGCTCCGCGAACGCCTGCCCGATGCGGAGATCGGCTACTTCCACCACATACCCTTCCCGTCGTTTGAGATATTCCGGAACCTGCCCTGGGGAAAGGAGATCCTCTCCGGCCTCCTTGGAGCGGACCTCATCGGCTTTCATACCTACGGGTACGTCCGCCACTTCCTCTCCAGCATCCGGCGGCTCCTCGGGTACGAGCACACATTCGGGGAGGTCAGGACCGGCACCCGGATGGTACGGACCGACCTTTTTCCCATGGGCATCGATTACCACCGGTTCGCCGACTCCGCGGGCAGCCCCCCCGTCCAGAAGGAGATCACCCGGATCCGGCATAAGTACGGGAAACGGAAGATCATCCTCTCGTTTGACCGCCTGGATTACACGAAGGGGATACCGCTCCGGCTCGAGGCTTTCGACGCGCTCCTTGCCAAGAAGCCGGAGTACCAGGGAAAGGTCTCTCTCGTCCTCGTCGCGGTCCCGTCCCGGAGCGGCGTCAGCAGTTACCAGATGCTGAAGAAACAGATCGACGAACTCGTCGGCCGTATCAACGGGAAATACGGAACGACCGACTGGATCCCCGTCCACTACTTCTACCACTTCCTTCCGTTCGAGACGCTGGTGGCATTCTACAGCGCCGCCGACGTCGCCCTGGTGACGCCGCTCCGGGACGGCATGAACCTGATGGCAAAAGAGTACGTCGCCACCAGGACCGACGGCACGGGAGTGCTCATCCTCTCCGAGATGGCGGGGGCGGCGGAAGAGCTCGGAGAAGCGGTCATCGTCAACCCAAACGACCAGGACGCGGTGATCGAGGCGATCGAGACGGCGCTTGCCATGCCGGAGAAGGAACAGGTCGAGCGGAACCGGACGATGCAGAGGAGGCTGATGCGCTACGATATCGAGCGCTGGGTCGGGGACTTCCTCACCCGCCTAAGCGACGCCCGGGCGATCCGGGTCGAGCGCTCCGAGCAGATCGTCACCCCCGCCATCAGGGAAACTCTGGTCGCGGACTACGCTGCCGGCAAGGACCGGCTGCTCCTCCTCGACTACGACGGCACCCTGGTGCCCTTCGCTGCAAAACCGCAGAAGGCGGTGCCCGGCGACGCCACGCGGGAGGTCCTCGAGGCCCTCTCCCAAAGACCGGGCAACGAGGTGGTGGTGATCAGCGGCAGGGACCGGTCTACGCTGGATGCCTGGTTCGGGGCGATGGATGTCGGGATCATCGCCGAGCACGGCGTCTGGGTAAAGGAGCGTTCCGGAGAGTGGCGGATGCCCGAAGCACTCTCGGACGAGTGGAAAGGAGAGATTTACCCGCTCCTCGAGCTCTATACGGACCGAACGCCCGGCTCCTTCGTCGAGGAGAAGGACTACTCCCTCGTCTGGCACTACCGGAGGACCGAGCCGGTGCTCGGCGCACAGCGAGCAAAGGATCTCAAAGACGATCTCCTGCACCTGACATCGAACCTCGACGTCGGCGTCATGGAGGGGAACAAGGTCATCGAGATCAAGAACAACGTCGTCAACAAAGGAAGGGCAGCGCTGAACTGGATATCCGGGCGGGCCTGGGATTTCGTCCTTGCCATCGGGGACGACAGGACCGATGAAGATCTCTTTGCGGCGATGCCGCCCGAGGCTTACTCGGTCAAGGTCGGGCTCGCTCCGAGCAGGGCCCGCTTCAACCTGGTAGCCCAGCGGGACGTGCTGCCCCTGCTCCGAAAGTGCATCGAGAGCGATAGAGACGGCATAGCCGGGAAAAAAGAGAAACCGGGACGGGAGAAGAAACTTATTGAGTCGGTGGCTCCGGTATGACGGACCTGACCGTCAGGAAGACCGGTCCCCGGAGGTCCACCTTTTTGTTGTGGTCGGTGATGTAGCGCATCGCGTACTCTTCGATACGGAAGTTGACGTCTGAGGGGAGTTTCGCCATCTTCACCTGGACGCGGGTCGCTTCACCGCACCTTGCCGCCTCCTCGATCCGGGCGGCGGCGAGGCTTGATGCGGCGTCGAGGTAAGTGATGCCGGTGGAAACCCCTTCGCGCCGGACCTGTGCCCATTTCTCGATGTCCGGGACCCCGAGCACCGAGGCGTCGTGCACGAAGACCTCGTTGAAACAGGCCGGGCCGCAGAGTTTCGTGTTGGACTCGGGCTCCTCGACGATGACCTCCACCTCTCTTCCCGCGATCTCACCCTTCCATGCGGAGAAAGCGCACGGTCCGGGGGCGGCGGCGTTCTGTGCGGCCGTATCATGGATCGCCTCCGCCATCCGCTTCCCGGCGGCGGATGCCGGCTCCTCACGGAGGTGGACGGCGCCGGCGATCTGGTGGTCGGAGAGGGCCTGCGGGAAGAACTGCGGGTGGGTCAACTGGCGGATGTCGTTTGATTGGTAGGCGATCATCGCGAGACGCTCCACCCCGAGGCCGAGGTTCATCACCGGCACGCCGATCCCGTACTCGGCGAGCGCCGAGGGGGAGTACATGCCGAAGGTAGCCACCTCAACCCAGCCGAGGACCGGGTGGCGGGCGTAGACCTCCGTCTGGGTCTCGGGCATGTAGTACTTCGACCGTTTCTCGTCCGGCTGGAACCGGAACTCGGTGTACCCGAACGCCGAGAGAAGGGCCTCGCTGATGGCTTTGCCCTCTTCGAGGGTGACGTCCTCCCCCGCGACGATGCAGGAGGCCGAGTGGTAGGCCATCAGGCGGGTGGGGCCTTCCTCCTGCTCCCGCCGGAAACACCGGTCCACCGAGAAGAGCCGGATCGGGAGGTGGTGCTTCTCCCAGAGGGAGGAGAGCGTCAGGAACCAGCCGCTCGTCATGTGGCTCCGGAGGGTGTTACGCGACGACTCGGGGGCCAGCGCCCGGAACTCGGGGAAGACCGAGTCAAGGATGTGCACCACGACGGCGTCATCGGCCTCCAGGACGACCGCGAGCTCGTGGGTCAGTTCGTCGCCGTCGATCGTCCCCTTCTTGTAGCCGTGGAGGGTCTCGCGGAGTCTCTCCTCGATCTCGGAAGGAACCGCCCGTCCGAGAATGGCCTCGATCCCCTCTATCTGCTTTCTTGCAATCCCGACGTTCGGGCGGGGCAGGCCGCCGAGGTAGAAGACCCGGTCGAGGACGGCCATCGCCTCAGGCCCGAACTGCCGGTAGATGTCTGATTCCTCAACGATCAGGGGGTTCATAGCCTCGTCAAACCCCATTGCAAGGTAGGTCTCACGGAGCCGCTGCACGATCTCGAAGATCGGGTGCGCCGTAGCCCGGGTGTACTTCAGCCGGGGGTACCGGTCCGAGACCCCCGGCGGGGTCAGCACCGACGGCCCTTCGTGCCAGGTGTGCTCGAAGTCCTCTCTCGCTCTCTTTTTGAACTCTTCCACATCAAATCTCATACGTCTCGCTCCAGACAGACGACCCGGCTCACCGGGCTCTCGTCCCTGATGAAATAATCGCAATGTTCCGTTACTTTCGCCGCGAACGCCCTCACCTCGTGGTGTTCGGGCATCTGGTCCCTCTGCAATCGATTTCTACTGTAACCCAGATACATATAACCCTTTACCTCCACGAACCGGGCGCCGGAGTCCTGATAGATCGCCGCATACCCCTCCGGGGAGAAGTCGTTGTAGCCACGCACCACGGTGGTGCGGATGGCGGACCGGCGGCCGGCAAGTCCGGCGAGGCTCTCGTGGATCCGGTCCCAGTAGTCTTCCCGGGGTCGGCAGAGGTGAAGATAGGTCTCGCGGTCGGGGGCGTCCAGGGAGACGTAGATCTGGTAGGGCCGGCACCGGGCGAGGACTTCGGGCCGGGTGCCGTTCGAGACGAGGAACGTCGTATACCCTTCCGTGTTGAGGCCGTCGATCAGTTCCGGGAGGTGCGAGTAGCAGGTCGGCTCCCCCGAGAGCGATATCGCGACCATCGTGGGGGCGAGGGCCTCGGCGAACCGTTCCGGCGTGACATAGGGGGAGACCTTGTAGCCCGAGAGCGCCCTCTTCTGGATGCGCCGGAGGTTTTCGATGATCGCGGACGGCGGGCACTCCTCCTCTTCCGTCACCTCGTGCTCGAACGACCGCCAGCAGAAGAGACACTGCTGGTTGCACCGGAGGGTCGGGGTCATCTGGACGCAGCGGTGGCTCTCGATGCCGTAGAACTGCGCTTTGTAGCACATCTCCCCGCCCTTGAGCGCCCGCTTGTTCCACATGCAGGGTTTGACGGCCGCCGAAGAGTTCGGGCTGATGAACTGGTAACCCTGCTTTTTGAGGGCCTTACATGCTTCTGAGCGCATCGATCCCGAGAGTCGCGAGGGACTCCTGTAAGGTGTTCCTGACTGCTTCCACGAGCGTAAGGCGGCTGCTCCGTGTCTCGCCCTCGCTTTTCAAGACCGGGTCGTAGTGGTAGAAGGCGTTGAAGAGGTCGGCGAGCTCGCGGGCGTAGGAGGCAAGCAGGTGCGGGCGGAGTTCCTCTATGGTCTGCTCGATAGCAGCGGGGAACCGGGCCAGGTGCCGGGCGAGCGCGACCTCGTGGTCGGTCTCGTAGCGATACGTCTGCTCGAACTCGCCGGCCTTCTCGAGAATGCTACAGGCGCGGGCGTGGGCGTACTGGATGTAGGGGCCGCTCTGCCGCTCGAAGTCCAGCGCCTCCTTCCAGTTAAAGACCGTGCTCTTCTCGGGGGAGACCTTCACGATGTCGTAGCGGATGGCGGCGATGGCGACCGACTTTGCGATGGCGCACCGCTCCTCAAGGGGGAGTTCCGGGCGGCGGGTGGTCACTTCATCGAACGCCTTCGCGGCCACCTCCTCCAGCAGCGCGTCCGCCGAGACGAACTTGCCCGCCCGGGTGCTCATGGAGCCCTCGGGGAGGGAGACGAACTCGAAGAAGACGATCTCGGGCGGCTGTTCGCCGAGGAGTTTGAGGGTGGCCTGGAGTTGGGCGCCGATCAGTTTGTGGTCCGCCCCGAGGACATCGATCATCCGGTCGTAGTTGCGCCCCTTCCAGGTGTGGTAGGCGAGGTCGCGGGTGCTGTAGACCGAGGTGCCGTCGCTGCGCCGGAGGATGTACTTCTTCTCGAAACCCTGCTCCGTGAGGTCGACCCAGAGGGTCTCGTCCTCGTGGGCCTGCGACAGGCGCCGGACCCGTTCCATGATCCGGTCCACGTCGCCGATCCGGACGAAATCGCTCTCCCAGACAAACCGGTCGTGGTGGGCGTTTAAGCCGGCAAGGGTCGCCTTGATCCCCTCTGCACAGAGGGAGACGGCTTTCCTGAACTTTGCGACGGTCTCCGCATCGCCGCGCTCCACCTTCTGCATGAGGTGGTCGATCTCCTTTGTGATCTCCGGGTCCTTCTGGAGTTCCTGGTTCGCCGCGATGTAGACGCGGGCGACGTAGTGATCCTCCTTCTCACCCTCCTCGCGGGCGAGACCGAGGTGGTCGAACCCCCACGAGACGATGGCGATCTGGCGACCCATGTCGTTTAAGTAATACTGGACCTCGAGCGGATAACCGGCCTTCCGAAACGCCCGGGCGAGAGTATCCCCGATGACGGTGTTTCGTATGTGGCCGACATGGAGGGGACCGTTTGGGTTCGCGCTCGTGTGCTCGAGCACGACCCGCCCGGAGCGGTGGGGGAGGCTCCCGTAGCCGGGGCGAACGGCCTCCCTGACCACCTCGGAAAGGAGGGACGGCCCGAACCTGAAGTTGACGTAAGGGCCGGTTGCCTCGACCTGGATATCCCCGAGTTCGGGATTTTCTGAGAGTTTTCCGGCGATATCGGCGGCTATCAGGGCGGGTGCCCGCTTCTCTCTCTTCGCAAGTCTAAACGCCACGGTCGAGGCGAGATCGGCGTGATCCCCCCCTGTCGTGAGGAGGACGTCCTCTTCACCGGTGCATGCCCGGAGCATGCGCTCAATCTGTTGGTATTTCTCCTGAAACATCAGTATCCGGTCCTGTAACGCAGGATCGCTGCGATCCCGCCGAATGCGTTGTAGAGCATAGAGCCTTCTTCGAAGTCGTCCGATATAATCCGAACCGTCGCGCTGCTCTGGTCTGCAAGTCTGGTCAGTTCGTCGATGATATCGACCTCTTCCGTCACGTAGAGCGACCCGCCGTCGTTTGGGCAGGTGCCGAAGTCAAGGTCCTTGATATGTTTGCCCGGCTCGATGCTGACCGTCCGCTCCTCGGTGTAGTCGTTATTCTGACAGGCAAGTTTCAGCCTGGCCCTCCGGAGTTTCTCGG
Source organism: Methanomicrobiales archaeon HGW-Methanomicrobiales-2 (assembly GCA_002839645.1). GTDB lineage: Archaea > Halobacteriota > Methanomicrobia > Methanomicrobiales > Methanoculleaceae > Methanoculleus. The sequence goes on along the minus strand of PGYL01000005.1, from coordinate 58,819 downwards.
AGAGGAGGAGGGTGTCGACGGCGCCGATCTCCAGGTTCTTCCGGACGCTCTCCTCGCCGTAGGAGGCAGCGCCGTCATCTTTGACGAGTTCCTGGAGGAACCGGTTCATCACGTTCTTCTCCTTGATGACATCAAGGTCCTTCAAGGCGTCCGACGCACTCTCGACGAGTTCGGCAAGCCCGGACTCGTTCGTGTAGCAGACGTCGAAGAGGCCGAGGATCCGCTTTTGCAGCTCGTGGTGGAGGAAACTGCCCGCCTCGAACTCCTCTTTGGTCGGCGTCGGGCCGCCTATCAGCACGCCCTTGAACCGCTCGAAAAAATCCTTCTCGGCGAGGAAGATGTCGCTTGCCCGGTCGCCGATCTTCTTGTAGAACTCGTTGATGGCGATCAGCCGCAGCCGCTGGAAACGTGCGCTCGACTGACCACCTTTTCGCTGCTTGCCGGGGACCGTCGAGGTGACGCCGTGGACCGCCTCGATACGGTTGCCTCGCAGGAAGCCGATGTAGGCCTCTCGCCGATCGAGGACGATCAGGCCGTAGACCTCCTTCTCCCCGAGCATCTGCTGCAGCGGTTCGAGTTCGAACGAGGAGCTGCACCGGTACATGTAGGTGTTGAGCGGTTCGGGCGGCTCGATGATCTCGCAGTCAAGGTCGGTGCGGTCGCCGCCGATGTTGATCGTGCCGCAGAAGACCGCTATGCCGTTCGCCGGGGGGCGCTTATAGTATTTCAGGCGGGAGAGGATAGAGGATATGGCACTCTGGACGTTTGTTCGGGTCTGCTTACTCTTGATGTTGGCGCACTGCCCGAACTCGTCGCGGAGCTGGGCGGTCACGTCGTATATCTGCTTATCCGGAGGTATATACAGGGTGATCAGCTCGGTGCCGCTCCCTTCCTTCTCCGCAAGCCTCTCAAGCATCTTTTTAAATTCGTAGCGCTTTCGCGGCGTATCCATCTCTTGCGTCTCTTCCATTGGACGTTCACCAGGCCAGCTGAATATTGTTCAATTGTCGAAGCTACTATATGTTTCTCTGAGGAAGGGCATAAATCTGCGCACATCCGCCGGTCCCGGTGTGCTCCCTCACCACAGGCACCGGCAGATGAGACAGATCGTCTTTGCATCGACGATCCTCCCATCCGCGATCATCGACCCGACGTCCGCGATAGGGACTCGGACGACCTCGATGATCTCGTCCTCGTCCATCCCGTAGTCGGAGCAGGGGGAGAGACCTTCTGCCCGGTAGAGCCAGATCCGCTCGTCGGTGTAGCCGGGAGAGGGGTAGATGTAGCCTTTCGGGACGAACGTCTCCGCTTTCATCCCGGTCTCTTCGATCAGTTCCCGGTGGGCGGTCTCGTGGGGCTCTTCGCCCTCGTCGATGGTGCCTGCCGGCGCCTCGAAGATGTACTCGTCGATGGCGAAGCGGTACTGCCGGATGAGGTAGCAGTCATCCCCGACGACGGGGAGGATCGCGACCGCCCCGCCGGGGTGGATGACCACCCGCTCCTTCTTCTCCCCGCTTGAGAGGGTGATCTCCTTCTTCTCGACGGTAAGCCTTCCTCCACGGTAGATCTCCATAGTTACCTCTCGTACTCGATCGGGTCCTTCAGCCCGAGCTGCCGGAACGCCTCTCTCCTGTAGTGGCAGGAGGAGCAGACCCCGCATGCCCGGTCATTGTTCTGGTAGCAGGACCAGGTCTGCTCGTAGGGAACCCCGAGGAGAAGGCCCTTCCTGACGATATCCACCTTCGTCATCCGGACAAACGGCGTCATAAGAGTGATCCGGGGGTCCGCCGCCGTCCCGAGGTCGATCGCCCGCTGGAACGCCTCGATGAACTCCGGCCGGCAGTCGGGGTACCCCGGGTAGTCCCCGGTCTGGACACCGATGAAGATCGCCTCCGCCCGCCGGGCTTCCGCGAGGCTGGTCGCGATGGCGAGGAGGTTCGCGTTCCGGAAGGGGACGTAGGTGTTCGGTATCGCTTCCTCCTCGCCGGCGTACTCTTCGACCGGGATGCTCTCATCCGTCAGGCTCGAGGCTCCGATCTTCCTGAAGTGTTCGAGGCTGATCTCGACGAAATCCCCCGCATCAAGCATCCGGGCGACGGCCCGGGCGCATGAGCGCTCCTTCTCCTCGGTCCGCTGGCCGTAGGTGAAGTGGAGCGCGACGATCTCGTAACCCATATCCTTTGCGACGTAAGCGAGCGTGGTGGAGTCCATGCCGCCCGAGAGAAGACAGACTGCTTTCATCATTTTACTCCCAGGATCTTGTGCAGTTGCAGCTGGAACCTCACCGGGAGGTTCTCCTCGACGATGTAGTCGGCGATGGCGCGGCAGTCCGACCCTTCCACCGGCGAGACGAAGATCTCGCCCCGGATATCGTAACGGGTCATCACCGCCCGGGCGTAGAGGAGGTCGTCCTCGTCCGCCACCACGAATTTGACGCAGTCGCGCTGGCTGATGAAGGGGAGGAGCGTGAGATCGCTCCTCTCGCCCGACGATGGGCACTTGACGTCCATGCAGATGGTAGCGTACGGCTGCATCTCCCGGAAGTCGCGGGTGCCGTTCGTCTCGATCTCGACGGTATACCCGTGAAGGCTGAACTTCTTGAGGAGTTCGAGAACCCCTTCCTGTTGCAGGAGCGGTTCCCCGCCGGTGATGCAGATCTGCCTCCCGTTCTGCAGCCAGACCCGGTCGAGGACCTCTGTGATGCTCATCTCCTCCCCGCCTTCCCGGGCGTAGGAGGTGTCGCACCAGGCGCACCGAAGGTTGCACCCGGTGAGCCGGATGAACGTGCAGGGCCGCCCCTGACTCTTTCCCTCTCCCTGGAGGCTCCGGAAGATCTCACTGACGATCATAGGTGCGCTCTGCGTAACAGGACGTCGACTCCCAGACCCGGATCTTCGCCACGCGGGCATCATGTCCCTGCCGTGCGGCTTCAGCATCGATCATCTCCGCGATGAGGCCGGTCAGGAGCTCGCTCGTCGGGTCGCCGGGGGTGGTGACGACCGGGTGGAACGCCTCGATGCTTGCCGCCATGGGATCGTCGGCGTTTAAGATCACCTGATGGTCGAACCGCCCGACGACTTCTTTGATGCAGTTGTAGTCGAGGACGATGCCGGTGCGCTCATCGGCCGTACCCTCTATCCAGACCTCCACCCGCCACTGGTGACCGTGCAGCCGGAAACACTTCCCCTGATAGTGAATCAGACGATGGGTTGCCTCGAAAAAAACCTCTTTGTATATCCGGGTTATCATCAATGAAGGTTGCCCGCCAGGATATAATATTATATCAGCTCCCGATCCAATAACTAAGGCGGAAGATCGATGCGCGGGCGGGTTCCACAATATATAAATCCGTAACGCGCGTTGCTTTATAGCACACCAGGAGTTGCTCCTATCCACAAATTCAACAGATACGAGGGTATTCGATGGGAAATGGAAAATTTGCAGCCCGAAAACTGAAGCGCGACGCAAATAATAACAGATGGCACGACACTGTCTACGCGCGACGTCTGCTCGGGCTCGATGTAAAAGCTGACCCCCTTGAGGGAGCACCGCAGGGCCGCGGGATTGTTCTCGAGAAGGTGGGTGTTGAAGCAAAGCAGCCGAACTCTGCGATCAGAAAGTGCGTCCGCGTACAGCTGATCAAGAACGGCCGTCAGGTAACAGCGTTCGCTGTCGGCGACGGTGCCATCAACTTCATCGACGAGCACGATGAGGTCGAGATCGAGGGCATCGGCGGCAGGCTGGGCAGGTCGAAGGGTGATATCCCCGGTGTCCGGTTTGTTGTGACCAAGGTGAACAGCGTCAGCCTGCGTGAAATGGTCACGGGCCGCAAAGAGAAGCCGCGGAGGTAAGCAGTATGGTAGAAGCAGAAGCAGGTACTACGCAGCCGGAAGAAAAAGGGACACATCAGCTCCTCTTTAACCGCTGGGACATGACCGAGGTGGAGATCCAGGATCCGAGCCTCGCTCGTTACGTGAACCTGCACACGATGATCGTGCCGCACTCCTGCGGCAAGCTCGTCGGCCAGCAGTTCAACAAGAGCAACATGCTGATCGTCGAGCGTCTGATCAACAAACTGATGCAGACCGAGAAGAACACCGGCAAGAAGGAACTTGCCATCCGCATCGTCCGGGACGCCTTCGAGATCGTCAACAAGAAGACCAAGAAGAACCCGGTTCAGGTGCTGGTGGACGCAGTCGCGAACACCGGACCCCGTGAGGAGACCGTCCGGCTGAAGTACGGTGGTATCAACGTCCCGAAGTCGGTCGATACCGCTCCCCAGCGCCGTGTCGATACTGCGCTCCGGTTCATCACTGCCGGCGTTCGGCAGGCGAGCCACAAGAAGAAGAAGAGCGTGAGCGAGGCACTTGCCGAAGAGCTGATCTCTGCGGCGAACGGCGACACCCGTTCATACGCCGTCTCGAAGAAAGAAGAAAGAGAACGTATTGCAAAGGCAGCCCGTTAAAACCCCCTATTATTTTTTTTGGTGTAATTCATGACCAGACGAAAGAAGATGGTTGAACGGGTGACGGAGCTGATGGACAAGCCGGAGCGGATCCGGAACATCGGTATCGTCGCCCACATCGATCACGGAAAGACAACACTCTCGGACAACCTGCTCGCCGGCGCAGGCATGATCAGCGAGGAGCTCGCCGGCCGGCAGCTCTTCATGGACTCCGACGAGGAGGAACAGGCACGCGGTATCACCATCGATGCGAGCAACGTCTCGATGGTCCACGAGTACGGCGGCGAAGAGTACCTGATCAACATGATCGATACCCCCGGCCACGTGGACTTCGGCGGTGACGTGACCCGCGCCATGCGTGCGGTGGACGGCGCTGTCGTCGTGGTCGACGCCGTCGAGGGAACCATGCCCCAGACGGAGACGGTTCTCCGTCAGGCATTGAAGGAGGGTGTCCGCCCGGTTCTCTTCATCAACAAGGTGGACCGGCTGATCAACGAGCTGAAGGTGGACGAGCAGGAGATGCAGATCCGCCTTGCGAAGGTGATCGACAAGGTCAACAAGCTGATCAAGGGCATGAACGAGAAGATGTACAACGATGGCTGGAAGCTCGATGCCGCAAAGGGCACCGTCGCCTTCGGTTCCGCGCTCTACAACTGGGCCGTATCCGTCCCCTTCATGAAGAACAGCGGGGTCTCGTTCAAGGACGTCTTTGACAAGTGCAAATCCGGCGACATGAAGTGGCTCTCAAAGAACAGCCCGCTGCACGCCGTCCTCCTCGACATGGTGGTCAAGCACCTTCCAAACCCCCTCCAGGCCCAGGACCGGCGTATCCACATCATCTGGCACGGCGACTACAGCACCCCCGAGGGCAAGGCAATGCTCAACTGCGACCCGAACGGACCCATCTGCCTGATGGTTACCGACATATCGTTCGATCCGCATGCAGGCGAGGTCGCCACCGGCCGTCTCTTCTCGGGAACGCTCCGCCGGGGCACCGAGTGCTACATCATGGGTGCGGCAAAGCGTTCGAACCGCCTCGCTCAGGTCGGCATCTTCATGGGTGCCGAGCGGATTGAGGTGGAAGGGCTGACCGCCGGCAACATCGCCGCCGTGACGGGTCTGAAGGATGCCATCGTCGGCTCGACCGTCACGTCGCTCATTGAGATGGCTCCCTTCGAGTCGCTGAAGCACTACTCCGAGCCGGTCATGACCGTCGCCGTCGAGGCGAAGAGCATGAAGGATCTCCCGAAACTCGTCGAGGTTCTCCGCCAGGTGGGTAAGGAAGACCCGACGGTGCGGGTCTCGATCAACGAGGAGACCGGCGAGCACCTGATCAGCGGCATGGGCGAACTCCATCTCGAGATCATCACTGGCCGTATCAAGCGTGATAAGGGTGTCGATATCATCACCTCCCCGCCGATCGTGGTCTACCGCGAGACGATCACGGGCCGGGCAGGCCCGGTCGAAGGAAAGTCGCCGAACCGCCACAACCGGTTCTACCTTGAGCTTGAGCCGGTCGACCCCGCGATCGTGAAGATGATCCGGGACGGCGAGATCTCGATGACCCAGCAGGTGGTGGAGCGGCGTGACGCCCTCGTTGCCGCCGGTATGGATAAGGACGAGGCCAAGAACATCAGGGCGATCGAGGGTACCAACCTGTTCATCGACATGACGAAGGGTATCCAGTACCTCAACGAGACGATGGAACTGGTCCTCGACGGCTGGCGTGAAGCGCTCCGCGGCGGCCCGCTCGCCGACGAGCTGGTTCAGAACTTAAAGATCCGGCTGGTGGATGTGAAACTCCACGAGGATGCCATCCACCGCGGTCCTGCACAGGTCATCCCGGCAGTCAGGAGTGCCGTCAAGGCAGGTCTGCTGCTCGGCGGCGACTCGCTTCTCGAGCCTATCCAGAAGATCCAGATCACGGTCCCGACCGAGCAGATGGGTGCGGCAACTTCGCAGATCCAGGGCCGGCGCGGCCAGGTCTTCGATATGCTGAGCGAAGGGGATACGATGACGATCGTCGGCAGGGCGCCGGTCGCCGAGCTCTTCGGGTTTGCCGGAGATGTCCGGTCCGCCACCGAAGGCCGTGCGATGTGGAGCACCGAGTTCGTCGGGTTCGAACTGGTCCCCGCCGGCATTGTGACCGATGTAGTCAAGGCCATCCGCAAGCGCAAGGGCTTAAAGGAACAGATCCCGCGGCCGGACGACTACCTGGCGTAATCACCCCCTCGATACCCTCCTTTTTTTCTTTTTCCCCCGCGAGCGGAAGCCTCCGGCCGATGCCTGCGGGGTCCGTCTTGCGATACAGGAGAGCATGGCGCCGGAGACTCTGAAGCGAGGGGTTGTGGTGAGGAACCCCTCGTATCCGGGACAGCCTCACGGCATGCCCCGCCCCGTCACAGGAGGAACGGTGTCTGGGTTGGTTCGAGGGTTACGAAGGTCACCGGCGGGAAGGTTCTCGGCGGCAGGGTTCTTGTCGGCGTCAAGGTCTCCGTCAGGTCATCGGGCGGCATGGTCACCGTTGCTTCCGGCGTCGGTGTGGCCGTTGCCGTCGGAGTAGCCGTCGGCGTTGCGGCCGTCGGACGGGTGGTTGCACCGGGCACTCCGGGCGAGGCGGGGGTCAGGCCCGGCCCCGGCGTGGAGGGGGCAGACGGCGTAGATGGTGCGGGCTGCGCCGCCCCATCAGGCGTCCAGGCGTAGATGTCCCAGTTGCCGTTCCGGAAGTCGTTCCAGACGACCATGCTCTCCGTGACGGCGGGGGTCATCTGCATGCTCTCGTTATCCGTGATCCGGGTCTCTTCGCTGGTAGAGAGATCGTAAAGGTAGATATCCCAGTTGCCACTCCGGTCATCCTGCCAGACGATCCAGTCTCCGGCGATGGCGGGGTTGATCTCGTGGCCGGTCCCGTTCGTGATCTGCCTCTCCTCCCCCGTGGCGAGGTCGTAGAGGTAGATGTCCCGGTTGCCGCTCCGGTTGTCCTCCCAGACGACCCGGTTGCCGGTCATCATCATACCGGCGGGAAGGGCCGTCGCGAACTGGTCGGTGCCCGCCGGCGAGAGGGTGCGTTCGCTTGCTTCGGTCAGGTTGTAGAGGTAGACGTCGTAGTCGCCGGTCCGGTTGTCGGACCAGAGGATGCGGTCCTCAAGGGCCGTTGCATAGACCTGGTCGACCGAAGCATTCGTAATCTGGCGCTCTTCTGCCGATGCAACCCCGACGACGAGCGCGAGGGCGATCAGGACCAGCGCCGGTACATACAGGTAACGTTCATTCATTGTTTGGGCCTCCAGCGGGGTTCCCGCGACCGCCGCCCTTTCGGTGCGTCGGCCCGAAAACCCCTCTTGTTGAAGGAGAAAGGTTCCCGGACAGCTCTCCGGCAGGCATGGTCGCACGTTCTCTCCTGTGCCGACGTCGATCGAATGAGATAAATGACCCGGGAGAGATGATGGTGGGGGCGATGCCGGGAACGATCCTGCACGGGCAATCCTTCCTCGGGCGGGGAGTATGCATGGGTGTATATAAGACCTGCCGGCCGGGAGACCCCGGCAAGGCCACCCTTCGGCGTCCTTACAGGGAACCGCCGGCCTATCGAGCGAGCTCAGAAGAGGTTTTCCGGAATCGATGGAGTTTTATGAACGTTCCCGGCGGACGGTGAGGGAGCCCCCCCTCACCGCACGGGGCGTGCCTACCGCTTTTGCGCCGCGAACAGCCCGCAGATGCCGAGAGCGGCGATCGCGATCAGTCCCGGGAGCGGCGCCTGCGTCGGGGTCGTCGTGGTCGTGGCCGGCGGTGCCTCTGTGGGCGTCTCCGTGACTGTAACCACGGTCTCCGTGGCCGTAGGTGTCGCAGCCTGGACGAACACGATGCTGCTGCGTTCGATCAGGCCGTCCTTTTGACTATACGCAAAATATCTGCCGTATTTCCCTTTAAATGTGTGAATATTGATCTTGTAGTAGTCGTCGTTCGGCACGCCGAGAACCAGGGTAATCTCTTTTCTGGGATCGTCGCCCCGGTACTTCCGGAGTTCCGTGATCGGGTTGAGCGTATCCTGGTTGCGGAGGTTGATGAGGTCGAGGATGATCGGTTCGGCCCCCACCTCGATCGTCTCGCCGGGTTGTACCACCAGTTTGCCGGTTTCCTGTGCGGCTGCCGGGACGACGAGCGCCAGGGCGAGGACCGCGAGGACAACGAGGAGATGCCGGGATGTTGTTTTCTCATACACCATGGTTTCAACCTCGTTTTCGCAATATATATGCGTATTGAAACGCCGCCGGAAATATCGCCCTTTACCGGGGGAATCCGTCGGAGGGCCGCCTGCTTCCCACCCGGCTCCGCCTGTTCTCCCCGACCGAATCATTGATGTGGAGAGAGGGTATCTCACAGTGGAGATGCCAGGACCATCGAATCGGAGCCGGGGGATTCTGCCGGGAGTGGAGGGGCTGCCCGGGCTCCGGCACAAAAGACGGAGCGCACCGCTGTTTGCCACCTGCCGGGTCATCCCCGTGCCGCTCGGCTTGACCACCGCGTTCATCGTCAGGGACCACAGCGTGCTTCTGGTCGACACCGGCAACCCCGGGGATGAGACGGCCATCCTGGCCGCGGTGAAGAAAGCCGGCATCAGTCCCGACGAGGTCTCCCTGATCCTGGTCACGCACGGCCACCCGAACAACTACGGGAGCGCCGACGCGCTCCGGGAGCTGACGGGCGCACCGGTCGCCGTCCACGAGGCCGATGCCGACGCTATGCGTCTTGGGTTTGACGGGCTGCGTCTCCCCGCCAGGATCATCCCGCACCTGATCGGGCTTGCGGGTGGTAGGAAGACCATTCCCGGTTCTGGCGGCGTTGAGCCCGACATCGTCATCAGGGGTCCCGCCGACCTTGCGGCATTCGGGGTCCGGGGCAGGGTCCTCCCCACGCCGGGGCATACTCCCGGCTCGGTCTCGGTCCTTGTCGCCGGCGGCACCGTTATCATCGGTGACCTTCTTTCTGCTCTCTTTGCCGGGGGGAGGCCCCGGTTACCCTTCAGGATGGATAACCCCGTGGCGGCACACAGGAGCCTCCGGACGCTCCTCGCGTTTGGGCCGGAACGGGTCTGTGCAGCACACGGAGGACCGTGGCCGGGGGTAGAGGTGTGGAGGCGGTTTGGAGACCGGGTGAGGGGTAAGGGCCGGGAGTAGCCCGCGATGTCCCGCCCCCTGAATCCGACGGGCAGGGAGAGCTCTTGGCAGCAACCGGCGATTTAGGGAGGTTTATTCCGGAGGGTTTTTCGTGTCGACCGTAGAAAAAGATGAGGTTGACATGGGGGCCCGACCCCCGCTACATGGAGCGTGGAGACATGGTACGAATACCGCAATGCATGAGCACCCAGCACCCTGACAACGTCAATCTGCCGTTTTTTGCCGAGAGTCCGGAACTCGGCGGTGAAGACGAGGTGCAGGAGGCATACTATGCCTACTCCCACCTGGGATGCAGCGAACAGATGTGGGACTGCGAAGGAAAAGAGGTCGACAATTTTGTGGTCAGGAAACTGCTGACCCGGTACGATACGTTCTTCCGGGAGAAGCAGCTCGGGCGAGACGTCTTCCTGACGATGCGGGTCCCGAACCCCGAGATCGAGACGGCCGAGGCAAAGATACTCCTGGAGACCCTCGAGAGTATCCCGCGGTCGTTCGATACGGCGTGCCTTTTTTACGGGGAAGAGTGCCCCCCGATCTATGAGGTGATCCTGCCGATGACGGCGTCTCATACCGCCGTCGATAACATCTATCGCTACTACACGGATATCGTCGTCGGGAAACAGGAGAGGCGCCTCGGGGAGGGGAGCAAGACCATCGCAGACTGGATCGGGAGGTTCCGGCCGGACCGGATCAACGTCATCCCGCTTTTTGAGGAGATGGACCACATGCTGGACGCGCACAATGTGGTCAGGCGCTACCTCGAAGGCAAGGATATCGCCGATCAGCGTGTCTTCCTTGCCCGGTCCGACCCGGCAATGAACTACGGGCTTGTCAGTGCGGTCCTCCTGAACAAGATCGCGCTCCGGCACCTCCGGGAGGTCTCGGAAGAGACAGGAACCCGGATATACCCGATCATCGGCGTCGGTTCGGCGCCCTTCAGGGGCGGCCTCTCTCCTCTGACCGTCGACCGGGTTACCGCCGAGTACCCGAGCGCTCACACGTTCACCGTTCAATCGGCGTTCAAGTATGATTACCCGCTCGAAGACGTCCGGAATGCCGTTCGAAGACTGGAAGAACGGTGGCCCACGAGGCCCCTGCCCATCGACGAAGAGGCGGCGCTTGACCTGATCGAGAGGTATACGGGAGCGTACGAGCGGCAGCTCGGCCCGCTTGCCCCCCTGATCAACCGGGTTGCCCGATATGTTCCCGAAAGACGGAAACGGAAACTGCATATCGGCCTCTTCGGGTATGCGCGGAGCACTGGCGGGATCACCCTGCCCAGAGCGATCAAGTTCACTGCCGCTCTCTACTCGATTGGTCTCCCTCCCGAGATTCTCGGCCTGGATGCGCTGGACGATGCTGACATAGGGTATATCAGGGAGGTCTATGTCAACTTCGATGAGGACCTGAGGGCGGCCTGCCGGTTCCTCAACACGGAGACCGGTTTTGTCCCGTCCGAACTCGCGGCCAGAGTGACCGATCTGACGGACGTCGAGCCGGACGAGGAGCATACGCGGATCACGGCCGCGATCGCCCGGGCGCTTCGTGAGAACGAGACCGGGAAACTGACCTCGCTCGTCTTGCAGGCGGCGCAACGGCGCAAGTTCCTGGGGTGACCCGGGGTTCCGGCGTGCCGGAAAGGGGATGGCTAAAAGAGAGTGGGTGTTTTGCCCTCCCCCCTGCCCGCGGGCAGGGGAGAGCGTGCAAAGTTACTCGATGGTAAATGCCATCGAGAATGCCGTCTCGTTTCCGGTCACGTTCTCCCAGGATCGGGTATAGATCGCAGAGAACTCTCCGGTGCCCTTCTCGGCCGCGATGTACTCCCAGATGTGGACTCCGGGAGCGCCCAGAAGTTCGGTCTGGGGTGCGTCGTGCGTCTCATTCACGAGCTGGAGCCCCTCATCTGAGGTGACGTTCCACTCGTATCCGGTCGTCGGGTTCTCATCAAGGCGGATCGTGATCTCGCTCCCGGCCGGGAGGGTGACCGTCTCGTTGTTGTTCGTCTCGTTGAAGACGTACTCCTCCGCCGGGGCGGGCGTGGCTGTCACGTTCGCCGTCGGAGCGGCCGTGGTCGCCACCGGGGTGGGGGTCGCGGTCGCGTTTTGCTGTTCCGCCGGCTGCGACGTGCAACCGGCACCGAGCAGGCACAGTGCCAGGAGTCCTGCGATCAGGACACCATAGATACTCTTTTTCTGAACCATGCGATAAGGTCGCTTAGAATTGTTAAATACTTTTCTTAAACCCTTTATAATGGTGCCCGCCGATCCGCCTTGTTCCGGCCGTTTTCCGCTCAGTCATCGCGAATGAGGTTGGTGAGCGCTTCAAAACGCACTCAGTTCGACCGTACCACTCCGTATCATTAAATAGCAATTTATAAATACGATTCTATCAATCTGGTCTCTCTGAGGGCATCATTATGAGAACACTCTCTTCAAACACGATCTTCCCGGCGCTTCTTGTCATGCTTGGGATCTGCATGCTCGCTGCAGGCTGTACATCGGATACGACCCCCGCAGAGACGACCCCCTATGGAACCAGTTCTGTGGCCACCGCTGTGGCCACGACGGTCCCTGCTGCCGGCACCACCGTCTCCGGAGCTGCCCAGGGAAGCGTATCTGCGGTACCGTTTGCGACCCTGATCTCGTACCTGCCCGGCGCTCCTGCGGGCTGGACTGCAGATGAGCCGGCGGGGGCTACCTGGACGGCCGATGAAGGCCAGTGGACCTGGGCTACCCGGGAATACGCTAAGGGCGACGCCGTGGCAACGATCCTGATCCAGGACTCGGCCTACCAGGAGGTGGGCTACTGGGAGTCGTGGGACTCGCTTTTCGCATTCGAGACGAGCGAGGGCTACTACAAGTCGGGCACGGTCAGCGGCCACCCCTCCTGGGAGTACTTCACGAAACCTGCGTCCTACGGGACCTGGATCGGCGTCAATGAGCGGTTCATGGTCTTTGTCAGCGTCGAAGACGGCTCCAAGCAGGACCTCGACGCGTTCGTAAATGCTATCAACTACGGTGGCCTTGCGAACCTTAAGTAACCCAAAAACCCTTTTTTTCACCGGTCAAGGGCTAGCGCCCCGGCACGGCCGTGATGATATAATGGTACGGCCCTGACTCAGCCACCGTCGTAACCAGGAGCCCCGCCTCCGCCATCAGCGACGCTGCATGCTCCGTGCTGAACTTCTTCGCAGGAGGCGGACCGAGGGGAAGGGGTTCCTTCTTCCAGTCCACGTCGACGATCACCCCGGTGTCGAGCGCCATCCTTTTCGCATTCGCAAGGACCCGGACCGGGTCGGCGAAGTCGTGGAGGTCGATCCCGAAGAAGACGATATCTGCGCATCCGTCGCAGAGGACGCTCTCCTCGGCCGTCCCCTGGTGGAGAACAACATTGTCGAGCCCCCCGGCAAAAGCCTTCTCCTGGAGCATGTCCAGCGCTTCGGCGTCGAGATCGATCCCGCAGACGCGGCCGTGCGGCCCGACGATCCGCGCCGCAGGGAGTGCGAAGAACCCGTCCCCGCACCCGACATCGATGAAGGTGGCCCCGGGAGCAAGCCCGATCCCCTCCAGGATAGATTCGGGGTGCTGCCAGAGCCGGCGGGCGGCCTCATCTTCGGGCGAGTGTCTCCAGGAATGCCTGTGCTGCACCATACCTGTCCCGGTGGCATGCATCGCGGATGAACCTGCCGCCCCTCACTTCATCGCCTTGCGGATCTTCTCCTGCACTTCCGGCTGTTCCGGGTTCATCTGGTGGGCGGTCTGGACATGCCCCTCGACTCGCTTGATCAGCTCGTTCTCGCTCTCTGCCTTCTCCTCAAACTCGCACGCAAGGCCAAGGTCCTTGCACCTGAACGTCTTCATCTCCTGCATACTTCTCACCGGCCGGGGTTGTATGCCGTGAGTGATATAAAAATATCGCCGCCATCTTTTTCCGGCTCTGGCCTGCCTCACCCGATGATGGGAGGGGCTACTCCCCGCCCCCCGGGCGTGGCCCCTTCCTGCACTCCGTTACATCCGCGATCAACCCGTCTTGCAGGGTGACGACCCGGCAGAAGTACTCCTTATGCCACTCCTCGTGCGAGACCATCACGATCGTCTGGTCCAGGTCTTCGTTCAGCCGGGCAAAGAGGTCGAGGATGCTCTTCGAGGTCTGGCTGTCTAAGTTGGCGCAGGGCTCGTCGGCGAGCAGGATGCTCGGGTTGTTCACGAGCGCCCGGGCTATCGCCACGCGTTGCTGCTCCCCGCCCGAGAGTTCGCTCTGCCGGTGGTTCATCCGGTCTCCGAGGCCGACCCGTTCCAGGATATCGGCGCTCCGGTCGAGATACTCCTTCTTTGATGCCCCCCGGACAAGCGAGGTTAGGTAGACGTTCTCAAGTGCCGTGAGCTCCCCGATCAGCGCGTAGTCCTGGAAGACGTAGCCGAGCCGGTTCAGCCGGAAGAGGGTCCGCCGGTGATCCGAGAGGGCGAGGACATCGGTCCCGTCGATTGTGACCCTGCCGGAGTCGGGGCGGTCGAGGAGCCCGAGAATATGGAGGAGCGTCGACTTGCCGCTGCCGCTCGCGCCCATGATCCCGACGAACTCGCCCTTTGCGACCTCAAGCGATACGCCCCCGAGGGCGCGGACCTCCACCCTCCCCATGGTGTAGACCCTCCTGAGGTCCTCTGCGACGATCATCCCTTCACCCCCTGATTGCGGAGAGGATATCTTCCCGTGCTATCCGCCATGCCGGGATGTAGCCCGCCACCACCGAGACCCCAAAGAGGCTTGCGATGCTCCGGAGGATGGCCGACGCTTCCACGGCCGGGTAGACCGGGCCGCCGGGGAAGACGAGCGGGTAGGCGGTCAGGTAGGTCGTCACGCCGGCGTTCAGCACTATCCCGACCAGCGCCCCGACGGTGGTGATGAAGAGCACCTGGAGGACGTAGGAGTTGATGATGATCTGCTGGTCGATCCCGATCGCCTTTAAGATCCCGATCTGCCGCCGCCGGTTCACGGTGTTGATGAAGATCACGATGAAGACCACCACGATGGCGATGATCAGGCTGACGAGCGTCGAGATGGCGTTGATGATGTTGAAACTCTGGATCGCCTGGTCGACGAACCCTCCCGACTTCTCCTGGAACGTCCGGACCTCCTCCTGGACGCCGTAGGAGAGGATCTCCGTCTTGTACTCCTCCTCCCTGCCGTTAACCTCGGTCTTCACCAGGATGATGGACGCCTGGTCCTGGAGGCCGAGCACCCCGCTCATCTCGCGGCTGGTGATGAAAGCCGACGTATCGACGCTGAAGGACTGGGTCTCGTAGATCCCCTTCACCCGGTAGGTCCGTATCTCGCCGTTCGGGTAGGCCACCTCCACCGAGTCGCCGACCCCGACCCCCTCAAGCGAGGGGAGGCCGCCTGCCTCCTCCCCCTCCGTCCCCGCAAGGGTCGTGCCCATGACGATTGCGTCGGTATCTCCGTTCGAGAGAAACTCCCCCTCGGTCATGGAATCGGCAATCTTCGTCACCGATCGCTCATCCTCGGGCGTTATGCCGTAGAGCGTGCTTGCGGCGTTCCTGCCCTTGTAGAAGTAGGTCACCCCGGCGGCTATCCGGGGCGATGTGCCGGTGATCCCGGGGATCCGCCCGACCGTCTTCTGGAGAGATCCGACGCCGTCGATATACTGGCTCCCCTCCCGGGGCTCGATGACCAGGTTTCCAAGGTCGAAGTCGATAGACTGGGTGTTGAAGGTCTCGACGACTCCGGAGATGATGGAGGGGAGGAAGACTAAGTTCACGAAGATGAGGGCGATGATCATGATGGTGAGGGCGAGCGTCCCCCTGCTCCCGCGCTGGATGGACTTCCACGCCAGGAACGCGGAGACCCTGAGGCCTGCAAGCACGGGCAAGTCACTCCTCCTTCTGTCTCCGGTACCAGAAGACCGCGGCCACGATGACGATGATGAGTATCACTGCCACGGCGGCGATAGCCAGGATCGGGCTTGACTCCGCAACGACGACCTGCAGGGCCTGCCGGGTTGTGTGCGCCCCGTAGTCGTCGGTATACTGTACGACGAGGGTGTAGTCGAACTCTCCCGCCTCGCTGGCCTGCAGGGAGAAGACGGCGGGACCGTCGTTGCCGGGCTCAATTGTTCCGAGGAACGCCTCTTTTGTACCGGGAAGAGAGAGACCCTCGACGGTTGCCCGGACCGACTCCGCGTCCGCCGTCCCGGTGTTCTCAAGCCGGATCGTCAGGTCCACAGGGTCGCCGGCGGTGATCCGGGAAGGTTCGGTCCTGATGGAGGCGATGCCCATCTCGGCGCGGCCGACAATGGGAACACCGATCGTCGCCACCTGCTGGAACTCTGCGAGATCGGCGCTCCGGTAGTCGATGGTGACGAGGATCGGTGTAAGTCCGAGGGGTGCGCTGGTATCGGTCTCGAACGTCAGGTCGAGGACCGACTCCTCCCCTGCCCCGAGTTCGGAGATGAAGTAGTTCTCCGAGTTGCCTGCGGTGATCGCCCCGGAGGTTGCGTTGATGCTGACGGATATGTCGCTTGCGCTTGCCCCGCCCTCGTTGTAGAGGGTGAGCGTGACGTTGAAGGGATCACCCGGGTCGACGGATGCCGGGACGGTCCTCTCCACCCGGAGCGCGGGTTTCTTGATCAGGGCGTATGCGGAGTTGACGTTCACCGGTACGGGATATCGCACACCGGCCGCATTCCGCACGCTGACCCAGACCTCCGGGAAGTAGATCCCCGCCTTGCCGGGAGCACGGATCTGGAAGGTGAGCGGGAAGGACTGGCCGGGGCCGATCTCGCCGATATCCTGGAAACTCCCGGAGAGGACATCGACCCCTTCGCCGTTTAAGAGCACATTCTCTATGTAGGCGTTCTCCTGCGTTTCCGTCGAGGTGTTCGCCCCTCCGGCACCGGGGTCCAGCTGGATGTTGAGCGGCGAACCCGTGGCCGGGGAAGCGGTGCTCGTGAGCACCACTGTGATTGTCCCTTCGTCCCCGGGCATCAGGATGGCGGGGGTGACGGTGTAGTTGGAGACGATCACCGTGGGGGTCTGTGCGGTTGCTGCTGCCGGGATGAGCACCAGAATGAGAATGAGTGCGCTTGCGATGCAACCGATCGCTCGCCTCCTTATGCCCCCTCGGGGAGCAGCCACGGACTTCTTGACCATCTCTCTTCCCTCCTGGATAGAGATCTTCGGAGCCCGAGATTCCCTGATGTTTATATATAACCGTTGTGCATGGCTGCTCCCGCCGGCTCAGGACAGCACGATATAGCCGATGTCCCCGAAAACATTTTTATGGTTTTCGAATTATACTGTGTCCGGGATACGGCCGGGCCAGTACAGGATCGATTGACCGGATGAGTGGTCACATACCTCCATTCAGTAACGCTCTATACCTCCCCAAACGTCATCACAATCCGGGTGCTCATAACGCCGTGCTGCCTCTCCGTTCTCACCCATCAGGCCACCACCTTTTTTGGTCACACTCTCCCGGCCATGAGCTGTCTTTATGTCCCGCCGGCGGTATACTCCGTCCTCGTTCGAGGAGAGGAGATGGAAACAACCCAGTGGCTGGTGACGCTGACGTTCAGGGTGACGGTGAGCGGTGTCCGGTCGAAGGATGATTCGGTGGCTGCAGGCCTGGAGCAGCTGAAGATGGGGCTCTGCAGCGGAGAGGACGTCCCGGTGGAGGCGAGCGTCCGGAGGATCACGAATATCGTCGAGGAAGAGCCGATATTCGGCGTGAAGTGGTGAACGGGGTCCGGCGTGGACCGGCAGCGCCACAGTGCGGGCAGATGATCCCGGGGGAAAACTCTTTTCTACCTCTCCCGCCTGTTTGGCCCCATGAACGAACTTCCCGATACGATTGCCATCGATGTCGTCCTCCTGCCGCCCGGGCCGATCATGGACCTTGCTGTCGGCGCGAACCGGACCCTGCTCGCCGGCAACCCGGACGGAGGGATACGCCTCGATAGAGAGAATTGCCTCCCGCACATCTCGGTCGCGATGCTCCCGGCAAGAAGCGGGGACATAGCGGAGATCACCGCGAAGGTGGACCGGATCACCCGGCAGTGCTCCCCCATGGCCATGACCATCGACGCCGTCGCAAAACACCGTCCGGGCATGGGGGGGACCATTTCCGCCTTCCATATCCTCCGGACAGAGATCCACCAGCTCTTTCACAAGACCGTGATGAACGCTTTAGCGCCGTATTCAGCACCCCCGGTCGGGCCTCCGATCTTCGTGGGGGAGGCGTCGGCGCCATCCGTCGACTGCCTCCTCCGGTTCCCGAAGACCTCTGCGTATGAGCGCTA
The DNA here is from genome assembly GCA_002839645.1 of Methanomicrobiales archaeon HGW-Methanomicrobiales-2. GTDB lineage: Archaea > Halobacteriota > Methanomicrobia > Methanomicrobiales > Methanoculleaceae > Methanoculleus. The sequence continues at coordinate 40,863 of PGYL01000005.1, read as the reverse complement.
CTCGCCGCACATCACGCTCGGGTTCGGCGATCTTCCCGAGTTGATCCCCGGGATCGACTTTCCCGTCCGGTTCGAGGCGACGAGGGCCGCCATCTGCCACCTGGGCAGCCACTGCACCTGCAGGCGGCTTCTCGCCGAGTTCGGTCTCGGGACCGGCGGACTCACTCCCCGCCGCTAGGCCGGCACGTTACAGCAGCAGTCCTTTCACGTACGGCCGTGTGCACTGGACGCACCCGGAGTAGCGGTTGATCGTCCCGGTCTCCAGGACTTCGACTGCCGGGGGCTCCCGGTGCATGCGATCTGCAAACCCCGGATCGTGCTCAGCCATCGCTCGCAGAAAGATCTGCAGCGGCATGAACGGCCGGGCCTGCACCGGGACGATCTGGAAGTCCGCGAAGTCCGTATCGAGCGTCGAGTTCCGGGCGAGGCCTTCGTCGAAGTAGAGGACGACTTCCAGCTCGTGGCGCTCCTGCAGGTCTCTCAAACGATCGAGCCCGAGCCGTGCGCCGGCTGCGAGGCCGAGCGGTCCGAGTTCTTCGGGTTCCCCCGGGGAGAAGGTCTCGTATCCTGTTTCCGACATGGTGTCACTCTCAGAGATTGGTTTCGCGGGAGGAAGAAAGCCTTTTCTTCCTCGCGGCTCACCGGTGCGATCGTGACGAGATCATGACCGCCCTCCTGACAGCACCTTCCGGGGTCCTGGTCCGGGAACTCCGGGCCGAAACCGTCGTTGACGCCCCGCCCGGAGTCGTCTGGCAGGTGCTGACCGACTTCGCCGCCTACCCGGAGTGGAACCCGTTCATCCTCTCGGTCGGGGGGAAACCCTGGGTGGGGACGCATCTCTCGGTCGAGATCCGGCCCCCGGGAATGAAGAGCATGCGGTTTTCCCCGATGGTGCTCCGGGTCGCAAAAGACCACGAGCTCCGGTGGGTCGGCCGGGTCCTGATTGCGGGGATCTTCGACGGAGAACACCGGTTCACCATCGCTCCCGAGGGTAACGGCTCCCGGTTCGTCCAGGCCGAGGTCTTCACGGGGCTGCTGGTGCCCGTCGTCGACCTCACCCGCACCTTCAGGGCGACGCATCTTGGGTTCCTGCAGATGAACCGGGCGCTCAGGGAGCGGGCGGAGCGGCTGACCGCCGGGATATCTTCTTAACCGCGACGTTCCCAGTACCTGCATGGATCCGTTCGTGGTGCGAGCAGCGTTCCGCATCCCTGCAGGTATGACGGCGGCACCGGCTGTCTCCCGGCCCCGGCTCTCCCCCGGGAGGTGCTGGCAATGAGGCTGACGGTTCTCGTGGATAACGCCACCCTCACCGATCGCTACTTCCTCGCGGAACCCGGGCTCTCGATCTATCTCGAGGACGGCGGGACCCGCGTCCTCTTCGATGCCGGCTACTCGGGCATCCTCATCCCCAACGCCCAGAAGATGGGGATCGATCTCCTCCGCGTCGAAGAGATTGTTATCTCCCACGGCCACCTCGACCACACCTGGGGTCTCGACGCCCTCGTCCGGCTCCACACCGAGGCGATCTTCGAGGGTCGCGAGCGGGTCGAGCCCACGTTCATCGCCCATCCCGACGCATTCCTCACCCGGAGCTGTGACGGCGTCGGGGAGATCGGGTGCCACCTCTCGGTCGAAGAACTCTTCAGGCACGGCAAGGTCCTCCTCACCGCGGCCCCCCTCTGGCTGACCGAGAACCTGGTCTTTCTCGGCGAGATCGAGCGGCGGTTCCCGTTCGAGCGGGCACCTTCGTGCGGCTACATCTACACCCCCGACGGCATCCGCGAGGACACCGTCGCCGACGACACGGCGCTCGCCTGCAAGACCCCGGATGGGCTCGTCGTCATAACCGGGTGCTCCCACGCAGGTATCTGCTCGATCGTCGAGCAGGCAAAAGAGATCTGCGACGAAGACCGGGTCGTCGACGTCATCGGCGGATTCCATCTCCTCGACGCGCCGCCGGAGCAGATACAGGGTATCCTCGACTACTTCGCGGAGGTGAAGCCGGCCGCCCTTCACCCCTGCCACTGCACCGATCTTGCGGCAAAGATTGCGCTCGCAAAGGTGGCGGACGTTCGCGAGACGGGTGTCGGGCTGCACCTGGAGTACGGGTGAATCAGGGGGTGAGTCCCCGGAGGGCCGGGATCTCCCCGTGCTTCTCCCCATAGGCGCGGACAGCCTCCGGGGCACCGATGAGGAAGCGGCGGGCGTTGTTGTAGACGGCCGGGTACGCACCCGGGTCGAGGGAGGCGAGGAGGTCGGCAAGCATCGCGACGACCGGCACCCGGTGGCGGGGTTCCATGCCGTCGATGAATGCGAACGCGTCCAGAGCCCGGACGGTGCTGTACTCGTTGACCGGGGCGAGCCGCCGGAGCGCCTCCGCGAGGTAGGCCCGCCCCTCTCCGGTCTCGAGCGACCGCTTTCTGTTCAGCGCAAACCTCCCGTAGAGCGCCCGCTGCTGGTCGGCCTGCTCGACTGCAAAGGCGGGCGAGGACTCGATTTCGCGGAGGATCGCGACAAGGTCGTCGCAATCGCTCCCGGCGACCGTGGCGAGGAAGGACTCCCACGCCACAGGACTTTTCGCCGAGGAGAGAGAAAACGCCGCAAGGATCTCCCGGCGCTCCGGGGCACTGCTCTCGAGGAGCAGCGAAAATGCCATGAGGCGGTCGGTTGCGGCCGTCGCCTCCCGGAACTGGCGGACGATCAACTGGTGGATCTCGGGGGTGTCGAGGGTGGCGAGGATCGCGAGACAGGTGTTCTTCCTCTGCCGCTGCCGGATCGCCCGGGCCTCTTTTTCCAGGTAGCCCGACCCGCCCGGAGCGTTCGCCGCCGACCGCCGGTAGACGCGAAGGAGGGCATCCGGATGCCGGGCGGCGACGGCGGCAAGGATCTTCTTTCTCGCGTCGTGAAGCGCCCGGTAGTGGTGGCGGAAACGCTCGTCGTCTACTGACGGGAAGATCGTCAGGAACTGCCCGCCGGCCTCCTCCATGAGGCGGTCGTCGGCGAGAAGATCCATGCAGAGGTCGGCGAACCGACCGGAGACCGTCGCGTCCGTGTCCTCGAGGAGCCGGAGCAGCTCCCGGTCGGCGAGCGCCGCAAACGCGGTGAAGCGGCCGACGATATCGGTGTCGTTGAGTGCCTGGAGGTAGAGTTCGTCCTCCGGCGGCTGGTACGCCACCTTCCCGTAGAAGGAGTAGCCGCGGTTGAGCGAGAGGAACGCCGGGCGGTCGACCCCGTCGAGAACGATCTCTCCGGTCTCCTCCGCAATACGGACGGTCCGGTCCGCGATCTCCCGGCCTCCGGTGTCAACGAGCGCGAACCGGAACGGGAACTCCCGCGTCCGGCCGCCCGGAGAACAGCTCTGGCGGTAGGCGAGGCCGAACCGCCGGGAAGCCGGGTTGTATGTGGGGGTCACGGTGAGGACGGGGTACTCCGTCTCCTTCAGCCAGACCGCCGCCATCCCGGAGAAGTCCTCTCCCGAGACCTCCTCCATGCACCGGATCCAGTCCTCGCGGGAGGCGTTGGCGTGCCTGAATCGGTCATGGTAGCGGCCGAGCCCCTCCGCATACTTCTCCTTCCCCATCAGCGTCTCGATCATCCTGACGAATTCGGGGGCTTTCACGTAGGTGACGCCCGTCACAAGATCGTTGGGGTCGTTGAATCCGTCCGGCTCGATCGGCATCGAGCCCGCGCCCCGGTCGAGGGCGAGCGTCCCGGCCACGGGATCCAGGATGTCGAGCACGGTCTGGAGGCGGGAGTATGCCTCGCCGAAGAAGAAGGCATGGTGCTGGTTCTCGATCTGGACCGTCACAGCTTCGTTGAGCCAGAGCTCGAACGGGCTCCTCCCCGTCACCTCCGAACCGTTCTCGTTGTGATAGTACTCGTGGACCTTCACCGCGACCATGTACTCGAAGGCCGGGTCGGTCGTATGGGGGCCGGGCATGATCCGGTTTGCGGCAATCGTCGTGTTCCCGACGTTCTCCATCCCCCCGAAGTCGGAGTTCTGCATGGCGATCTCCCGGTAGACCGCTCCCGTGTAGGTGTAGCCGGTCTGGATGGGCGCAACAAGCCCGGAAAGCACCTTTCTGGACTCTTCGAGGGCTGCCTGGTCCCCGGCGCGCTTCGCCTCGTCCCGCACCCGGACCCGGCGCCACACCTCCTCCCGGACCTCCCGGTCGCGGTACTGCGCGGGGCCGGTGAAGAGGTGGACCCACATCACCGCGTCCGCGAGGACCTCGATCGCCCGCTCCGCCGCCGCAGGGTCGGAACCGGGTTTCGCGAGGAGTTCGAGGGTGAACCTCCGGCCGTCGGGGTATTCGAACTCCCGCCGGTGGGTGTCGTAGCACCCCACCCCGAGGAAGAAGAGATAGGGGGCCATCGGGGTCGTGGTGTTCTCGTACTTCTGGACGGAGCGGCCGGGCCCCGGAGAGAGCCGCGGCCCGGCAGGATCGCCGTTCGATATGAGGTTCGTATACCCGTCGTCCGCGATGATTGCCGTCGTGTAGGTGCATTTCGCGGTCATGTCGTCGAGGCAGGGGACCAGCCGCTGGAACCCCCACTGCTGGCACTGGGTGATCTGGGTGGGCTGCCCGGTGGGGCAGGACCCGTCGTAGTAGAGGCCTTCGAGGACGTGGCCGCTCGGCCGGCAGATCGTCTCGGTCTCGAGGGTGAACCGGGTCCTGGGCGGGACGGGAGGATCGAAGGCGACGGTGAGGACCGCGGCGTCCCTGTCATAGGTGTAGGTGGCGGCGTATCCTTCGGAGGCGACGCGGAGAATATCGAGATCCCGGGCGTTCAGGGGGAGGGACGCAAGCGGCGCATCAAGGGTCTCTGCGGTGAGGGCGGAGATGACCCGGGTGTGGCCGTCGTAGACGTCGAAGGTGAGGTCCATGTGGACGACTCTCACCCGGAGCGCCCCGAAATCCTCCGGGTAGTAGCGAAAGAGCCTCTCCGGGTCCCCGTTTGCGCCGGTCAAAGTTCCGCCTCGCCGGTGATCTCGCGGAGGGCACGGCGGATCGCCGTCCTGACCTCCGGTTCCTCCTCGCCCTCGAGCGCGGCGGAGAGGGCGCCGGCCACCTGTGGGTCGTGCAGTTTGCCGAGCGCATCGGCGGCGGCGATCCTGACATCCATCTTTTTGTCTGCAAGAAGGGGGAGGAGCGGGTCGACCGCGCGCGGGTCGCCTATCTCGCCGAGCGACCAGGCGGCACCGCGCCGCGCCCACCGGTCGGAGTCGGTGAGGAGGGGCAGCAGTGACTCGACGGCCCGTGCATCGCGGAGTTTTCCGAGCGCCTGCGTCGCAACCCAGCGGACCTCGTTCTCCCGGTCGTGGAGAGCGGCGATCAGGGGCTCGACCGCCCGCATATCGGCGCATGCCCCCAGCGCCTCGGCCGCCCTTAACCGGTAGGAGATGTTCTCGTCCGAGAGCTGCTCGATGTATTTTCCGAGATTCTCCTCACGCCGTTTCTCCCTGTCTTCCATCAGGCGTTTCACCGAACGTTCCATCTCCATCCCTCCAGGTTCTGCTGCAGATCAGATGTTGTTTACGGTATATAGCACCTGGTACGACGTCTCACTACGTTACAGGAGTTGGGTGCGCCGTCGCGTGTCGGGTTCACGTGTTCTCCTCCTCTTCTTCGGCGACGACATCGAACGCCACGATCCTGTAGTTGTAGTACCGTCCATCCGGGGCGGTGAAGGAGAGGAAGACCATCAGCCCGTGCTCATCTGAGATCCAGAGTTCGGCATCGTCGTCGATGGTATGGAACTCGAAGCCAAACCTGGCAAGGGCCTCCTCGATGGCGCTGTCGGCCTCCATATCCCGGACCATCTCAAACGTTGCGGCCAGGGGATACTGCCGCTGCTCAAGAGCAGACACCTGGAGCCTTGCACGTTTCTCCGCGAGGAAGAGATTATCCAGGGTGACCATGATCTCCTGCGCGACAAGATCCGCCTCTTCCGACTCCATACGCGTACCTTGGGCCTCCCGGTATATGACTGTTAAGCAACGACGACCGCTCGCGCCGGAGATGCGAGCGGCCGGGGTTCGAGCACCATCAGGTGCAGCAACGATGGACAGGTATCCGGAGTTTATGGGATCACCGATCCGGGAAAGAATCCTTCCCGGAGACCCAAAATACGCATCGATCCACTTCACGGCATCACTATAACGAAACCCTAAAACATCCTGGTGTCAATACAAGGCTAATGGCAGAAGGAAGGCTCAAGATTGTCGTGTTCGGTTCTTTTAATGCGGGCAAGTCCAGCTTCATCCAGGCACTCGACCCCCGCAGCCGTCACATCGAAGCATCCTCAAAGGAGGGGCCTACAACCGTTGCATTTGATTTCGGCAGACTGCAGGTGGGGGACCAGGCGGTCTTCCTCTTCGGCACTCCCGGGCAGGAGCGGTTTGAGTTTGTCCGGCAGATCCTCTCGCGGGGGATGGACGGCGCGATCATCGTCGTGGACGCTACCACGGGGGTGGACGCGATGACGCGGCACCTTTACGGGCAGTTGAAGGCCCTTGAGGTGCCGCTCGCGTTCATGGCGAACAAGTGCGACAGTCCGGGTGCGGTCCCCGAGGCTATCCGCCGGGACCTTCCGGGGGAGATGGTGCACTCTATCTCCGCGCGGAACGGCGAGAACGTCCATGCGGCGCTTGACGCCTTTGTGGCAACCCTGCCCGCCCGGTAACGATCCTTTTTACTGCCTGCAAGTCGTTCTTTTCTGCAGACAATGACCCGCAAAGAGACCTATATCAAGGAGATTGCCCGGCTGCTCACGAGTTTCCTCGCGAGCGGGAGCGCTGGAGATCTTCTCGCCTACCTGGTCGCAGGAAGCAGCCTGCCGGGACCCCGGGAAAACCTGGAACTCGCGGGAGCGTTTGCCGGGACCGTGCGGGCGTTCGCGGTTGCCGATACCGACGATCACCGGGCCCTGTGGAACCTCTGCGTCGAGCTCGCCCATACCTCCCCGGAGGATGCACCGACGGACGATCCACATGAGTTCCTCCCGTTCTGCGGTGTTCGGGGCATCGGGGCGATCGGGTCCGTGTTCCCCGAATGCGTTGAGGAGGCGCTCACGCACCTTGCGGAGGCGTCGGTCGACCCGCGGCGACGGACCCGGGAGGCGGTGGCGATGGCGGTGCGGGACCTCCTCTCCCGGCAGGGGGATCTGGCGGTTCCGGAGCTGGAAGAATGGGTGCAGGGAGGGTCCTGGCTCACCATGCGGGCCGCGGTTGCGGGGATTGCCGAACCGGACCTGCTGACAGAGCCGGAGATTGCAGAGACCGCGCTCAGGCTCCACCGAAAGACCCTGATCCGTGTCTATACCGCAGATGAGAGGAAGTCCGAGGCTTTCCTCGCGCTTCGGGAGGCGCTCGGCTACACGCTCAGCCTGGTCATCGCCGTTCTCCCCGGGATCGGTTTTGAGTACCTGCGGCAGCTCGCAACCCTCGACGATCCGGATATCCGGTGGATCGTGAGAGAGAACCTCGAAAAAAGCCGACTTGGGGGGCAGTACCCCGAGACGGTGCAGCATATCCAGGCACAGTTGTCCTAGAGGATATGCTGTCCTCAGACCCCATAGCGCCTCCACGCCTCCTCTACGTGCAGCGCCCGCATCCCGAGCCCCCGGGGGGCGGCGACGTCGTTCTCGAAATTGTCCCCGATAAAGAGGACGTCGGGGGCCGAAAGGCCCATCCTCTCGAGAGCCGCTGCATAGATCCGCGGGTCCGGCTTCTGGTAGCCAGGGTCTGAGGAGAAGATGACGAAGTCAAAACGATCGTAGAGTCCGAGCGCCTGCATCTCCCGCTCCGAGAAGACCCGCTGCCCGTTCGAGACGACCCCGGTCTTCTCTGTGGAAAAGAGGTCGAGCAGTCTTTGGCTCTTCTCGATGACGCCGAGACGCCGGAGCGACGCGGCCCGGAATGCCCGGGCGGTCTCTACGCCGAGCCGCTCCGTATCGATCTCCCATACACGATGTTCGGCACAGATGCCGGCAAAGACCTCCTCGACCCGGACCTCCGGATAGCGCTCTCCGGTCCGGTGGGCCGCTTCCCGTACCCGGCTCACGTAGCACGCCCGCAGGCGTTCGGGCGCGATCATGACCCCCTGGTAGAGGAGCCACCGCGAGAGGCACCGGTAGGTCTCGATATCGTGCTCGTCGGTCAGGACATCGATGAGCATCCCGTAGCAGTCGAAGAGAACCCCTACCGGTGGATCGCGGCAAGACACGCCTCCGCCTCCGATAGCAGCCAGTCGCGTTCCGCCGCCCGCCAGGGCAGCCGGGCAATCCTGAGGTATCCAAGCGCCATGAAGAAAGGGAGGACGGCGGTATGACGCCGGAACTCTTCTTCGCTCCGGCTGTAGTGCCAGAGCAGGTGACCGATGCAGTCTTCGGCCCTCGCGCTGCTCCCGCCCGATGCCTTGATCTCCGCCGCAAGGATGCCGGGGTCGCGGACCGGGTGAGCATGGTCCCGGGCCCCCTCGAAGTCGATCGCACAGGTGCTGCCGTCGAAGAGGTAGTTGCCGGGCGTGGCGTCGCCGTGCACCATGCACCCGACGTCGGGGCCAATTCGCGGGCTGTGCCACCATGCCCCGAGCAGACGGTTGAACCGCTCCCTCTGTGGGGCTGGAAGGCCGTTCTGGTCGAGCACCGCGTGGAAGTAGGCGAAGTCGCGCTCCCGGTCGCAGGAGGTCCGCGTGCCGTCGTGGAGCCGCCGGAGCAGGTGAGCGACCCCGGTCAGGGGTTCGTAGAGGGGCGCCCCTGCCGCGAGAAGTTCCCGTATGGTTGGGCCGGGGACGTACTCGGTCACGAGGACCGAATGAAACCGGCTGTTCGCCGCAAGCGCGTGGGGGACCCGGATCCAGCCTGATACGCGGCGGAGCCGGCGGAACTCGTTCTCCATCGCCGCATCCGCGTTGTAGCGGGTCTTCGCACCTGTCGGCGCACCGAAGAACTTCCCGACGACGCTGATTGCGGTGCCGGCAAACTCGTACCGGCAGACGACGTGCGATGCAGGCTCCAGCCGGTAAACCCGGACCTCGCCGTCCATCGCCGGCAGCCGATCGGCAAGGACGCCCACGAGCCAGTCCCTGAACGCATCGCCGGCCTCCAGGCATCCTGCCTCTCTCTCGGCCAACTGCTCTAACCCCCCGGGAGACCCCAGAGCCCCGCAGGGCAATGAAGATACCCATGGCACCAGACCCACACCTTTTTTACCGCCCGGGCGTCTTAACGGGATGCACCGGCGATCCCGTGGGTGATGAGCCATGATACCGTTCTGCGATTTCCTGGAGAGAATCAGGCCTGCCGTCAACCGGCGGATCGAGGAGGTGACAGGCGGTGAGGATGCAATCGACCCCGGTGTTCTCCCGCTTCTCGTCAGGGGAAAGCGGATGCGGGCCGGACTTCTTCTCCGCGTTCATACCTGCCTCGCCCGGACGACGGCGCTTACCAGCCAGGCGCTCGACCTCGCCTGTGCCGTCGAACTCGCCCACGCCGCAAGCCTCATCCTCGACGACATGCTGGACGGGGATACTGTCCGGCGAGGAGCTCCTTCCCTCCACCTCACCCGGGGAGATGGACGGGCGATCCTGGACGCCGTCGGCATCCTCGCCCTCCCCTACGCGCTCGCCGCCCCCTACGGCGCCGGATACGTGACGATGCTCGCGTCGGCCCAGCAGAGCATGGCCCGGGGCGTGGCCTGGGAGATGCTCGGGGGGCCGGAGCTCCCGGCGGCCGAGCTCTACGATGCGATCGTCGGACGAAAGACCGGGCGTCTCTTCTCGCTTGCGGCCGCCTGGGGTGCCATGGCGGCGGGAGAGGAGGAAACGGTCGTCGCCGCGTTCGCGAACTACGGTCTCTCGGCCGGGAAGGCGATGCAGATAGCCGACGACATCGCGGACCTGCACGCGCACGTGGCGGGGGCCCAATCCCGGCCCGGATCCGAGGCGCTTCTCCTCCGGTGCGTCTCCGGAGACAACGGCACCCGGCAGACACCGGTATCCATACTTGAGCGGGAGATCGATGGCGCGGCCGTCCGGATCACGGACGGGGGCCGGCAGCGGGTGCCGCCGGAGATGCGGGAGTCCTTCAGGCAGGTGGTCCGGGATATCGTGGACCTCACGATCGCGGGGGGTATGCCGGGTGACGGAACAGGGCTCCTGACCGCCTGCCCCAACGGGCCCCCGCAACGATAAATACCGCCCCGTCCCACACTCTTCTGAGGAATCATGCCGGTAGTAACCATTCGTATGGCAGAGGGACGGACACTTGAGCAGAAACGGATGCTCGCCGATGAGATCACCGCCGCGATCACAAGGACGTTCGGCGTCGATCCGGCAGTGGTTACCCTCTTCTTCGAGGAACTCAAGACCGAGAACATTGCACGGGCGGGAAAACTCCTCTCGGAGTCGTAGTCCCGCACCGGGCGAACATTTTTTTAGCCCGACAAAGCCTCATACCCCCGGGAGTGAAAGGAATCATGGCACGCGAACTTGACGAGAAAGACTTTGCTATCCTGCGGAAACTGGCCCCCGAGTACAGCGGTATCCTCTGCCCCGAGTCGGGGCACGAGTTCCACTCGATCCTGCCGCCGGTCTCAAACCACATTGCCGCGGACGAGGAGGATTTTGCGGAGCGGGTCGGCCGCCTCTCGGACGAGGACTGGGGTTACCTGACCGATCAGATCGTCTCCGGCCGGGAGGACCTCAGGTGCATGCCCGAAGAGGATATCGAGACCATCCTCGTCCGCATCCAGGGTGCGGTATCGGTGGAGGCCGCCGAACAGGTCCGCAGGCTCTACCACCTCTCCGGGTGCGGGGTGCTCTGATCCGGGCGTATCGGCAGGGTCCGGCCGGCGGCCGTCTCTGCGTACCGGGCGAACCGCATTCCTTCCCGCCCGGGCATAACCGATAGGGGCTGTGCCCGTCCTGCCCCATCCAGAACCGGTATATGCCCCGGCGACGACCAGACCTTTATGGAACTAAAAGAGCAACTCTCCGGCGTCCCCGGCATCCTCCGGCCGTTCAAGGCATACCTCAAGGAGACCGGGCTCGGTGCGGGCGACCAGATCGTCTACTACGGCTGCCCCGGCACCTGCACCCCCTTCATCGAACTCCTGGGGTTCGCCGTCCGTGACCTCCCCGTCGAGCAGGTCTATGTGCCCTACGCGGACGAGGCGGCAGCAAAGGCGATCCGCCCGGTCGGGGGTGTCGGCATGCAGGTCTCCGGTGACGCGGTCCGCGTCGACCCGAAGGTGATCGTCCTGATGGGCGGGCTTGCGATGTCGGGCGTCCCGGTCACGAAAGAGACGATGCAGGCGGTCGTCGGCGCCCACGCCGGGGCGAAGGTCGTCGGTATCTGCTTCATGCAGATGTTTCAGAAGGCAGGCTGGCTCGAGGCCTTTGACTTCGACCTGATCATCGACGCCTCCATCGACCCGGTCAGGGTCTGGCGCTGATCACCCTGCCGGTCGTTGGTGCAGGAGATACCGGCGGCTCCCGCGGCAGGTCGGACCGGAGGAGGGTGAACCGGAACACCGCGCCGCATTCGGGATGCCCCGGCACCCGGTCCTCGACCCTGATGCTCCCGCCGTAGCGCGTGATGAGCATCCTCGTGATGTAGAGGCCGAGCCCTTTCCCGCTCCGGGCGGTCGTCCCCCGCACGAAGCGGGTGAAGAGGGTGGGTTTGACCGCATCGGGCACCCCCGGCCCGGTATCCTCGACCGAGACCTCGACCGTCCCGTCCCCCTCCTCGACACGGACCCTGACCCCGACCTCGGGGTCCCCGAACTTGATGCTGTTGCCGATGAGGTTCGTGAAGACCTCCGGGAGGAGGTCGTCGGCCCTGACGCGGACCGATTTTCCCTCGTAGACGATCCCGGCATCGGGGTAGTGGGCGAGCTCGGCCCTGATGACGGCGTCGAGGTCGATAGGTCTTGTCGCCGTCTCAGAGGAATGCAGCCGCCGGATCGTCGAGACGTTCTGGATGATCTCGATGCTCCGGCCGACACCGCTCCTGAGTTTCCGGATCATCTCCCTCTCCTTCCCCTCCAGCGCCTCGACCAGCAGGTCGGCATAGCCGAGAGCGACGGCGTTGGCGTTGTTGATATCGTGCGCCATGATGTCGAGGTAGAGGTTTGCCTCGTTGTGGGCCGCCCGCAGCGCTTCCTCCGCCCGTATCCGGTCGGTGATATCCGAACCCGAACCGACCAGTCCGACCGGGCGACCGTCATCGCCGGTAAGGATCGTATCCTGCCACGCGAGGATCAGTTCGTCCCCGTTCCGTGTGACGACCGGGTTCTCCCGTCGGCCGTGGAAGGCGCTGCCGCTCGCGATCGCGGCGTCGAAGATCTGCCGCCGCGCCTCTCTGGATGCTTTGGGGATGACCGTTGTAAACCAGTCCTTCCCGACAAGTTCCTCCTCCCGGTAGCCGAGCAACTCGCAGCCGTGGCGGTTGATGAGCCGGATGGTATGGTCGGCGTTGATGACAACGAAGAGGACGCCCGCCACGTCGAGGTAGCGCTGCGCGAGATCCCTCTGTTTCTTCACCTCCTGCTCCCGTCCTTTGAGTTGCTCGGAGAGGGAGGCGACAACGAAGGCGATGACGACGAACATCAGGGCGCGCCCGTAATCGTTCAGCGTCAGGATCTCCGGCCTGTACAGGAGGCTGCTGACGACGACGAGCCCGCCGAGGAAGATGGCGACCAGGACGCTCCGCTTCTCCCACCAGAGCGCGGTCAGGATGATCGGGACGTAGAAGAAGTGCGAGAAGACGGTCCCAAGCATCAGGATGGCGTGGAAGTAGTAGGTCAGGAAGATGGATACCGCGAGGAGGACCATGATGATGGCCACTCGCTGGTTTTCGGTAAGGGTAGTCACGGAGCGTCCACCTCAACTACCTATATTTATATCTTTAATTATATAAAAATATCAGCATGTGAATTATCCGTCGATTCTGGCGGATGTTCCGGGGATTTGGGGTGAAGGGAGCAACTTCGTGGGGGATAGGGCGCCACGGGCCGGTTGAGCATGGAACCGGCGATTTCTCGCGCAGGGGTGAGGTGGAGGCCTACCCCCGGTACGGGAGCATTCTGCCGGATGCGGCCGATTTTTTCCAAACAACCTATGTTTAATAGGTCGTAGAGCAAAACTACTTCAATTGCCTGCTTCACCCTTGCGGCTGCCCGCAGGCCCGCATCGCGTGAAGCGGAACCGTGCAGCGTGTCGTGTCGCCACCTGCCCGGAAGACCCCGGCGCCACGAAAACGCATCCGCTGGTGAATCCGTGTCAACAGACCTTACTGAAGCACTCGAAGCGATGGGCTATGCAGATGCCGAGATCCCGACCCTGGTGGAGTCGTTCCCTCCCGCCGTCATCGAATACCTGCGGGACTTCCGGCTGCAGGAGGCCCGTGACATCATCGAGACGCTCCTCTACATCTACATTGCCCAGAACAGCTCGTCATCCCGGGGAGAAGGGGAGGGCGTGGTCGAACAGAGTTGTTACGCCTATACGTCGGGGCCGCTCTTTGCCCTCAGGCAGGTCGACCTCATCGAGTCCACCTCCTGGCACGGCACGACGGTGATAACGGCGACCTCCGCCGGAGAAGCAATCTCCCGGCCGCTGATGGAGGCACGGCTTCAGGCGCTGGATATTGGCGGACTGGCACGCGAGATCCACGAGGTCGTCCCGGCCCTCCTCGCCGGGACCGTCAAAGGGTCTTTTGTCAACAAGACCTTCCCCTCCACGCTCCCCCGCACCGAAGAGACGTTCGTCAGTTTCCTCCTCAACAACAGTCCGAGTCTCTTTACCGAGTGCGAGCGGTTCGCCGCCCGGCTCAAGGCCGCCGGGTGCGCCGTCCTCGCCTACGCCTACGACCTTGACGGGTCCAGGGCCGACGGCGTTGTCTACACCTTTCCGCCGGAGTTCGCCTACATCCTCAAGGGGATGCTCGAGAGGATTGACCCCGAGGTCAGGGAGCACTACGATATGCTCCTTGAATCGTTCTACTCGACGTTCACCGTTCTCCGGTACCTCGCCTGCGGTGAGGACTACGACCGTATCCGGGCATCACCGGCCCACCGCCGCGAACTGACACGGATACTCTCCGTGCTCAACGACGCGATCTACGTCCTTGAGCAGGTGCCTCAGGACGATGGGGTCGACCTCGCCCGGTTCATCGTCAAGGATCGCAACCTCTACGATATGCGCCTCCGCGACCTCGGGCGGGCGCTGATGGCCGACGTTGCCGCGAAGATCGTCATCGAGCGGCCTGCCCCGGCCCCGGCAGCGGAGGAGCCCCTCCTCCCCCGTGAAGAGTCACCCATCGTCCTCGATGAGAGCGCGGCCATAGCGCCCGAGCCCCAGGCCGAGGAGGGGGTGGAGGAGGACGAGTGGGACGAGCCCCTCTTTGCCGACGATGAGGAAGAGGAGGAAGAGGAGAAGGAGCCGATCCCGTCCGTGCCGCCGCCCGCGGCCCGTCGGGCCGCCGCAAATTCTGTTCCCCGAAGCCTGACGGCTTCTCGAACCCCGGTTTTGTCGTCACTCGCGCCTGACGGTGCTCATGCTCCTGCCCTTGCGGCCAGTCGCATTCCACCAGTCGTTCCCCGCGCCGGCGGACTCGACATATTCCTCGGCCACGCCCCGGATGGGCGGCGGGTCAACTGGTCGCCGGGACAGCTCAACAACGGCCATATGATCATCCTCGGTGGCTCGGGTGCCGGCAAGACCGAGACAATCCGGTGCATCGCCTCGGATCTCGCAGGACAGGGGCTCCCGGTCGTCCTGATCGACTTCCACGGGGACATGGCCGCGAGCAGCGGCGATATCCGGTCCTACAAGATCCGTGAGGGCGGGCAGTACTACTTCAACCCGCTGGAACTCGACTCCTCCATCGACGAGATAACCCCGCTCCGGGCCACCTCGGACTTCGTCGATGCCATCTCCATCAACTTCCCGACGCTCGGCATCCAGCAGCGCAGAAAGATCAAGAACATCATCAAGGACTGCTACCGGATCTCGGGGATCACGGGAAACACCGACACCTGGACACGGGTGCTCGACTTCGACGACATCGAGGGCGAGATCATGGGCTGCGAGGACGAAGCGATCCCGGCCTACCTCGAGGACATCTTCGACTACAAACTCTTCTCGGGGGAGGAGAAGATCTCGCTTCCCACGATCCTCTCGGGCGGGATCACCCACATCAACTTAAATGCCCTCCCGGAGAACCTGCGTTACCTCTTTGCAGACCTCTTCCTCCGGCGCATCTACTACACCCTCCAGGCGACGGGCGAGATCCCGCGCGGGGCAGGGGACGAGCGGGAGAAGTTCCGGCTCTTCGTCATCGTCGACGAGGCGAAACTCCTGGTGAGCCAGAAGAGCGGCTCGAAGACGTCGATCAAGGCGGTGCTGAACAAATATGCCACCGAGATGCGGAAGTTCGGGGTCTCGCTGATCCTTGCGTCCCAGCTGATCGCCCATTTCAACGAGGAGATTCTCGCGAACATCGCCGTAAAGTTCTGCATGCGCTCGGAGAATAAGAAACAGGCCCAGGAGAACGCCAAGTTCTTCGAGGTGAGCGAGAAGGACCTCCTCAACTTCCAGCCGGGGGAGGGTATCCTGATCATCGGCTCGGAGAAGATGAACGTCAGGATTGTTCCGTCGTCCGGGCGAAACCCCTGACCCCGGGAAAAACCCTTATCCCCGGTAACGCCGGAGTCCTCATATGGCCGGCCAGGATACGCTTGACGATTATCATGAGAAGAGGGACTTCGCCCGGACGCCGGAGCCGCCGGGCGAACAGGGGACGGAGACTGCCCGCCCCGTCTTTGTCATCCAGAAGCATGATGCGACCACGCTCCACTACGACTTCCGCCTGGAAGCCGACGGTGTCCTGAAGTCCTGGGCAGTCCCGAAGGGACCCTCTGTCGACCCGAAGGAGAAGCGCCTCGCTCTCCCCACAGAAGACCACCCCCTCGACTACGCAGGATTCGAGGGCGTCATCCCGGCGGGGAGTTACGGGGCGGGGGCGGTCCTTGTCTGGGACCGGGGGACCTACCGGAACCTCACCGAGAAGGAGGGGCGGGAGGTCGGGGTCGCCGAGGCCGCGAGAAGGGGTCACGTGTCCGTCTGGCTCGAGGGGGAGAAGGTCCGGGGCGGGTATGCTCTCACTCGCTTCAGGACCGGGAAGGGCGAGGCCTGGCTCCTCGTGAAGATGAACGATGCCGGGGCGGACCCCGGCAGAAACCCGGTCGAGACGGAGCCCCGGTCGGTTGTCTCCGGGCGGACGATCGAGGAGATTCTGGCGGGGAGGGAGGGGTGATGGGCGAACCCCCGCGGAGGCGAAGGGTTCCCGATATCCCCGTGGAGATGGGTGAGTTCATCTGCCCTATCTGCGGCAGACAGTATCCCACGCTCGAAGAACTCCACGCCCACGTTCGGCGTGCTCACCGGCACCCCCCGGAGATCCGGTGAGGGCGCCGGCCTGCGGCAGGTCCCGCTCAAAGCCCCTTTTTGGGGGTGGGACGGAGGACCGGAGGTGCGCGCCGGGTGGTGGATATGCCCGGGTCTGTGGGCTCAGGAGGGGGCGCCGTAGTCATCGCCCGACTGCCTTTCGGTCGGGATACTGGCTGGTGCGGAAGTAGAAATTTTGAAACCCCGACTTAATGGTTTTTCACTCCTGAAAAGTAATCTTGAAACCGTACCGAAAAAAGAGTTGCTTTTTATGGCCCCGTTTGCCCATGAACCCCTGGAGCGGGGACCTTCGAAAAAATCTGGTAACTCCATATAGTAATACAAAGTATGATTTTATACCCACATCTTACACACTTTGGGGCAAATAGGCCACGCAAAGTCTCAGTTTTCAAAATCGGGCAAGAATACGCCGTAGAATTTCCGATACACAAGGATTGCTCTGGCCTAACCGGGAAATAACCGTTATTCCTCATTAGCAGAATGAATAGGTTTAAAATCTGAACTATCAAAAATTACAGTGATCAATCGATCACAGATCCTCTCGAAGGTGAGATCATGGCAAGCAAGATAATAACAAACAATGTCGCGGCAAGCGGCATTATGGCAGAGGCAGTAAGCGACGCAGAGATCGTTGCAGAGTTCAAGGACCGCGGGTGTTGGGGACTGTACACGAGCGTGGACTTGAAGGGATGCGACCCGGCGGCGATCAGGGACGCGAAGAAGATTCACCAGTTCATCCTTGAACTCTGCGACCTTATCGATATGCACAGGTTCGGCGAACCGCAGATCATCCACTTCGGCCCCTGCGAGAAGGTCGCGGGATTCTCCATGACCCAGCTCATCGAAACGTCGCTTGTCTCCGGCCACTTCGCGAACGAGACCAATGCAGCCTACCTCGATATCTTCAGCTGCAAAGAATACGAGCCTTCGAAGGCAGCAGAGTTTTGCAAGAGCTTTTTTGGAGCAGAATCAGTAAAATACCAGGTACTGTTCAGGGACTGAATACGAACACGGCACCCGGCACGCGCTTTATCGATACCTAATACGGCAGAGCCGCTGCCATCTCCCGCCGATCCAGTTGCAAATCGCGGCGGGGCGGCCCCCACCCTCGATTTTTCCAGAAGGATATAGCCCGGACCTCCGGGTCTGTGTATACCCTGCCTCTACGTGAGGGTCCGTTTTGTCCCTGGGACCTGCCTTTTTGCATATCACCATGCGGTGAACCGTGGTGGCTATCGCCATTGGGGGAGGGGCTGACGGGGAGTGCGAGCGAGAGCGAGCTTGAGCACCGTTAGGTGCGAGGGGGAGCATCCCCCCTCCCCTGTCTCCACCTTATATAGCGATGTCTGAAAACCCCACCCCGCCCGGCCTCCTCCCCCGCCCCAGGGGGCGGGGGCAGTGCGTGGCGATATCCCCACGGCCCGCTGCATGGTGATATGTCAATCAGCGACGACCCGCGCCTCCTGACCGGGGTTGGACGACTGATCTCCTGTAAACCCGGTAGAACTCAGTCAACGGAGATGTTCGATTGAGGGGAGGTCGAAACGGCCAAAAAAAGAGTTTCAGGGGGACTCGTAGGGGTTCCGGAGACCCTTGGGGGTTCCGTCCGCCTTGAGGCCGATCGTTTTACGTGCGTCCACGTTCTTCTGGTTCTTCGTGATCTTTTCGGTGGCGAGCTTCTTGACGAGGTCGAGGCCGGGCTTGACCTGGTCCATCGGCTTCGTCTCGAAGAGGCCGGCCGCCATAGCGCCGTCCCAGACCGCGTTGCCCTTCATGCTCCGCACGAAGACCGTGCTCCAGCCGTCGGGGCTGCCCACGGAGCCGCTGGAGATGTCGGCGAGGTTCGCGACATAGTCCAGGCAGACGTTGCAGCCGGGCTGCACGTACTTGTGGATCAGCTTTAAGGGCATCTGGCTGACTGCACCGCGCTCGGTGTAGACCGTGAACTTGCCCTTGCCGATGTCCATCTTCTTGACGGATTCCATCTTCTGGTTGCAGTGGTCCTCGACGATTGCCTCGAGCGCCTGGTAGGAGAGGTTCTCCATGCAGTAGATGCCGAGCGCAAGAGCGATCTTGTCGTCGACGTCGCGCATGCCGATCGGATAGAGCTGAGCCTTCCGGACAGCCTGGATCTGGCAGGGGGTACCGACGATACCGACGCGGTCGAGACCGTAGCTGCGGGTCGCCTCCTTGATCAGGGAGAGGTTCGGGCTGATGGTGTAGCGCGTTCCGGCAGCGGCCAGGAGTTCTGCCTTCGTGGTCGCGACCATGGGCTGCGGCTTCCAGGGCTCGTCGCTCGGACCTGCGATGATGGCACCGTCGATGATGCCCTCTTCAAGCGCGTACGCGAAGAGCGTCGTGATGATACCGCCGTCCTGGGACTTCTTTGTGATGTCCTTGTCGGTCGAGCGTGCCGAGATAGCGGACTTGTAATTACCGAGTACGTCCATCTTTCTCACCTCACTGCATGGCTCCCTTGATGGCACCCATGATGCCCTCATAGTTGTTCATGACGTCGAAGTTGAACCAGCTCCGCGGACACTGCGCGTAGCAAGCGCCGCACTTGATGCACTGGTCGCGGTTGACGTTCGGCTTGCCGTACTCCATGGTGATGGCGCGGACCGGGCAGGTGCCGGCGCAGGTTCCGCATCCCATGCAGAGGCTCTGGTTGATCACATCATACATCAGATCGCAGCCGCAGGCCTCGTTGCCGCGCTGTGCAAGCTGCATCAGCGGCGTCAGGTAGGCGGTCGCGAGGCTCTTCTGTTCATCGTTGCCCTTCAGAAGCAGGTAGGCCATGACGGCGACGTTTCTGACCTGCTGCGGGCACGGGGGACAGGACGGGATGTAGAGGTCGACATCGACGACCTCGCTGATCGGCACGAACGCTTCGTGACCGGGCTGGTTCCACTGGCCGCCCCGGCAGAACCGGGTGATGTTGCCGTATGCTGCGCAGGCGCCGTAGGCGACGAGCACCTTCGACTTTGCCCTTGCTTCTTTCAGTTCTTCTACCGAGAGTTTGTCGTTCAGACAGCACGAACCCTCGACCAGGCACACGTCCATCTCGGGGACATGGCGCACATCGACCAGGGTCAACGCATAGACCAGGTCCGCATAATCATCGAGCAGCTTGAAGAGACCCTCGTAGTTATCCGCAAGCGTCACGAGGCATCCCGTACATCCGCTCAGGTGTAATTCACCTATCGAAATCTTTTCTGCCACAGGCTTTTCCTCCTTTTGTACAACTTCCACCTTTTCGTTTACCTTCACATCAGAGGGCTTCACCGCGGGTTTCGCCTGCGGCTGGCTTGCAGCAGGCTTTGCCTCCGGTTTCACCTCCGGCTTTTCCTCAGGTTTTCTGTGCGGTTTACTTCTCGCAGTCTTCGCCTCGGGCTTTGCCTCAGGTTTTGCCTCAGGTTTCACCTCTGGCTTCGTCTGCGGTTGGCTCGCCGCTGGTTTCACCTCAGGTTTGCTCTCCGGTTTTGCCTCCGGGTTCTCCGGCGGTTTCTCCGGGCGACGCCCAAAGATGCGTTCCTTGATGGTTGATAGCAGCCCCATATTCTACCCCAATTTCCTCCAGTACGATACGCACTGTTTTGGGTATGGCACCCTCAACCTCCTCAGTGAGCCCTAGTTCAAACTCCTGGGTCGCGACACGCTTCGGCTGGCACCCGATGATCGTGATGTCAATGATGTCTTTTAGTCGTTGCAGTGGCTCGGAAAGGTCCCATGAATGGGCATCCCGGTAGGCACCCGGCGGCAGGTCTTCGGGCCGGAGCTTTGTCACATCACCGGGGTTAGCGCCGAAATCGGCGACATCGATGATGATCAGCTTCTTCACTGGCGCCTCTGCATCTTCCATCAGCGTAAAGAGGAAGTGAGGGGCGCCAAGGCCGGCATCGAATACCTTGACGTTGTCGGGCAGTTGTAACTTCTGGAGTTCTTCGACGACTGCAGGGCCGAACCCGTCGTCTCCGTAGAGGGGGTTGCCGCACCCTGCGATCACGATCTCACGGAATAGCATGCGTGTACGCTCACTGAATGAGTTTCTGGGCCACGAGTCTCTTGTCTTCGTCGATAACCAGCATGTGCGTCGCACAGGAGACACAGGGGTCGTATGCACGCATGATGACTTCCGCGAGCCGCCAGGGTGCACCGGTCAGTGCACGGCTGCAGGTGGGGAAGTTCCACGTGGTCGGGACGAGCATTCCGTAGTACTGCACCCGGCCGTCCTTGACCTTGGCAAGGTGGACATCGGTTCCACGGGGCGCTTCGTTCGCGGCCCATCCGAGGGATCCGTCGCCCTGCGGGATGTTGTCCGCGAGCACCGATGCGGAAGTGTCGAGCGCGTCGAGCGCGTCGATGATACCGTAAGCAGTCTCGGGGAACTCCATCTGGCGTGCGATCTGCAGGCCGATGGCGCCCTTCTCGTTGTAGCTCTTGAACTGGGCAAGGCGTGCACGCGGTCCGACCTCGACGGGCTGGCCGTCATAGAGCGGGACACCGGTGCAGGCTTCCATCTGGGGCCAGGCTTTGTCCCCTACGGGGGTGGTGCCGCCGATCGGGTAGTTCGGGTCGGCTTCGTCGATCTCGACTTCGCCCATGTACCAGTCCCAGGGGCGGACTTCGGTGAACCGCTCGGGGAACCACATCGGGGTCTCATCAAGGCTCGAGCTGCCGTAGACCGGTGCGGTGGCCATATAGCCCTGGTTGTGGTAGCCGAGATCCTTCGTGATCGGGACCTGGACGCCGCCGACTTCAGCCCAGTCGCGCTTCTGGTAGTTCCGGAAGATCGCGATCATGAACTCCATCTGTTCCTGCGTGAGAACCCGGGCCTCTTTCGCGAGGTCGTAAATCTTTGCCTTTGCACGGGGGCTGATGTTCTTGTACATGCCGCCGACACGGGGGTTGCTTGGGTGGATTGCCTCTCCACCGACGATCTCGCCGATGGTCTGTGCAATCTCACGGATCCGCTGGATCCGGAGGGCAACGGTTCTGACCGGTTCTTCCTTGGTGAACGGGTTGATCTTTACGTCGGTTCCGGGAAGGTACATGTCCGGGAGGGACAGGATGTTATGAAGGGCGTGGCTGTGCATCCTGTTGGCACACTGCAGGATGTAACGCAGGAGTTTTGCGTCCTCGGGGATCTCGCACCCGATGGACGCTTCCATCGCCTCGACACCCGCCAGGGTGTGCGCGATAGGACAGATACCGCAGACGCGTGATGCGATCTTTGGAACCTGATCCATCGTCTTGCCTATGGCGAGTTTCTCGACACCCCTGACCGGGGTGATGCTGAGCCAGTCTCCACGCTCGACGATGCCTTCATCGTTGACCTTCAGAACGAGCTTTGAATGGCCTTCATGTCTCGTTGTTGGGGAAATCTGTACAACTTTCGACAAATATATCGCCTCATTCCGATATTATGGTGTTCGAAACACTATACTGGTGTTACCACACAATTCTGTACTGAAAAACGTACGTGAGTACGTCAACAAGGGTTATGAAGAAAACAGAGTTTATATCTTTCGCTTCAGGTAATTCAAGAATGTTACGATATGTATCAAATGTAACACAGAATGTCAAAATGTGTTAACTATATATAAAAAATGTAAAATAATATCGGGTCTACAGCGTGTCTTCGTCCATCTCTGCAACGAGCTCTGCTATCGTCGCTTTTCGCTCGGCGTAGGCGTTATGCTGGTGGATACTCTCCTCGTTCGTCTGCTTTATGGTGACCACGGAGTCTCCGGGCAGATCCCGGAATTGCGCGATCACTTTACGGGCCATTTCCCGGACACAGTCTTCGACGAACCGGGGGTTCTTGTGGGCTTCCATCACCACGTAACTCTCGTCGCCCCGCTTGAGGAGTTCGTAGATCCGCGCACTCATGGAATCCTTCAGGATCTTGATGATCTTCTCGAGACTGATATGCTGGTCGTCGTCGATCTCGATGCAGAGGAAACCCCGTCCACGCTGGTTATGCGTGGCCATCGGGACCTCCTCGAAGAACGCATCGATCTTGTCCCCCGCCACACCGAGGTTCTCGAGGACGTGCAGGGCATGGTCCTTCATGATGTTCTGGGCGCAGGGGCAGGCGGTCATCCCGGTCACTTCGGCGCCGATGCTCTTTCGGATGATCGGGTTCCCATCGTTCCTCTGAGCGATTGCGCTCGCATGAACGTTCACGACCTCGTGACAGCCGGTCTCGCTGACCGGCGTCTCCCGCCGGACCATGAACTTGCTCCGCATCCGGACTTCGGTCCGCTCCGCGTACTCGTGCCGGTCAAGGAGCTTCCTCGCCACTGCGCTGCAGAGTTCCTCGATCTCCTTTACATCTCCGTCGATGGCCTGCTGCAGCACATCATCGATCACCTCGAAGTTCCGGGAGAGGTTTGCACCTTTGAGGCTCCCCGGGAGGTCGACGAAAACGTCGAAGTTAGAGATGAAGATGACTGGCCGCTTACCGGGTCGGGCGACTTCAACGAGTTTTTGGACGTTTTTTACACCCACCCTGGTCAGGTTGATCCGGACTTCCGGCAGGCTGGACTGGACATCTGGCAGTTCCATTACAAATCCTCAATAGAGTATGAGAGTAGGGTTTCACTTCATTAACCTTAAAATGACCCTTCCTGCAGTTAGACATCTCGTATATAATATTTATCTGCTTTGCTGTCCAACCGGATGTGAGAACCTATGGTGCAGAAGTACTACGAGTCTGACGCAGACCCCCGCACCCTGGAGGGCAAAACCATCGCCGTCATCGGCTATGGCTCCCAGGGCCGCGGACAGGCACTGAACCTGCGTGATTCCGGTTGTCAGGTCATCATCGGCCTGCGGCCCGGCAGGAGCTGGCAGAAGGCATCTGAAGACGGTTTAGAAGTCTACTCCGTGACGGAAGCGGTCAAGCGTGCCGACATCATCCAGATTCTCCTTCCCGACGAGAACCAGGGTGCTATCTACCGCACCGAAATCGGCCCCTACATCAGAGAGAACGCCTGCCTGATGTTCTCGCACGGATTCAATATTCACTACGGGCAGATTGTCCCCCCGCCCACCGTCGACGTGGTCATGGTCGCCCCGAAGGGGCCCGGCCACATGGTCCGGCGGACCTACGAGGAGGGGAAGGGTGTCCCGGCCCTCATCGCCATCCACCAGGACTACACGGGGAAGGCACACGCCATCGCGCTCGCCTACGCCCGGGGGATCGGCGCGACCCGTGCGGTCGTGCTCGAGACGACGTTTGCCGAGGAGACCGAGACCGATCTCTTCGGCGAGCAGGCAGTCCTCTGCGGCGGGATCACCTCGCTCATCAAGGCAGGGTTCGAGACCCTGGTGGACGCCGGGTACGCGCCCGAGATGGCCTACCTCGAGGTCCTGCACGAGACGAAGCTCATCGTCGACCTGATCTACGAGGGCGGGTTTACGAATATGCGCGACTCGATCAGCAACACCGCCCAGTACGGCGACCTGACCCGGGGACCGCGCGTCATCGGGCCGGAGACCTACGCGGCAATGCAGGAGGTCCTCGAGGAGATCCAGAGCGGCGAATTCGCCCGGGAGTGGATGCTTGAGAATATGGTGAACCGCCCGGTCTTCACCGCACTGACGAGGGCGGACGAGGAGCATATGATCGAGCAGGTGGGCAAGGAACTCCGCGGGTTCATGCCGCAGTTCAGGAAATAATCCCCCTTTTTTCTTCGGCCGATACCCGTTTATACCCGCCAACGCTACTCTCTGGTATGTCGGTCTGTATCGTCTATCACTCTGAGACCGGGACAACCCGGACCGCGGCCGGACAGGTCGCTGCTGCGACCGGCAGCGACCTTGTGGAAGTAAAAGACCTCGCAGGCTACTCGAAGCTGAGTATGTACCTCAAAGGCGCTCCCCGTGCCATGCAGGGGAAGAGAGCTGATATCGAACCTGCCGTCATCGACGTCTCCGGCTATGACGCCGTCGTCGTCGGAACTCCCGTATGGGCGGGCAATCCGACACCCGCGGTCAACGCGGCCGTCGCCGCCCTGGTGGGGATCGAAGGAAAGGCTGCGGTCGTCTTCTGCACCTCGGGCGGAGCGCCGGGAAAGACCCTTGAGACGATGAAGGCGATGCTTGCGGACCGGGGCGCCGACGTCCGGGGTGAGATCTCGCTCACGACGCGTGACGTGGAGAAGCCGGGGGCGGTGGGGCCTCTTGTCGATCTCGTCCGGTCGCTGGCAAAAGAGAGGATAGGTCAGTAGCGCATCCGCCGGGTCGTGGCGGTGAGCGCAGCCCTGAGCTCGTCGGGGGTGATGACGACCGTCCCGTCCTTCAGCCGGAGGGTGAGGCGGTCGCCGCCGACCGTACCGATGATCCGGTGCTCCACCCCGGCGAGGGCGGACTCGTCGCCGACCGCGACCAGGAACCGGCCGTAGGTCTCGGCGAAGAGTTCTTCCAGGGGGTCGCCGGCGAGCGTGACGTCCGATCCGGGCGCGACCTTTACCAGCGCCGCAAGGAGCCCGCCCCGCGAGAGGTCGGTGGCGGCGGTGACGCGGCCGTCTCGGACCAGGTCGCGGACGATGGCGACGACGGCCGGGTCCGCCATTGCAGGCGCTGACCCGCCGCATCCGGTTACGGCATCGAGGACCGATCCGCCGAAGTCGGGCGATGTCTTCCCGATCAGGGCGAGTTTATCGCCTTCGGCAGGAGCCGTCCACTCCCGGACCTCTCCGCGGCCTGCCATCCCGAGCGAGGGCGTGGGTTTGATCTTTGTTTTGAACTCGTCGCTCTCGTTGTAGAGCGAGACGTTGCCGCCGACGATCGGGATCGCCATGCTCCGCGCCGCATCCCCGAGGCCGAGAACGCTCTGCTCTAACTGCCAGGCGATCTCGGGATGTTTTGGGCTCGCGAAGTTCAGGCAGTCGACGATGCAGAGCGGGTCGGCGCCGAGGCAGGCGAGGTTGCTTGCGTTCTCGATGACGGCGTTGGCCGTCCCTTCGAACGGTTTTAAGTAGATGTGCCGGGGGTTGCACCCGCAGGAGAGGACGAGCGCTTTATCCTCCAGGCGGAGCACGGCAGCGTCGTGGGAAAGTGAGACAGACCTGAGCTGGACGTCCCTGTCGTACTGCTCGTAGACCCAGTCCTTCTGCGCCACGTCAGGGTGCGCGAGCACCGCGAGGGCGAGGTCCTTTACCTGCCCCTCCGGGCGGGAGAAAGGTGTCTCGGCCGAATAGGGAGACGTCTCCCAGGCACAGAGCGGCGCCCCGCCGACGAGCAGGTCGACGGGCAGGTCGGCAACGGTCTCGCCGTGGAACTTCACGATGTAGCGGGCTTCACCGATCACCTCGCCGATGTCGCTCCACCGGAGGTCGTATTTCTCAGCGATCGCTCCCATCAGGGCGACGTCCTCGGGGGCCACCTCGACGAGCATCCGTTCCTGGGACTCGGCGAGCATGATCTCCAGGGGGACCATACCGGTCTCCCGGAGGTGGACCCGATCGGCGTGGATGACCGCCCCGAACGTGCTTGCCATCTCGCTCGACGCCCCGGCAAGACCCGCCGCCCCGAGGTCGCGGCAGGAGAGGACCTTCCCGGTCTCTGCCATCGCGAGGATCGCGTCGATGAGGAGCTTCCCGGTATAAGGGTCGCCGACCTGGACACTCGGGCGATCGGCGGCCTCAGAATCCTCGGAGAGGTCTCGGGAGGCAAACGACGCTCCGCCAAGGCCGTCCCGGCCGGTCGAGGAGCCGATCAGCACGAGATGGCTGCCGGGCTTCTTCACCCGGGCGGTGATGTAGCGGTCGGGGTCCACGGTCCCGACACAGACGACGTTCACGAGCGGGTTGCCCGAGTAGGAGGGGTCGAAGACGAGCTCGCCCCGGACGACCGGCACGCCGATGCAGTTGCCGTAATCGGCGATCCCGGCGACGACATGCTCGAAGAGGTAGCGGTTCTTTTCGCTCTCGAGAGGACCGAAGTAGAGCGGGTCCATCAGGGCGATGGGGCGGGCGCCCATGGAGAGGATGTCGCGGACGATCCCGCCGACGCCGGTGGCGGCACCGTCGTACGGGTCTACGTAACTCGGGTGGTTGTGGCTCTCCATCCCGATGGCGAGGGCACAGGTATCGCTGAACCGCACGATCGCGGCATCGTCCCCCGGCCCGAGCAGCACCTCGCTCCCGGCTGTCGGCAGCGTCCGGAGAAGCGGTCGGGTGGACCGGTAACTGCAGTGTTCGCTCCAGAGGTTTTCAAAGCAGGCGAGCTCGACGTCGGTCAAGTCGCGTCCGAGGGCTTTTCGCAGCAATCCAAGGTCCTGAGCCGATAGCATACTGAAAACCTGGTGAGTTGCCTGCCTACATAAGCGTGTGCAGGGCCCCAACGAGGTACTCACTTTTTGACGTCGCGCGACCAATAGTGGGGTATGACCCCGTCATATGAAGACCTTTTAAAGGAGGCGTATACCAATATCACTGAACCGACGGAGTTTGAAGATCGGTTCACGGTGCCTGCCGCCCGTGCCTTCGTCGAGGGGAAGACCACGGTCCTTGAGAACTTCGCCGAGATTGCGGGCATCCTCCGGCGCGACCAGGACCACCTGATGAAGCATCTCCTCGGCGAGCTCGGCACCGCCGGCAAGATCGAGGGGACGCGGGCCGTCTTCTCCGGGAAGTTCGAACAGGAGCAGATCAACACGATCATCAAAGGCTACGTCGATGACTACGTCATCTGTTCGGAGTGCGGAAAGCCCGATACCCGCCTCGTTAAGACCGAACGTGTCCTGACGCTGCGGTGCGACGCCTGTGGCGGCCACCGGCCGGTCCGGAAGCGGAAATCGACGTTCGACCCCACTGCGGCAGCGAAGCCGGTCGAGGGCGCTATCATGGACGTCACCCCGCAGTTCCTCTCGAAGCGCGGCGATGGCGTGGTAAAGATCGACCGCTACACGATGTATGTCGCAAATGCAAAACCGGGTCAGACGGTGAAGGTCAAGATCACCCGGATCGCCGGGACGATCATCTTCACCGAGCGTGCCGAATAACGGGGTTTGGGTCCTTTCGGATCTCCACCCATAATCCTTCTTCTTCTTTCCTGATACGAGCGTGGGCAACGCCGCTCGCCGCAAGTTCCCGGCGAAGCACGTCAATCGTCGCCTGCCCGCTTCTCCGGGCTACATCCCGGTCCCAGTCCGGGTTGCGCCGCCGCATCTCTATAAAGATCGTCTCCCGGAGTGCGGGGGTCCCGAAGCTGCCGCCGGCGAATGCGACGCCGCCGGGCCGGAGCACCCGCTCGATCTCGCTAAACACCTGCGCCCGGTCGTTCCAGAAGTAGATCGAGCCGCGGCTGACGATGAGCGAGACGGCGTCGTCGCGGAGCGGCATGCAGTGGACGTCGGCGGTGACCGGGGTCACTCGATCCGGGCAGCCGGCGGCGGTCTTTTGGGCAATCCGGGACATCGCCGGGTCGGCATCAAGCGCGATGACGGAGAGGTTGCTCTTCTGTGCCAGCGCGACAGAGAGGAGGCCGGGGCCGCTCCCGAGGTCGAGTGCGAGGCCATCCCGTATCCCCGACCACGCGAGCACCTGCTCTGCGATGACGGGGTAGATGGGAGCAAAGACTTCCCGGGCAATCCGGGTGAAGCCTTCGGCGCTCTTCTTCATGTCTGTCTATGCGGTATCGAGGGTTTCGAGCTGCCCGAGGAGTTCGCCGGCGTAGCCGGCAAGCCGCTTTGCCGCATCAGTTATTGCGAGAAGAGGGGGCCTGCCGCCGACCGTGGTGACGAAGAGTTCGGGGTCTGCGAACAGGAATACCTGTCTGTGCTGCGCCACGTCCACCTGGGGATCGTTGATGAGTTCGGCGGCGAGCGCGTTTATGTAGGTCTTCCCTTCGCCTTCAAAGAGGATCCGGGCCTTGTCGTCGGTCAGCTCCTGGATTTTGAGTTTCATGGGCATACGCACCTTATGTTTGGTTCCGGGAGGGGTATATAGATATGTGTGGGTGGGACTCGCGGGCCTACTCCCAGCAGAACGTCTCCATGTCGTATCCCGCATGCGGCATATCCCGCGGCACCATGTGGCTCATGTGGGTGCACCGGTAGTCCTTCGCCCCGACGTCGCGGGCGAACCGGATCGCCTCGGCGTAGTTCATGTGTTTGTGGATATTGTAGCCCGCAGGAGCGATGGCGTCCACGAAGAGGAGGTCGATATCGGCGTTGCGGAGGAGTTCCCGGCTTGCCTCCGGGATATCCTCCCGCGTATCGGCGGTGTAGGGGGCCGGGGTCTCGTCGTGCTCGATCAGGGTGCCGCAGGGGTAGAACGGGGGGGGGGTTACCTCCAAGAAAGTGAAGGGGACGCCGGAGAGGTCGAACGGCTCATACACCGGGACCGGGTGCTTCTCGAACGGCAGGAAGTGGAGGTAGTCGGAGCAGTAGTCCATCACCTGCGGCGGCGCGTAGGCCGGCGGCACCTTCTGCACCCGGTAGAACTCCCCGAATCCGATGAAGTGGTCGTAGTGGCCGTGGGACCAGAGGACCGCGTCGATGTGAGGCGAGCAGGCCCGGAGGAGCTGCTGCC
The DNA here is from genome assembly GCA_002839645.1 of Methanomicrobiales archaeon HGW-Methanomicrobiales-2. Taxonomy (GTDB): domain Archaea; phylum Halobacteriota; class Methanomicrobia; order Methanomicrobiales; family Methanoculleaceae; genus Methanoculleus. Next base: position 11,840 of record PGYL01000005.1, on the reverse strand, counting down.
GCAGGTCCGGCGACGACTCGACGAGAATGTGTTTTCCCTCGGTCTCGATGAGGAGGGAGGTCCGGAGCCTTGATCTTCCCGCCGCCGTCATTGCCCGGCAGTTCTCGCAGTCGCACCCGATCTTCGGCGTCCCGATGGCGTCGCCGGTCCCGAGCAGCGTGATCTGCATATCAGTATCCAATGCCGCGGATGATGTTGCGCTCCTCGACTCTGATGAGGCCCTGCTCGATGTCCACCGGGTCGACCCGGTGCCGGTCCTCCATCAGCGCCGACATCACCGCCTCCTTCATCATCATCCGGAGGTCGGAGCCCGAGAACCCCTCGGTCCGGGCGGCGAGGCTCGCGAAGTCGCAGTCGCACTCGATGGTGGCGGCGACCTTCTCGAGGATCGCCTGCCGCATCGCCTGATCGGGGAGCGGGAACTCCACCACCTCATCGAAGCGCCGCCAGGCCGCCTCATCGAGGATACGGGGATGGTTCGTTGCCCCGATGAGGAGGACGCCGTTTTTGACGAAGCTGATCTGGTCGATGTTCTTTAAGAGCATGTTCACGGCGCGCTTCATCGCGCCGTGGTCGTCGCTGACCCGGGTCTTCGCGACAAAGTCGAACTCGTCGATGAAGAGGATGCAGGGGGCGAGTTTCTTTGCGAGGTCGAAGATACGGTCGATGTTCTTCGACGTCTCGCCCAGGTACTGGGAGGTGACCATCGCGAGACGGACCTCGAGCACCGGCATGTGGAGCGCCCGGGACATCGCGAGCGCAAGCGATGTCTTCCCGGTGCCGGGCGGGCCGACGAAGAGGAGTCGGCCGAACTCGTAGATCCCGTGCTCCTTTAAGAAGTCCCGGTGCTCGAGGGCGACGCCGATCTTTCTGATGATCTCCTCCTGCCGCGGAGTGCAGACCAGCTTTGCAACCGAGAACTCGACCTCGTCCGGCGCGCTGATGATGATCAGGTCACGGGCTTCCCGCATCTCCTCGCTCCCGGCGATGAGCCGGGATACCTTTGCCTCCATGTACTCCTTCGTGTCCTCGAACCGGGGATTTTTTGCCCGGATATCCTGGTACTGGACGGTGATGCCGTCTTTCCCCTCGAAGAAGTATGCAAGGACGGGGTTCTCCCGGATCTTCTCCTCCCCGCCCTTCTTGAGGAACCATCCTGCCGCCGCGTCGAGCGAAGGCAGGCTCAGGCGCTGCCCGAACTCGTCGTAACCGACGAACGGGTTTGCGCGAACAGCCTGGCAGACGGCATCCGGACTGCCGAGCACCTTCTTGATCGCCCCCTCGCTCACGAGCAGGGGGCGTTTCACCTCGAGGTTCCCGCTGCTTCCGGCGCTAAAGAACTCCCGACAGCGCGGACGGAGGTCGTTGATGCCGAGTTCCTCATTCCGGTTGAATATCTCTGCGGTGAGCAGGAGTTCCATGATGGCTAGGACGTCACGCGTACCCGTGTCACTGGTCATGTCTATGAGCAGACATATAGGCGCGCGACATCAATAAGCGTAACTCACCGGGTGGTGACCTCGCACCCGTCGTCCGTGACGATCAGGGTGTGTTCCGCCTGCGAAACGAACGATCCGGGCTCGTCGTGCAGCATCGGGAAGGGATGGAGGATCCCCGCCCGGACGAGAGTCATAAGCCCGATCTCGACCTTGTCGCCGGGGACCCAGCGGCGGGAGAACGGGAGCCCACGCCGCGGCCGTGCCGCTTCGAGGACCCGCTTTGCCGACGGCAGACGGGTGGGGCGGGCCGCGACCTGCCGGTAAATCTCCACGCGCGTCGCCTCGCCGACCTTCCCCGACCCCGTGGTGGCGAAGGGCTCGATCGCAAAGACCATTCCTTCCTCGATGACGGCGCCGCCGCTCATTGCGACGTTCGGGATGCTGGGCTTCGCGTGGAGGTCGTAGCGGTCGAGGCCGTGGCCGGTGAGGTTCGCGACCGGTCGGTAACCATGCTCCTCGATCGTTGCCTGGATGATCGTCCCGAGCTCTCCGGTGGTAACCCCCGGCCGAACAGCGGCGATCGCCGCCTCGAGGGCCGCGCGGGATGCTTCGACGAGCACCCCGTGGTCGCCGAGGTCGACGGTCATGGCGGTGTCGGCGATGTAGCCGTCGATCTGGACCCCGAGGTCGACCTTGATGAGGTCCCCGCGGGCAAACGTCCGCTCGTCGCCGGGCATGGCGGTGTCGTGCGCCGCGGCCTCATTGAAGGAGACGTTCAAGGGGAAGGCAAGGAGCGCTCCCCCCTCCGTCACCATCGCTTCCGTTGTTTCAACCATTTCGAGGAGGCTTGCCCCCTCCTTCACGAGCCCCGCGCCCTGGTGGAGCACTTTTCGTGCCAGTGCCCCCGCTTCCCGGTAGGCGTCGTAGACTTCATCGTCCATGATCATAACGTGAGCTCCTCTTCGTATTGGGTGAACCGGTCAAAGCCGGTCGGTGTCACCGCGCCCATATCCTCCAGGCGGACGCCGCCGGTCCCGGGGTAGTAGAGCCCCGGCTCGATGGTGACGACGTTTCCTGCGGCGAGCACTCCTCCCTGGGGTCCGAGCGATGGCTCTTCGTGCACCTCGAGCCCGACGCCGTGGCCGAGGCTGTGGGTGAACCCCCGCATATCGCTCTCGTAGCCGCGGTCGCGGAAGAACTCGACTGTTGCGCGGTAGAGGTCGGCGCCGGCGGCCCCGGCACGGACCATCGATATGCCGAGAGCCTTTGCGTCGCGGACGGCGTCGTACATCTCCCGGATCGCGGGGGTCGGCTCGCCCTTCACGACCGTCCGGGTCATGTCGGCGTGGTAACCGGTCAGCTCGTCCTGCGGGTAGATGTCGATGACGATCGGTTCGTCCTCCCGGAGCGGTCCGGTGCCGGGGCTGTGCGGGAGGGCGGTATCGGGGCCGCAGGAGACGATGGTATCGGTCCCCCGGCACCCGTGGGCGAGCAGGTAGGCGTGCATCTCCGCACGGACCGCCTCGGAGGTGAGGGGCCGGCCGTCCCGGTGGAGGACGCCGCCCCGCGGGACGGAGGTCCGGATGAGCGCGATCCCCTGCTCCATCGCTGCTTCGGTGACCCGCTGCACCGAGCGTATCCACTCGATCTCCTCCGGCGTCTTGACCGCCCGCATCCCCTCGACCGCTCCGGTATCAAGGAGGACCGGACGGAAAGACTCGAGTTCCCGGGCGAGGGCGAGAGGGAAGGTTGCGGGGACGAGGATGGGGCCGCCGGCGAGGTCGGCGATCATGTGGGCGGTCGCCCGCCAGCGCGGCTCTCCGGCCTTGATGTATTCGAGGTAGCCGGCATCGGCGCGGGTGGCGACCGCCGCCGTCGATTCACGGACCGCCCGTTCGTGTTCCATCTGCGGGACGACGATCATCCCGCGCTCGCCCGGCTTTGCCACGTAGACCACGGGGTCGGTGGTGTGGAACCGGGTGAGGTAGCGCACGTTGGCGTCCGCAGACGATCCGTATGCCGCGTATGCTGCTGCTCCGGCGTCCCGGATAGCAGAATCCAGTCCGTTCATCTTACCCACTCTTTCGTTGAAACCACAAGTACTTTTACCACCGCGTTCAAGTATGAATGATGGATGAGGCAACCAGACAGGCCTTCAAGGGCAGGTTCATCATACTGACGGTCATGCTGAACATCATCGTCCTCTGTTTCGCCATGGCCGTCTTCGTCCTCTTGCGGTTCGCGCCTGAAGGAACCATTGGCCTTGCGATCGGCATCCTCCTCGTCGCCGTCGGGGTGGCCTTCTCCCTCTCGTTCCGGAAGCATTACTTCCTGACGAAGGCCTGGCTGCGCGAACAGCCGTAATGCGCGTGAACCCATACTCTCTGCAGGCGGATGCATGCTCGCAAAACTCAAATCCGAGATCGAACTCGTCTCAAGGCATCTTGAGGTGATCCGGGCGGTCGTGGAGCACCAGCCCATCGGCATCATGAAGCTCTCCGAGGTCCTGGACCTCCCCTACCACCGGGTCCGCTACTCGCTGCGGATCCTCGAGCAGGAGGGGTATATCCGCGCGTCCCCGGCCGGTGCGGTGGCGACAGCACTCGCAGACGACCTCCTCGACGGCCTGGAGGGCGAGGTCGACGAGTTGATCGGCCTTCTTGAGACCATCAAGAAGGAAAACCCCCGTAACGTTTAATACGATTCAGGCAAGACATTATAGAGCACTTGTTTGCCGCCATAACTCAGTTGGTAGAGTGGCTGGCTGTTAACCAGCATGTCACAGGTTCGAGTCCTGTTGGCGGCGTCTGTTTCCCTGTTATTGTCATAATAACAGGATAATTTGCGTTTCTAGCGATTTCTCATTAAAATTCAAGGAGTCGAAACGCATCTCTATCTAGTCCGCACCCGACCGTGAACCGTCAGGCGCTCGCGCGGAAAAATCCGAAGGATATAACGTCTCCAGCAAGGATAAAATATCCGAGGAGGAGCGTATCCACCCGATTCTGCAGAGGGGACGCCGAAGATAACGCACTCTGGAGAGCCATTGCGTGCAGATAGTAATATTTGCATCAGGAAATATAATGTGTCTGCCCTCTCAGCACCCGAAGGCATCACGCTCGCCCGAATCGATCGTCATGGACACCAGTTGATACATCAGCAGTTTTCCGGAATCCTGTAACGGCCCCGGGGCTGCAAGGACCTGTCATGTCCGGAAATAAGGCAAAAAAAGCATTACTGTCCGGTGAAACCCCAAAAGAGGGGTCGGAGACAGAACCGGCCGCTGCGGACCTGATACAACACCTGTACTACTGCCTGCGGACCCTCGCCGGAGATAAGGCAGATACAGAGACAGAGGAGGCCGTCCGAACCCTCACCGAAGGCATCGAGACACTTGCCCGGCAGAACCGCGAATTCCAGGAGCGGCTCCTGTTAAAGGCGGTGATCGACGAGATGCCGGTGGGTGTCGCCATCGCTGACGCGTCTTCGGGGAAGGTGATCCATAGCAACGCACACGCCTCCCTACCCGTGAGAACGGTGTCCGTCCGGGATCGGGACGGCGTTGTCCGGTACAGGGTCATCCTCTCTTCGGATACGGCCGAACTCCGCGACCGGGAGACCCTGATCCGGCGGATCATGGATGTAGAGCCCTGGCCGATCTCGTATATCGACGCCGACTGCCGGTACCGCCGGGTGAACAGAGCCTACGAAGAGTGGTTCGGCCGCGCTGTCGGGGAGATAGAAGGGCGGCAGGTCCGGGACGTCCTCGGCGAGGAGGCCTGGCAGGCAATCAGGCCGTATCTGGAACGGGCGCTCTCCGGGGAGGAGGTCACCTTTGAGGAGGAAGTCCCGTACCGCGTGAGTGGACCGCGTCTCGTGCACGTGACGTATACCCCCGACCGCGACGAGTCCGGGCAGGTCCGGGGGCTCATTGCCCACGTCGTGGATGTCGGGGAGTGGCGGCAGGTGCACGAGGCACTCCGGAAGAGCGAAGAGCGGTACCGGCGGCTCTTTGAGGATGATTTAACCGGGGATGTCGTCACGGCCCACAATGGCCGGATACTCGCCTGTAATCAGGCATTTGCCAGAATATTTGGATTTTCTTCGGTTGATGAGGCGCAGAACGCCGATATCAGAGAGACCTACGTATCCCCCGAGGAGAGAGACGAACTCCTGAGGCGCCTCACCGGTGAAGGAAAGATAGAGAGCAAGACCGGAACGCGGAGGCGAAAGGATGGCACCCTCATCTATGCCGTGGAGAACGTGGTCGGACGAAGAGATGCGGACGGCGAGGTGTTTGAGGTTGTGGAGTATATCCACGACGACACAGAACGCAGACGGGGAGAGGAGGCGTTGCGGGGGAGCGAAGAACGGTTTCGGGCGGTCCTTGAGAACTCCCTCGATGCGGCATACCGGCGCGACCTCAAGACCGATCGGTATGACTACATGAGTCCGGTGATCGAGAAGATCACCGGTTTTTCCGCAGACGAGATGCGTGCGATGAGTGTCCAAGAGGTTACGGCACGCATTCATCCTGAGGATCGCGCATCGGTTGAGGCGGCACTTGCAGATGCAGCCGCGTCAGGCAGCGGAAACCTTGAGTATCGGTTCCGGGTGAAAGACGGCCGGTACCGCTGGCTTTCGGACCATCTCATCGTAACCCGGGATGCACAGGGTCGTCCTCTCTTCCGGAGCGGGCTCGTTCACGATATCACGGAGCGTAAACAGGCACAAGAGGCGCTCCAGAAGAGCAGTGCAATCCTGAAAGGGGTAAACCGGATATTACAGGAGACGCTCACCATCGATACGGAAGAAGAACTCGGGAGCGTCTGCCTCACCGTTGCCGAAGAGATTACGAACAGCAGGTTCGGGTTCATCGCCGAGTTAAACAAAGAAGATCGCCTGGACACACTCACCATCAGCAATCCGGGCTGGTCCGCCTGCCGGATGCCCGTTCCGACCGGTATGGCCGTTCACGGTATTTACGGGCGTGTGCTGATGAACGGGAGATCGCTCTGTACGAACGACCCGTCCTCGCACCCGGACAGCATCGGCGTGCCGGAAGGCCATCCGCCTCTTACAGCATTCCTGGGTGTCCCCCTGATCTATAACGGCACCGTCATCGGCATGGTGGGGCTTGGGAATAAGGAGGGTGGTTACGCCGGGGACGATCTTGTTGCCGTAGAGGCCGTGGCCCCGGTCATCGCCGAGGCATTGATGCGTAAACGGGTGGAAAAGGAGCAACGCCGGCTGCTACTGGAGAACCGGCGCCTGGCAGCATCCCTGGAGCAGGAGCGTGACCTGCTCCTGACCATCATGGACAACACCGATGTCCACATTGCCTACCTTGACGATAAGTTCCGGTTCGTCCGGGTGAACCCTGCATATGTCTCCGACTCGGGCTATACCGCGGAGGAGTTGATCGGTAAAAACCAGTTCGACCTCTTCCCGGATGTTGAGACCCGGGGGGTATTTGAGCGGGTGAGAGAGACCGGGGAACCGTTCCGGTGCTACGCGATGCCGTTCGCGTACCCGGAGCTCTTTCGCGACGGGGTGACCTACTGGGACTGGAGCCTTGTTCCGGTGAAGGGTGCGGCTGGAAGGATACTGGGTTTTGTCCTCTCGCTGACAGACGTTACCGACCGTATACGTGCCCTGGAAGCGCTGCAGAAGAGCGAGGAGAGGTTCCGGACCATCTTTGAGGGCATACCGGTGGGCGTCGCCATCCAGAGCCCCGACGGTACCGTGACTGCCATGAACCCGGCAGCAGGCAGACTTCTGGGTGTTGCGGGGGAAGAGATCGGGAATATCGATGCGATCCACGCACATCTGCGGACAGTCCACGAAGATGGCTCACCATACCCGGCAGAGGAACACCCCTCGATGGTGACGGCAAGGACCGGAAGACCGGTCAGGGACGCGGTCATGGGCATCTATCGCCCGGAAGAGCGCGACTACCGGTGGATCCTCATCAACACCGTACCCCAGTTCAGGGAAGGGGAGGAGAGGCCGTATGAGGTCTTCATCACTTTTGATGACATTACGGAGCGCAAACAGTCGGAGGAAGTACTTCTGCGCCATACCAGGGAGCTCGCCCGGATACACCGGGATCTTGAGGCCGCTCACCGGGAGGCGAACCTGTACCTCGATATCCTGACCCACGATATCGGGAACACCGAGAACGTCGCGAACCTCTATGCCGACCTGCTCCTCGGCATGCTCTCGGGGGATGCTGCCACATATATGGAGAAACTCAAGCGCAGCATCGATAAGAGCATCGAGATCCTCGGGACCGTCTCCACCATCCGCCGGATCCATGCAGGATCGCCGGAGATCAGGCAGCTTGACCTCGATACGGTCATCAACGACGAGATCAGCCACTACCCCGGGAGCAGCATCCGCTACGAAAGTGCCCCTGGACCGATTCTTGCCGACGACCTCCTCCCGGAAGTCTTCGCAAACCTGATCGGCAACGCCGTGAAGCACGGTGGTCCCGATGTCGAGATCACGATCCGGACGAAAGATGCGGACGGGTTTGTCCGCGTTTCGGTCGAGGATACCGGCCCGGGCGTGCCGGACGACCAGAAGGAGGCGATCTTCCATCGATACGAGCAGAAAAGACGGGGCGTCGGGGAAGGCCTCGGCCTCTACCTGGTGCAGATCCTGATCGACCGCTACGGGGGGAAGGTCTGGGTCGAGGACCGGGTCCCCGGACATCCGGAGCAGGGGGCGGCATTTCTGTTCACGCTGAAGAAGGCTTCAGCCGTCCGGGAATAAGATTATGGGCCTTTTGCCTGGTTCCTCCGTCCAGACCACGCAAAACGACTGCGCGAAAGAACTATTACCTTTGTTTTCAGTAATCCCCGCATGGAGGTTCACTCTTTTACCATCGATATTCCCGGGCACGTCCTCGACGATCTCCGGGAGCGGCTCTCGGAGACCCGCTTCCCCGACGAGGTCGAGGGTGCGGGATGGGACTACGGGACGAACCTGGGCTATATGCAGGAGATCGTCGATTACTGGCAGAACCGGTTCGACTGGCGGACCTGCGAAGCGGAGTTGAACCGGTATCACCATTTTCGCACCGAAGTCGCGGGCTCGGGCATCCACTTCATCCACGAGCGGGGCAGGGGCGAAGAGCCGCTCCCGATCATCCTCACGCACGGCTGGCCCGACTCCTTCTACCGATATCATACGATCATCCCGCTCCTTACCGATCCGGCTCGCTTCGGTGGCGACCCCGCCGATGCGTTCGACGTGATCGTCCCGTCGATGCCCGGGTACGGGTTCTCCGACCGCCCGCACGAACGCGGCATGACGTCGGCGCGGATCGCCGACCTCTGGGCCCGGTTGATGACCGACGTGCTCGGCTATGAGCGCTTTGCTGCAGGAGGCGGAGACATCGGGAGCGGGGTCTCCCAGCTCCTGGCACTCAGGCATCCCGGGCAGGTCGTCGGTCTCCACCTCACCGATGTCGGCTTCTTCTCGCTCGGTGCCGATATCCCCGACCTCTCCGAGAACGAGAGGAGGTACCTTGCTGCTATCCAGGAGTTGTGGATGCAGGAGGGCGCCTACAGCATGGTGCAGTCGACGAAGCCGCAGACGCTCGCGTACGGCCTCGCCGACTCTCCTGCCGGTCTCGCCGCGTGGTTCATCGAGAAATTCCGCTCCTGGAGCGACTGCGGCGGCGAGATCGAGCGGCGTTTCAGCAAAGACGAACTGCTCATCAATATCATGATCTACTGGGCGACGGAGACGATCGGATCGTCTATCCGCCTCTACTACGAGAACATGCATTCTCTGCCGCTCCAGTTCCTCCAGGAGCATATCGACGTCCCGGTGGGGATGGCGGTCTTTCCCAAAGACTTCATCCCCCCTCCCCGCGAATGGGCGGAGCGGCGACTGAACGTGCAGCGCTGGACCGAGATGCCGCGGGGCGGGCATTTCACGGCGATGGAAGAGCCGGAACTCTTCGTTCAAGATATCCGGGCGTTCTTCCGGCCGCTACGGGCGGAGCACCGGGAGGCCCCGGGGGTGTCGACATGACCGTACGGCCGATCACCATCAGTGTCCCCGCCGGGACGCTCGACGACCTGCATTCCCGCCTCTCCCGCACGCGCTGGCCCGACGAGGTCGAGGGTGCGGACTGGGACTACGGCACGAACATGCGTTACATGAAGGAGCTCGTCGACTACTGGCTGCGCACCTACGACTGGCGGGCACGCGAAGCGGAGTTGAACCGGTTCGCCCACTACACCGCCGATATCGACGGGAAGGCGATCCGGTTCATCCACGAGCGCGGGAAGGGGCCGGACCCGATGCCGCTCGTCCTCTTCCACGGCTGGCCGGACTCGATCTGCCGCTACCTCAAACTGATCCCGATGCTCACCGATCCGGCGGCGTATGGCGGCGATGCCGCCGACTCGTTCGACGTCGTCGTGCCCTCGCTGATCGGCGATCCGGGCATGTCGCGATCGGACAGAGCGCAGCCGCTCGCAAAGATTGCGGAGTTGACCTGGCGGCTGATGACCGGAGAACTCGGCTATCGGCGTTTTGGCGCCGGGGGCGGGGACGGAGGAAGTCCGATCTCGCAGATCCTCGGCGTACGCCACCCCGAATCGATCGTCGGCCTCCACCTCACCGACATCGGCTTCCCCATCATGATGGCGAACTTCCCGGATCTCTCCGATGCCGAGCGGGAGTACCTCGCGAGATCGCAGGCGCAGGGTTTCTCCGAGGGCGCGTATGCGGTGCTCCAGGGCACGAAGCCGCAGACCCTTGCCTACGGATTGAACGACTCGCCCGCCGGTTACGCTGCCTGGATCATCGAGAAGTTCCGCACCTGGAGCGACGGAGACCTGGAGAAGGTCTTCTCAAAAGACGAACAGTTGACGAATATCATGCTCTACTGGGCGGGCGGCCCTTCGGTGAGGGCCGTCAGCTACCGCGAGGAGTGGGTATCGGGTTCGCTTGCGCCGGATCAGAGGATCGACGTCCCGGTGGGACTCGCTCTCCCCCCGAAGGACATCGACCCGGTTCCGCCGCGGGAGTATGCGGAACGCAACTTAAAGGATATCCGACGATGGACGGTGCTGGAGCACGGCGGCCATTTCGTGGCGATGGAGGTCCCGGAACTCATGGCCCGCGAGATCCGGGCATTCTTCCGTCCGCTCCGGAATCTCCCGGCATCGGCAGGGGAACCTGCGATCCCGGAACCGCAGCGCAGGGCTGGATGACCACCGGTGAGAGGCAGAACAGGATGCCGGGAATGCTCACCTCCCGGCGTCTGCCTGGACCTGAATGGGGATCAGCACCGGGGCGGCTATAGACAGGCACTTCTCAGCGTGACCGCACTCCTGGCAACGGGCCGGCCTGGCTCCTGCGGCTCTTCGGGTGAGAGTGGTGCCGCAGACGCTAGGCTGCCGGCCTGCACAGGCGCCGCTGCTTACTTTCACCATCACGCCGAGTCCCCCGGCTCTTTGCCCGACGAAGGACTGCAACTGGTGAAACGCCCGAGGAGTGGTCCAGAGCAGACCCGCGGGTATAGATTTCATTAGATCTATAATGTTGGTTAAATATAAATACGATTATGTCCTCCCCTCCCGGGTGTATGAGGGTGATCTACGCATGCCTGATAATTACACCGCCGTCTATTGCTCCTGTAACGTCAAAAAAACGGCTTTCATGCTTCAATAATGCCTGATACTTCCATCTCGTTCAACGGTCCCCCTGGACACATGCAGATGTTCTGTCTTCCCTCATGCGGACATACTCTCTGGCTCAGAAGGGAAACTCAGAGGTGAATTGACGTGAAAATGCCGAAAACAGGACTTGCATCCCTTGCAGGCCTTCTTGTTATTGCTCTTCTTGCAGCCGTATCAGCTGCAGATATCGGAGAAATGCCGGGTAACCAGACCCCCCCGGAGGGGGTTAATGAGACCAGGGGTCCCGTCTGGTTAGGAACTTCTGGTGCGGTAATAGCATCGATAACCGGCCCGACAGCGCCAAGTGCCGGTGGTGACATTGTCATCTGGGTAGACAATGTCAGCGGGCAGACCGATCTCTTCATGTACAACCTCTCCACCGACCAGTTGCAGCAACTGACTGACGATCCTCTGGAGAAAATGGATCCGTTTACCGACGGCAGGCGACTGGTCTGGAGTCAGAACTTCAACGGGCAGTGGGATCTCAACCTGTACGACTTTGTCACCGGCAGTCAAGTGTTGCTGACCAACGATACCGTCGTTGAACGATATCCGTCGATCTCCGGGAACGTTGTTATCTGGAGTGCTGAAAACGAGACGGGATGGCAGATCTACAAACTGGAGTTGACCGAAGGCTCAACGCCGCCCCCAACGCAACCACAGTCCCCCTCTGCCCCCTCTTCGACACAGCCACAGT